>JAZRPV010000040.1:0-46068 GCA_045649455.1 Bacilli bacterium | reverse complement strand
ATTGTTATTTTGAATATTGCTTAATTGTGGTAATGCTATTACCATAATTATTCCTAGAATTGTTATTGCCACTAACAATTCTACTAACGTAAATCCTTTTTTATTTTTTATAAATCTCACTTCTATATCACCTATCTTCTAGATAAGTGTATCACTTTTCTATTTTTATGTCTAGAAGATAAAAAAAAGAAACCGAATTATTCAGCTTCTTTTACTTCTACTACTTTATTTCCTTTGTAGTTTCCACATTTTGGACAAACTCTGTGTGGTTTAATCATTTCACCACAACTTGGACATTTTGCCATACCAGGAACTTCCATAGCATTGTGACTTCTTCTCATTCTCTTTCTTGTTTTTGATACTTTACGGAAAGGAACTGCGAACATTTGAATGTCTAATTTCATCATATTATAATCACTCCTCTTCAAAATCTTTTAATAAATCATTAAACGGATTGTTTGAAGTTTTTAGTTCGTCTTCACTAATTAACTTCCATCCATCCCCATGAAATTCACTGAGATCTTTAACCTTAGTAAACTGTAAGGGGACCTCTAGGACAATATTTTCCCACAAAAATTGAAATATATCAAGTGTATTTTCACTTTTTTTGCAATTTTCTTCAATAATATCGTCATATTCTGTCTCAAAATGATACTCTATAGGTTCTAAAGAAATAGAATCTGCAATTGTCATTTCTCCACTTATTTTGCAGTCAATATACTCAATCAATTCATCTATATCATCTTCTGATGGTCCAAGATAAATTCTACCTTCTACAGTAATGTCATTTAATGCTAGAACATCAGTTGATTCAAAATATTCTTTTGGAATTGTATAAGTATTAGAAATAGAAATTTCATTTTTAATTCCACTTAATAATAAACTGTAATCTATTTCCATATTATTCACTCTTCTCCTCTACTTCAATTAAACCATGGTAATGAAGAGAACTTCCCATTGGTAATGAACTTTCATTACTAATCCATGTTCTAATTGTATATTTTTCTGAATCTAATGGTTTTAATTTTCCTACCACTAAAATTTCATCATCTATTTCTGATAAGTTATATATTTCTGTTTGACCAGATGAATATCTAATTGAAATTTTAATATCCTCTTTTGGTATTAAATATTCTTGACATTCATCTTTAACCATTTTTTCAATATTATCTGATATTTTTATAATGAATTTAGCTTCCTCAGTTAGATTGTTTTTAATTGTAATTGTATGAGCTTTAGAAGATAAACCAACTGAATCAGTTACAGGAGATACATTTGTAATATTAATTTCATCTCCCTTTTCTTCTTTAAATGTTATATCTAATGATTCAGATGAATAGTCTACTATTTCTGAATGATCAAATTCATTATATATATAATAAGTTGATACAACAGCTATTGCTAAAATGAAAGTTATTGTAACAACATTTTTAATTAATTCTTTCTTAGGATTATAATACATTGTGCCACCTCGTTATAATCATAAACTCTTGATTTTTATAAGTCAATATTTTTATTGATATCAGACGACAAGGCTTTGTCAATTAATTGATAAGCTGCTTCTAAAGAATTACAGCTTAATAAGAATCTTGTATTATGACAAAATCTTGCTCCTATAACACCAGAAGTTTCTTCTAGTTTTTCATTTGTTAATCCTGCCCACTCTTCTGGAAAATTCTTTCTAAATGATTTATCTTCAAAACTATTTGGAACTGCTTTAACATTATATCCACCTCTATTTGATGGGAATACAACAAAATCTATTTTCTTTGATTCATCTATAGTTAGAAGTGTTTCTTCATACGGCATATATTCATCTAATACTAATATATTATTTTCTGTTTTATTGTAATGTTCTATTACTCTATATTTAGCTTTTGTCTTTCCAATGATACTTTTTATTTCTTCTTGTAAAATAATTTTTGCAAAAGCTACTGCTTTTATAAATTGTTCATTTGAATCGTCTTCACTTTGATATGATGGATTAAATAATTTAATTATATTTGGTAATGTTTTTATTTTATATGTACCATCTGTTTCTATTTTTGGAAATATTCCATTATCATCTGCATCTATTCCAATGACAAAATCTTTTTCTATTGATTCAAAGACATCTTCAGGATTTTCGACATTTCTTCTTTTTAAATAATCTAATCCAAATGTCTTCCATAGTAATCCAAAAGATGAATATGTTATTCCATTTTCTCTTTTTAAAGCATCTGATTGATGATGATCAAATATCCCTCTACCAATATCATAAATTAATACTTCTTTTGGAAATTCATCGGGATTTACTTCCATTGTTCTATATACTTTTATATCATTTAAATACATTTCTAGAAAAGCTGTTGCAAAAACTTCATCTGCATGCATTGTACCACCATGAGTTATACAGTTTGCTTCTTTTATATCATTTACTAATTTCATCATCTAGTATCCCTCTTTTCTTTTTATATTATAACATAATAACAAAGAAAAAAGTATTTCATATTGAAATACTTAATCATTTCTTCTATTAGCCATAAGAACTAATCTAAATATTTCTAGAATAGTTGTTGCAACTGATGCTACATATGTCATTGCAGCAGCTGTTAACATCTTACGACCTTTTCGATATTCTTTTTTGTCTAAGAAATTTAATTGTTTAATTTGTTTTAATGCTCTACTTGATGCATTAAATTCAACAGGTAATGTTACTAATTGGAATAATAATATTATACATTCCATAATAATACCAATCCATACAAGATTCATTGCTGATGCCATAAAACCAATAACAATTGCAAAATATCCAGCATATGATGCAAAGTTCACTAGTGGAACAATTGATGATCTGATATTCATAAAAATATATTTATCTTTATCTTGAATAGCATGCCCACATTCATGAGCTGCAACTGCAACTGATGCAATTGATGGCGAATGATATACTTCACTTGATAATCTCACTACTTTACTTCTTGGATCATAATGATCAGATAAACTTCCTGGAGTCTCAACAACTTTTACATTTGATAATCCATTGTTATCTAGAATTTGTCTTGCAACTTCACATCCTGTTAAATTATTTATATTTTTTATTTTCTTAGTTTTACTATAAGTCGTTGATACAAATGCTTGAGCAGATAATGTAATAATAAGACTTATAATTAAAATTCCATAAAACATTTAGTCACCTCATTATATTATTATATTAACTCTCACCTTTAATATAACAAGGATATTATACCAAAATTATTGTTTCTTTTCAAATTTCTTTTCAAGTAATCTTACTGGATATGACTTATCTCTTAATATATCTGAAATAGATAAATCATTATGAATATTATAGATTATTTCTGCAACATCTTTTGAGCAATCACATACATGTAACCATTTAGCTTTCTTATATTCTTCTGGGATATATGAAAGATTTGTTGTATATAATCCATCAAATTTTCCTTCGTCATAGTATTTTTGGAATTCATCAATTCCTTTTGTAAACAATGCATAAGTTACAGCAATGTAGATGTATTTAACACCACGTTTTTTCAATTCATCAATAACATCAAACATTGAACCACCTGATGAAATCATGTCATCACTTACTAAAGCAGTGAATCCATCTAATTCTTCATTACCACAGTAGTCATGTCCAATAATTGGATATTTCCCATCAACTAAATTATTATAATCTCTTTGTTTAACAAAACTTCCTGCTTCACGATGAATATATTTTGAATTAAAAGAATTTAAATAAACATTTCTTCTTCCTGTTGCACCATTATCTGGAGCGACAAAAACTATTTTCTTTAATCGATTCATACTCATATCATTAATGAAATTTTCTAATATAGTATTTGTTGGATAGAAGTTATCAAACTCCATATTATGAATAGCATGTTCTACACCTTGATCATGAGCATCAAATGTTATAAAACTTTTGATTCTACTCATAGTATCAATTTCATGTAGCATCATTCCACACATTAAATTTTCACGAGTATTTCTTCGATGTTGTCTTCCGGCATATAGAAGTGGCATGATGATGTTAATATTCTTAGCATGGAAATTGCAAGCTCCAATACCATCTTTTAACTCCATCATTAAATCATTCGGACTGGTATGATTAATTGCCCCTCTTAGTTTATATTCTAATGAATAGTTACCTATGTCGGTTAGGAGGAATAGATCTTTTCCTCTTACTGTTTCATTTATTTCTATTTTGAAATGTCCATCTTCAAAGAAGTTTTCTTTTATAGGGGTAATAAATGTATATTTTTCTTTATCTAAATTATACATTTTTAATAGATGTTCATCTATTTTGTTTCCTAGGTCATCGGCACTTTTAAATACCATTAATCTTAAATTATCTTTTTCTACTTGTTTTCTCATTTTAAACTCCTTATCTATTTTTATTTTTTCTTTTAATTATTTGTTACATAATACTCCTTTCTTTATATAGAAACAGAAAAAACTATTTGGGTTACAAATAGTTTAATGTCTTTTACCGTGTTTTTTATTTTTCTTTCTACCAAAGATTAGCCCTCCTGCAATTGCAGTCATTGCTGCTCCTGCTCCGGCAAACATAGCCATTAATTCTAGGTCTGTTCTTTCGAAATCTTTGATATCATATATTTCATTTTCATAAACAGTTTTTTGATTAGCATAATCTATTGTTGAGAAATTTACATCTACATGACCTTTTGAGTTTCCTGCTCCTGAGTTGATAGCACTATCAGTAGATTGAGCCATTGTAGCACCATAGTCTTTATCTAGGACGCTTGATGGTTTTACATCTTCTATATCAATACTTCTAGTTTCCCCATAGTATTGGTCTCCACCTGCAATCCATACTTCCATACGATCACTTATTTTATAATCTACGCATGATTCTAGATATTTAAATGTAGATTGATTTGAATAGATACCTGGTCGATATCCATTTTCAGATGCTTTTTCAATCCAAATTTCTAACATTTCTTGTACTTGCTCTTTTGTTAATAAAGAACTTAAATTTACACCATTAGGTGGTTCTATATCAAAATATACTGGATATTCAATCTTTTTATTTTTTAATGATTCCATTACAAAATCTGCTTGGTTTGTTTGTTTTCTTACAAAGTCATCCCAACCATCTGTATTTTTATTTGTATAATTATTAAAACAATATACTCCTATTGGAATATCATGTAAGTTAGCATTTCTAGCATTTTCTTCAAATCTATCATCTAAATCAGTTCCTTGAGATACTCTTAAAATTAAGAATTCAAAATTTTCTTCCATTTTATCCCAATCAATTTTAGAACCTTGAGCATAAGAAATATCTGCTCCTCTAATTGGTGTATCTAATCTTTCTAATTGTGATGATTCAAGAGGAATGGTTGCATCAATGATAGAAGGAATTCTTAACTTAGTTCCTGCTACTACATCTTTTTTTGATAAGTTATTGAATTTTAATAATTCATTAACACTCATTCCATATTTTAAAGCTATATCAGTTAGATCATCTCCTGCTTTAAAGAAATATGATCCATCATTTGCAAATTTTTCTTCTTGATTTAATCCTGCTTCAGTTATAATTTCTGCAAGATTTTGTTTAGATCTAATTACACCATTTAGATCTTTATACACATTATATGAACCTTGATATGTTACCTCTTCTTTATCCATTTCTAGATAGGCATCTAAATCTTTAATACCACAATATTCTCTTACACGAGTAAGATTTGTATCTGTTCCGTGCATTCCTACATATATTCCGTTGGCAGAACATTTTTCAGCGAAAGTTTTGATTAATTTAGTTTTCATTTCTAAGTTTAAGTTGTCGTTTTCCATGATTCCATCTACATCAATATATACTGGAAAATCTACATCGTATTCTTTTAATACTGATTTTACATATTCTACGTCATCATAAATATCTGCTTCTTTTTCTGCGGATGTTGAGATAATTACTCCTAAAGAAATATCATGTTCATTTAGATATGAAATCTTTTTATCTTGGAAATGTGTTTCGATTGTATCATGATCTCCAATATCTAAAATTACAAAGTCTCTATCATCTAAGTTCCATGATGTTACTAAAGCAAAATCTTCATGACCTATACTATTTTCTGCTTTTGGTTGTTCAGCTGCTTGTTGATGTTTTAAAGCTAAACCTCCAATTACTCCTGTTGCCCCTAGTGTTATAGTTCCTGCTACTAATAAACTTAGAATACTTTTACTTACTTTTAATCTACTTTTCTTTCTTTTTGCCATATACTTCACCTATCTTATAAAATGATTATATCAAGGATATTTTTGTTTTTAAAGACGAAAAGAAAAAGTTTACATTGTAAACTTTTATTTAACTAGATTTTCGGCTGTTTTTAATCCATCTATTGCTGCTGTTGTTATACCTCCGGCATAACCACATCCTTCTCCGCATGGATATAATCCTTTTATTTTAGATAATCCATTTTCATCTCTTGGGATTCTTACTGGAGAAGATGTTCTTGATTCTACTCCTAGTAGGATGGCATCTGGATTAGAATAACCTTCTATTTTAGTATTAAAATATTCAATTGCTTCTTTTAAAGATTCATTAATAAACTCAGGGAAAATATTATTTAGATTTCCTAAAGAATAAGAACCTTTTGTTATTACATTTATTGAATTAATTGAAGTTGATTTTTCATTAGATTTATAATCTTTATATAATTGAACTGGTATTAGAGAATTCCCTTCAATATAAGCTTTTCTTTCTAATTCTCTTTGGAATTTTATTCCATCTAGTGGATTATTTCCAAAGTCTTCTGGTGAGATTGTTACTACTAATGCAGAATTTGAGTTTTCTGTATCACGTGCATGATTACTCATACCATTTACTGCTAGTAGCCCTTCTTCAGATGAGGCATTTACAACATATCCTCCTGGACACATACAGAATGAGTACACTCCTCTATTTTGTTTTGTTTGATATGTTAATTTATAACTTGCTGGAGGTAGTTGTTTATAATACTTTTCTCCATATTGATGAATATCAATTAACTTTTGAGGATGTTCAATTCTTACTCCTACAGCAAATGGTTTTGCAGACATATCTAAATCTTTTTTAGATAACATTTCAAAAGTATCTCTTGCACTATGACCTATTGCAAGTATTAAATTTTTACATGGAATAGTATTTCCATTTACAATAATACTTTTTACTGCATTATTTTCAATTATTATATCTTCTAATTTAGAATTATAATTTATTTTTCCTCCATTAGAAATTATTTTATTACGCATATTAATTATTACCGTACGTAGTATATCTGTTCCAATATGAGGATTATTAATATACATAATTTCTTCAGGTGCTCCATTTTCTACAAAGATTTCAAATACTTTCTTTTGACGATTAAATTTATCTTTTGTTAGAGTATTTAATTTTCCATCAGAGAATGTTCCTGCTCCACCTTCTCCAAATTGGATATTTGAATTTACATTTAACTTATTTGTATTCCAGAATTCTTCTATTGTTTTTACTCTATCTTCTACTTTTTCTCCACGTTCATAAATAATTGGATTATATCCTTGTTCAGATAAAATATAAGCACAGAATAATCCTGCTGGACCACATCCAATAATTATAGGTTGATCTATTTCTTTTTTAGATGGAAATATATATTCTTCATTAGGTGTTTCAAAAATATCAGTTGATTTATATTTTCTTAGTAGTTTCTTTTCATTTTCTATTTCTATATCTACTTCATATACATAAAATAAATTATCTTTTTTACGAGCATCTAATGATTTTTTATTTATCTTTAAATTTAATATTTCATTTTCATTTATATGTAGAAGTTTTGATACTTTGTTTTTTAAATCTTGTTTTGAATCAAGATTTATTTTTATTTGTCTTAATCTAATCATTGTTATCACTTCCTGCAAGAATACCTGTAATCCAAGCGAATGTTAAATTGTATCCTCCACAATCTCCATCTACATCTAATAATTCTCCAGTTATATATAAACCTTTTTCTTTTTTAGATTCCATAGTAGATAGATTTATTTCTGTTAGAGGAATACCACCTGTTGTTACTTGGCATTCATCAAATGAATTTGTACCAGTTATATCTAAAGATAAATTTGTAAGATTATTTATTAAATTATTTAATTCTTTTGAACTTAATTCATTATATTTTTTATTTGGATTAATACTTGATATTTTAATAATTATATCTACTAATTTAGAATTTAATATTCCATCTAATAAGTTCTTTATTGTTTTATTAGATTTATTTAAATTAGAAAGAGTTTCTTCAATATTTTCTATCATTGGTATAAAGTTTAAATTTATTTTTACTTTTTTATTTTCATTTAAAGAACGAGATACAAATCTACTTAAATTAAAGATACAAATTCCACTTATACCATAATTAGTTAATTGTATTTCTCCTTCTTCTGATTTGATAAACTCATCATTTATATATAAACTTGCTTTAATATCTGTTCTAATACCAGACCATTCTTTTAAATATGAAGCATTTGCTTTTAATTGAACTAATGCTGGTAGAGGTTTAATAATAGTATGATTAAATTCCTTTAAGAAGTCATAACCCATACCATCACTTCCTGTTTTAGGAGATGCTTTTGATCCAGTTGAAATTATTACTTTGTCTGCTTTAATAGAATTATTTTCTGTTTTGATAATAAATTTGTTATTTTCTTTTTTAATAGAAGTTACTTTTTCATTATCAAGTATTTTTATATTAGATTTATTTAATTCATTTACAAGGGCATTTCTAATAGTAGTTGCTTGATTAGAGAATGGATAATAATAACCATTTCTTATTTTAGGAATTATTCCTAAATAGTTAAAGAAATCTTCTACTTCTTTTAAGTTTTTACTATTAATTATTTCTTTTATAAGTTCATTATTAGTTGAATGATAATGAGATAGATCTTGATCAGAATTATAGTAGTTACATTTACCATTTCCTGTTGCAAGAATCTTTTTACCTAAAACATTATTTCTTTCTATTATAGTTATATTATTATTCTTATTTTTTGATGCATGTATAGCGGCAGTTAAACCAGATGCTCCTGCTCCTACTATTACTATATCCATGTATATCACCTCTATTATAATTATAACATTTATTTTTTCTTTTGATAGACTAACGCACTATCTTGATAACATTTATTCTCTATTTTTACTCCTTGTACTCCAGTAAAACTTATAAGTTCTAGTTCATCATCTAAAGTTTTTCTAATTTTATCTAGATTATATACTTCAGCCCATTCTGGTTGATACTCGGTATTTTCTGTTATTCCATATAGATAAGAAAATAACATTTTACCATTTTCATTTAGATGAGGTTTTAATCTTTCAAATAGTTTTTTTATTTGTGATGCAGATAAGTATGCAGGTAGATTAGATAACCAAATATTGTCATAAGTACCAGGAATATCTGCTTTAGTAATGTCACCTTCAATGATTTGGACTTTTGTATCCTTAATAGATTCTCTTGCTTGTAAGTAAGCTTGTTCAGATTGTAAATATGGATTGTATTGCTTTATTGCATACATACTATCTTCATCTAACATGAAACATCTTTGTCTTACTCTACTACCTCTATATTCAGATAAAATTGTATTCCAAAATTCAAAGGATTCAGGAGATTTTGATTTTAAAGATTCTTTTATTTTTTCAAAAGACTTTTTATTTAAAGCATTAAAATTATCAAATAAAATACTATAGTATCCTCTATGACATAAGAATCTAAAGAAGTCATCATAATCAAGTTCTTCTAGTGCAGAAGTCTTCAAATGAAAGTAATCTTCTGTATAAGGACAAATATCAAGTATTGTTATCTCTTTACATCCTTTTAGAGAGGCATTATATATTTGATCACATGATGAGCCAACTGTTAAGAGAGATTTTCCTTCTAAATCAAAATTATCAATGTATCCTGAAATGTTTTCTGTTGTAAAAGGATACATTTTATCAAAAGTATGAAAAGGATAAGAAATAGCCCAACCACTACATTTATTTCTAGCACGTTCAATTTTACTCATGGTACTTCCCTCCTTTTTGCAGGGTTATTATACCATAAAAAGACAAATAAAAAAAGAGACAAAGTCTCTTAATTAAAAATAATCTTTTGAGATGATTATAACTGGACGTATACCAAAAGTATCTTTTAGTCCATTCATTGCAGAAACAAAATCAGAATCATTTCTTACTCCCCATACACCTCGACCACTTACTGTACCAGTCCAATATGAAGTTGAATAAACCCAACTTGGTGCATCACTACAATTTCTGTTTTCACTACTGCATCCTAAGCTTTCTAATTCATCATATGTAATAAGTCTTGTTTCTGTAGGGGTTATACCTTGCGCTATTAAATATGTATTGTAGTTATCAACATATCTTTTAGCTATACTTTTTAAATATGTTGTTCCTGCAAATGCAGTTAATCCTGCTTCTAAACTTTGCATTGGAGTATCAGCTAATATTATATTCATTTTTGCTAACATTGTTACTGTTTCCTCTGTGCTAGATATTACATAAAAACATTCTTCTTTGATACAAACTTCACTGCCAACTGTATTTAAATCACCACTTGCAATTTTTATTACTTTACCGTTATTTTCTATAATAACAATATCTTCGCTACCATCACTTTGTACATAGTTTACTGTGAATGCTAAATTTAGCGTTTGTGATGTGATTGGTAAATCACTTGCTACTAAATCTTTTCTAAATTCTACTCTCACTTTTAACCTTACAAATGATTCTTTTGATACTAATTGTTTAGTATTAATTGATTCTCCATTTTGATAAGTAATTTCATATTTTAAATACTTTGCTTGTTCTGTTGTTAATTCAGGATTTTTTATTACATTCTCAATCATTGCATCAATTGAACCACTATTTACAACATCAACAGTAAATTCATAGAAATCTCCTGGCATATTTAATGTAGTACTAAATTCTAATGTAGAACTTGTTTTAATTTCAGGTACTGTTGTAGTTGTACTTCCATTTGTAACTTTAGGATTTGCTAGATGTATATCCCAATCTGCTGATGAAACCTGTGCACTACCTTGAATTGTCAATACTGCATTTAATGCTGCATATGCAATCGTTAATGTAAATACACATACTAATGCGATAGTAAGTATTCCATATAACATTTTTCTATCTTTAATATTAAAATTAATTTTTTTCATAGATTCACTCCTATTCTTATATTTCAATTATATAATTATTACAAAAATATAACAATAAAAAAAGAGATTATTAAATCTCTAATTTATTTAAGGCATCTGTCCAACTATATATTCTTTTAAATCTAGTTTCATTTTTATTAAATGTATTATCAAATAAATAAGTATTTATATTATGTTTAACTGCTGCTTCACAATGAGTGATGGCATCATCTATAAATACATCTATTTTTAAATCTTGGCATAGTTGACCTTTATCTTTTACATCTGTATATAATTCATCATATTCAATATTATTTCTTTTTAAAAATTCTTTTGTATATGAATATGGGTCAGTATATTCATCTTTGTTTCTTGCTGTTATAAAAATAATTTCATGATTTTCTTTTAACTTATCAAGTACATCTTTTACATTATGTTTTAATGGTACATCATATAAAATTGTTTCAAAATTATTTTTACAATAATCATAATAATCTGGGAAAGTTTTAGTATCTTTCATAATGTCATAATAACTTATACCAGAATTAATATACATATATTTATTTATATTATAATATTTTTCAAATTCAGATAAAATTCTATTATATGAATTTGTTATTGTATCATCTATATCAATCCCTATTCTCATATGTTCTCCTTAATTTAAAGCTTTATAAATAAAGTCTATAATAAATAATAATGTAAATATATAAATAATTGGTGAGACTTCTTTACCTTTTTTATTTACTAAATTAACTACTACGTAAAGAATAAATCCAAATTGAATACCAGTTGTTATTGAATATGATAAAGGCATCATAATAATTACAAAGAATGCTGGTATTGAGATTAGAACATCTTTCCAATCAATCTTAACGATATTTTCAATCATTGATAAACCAACAAACATTAGAATTGGTGCGATTGCTGACATTGGAACAATTGCAACTAATGGTGCTAGGAAAAGTGATAATCCAAAACATATTGCTGCTGATACTGCTGTTAAACCAGTTCTTCCTCCGGCTTCAATTCCTACACTACTTTCTACATATGTTGTTACGTTTGAAGAACCTAATATTGCTGCAAATACAGTTGCAGAAGAGTCACATATTAAAGCTCTTTCTAGGTTTGCAGGCATATTTCCATCTTTATCTAATTTAAATATTCCTGATTTTTTTCCAGTACCAATAAATGTACCGATAGTATCAAATAAATCAGATATTACTAAAGTAAAGATTGTCATTAGAATTACAACAATTCCTGCTTTTGCAGTAAATAATCCAACAAAGTCAGTTTTCATAAATGTTGGCGCAATTGAAGGAATAAATGTGTAATTTTTAAAATCTGGTAATTGAGTTACTCCCATAAATAAACCAACTATTGTTGTTAATAATATTGATATTAAATAAGAATTCTTTACTTTCTTTGATACAAGTATTGCAGTTATTACAATACCAATTAATGCTAAAATAATTTCACTAGTGTTGAATGTTGCAAGTTGTGGAACTACATCTGAAGCATGTGCAATTCCATTTGTTGCTAGTGATACGGAAAATTCAATTAATCCTGCACTTTTTACTCCTATGTAGGTTATAAATAAACCAATTCCTACAGTAATTGCATCTTGCATAAAAGAAGGTATAGCTTTAATTACTTTTTTTCTTACACTTGTAATTGTAATTAATACATTAATAACTCCGCATATAAAAACCATTGCTAAAGCTTGTTGCCAAGTGAAACCTAAAGTACCACAAATAGTATATGTAAATAAAGCATTAAGTCCTAGTCCTGCACTTTGTACATATGGTACATTTGCAACTAATCCTAATATTAAAGTACCAATCATAGAAGCTAAAATAGTTGCAACATATATTGAATTATAATCCATTCCTGTTTGTGACAAAATTTGAGGATTAATAAAAATAATATAGGACATTGCCATAAATGTAGTTAATCCTGCAAGTAATTCTGTAATTACAGTTGTTTTATTTTGTTTTAATTTAAATAACTTTTCTAACATAAAACACTCCTCTATTCTTATGTTAATTATATCATTAAAAATACTGTTGTATATTATAAATTTGATAGGTTTACACTTTTTGGTTTGGTTGACTTTGATTAGTATAAGAGATATACTTTTATTAGAAAGAAGGTATGAAAATGGAATTCGTAGAATTAACAGAAAAAGAATTTAATGACTTTGGTTTAAATAATGAATATGGAAATTTTCATCAAACTAGTAATTGGGGTAAATTAAAAGAAAAGAATGGTTGGAAAAGTCATTTACTTGGAGTAAAAGAAGATGGAGAGATTAAAGCAGCATGTTTACTTTTACAAAAACGTGTATTAAAGAAATTTAGTTTATTCTACTCTCCTAGAGGTTATTTATTAGATTATAATAATTATTCTTTACTTGAATTCTTTACTAAAGAAATTAAAAATTATGTAAAAAAATATAATGCTATATTTGTAAAAATAGATCCTTATGTAATTCATAAAGAAAGAGATATTAATGGAGATTTAGTTGAAGAAGGACTTAATAATGAAAGTATTGTTGGAGATTTAAAACGTTTAGGTTATGTTCATACAGGATTTAATTTAAAACATGAAAATATGCAACCTAGATGGGCTTTTGCTTTAGATTTAAAAGATAAGACTGAAGATGAAATTTTAAATGGAATGGAATCTAAGACTAGACAATTAATTCGTAAGAATATGAGATGGAATATTTCAGTTAGAGAAATTAAAAAAGATGAATTACAAATATTTAAAGATATTATGAATTCTACTGCAGATAGAAGAAACTTTATAGATAGACCTTTTGAGTATTATCAAAATATGTTAGAAGTATTAAAAGATAATGCAAAAATATATATAGCAGAACTTAATGTAAAAGACTTAGTAGATTCTACTAAAAAAGAAATTGATGATAATAAGAAAATTATTGAAGAAAAAGAAAATGAAATTAAAGAGAAAAAGAAAAATATTAATATAGATAAAACTAATAAGAAAATTAAAGAATTAGTTGAAACTAATGAAAGATTAGAAAAGAAATTAGAACATTATGAAGAGTTAAGACACGAAGATGGAGATTTAATTACTTTAGGTGGAATTATTTATATGATTTATAATAAAGAAATTCTTTCATTATTTGGTGGATCATATGATAAGTATATGGAATTCCAATCATTCTACACTATTCATTGGGAATTAATTAAATATGCTTTAAATAATGGATTTGAAAAATATAATTTCTATGGTATTACAGGAGACTTTAAAGATACTAAAGATGAATTATATGGAATATATGATTTCAAAAGAGGTTTTGGTGGGCATGTAGAAGAATACATTGGAGAGTTTGATTTAATTACTAATAAATTTATGTATCTAATGTATAAATATGGATTTAGTTTATATAAAAAAATAAAGAAGTAATTTAATTACTTCTTTTTTATTGTTCATTATAAATATTGTTTTGTAATAATGTACCACAGTATTCACAGTTAGGAGTAGCTTTATCAATTGGTTGACCACAGTTTGGACAATTAGTTAATGGTTCATATTTTTTATGAGTTGTAGTTGTTTCATGATGTGTTTTTTCTCCATTAACATATTTAGTTGTCGTCGTTGTAGTAGTTGTTGTAACATTACTAATTTGATTTGGATCTAAATTAAATTTATCTTTAAATCCTTCTGGGGCATTTCCAAACATATCTTGAAAATTCTTTTCCATCATTTCTTTCATGTTTTCAGGAATTTCTCCATTTGTAGATTTAAATGTAATTACTGTACTATTTGTTTTCTTTTTTAAAGATCTAATAATTATTACCGCTATTGTTATTGTAATTACTATCATTAAATATT
Organism: Bacilli bacterium; assembly: GCA_045649455.1. Lineage (GTDB taxonomy): Bacteria > Bacillota_I > Bacilli_A > RF39 > UBA660 > JAEDES01. Next base: position 31,035 of record JAZRPV010000040.1, on the reverse strand, counting down.
CCATATTATCACCATATTCATTATAACTTAGATTATTATTTTTTACTAGATAGTTTATGTTTTTCCTTTTCTAATTGTTTTAAACTCTTATTTGGAGTTGGCAGTTCTTCTGGCATAGTTCCACCATTCTTTTTTATTACATCTCTTATATTTTTTCCTATAGTATAATGAGTTTTATTAGCATTATCCTCTCCTACTATATTATCTTTTTTTAATTTAGATTCAGTTTGAGTTATTCTAAATAAATTTGCTGCTAGTTCTTCACTACACATGTTATCTAGAATATCTTCCCTATATCTAAGATTCTTTCTTTTTGCAATATCGTTTGCAGTCTCTCCATTATAAAGACCTTTATATCCTTCATTATGAAATTTATCAAAGTTCTTAACACCTGATTTCTTAGTAGTTTGATTTAATGTATAATTTCCTTTCTTAGTTAGATTTCTTTGATAGAATCTTTTTTCATCTTCTGATAATGATTCATACTCCGTTTCAAATAGTTCCATTCTTCTAGTTTGAATAGCAAAATATGTTTGAGCTAAGGCAATAGGCTCTTTTCTTGGATCGCTATTTTGTGCTATTAAATAACATGCATAACGAGATAACCTATAATCTTGTATTTTTCTTTTACTTCCGCTGCCTAGTGATACCATTTTGTCGGTGCCGACGAAATGGTCTTCATCTCTAAATTCACTTTTACTACATGCAGTTTTAGCTTTTTGAATCGTGTTATTAAACTTTCTCCAATCAACATAACCTAATATGTGTAGAAGTTCTCTCGCCTCCCAATATTCATTCCCTTGTTCATCTATATGTTTGATGTCTTCAAACATCTTAGTATTATACTTTTCAATATTCATATAAACCCTCCTTCATAAGTAATATACACATTAAATTTGCAAAAAATATTAAAATTTGGTATAATATGCCTACTTTGAAGGGGTGTTCTATATGGAAAGTAGTAAAGCCGAAGAAATATTAAATTATTATAATGGGATAGGATCATTCTATAGTTATTTAGCAACTAATTTAGGGGACGATGTTTTTAATCCAGAATTAATAAAAGATGAAGTAAATATTACTCATGCTAAAGTAGCTTTAATGGCATTATATTTTACAACTGAAAAAGAAAAGATTGTTAAAAAGAAAGAGATTGTTGGTGGACCAGCCAATGAATTTGATCCTAAAATTATAGATGATGAATTAGCTAAATCTATAGAGACAATTGCTAAAAAAGATGTAGATGGTTATACAATTGGAGATTATACTGATAGTAATCCATCTAACATAATAGCATTAATTAGAAATAAATTTGCTCATGGTAAATATAGTATAGATTATGAAAATAAAATTATTCATTTTTCTCATAAGAAAGGTACTATAGATATGCCAGTTAATATAGATGATTTATTCTTACTTATATGTAAGTCTGTAGTTAATCTAGTAAGTTATCCTAAAACAAATGAAGTTACTAGAGTACATGCAGAACATCATCATTTAGATAGTTTAGGGTTTGATTATATTTCCTCTAGAGAAGAAGCTAGAAAGTTCTTAGAAACTGCTAGATTTAGAGAATATAAATTTTCTACTATAGATAAAAGAGAAATAGAAAAAGATGCTTTAGAAGGATTTTTAGCTTACTTAGATGGTATAAAGAAAGTTGCTAATGATAAAGGTACTGTTATGTATATAACTGATTTATTTAATAAAGTAGCTTCTAAAAATGGATGTGTTTTAAATACACATAAAATGAAATTAAATGATGAAGAAATAGAAAGTATTTTAGATTACTTAGAACATGATAGATCTGTTTATAATTTAGAAAACTTATATTTTCAATCACAATATATATTAACTTTAGCAGTACAAAAGAAAATGCCTAATTATGAAAGTAATCCTATACTTAGAGGAATTATTTATAATATGCATTTATTAAATGGTATGGCTGAAGGAGAATTTCAATTTGATAAGTTATTTGAAGGTAAAAGTTTAGATATGCATCAATCTATCGTTGAGTGTGTTGTAGCTGGATTACTTGCAAACTTTAATGCTTTATATATTTATCCATATGAAGATGTATATTTAAATGGTACTAAGTATGCAGAATATAGATTTGATCAATTAGATTTTAGTGAGTTAGATTTTAGTTTTATGAATCCTAAGAAAGTAACTATCTACTCTGCTCCACTTGATCAAAGTAAGATGGTTTGTGATGGTAAACATAATGAAGCAATGAAACAATTAGATAAAGTTAATATTGCTAAAGCCAATTTAGCTAAATCAGAAGAAAAAGGTAATCAAAAAGGAATTGATTACTGGGGTGAAAGTTTAGATAAAGAAGAAAAGAAATATTATAAGTTACTTGGTGAATTAATAATATTACAAACAGATTATCAAATACTAAAAAGTGATTATGATATGAATCCTGATTACTTTAGAAATAGAGCGATTGTTGATGGTATTAGAAATGCTATAGCACATGGTAATATTACAATTAATAAGTTTGTTAGTCCTGAAAAGATTGATGATATTATGATTACTTTTAAAGATATTTATGAAGGCGAAGTTACTTTTGAATTAGAAATATCTATAAGAGATTTTGAAATATTATTCCATGAACATAATATAACTGTATTAAGTGAATTCTTAGATAGAAAACAAAAGACATATAAGATTACTCCATGTTATGGAATGGATATGTATAGTAGAACAAAAAAAGACAATTAATTGTCTTTTTTTATTTTGAATAATCATCTGCTCTATAAGAGAAATTTTTTACTTTTTCCATTAGTTCATTAAATACTACTGCTCTACTTGAGAATGGTTCAGTTATACTAAGATGAAGTCTATCATCTAAATCAAATGGTGCACTATCAATATTCATACCAGTAGTTACATCTTCTATTTTAGTAAAGTATCTCATAAAAACATTTGTAATATTAAATTGAAGAGAATTATGATAATCATCTTTTTCTTCTTCAGTCATATCTGTTCTGTGATTTAAAGCTATTCTTTTTGCATTATATCTTTCTATTAGAATTGGAACTGCTTCTATTGGTTTATCATGACATAATGATAAGAATGCCATTATCATTAAAATATAGTGTTCAGGTGCTCCATTAATTTTAGAGATTAAACCTTTTCTAATAGCTTTTACATAACCAGTTTCATCTACAGGTGCATCTTCTGTAGTTTTTTGAATACCATAAATAATATATTTATCATCAGTTTTACCAGCATATATTTCAGGTAATTCTAAGATATATCCATCATCATATTCTAAGGTTCCTCTTAGACGATGTGGAGATTCAGATTTAATAGGACTCTTTTCTTCATAAATACGAAGTCTTGCTTTGATACTATCTAAGTTCCCTATATATAGTTCTCTTCTATCACCTAATATTCTTTCATTAAACATTTCAATTCTATCTTGTAAGAATTTAACTGGATTCATAAAATCAGAATATGATAGATTTGCAAAAAGTGTACAAATAACATATTTTATTAAATACTCTTCTTGTAATTTTTCTATATTTTCCCCTTCAGTTATATATTTAACATCTTCTAAGAATGAGAATTCAGATTCATCATAAAATGAAATGGCTTTTTCTACATACTCTACTAATAAAGAATCAAATAATTCTTTGTTTGTTATTTTTAATGTAGGGACTAATAAACCATCTTTTTCTATAGATTTAGTACTTGTAATTTGAGTATTTTCTACATTTAAATTGAAGATCATATTCATCATAAAGAAACAGTCTACTCTACCTGTTTGAGCTTCTTGAGCGATTTTATTATAGAATATATCTAATATTTGTTGTTCCATGATATCACCTATTATCATTATATAATAAAATTAGATAAATTAATAGTTGTCATATATTACTAATTTATAATTTGGTCACCACTAGGGACTATCATTTACTTGCATTTTTAACTTCACTACTAGTTTTTATTCTTACTTGTCTAGTATTACTAGACAACTCAATTCTTATACTAAAACAAAAAATACCGACTAATAGTCAGTATTTTTATTTAGAATTTCTTTTCAAATTCTCCTTTGATTCCTACACCTTCACTTTTAACCATAAAGGCGTGATCATCATAAGTTTTCATATATCTTTCTAATCTTAATAATTCATATTTAGTTAAAGCTGTATAGATGATATATGTTCTTGAATCATCATATCCTCCTTTAGCATCCCAATATGTAAAGTCTCTTCCTAAATCTTCTTTTATAAAATTATTTAATTTTTTAGGATTCTTTTTACAAAATATAAAGGCAGTTGAACAGATATTTTGATCGTGCATTTTATCTATTGTTAAACTTTCACATACACAGTAGATGATTGAATAAATCATTATTTCTACTCCATACATAATACCTGCAATAGTATAAATAATTACATTTAAAATCATTCCTAGTTTACCTACAGAGAAGTTATTATTAACTTTGGCAAGAGCAAGACCAATAATATCTGATCCTCCTGTTGATGCACCTGATGATAATACTATTCCTATTCCAGCACCACCAAGTATACCACCTACTAGAATATTTACAATCATGTCATCTAATAATGGATTAGTTGGAATTAATGATAACATTAATGATTGAATAGTTACGGCAAATATTGTTCTAACAAAGAATGGTTTACTTATATATTTATAGGCAATATAGAATAATGGAATATTAATTATATAATATAAAATACCACTAAAATCATAAGTAATATTAAATTTAAATACATCAATAATAATACTTCTGATTAATTGTGCAATACCTAGTACTCCTCCTGTATATAAGTTATTAGGAACTATAAATACATTAACAGAATAACAAAACATAAATGATCCAATTAATACTTTTAATACATCTTTATAATCCCAATTAAATAATGAAATAAGCTTTTTCATAATGTATCCCCTTTCAAAGCTAAATAAGTATAGCATTATAAAATTAAATATTCAAGAGGGATTTTAATTAATTATTATATCTACTTATATTAAGTAAAATACCTATACTTCCCATACTTACTAATAGAGATGAACCTCCATAAGATAAGAATGGTAATGTTACTCCTGTTACTGGTATTAAACCTATAACGACAAATAAATTCATTATAGTTTGAAATATTAATTGAAAGATTATTCCAAATGATAAATACTTTGAGAATAAGTCTTTTGCATTAAGAGAAATCTTAATACTTTGATATAAAATAGTAGAAAATAAAATAACTACTATAAAGGAACCTACTACACCAAATTCTTCAGATATAATTGAAAAGATAAAGTCTGTTTGAGGTTCTGGTAAATAAAAGTGTTTTTGAATTGATGATGTAAAACCTGTACCAAGTAAACCTCCTGGTCCAATAGCATATAAACTTTGAATTATCTGAAATCCTGTACCTAGAGAATCACTCCATGGGTCTATAAAAGATGTTATTCTATCCATTCGATATGGAGCGATTAATATTAAGATAACAACACCTATTACACCTATTATTCCTGATATAAAGAAAAACTTCATATCAACTCCGGCAATAAATAATAAAGAGATAATAGATATAGTTAGAATAACTCCTGTACCAAGATCTGGTTGTAACATAATAAGAAAAAATATTAATAAAGTTATACCTAGTATTGGTAATACTCCACTCTTAAAACTTTTAATTTTACGATCAGAGTTTTCTAAATATTTAGATGTAAAAATAATTAGACCTAGTTTAGCAGCTTCACTAGGTTGTATACCAAAACTACCTATACCAAACCAAGAACGAGAACCATTTCTAATTTTACCAATACCTGGTATTAATACTAATATAAGTAAAACTAAACATATAATTAATATATGATTAGAATATTTTTTATAAAGATTATAATCTATCTTAGAAATAATAAACATAAGAATAAGACCAATCAAAAAGAATAATAATTGATGTTTTACATAATAAAAAGGATCATTAAACTTATATTCAGACCATATGGAAGAAGATGAATATATCATTAATAATCCAAATATAGATATTATGATTGTACTTAATAGAAGAACTTTATCTATCTTCTTAGACATATAATCACCTATTTAAGTATATTTGTTAATTAGATAATTTATTAAACAAAAAAAGATTGGTAAGCTCAATCTTTTTTTATTATAGGTATGAAAGAATATATATTTCTTTAAATAGGTTGCTCCACAAATTGGAATTTTTTCCTATTGCATCTGGATTATCATTCTTTTCATCTAAAACAATTCCTACTAATTTACTTGCAATTTTGTCTGCCATTAAATTTGGATCAACTCTCCATTCATATTTCTTGCTGCTTTCATTAATTACAACTAATGCTCTAAAAGCACCAACAACAGGATATAGCATTCCTCTTGGCACTATATAATCCATTTCTTTTTGTTTAATTAATGAATAGCTTTTTATGTCTTTTCCGCTTTTAATGACTTTTCTTCCTTTTAAATTTTTACCAGCTGCTTTTGCATATTCGTTGAAGTTTGTCTCAATTTTTTCCCAAAGTTCAAAAATGTCAGGCAATATGTTTGTCATATTTTTTATCATTTCTTCTCTAGTATATTTATCTAAATTGATAAATTTTTTTAAACTAGCTTCTTTTCCTGTATAGCATTGTACTGGTTGAATATCACTTAGTGTTCCATCAGTTTTCTTATAAGGATATACTGTTTGACTAAACATTAATATTATTGCAAGAATTTCTCTTACGTCTATTGGCACTATATCATCATTGTAGTGCTCGTTCATTTTATATGCAATTCTGTTACTGAAAGGCATATGTGCTAGTGATTCTTTGATAACATCAAAGCTTTTTTGTAATTCTTCTATAGATTTAAGATCAACCTGTACAGATGTATTTCTGGCTGCAGCTAATTCAACTGGACTATCAATTCCTGTATATATTTCCATAAATACATATCTATCGTCTGGCACAAGTTGCTTACTTGTTGAATCAAGAATTGCTCTTAGCGTATGACCTCCATCAATGTTTCCATGAATTGTTGTATCTGTCAGTTCAATTTCTACAATATTTTGTTGATTATTGTATGTAACACTTTCCGCAGACATTAAGATCCCTCTATTTAACTCATGAAAGTTACTATTTTCTTCTAAACTAGTAATAATTTTTTGTGCAACATTAGTTGTCATTTTTTGTTCTCTTGGATTTGTTTCCATCCAATTATCAAATTCATTTGGAATACTGTTTGCTTTTACGTAACATACATATTTTATTCTGTTACTGTCTGAGCATACAGGATCTTCCATTTTTTTAAAGCTTTTAGCAAACAATTGAAATTTTGCCATATAAAAACCATCCTTTCTTTTTTCTGCTTAAAGTATCAGAAAAAGAATGATGGCTTACTCATCAATTTAATTTTTCTAATCCATATCGCAGATAATGGAGACTTAATAAACAAAATCGTTTATAAATCTACAAGTTGATTGTACCAATACATTTTAATAAAATCAAGCATTTTATCTTACATTTTCTTTCCATGGTAAACAAATATTTCTATTTATTCTAAAACTATCATCTTTTATTTTTCTAGTTATGTTGTTCATTATAGCCGGTGTTTCTTCTTTTATTATTCTTTTTATATCCATATTACTATAACTATCATCCTCATAATAGAATCCAAATAGTAAATTATGCATTTGATAATAAAAATTCATCACTGAGTTAGGAATGGATAATTCGATTAAAGTACTATAATTTGAATTCTTCTTGTCTGTATATGTTTCCCACTTATTCGCATCATATCTTACCATCATTCCATATGTCATTATTAATATATAACAGTAAAATGATATATTTAGCGACTTTATTCCCTCTTCATACTTATCTGGAATATTTAAGTAATCTTTATAATATACATCTTTTTCCGAAATTACTTTTTCATCAAACATTGCTTGTGTTCTTGCGGAAATGAAACCATTACATTTTTCATGTTCTGGGATTGTATATATCCATATCGATAGTTCTTTGGCAAGTTCTTTAATTTCATCGTCTACATTAGAACCACTGAATATAAATTCGTCGTAATCTTCCTTGTCTCGTCTAGCAATTAGAGAGATATTTCCTGTTGATTCGTAATAGAATTTTTCAACATTAGGAATATGTCTTAATACTTTATATAAACATATGTCTTGTGTTTGTAATGAATGGTTATAAAGTTTAAGTAAAGCTTGAACAGCTCCAAATCTTTTCATAATAGTTACTTTTGATTTAAGTATATCATCTTTCAAGTATTTTCTTTCTACCTTGAATCCATGCGCATTAAAACCCTCTAAAATTTTTTCATCAAAAGTTGTTAAGTAACAAACACCTTTTAATAAGTTATTCATTGCATATGAATATAGTAATGGTGACGTTGCAATTGTTGCCTTTTCTGCAGATTTATAATATTCATTTGCTTGTCTAAATGCTGCGGAGGCAATTTCCGAGTGTACTTTGATTGTTTCTTCGCTTTGTTCAGAATTCTTTAGCTTTATATATTGATAGCAATAACTATTTTGCTCAAATAATTTCAAATCATTAAATGTAGCTTGAACAGGATCTTTTACCTTTTTATTTTCATAGTACATATTCTTCACTTCCTTAAGTGTATATTATAGCATATACTTTAAATAAAACATTAAAAAAGCAATTCGTTAATTTACTTTAGAAATTACTTTTTATAAATTTAAATGAACATATCATTAATAATCCAAATATTGATATTATGATTGTACTTAATAAAAGAATCTTATCTATCTTCTTAGGCACATAATCACCTATTTTGGTATATTTGATATAAATAAAAAAAGAACTTTTCAGTTCTTTTAGTGCTTGATTAATTTTTTTATAATCTTTTTGTTAATCTATCTATTTTATTATATATTTTACTAATAAATATATCTTGTTTTATTGTTAAATCATTCATAAAATTTATAATTTTATTTTTTATCTTTATATACTTATTGATTTTTATAATATTTATATTTTTACTTATCGAAAGATTATTATTTAGACTAATTTTATTTAATCCAAATTTCAAATTTTTTAATTGCGATTTTTGATTATTAATTAAAATGTTTTCTTGAGATATTTCATACTTTTCAAATCCATTATAACAATAAAACTTTATGCATTTTATTTGCTCTAGTTTATTTAAAAATATCTTGTCACTTATAACATTTCCATTTATTTCAACAATTATACTATCAAATAGTTTATTTTTAGAAAATATTTCAATTTCTGAAAAACCTGCATTTTTTCCTTTTGAGTCTAATACTTTAACTTTTATTTCATTTACTTTGAGATTATCAAATTCTATTATTTCTTTATTTTGTTTTAAATGGAATTTTTTGCTTTCTTCGTCCAATGTAATTTGAATAGATTTTATCTTACTATCGTCTACTACATTTTGATAAAGTTTCATTTCTGAAAGTTCTATTGTTTTTGGAAATTTGATTGTTATTTCTTTATCTTTATCATTTTCATCAGGAATCCAAGCAATATTTTTTATATTTGGAATTATTTTATCACCATTTGTGATTTTTTCTAGTTCTATTGTTATTAAATCATTTATTAAACTTGCATTACCTGATGATACTTGAATCTCAGCATTTCTTGCCAAATTATCAGTTCTTTTTTGCCAAAAAACAACATCGCTATTAATTATTTGTTTTGTATGCTTAATAAATAATTGACTTCTATATATTTTTAGTAATTTATATAATCGATTTCTAATAAGTAATTTATCCATGTTAGTAGGAAAACTTATTCTTTCTTCCCAATCATAATATGGATTTTGTAATTCCGAAAGGGAATTTTTTTCTATATTAAATTTCGTTGGCAAAAGATTGATATCATTAAAATCATTTATACCTTTATATGCGGTAGGATATGCAAAAGCTTTATAAATTAGTGGATTATAATTTAGATTTTGCTTTAATATTTCACCTATAACTTTATCAAAAGTTAATGATGCTGCTCTATGATCCGGATGTGAGTCTAAGTCAATAGAAAATATTATATCTGGAATATTTTCTATTATAATTTCTTTCATATCTTTATAAAAATTTTCATAATTAAATTTTGCATGTTCATTATACTTTGTATAATGATATTCTTCTATATATGCTGAAAATGTTTCTGTATTTCCTTTTTTTGACAAAAAAACATTTGGTTCATGAGTCATATATATATGTTCTGATTCTTTTATATGTTGATCTGCATACCCCATAAAAATAAAGTTTTCTCTTGGTATTTTTGTTTTTCTTGATATTTTAAATACCTCTCTGTATCTTGCTTTATAATTACAAAGATAGTCTCCATTAGTGGTATATACAATTTTAACATTAGTTGGGTTAAAATATTCATTTGCTAACAATCCGCCTACAATATTTAACTCATCATCTTGATGTGGAACAATAATCATTATTTTTTTACTTTTGAAATATTCTTGCATAATATCCTCTTATTTTACTTTTTGATGCTTAACTTGATCTTCTTTTAACATTTTTATTGCTGATGCAATTACTACAAACATTAATATTGCAAGCGGAAATCCTATTAATATAGCCAGTACTTGAACCGCGCTAAATCCTCCAACTTGTAATAATACAAATGTTATTACACATGCAACTGATGCCCATAATATTCTTGTCCACCTTGGTGATAAATCATCTTCTTTTTCATGTAACATTGTAGTTTCTGCTGCTACAAATGAACTTGAATCTACCGTTGTTGCCATAAATATAAAACATAAAATTGCTACAATTACCATCATTACTTTTGCATATGGCATTGTGTTAATAATAGCTAAAATTGCTTCTGGCTGTCCTTTATTACTTATAATACTTGCAATATCAATTCCACTTTGTTGAATTTTTATTGCATAGTTGCCTAATGTTGACATCGCAAACCAGCATCCGCAACTACAACCAATCATTTGAGCTATTGTAATTTCTTTTAATTTTCTTCCTTTTGATATTCTAGCATTAAATATTCCCATTAGTGGCATATATACAATAAGCCATGCCCAATACCAAACTGTCCAGTCAGCTACAAAATTACCATTACCATACGGATCTGTATACGTTGCCATTTTGACAAAGTTTTGTATATATAATCCTAGTGTATTAATTTCGGCTTTTAAAATTTGAAATACGCCTGCTAATACACCAACAAATAACATAAATGCAACTGCTGTAATTACATTGGCGTTACTTAACTTTTTTATTCCTTTTTCTAATCCTAGATATACACTAGTTCCAAAAATCAAAATCCAAATTACTAATATTGCTATTTGTAGTATTGGTATATATTGATTTGAAATATTAAAAATATTTTGAATTAATAATGTTAATAAAGGCATTCCTAATCCCATTGATGTCACAGGTGCTACTACTGCTCCGAATGTTCCTATAATATCAATAAGTGCGCCTAATATACCCTTGCTTTGTTTTTTTAGAATTGGTTCACATGCACTACTCATAGAAATTTCTTTGCGTTTTCTATTATAAAACATATATCCTACAGCTATAGTTATAGGTACATATAATGTCCATGCATTTAATCCCCAATGATAGTGTGAATACATTTGTGCTGTTTCATAAGCTTGAATTGATAATGGTTCAATTTGAAACGGAGGATTTGCGGCATAAATTATACTTTCAATAAATCCAAATACAATTAATCCTGCACTACAACTTGTTGTAAATATCATTGAAATCCATGAAAACTTACTATATTCAGGCTTGGCATCTTCCCCACCTAACTTTACATTGGCGTGCGGACCAAAAATGATATATAATGAGAAAACTAACGCAGCAATATTTGCAAGTACAAATAACCAACTAAAATTGTGTGATATTGTTGAATATATTTTTGAAACGCTATTTTGTACCATTGTTAAATTAAGTGAAACAAATATTAAAACAACAGTTATCGTTAATAATGTTGGAATAAATACTCTTTTATTTATTTTCATACTTTCTTATCTCCTTTTTATTTTATTTAAAAATTTTGCATAGATAGGTCCCATATCATCCTTATTAAGAAAATACAAACATTTACAATTTCTTAATTGCTTAATCCATTTTAATAATGAAATTCTATGAGTTTTTACTCTATCTTTAAAATCAATAAATTCTGCCATTGCAGTAAATTCATCAAATTTTACATATGAATTTTCTACTATACTGTCATCTAGCATTGCTTTTGACCAAAGGATCGGTAAATTCATCCCCGCTTTTGTTGATGCATAACTCCATGTTGAATTTCTAAAGTTTATTTCAAGGAAATATAGTTCATCGTCTTGATCTATTAAAAATTCAACTGAGAATATTCCTTCAAACCCTATTTCTTTAAACATTGCCGATAATTTTTTTTCTATTTCTTTATCGTATGTGTTTTTTACCGTCATATAGTTACTATATGCGTTATCAAGCATGTCATTGTAATTAGAAGCTATTGCGTATAATACTTTTTCTCCTTTTTTTACACTAAATCCATCTAGACATAATTCATTTTTCTTTTTTATGAATTTTTGTATTAAAATTTCCTTACTCCTAATTGTTTTATATGCATTTTTTAGCTCTTCTTCATTTTCACAGATGAACGAATCTTTTTTCCAACTTTCTAGTGTAGAAATTATAGCTTTTGTTACCACTGGGTACTCTATATCTTTTGGTATTTCTCCTGGCTTAACCACCCAGCTTTTTGCTATCTTTAAGCCATGTTTTATTGCTAACTTGTTAATATTGTCTTTATTCATATATTTTGAAATTCTACCGGATTCACCTGCATTAAAAAATATAAAGTGTTTCTTTAATTCATCATAATGATTATCTAGAAAACTTGTTATTTGGTCATCACTAGTATATAGAAAAGGTTTAACTTTTTTGTTTCCATATTCCTTAATAAGTAATTCATATCCTTCTTCGTTTGAATTTACAATATGTAATTTCGATATATATTTACTTTTTGATGCAATAGGCTTTTTTGACTTTTTTATTATTGCAATTGGATTTATTCCTGACTCTCCAAGACTTCTAATTAGACCTAATGGATTGTAATGTTCTTCTCCAAATTCAATATATAATCTTTCTTGTTCATTATTTTTCATATTATTCCTTCCTTCGCTGATTAATTTAGTTTTAATTCTTTTTTTATTCCTATCATTTTCAAATGTATTGTAACAAAACATTGAATTGCTATTGCAATAATCATACCAGTCATTCCAATTAATTTAACTAATATTAACGCTAATATTATATAAATAACATTTGCTCCTAATGTAATGTATGATTCTGATTTCGCTTTATCAAGAGAAACATAGAATGGATGTATTGTGGTATATGATAATGCTATAATTTCAATAATTAAATATATAAGAAGATTATACCAGTTTGCAGCATATATTTTTCCATATATGATATTAAGCCATAATGGAGATGTTAATCCAATTAATAATCCAACTGGAATCATTATTTTTAAAATAATATTTCTTGTCTTTTTTACAATTTTATATCCTCTTTCTCGTTCACCACGAGCAATTAACTCAGAAAATTGTGGCATTATTGCTTGTTGAATTGCCGATGTTACTTTTTTGATAATGGCTATACATTGCTTGAACACTTTAAATACTGCTACCATATTACTTCCAAGTAATGATATTATAAATACATCTAAATAGTTTATTGGAATATCAGCTATCATTCCAACTGTTCCCCAAAATGTAAATTTTATAAATTCTTTTTTTTCTTTTACTTTTTCTGCCTTTAAAACATCTTTTATTTTATGTTTTTTTCTATATGTACAAACTGCCATAATAACTAATAGTATATTTCCAATTATATCTGATGCACAATATGCAATTGCTGCTGTAACAATACTTACATGTTTAAACATTATCATAATTATTATTAATGTAATTAATTTTATAACTGATGTCACAAATTTTTGTATTGCCACTAGATGAAATTTATCTAAAATTCTTAATATTGCTGTTGAAGTTCCTGATAAATGTGAAAAGATTGTTATCGAAAATATTTGAGCACATATAATTGTTTCAGTAGACCAATTTAAAATAGTTCCAATCAATGGTGATAATAATAATGAAACAATTCCTCCAATTATGGCAGTTATTACATCCAATTTTGTTCCTAATAAAACATAAGAGTTTAATTTACTATCATCATTTTCTACTATTGCTTTTTGTCCAAATTGTATAACACTTTTCCAGCATTGTACATTTAAAGTTGTATCTACTATAGACATATACGATTGTGCAAGTACTAATAATCCGTAATTGTAATTCCCTGTTAATTTGATTAAAATAATCGTTACTACTAAATTCAATACAGATGCAGTTGAATCTCCTAAAAATGCCCAAAAAGAATTCTTAAATAAATTACTATAAAATTTATTTGTTTGTATTTTTTCTTTAAATTTCATATATTTATTTTTCAAAAAATTCACCATCCTTATGTTTGAACAGTGTAATAAATATTAACATAAATATATTTTGTTCAATTCTTAAAAAAGAATTTTCCGTTAATGAGTAAATAATAAATGAAAAAAGAATTATTAAATAACTTATGTTATTCTTATTAATTATTTTATAAAATACTTTTTTAAATGCATATCCAATTGATAAAAAAGCAATTAATCCATATCTGATTAGAATATGAGCGTATCCAACATCAAGTGGATTTTTTGTTGAAACAAATCCTGAAAAGTTGTTACCAAATAATGTTATTCCATATTTTGTGAAGTATGAATCAATATAATATAATCTATAAGATAATAACTTATCAATCCTAAGTCCAATTGGATTGTTAAATTTGTATAAAATGAATGAAATAATAATAATTAATGAAAAATAGAAATATGAATTAGTAATTATATTTTGTATATATTTATTATTTAATTTTTCTTTAATGTTATCATTACTATTTAGTAAACTTCCTAAAACATATACAAAAATAATTAGTATTTCTGCTGTTCTACTATTAGTATAGTGGTCTAAAAACAACACTATGATTGCAGTTATTATTCCATTCTTTAATATTGGTTTAAAATCATTAAGATAAAAATATTCAAATAACATTATTAAAATTTTATATGCAAAATTATTAGGATGAGAAAACCCAAAACTGTATCGCATTATTTCGCCTCTAGTAATATCTACACTCGGAATAATTCCAATAAAATTAAGCAATAGTACAGCTATTAAGCATACAAATCTGATGTTAAAATCTATTTTTACACATTGCTGAAACTTAATATTGTATGCAGCAAATATAAACAAAAAGAATTTTATAATAGTTATATCTCTAGCTATTAAAAATATTAGACATGCTGTAAATCCTGTTATCATTGTAATTTTTATCTCTTTATCTGACATTTTATTTAAATTAAAGAAAATACCAATCGCTAATAATAAAGTTGCAACTATTTCAAAAATATTAAAAAAACTTTGAAATGTTCTAAAGTAACTGCTTGATACAAATATGATTAATGGGATATAAAAAAATAAATTTAATTTATATTTGGATAATCTTTTATCTATATCATCTGTTTTTGATAGTATTTTTCTTAAAAATTTAAAACTATTCTTTTCAAATAATTTAAGTTGATCTATTGTTTTTTTCATATTTGTTCCCCTTACTATTTTTCAAAAGAAGATTTTTCCGAAAAAATTTTTTCAAAACAATTATTAATTTCTTTTTTTGATTTATCAAAATCTATTTTTTCATCCTGATCATTTATACATACCATCTTACATTTTTGTTTAAGAAGAGTATTTATAATTTTTTTATTATTGTTTGAAACAACAAAATACTTTCCAAAATTATGTTTTCTTGGGTAAAAATTACCTTCTAACATTTGCATAATTTTTATAGTATACGAAGTAATATCTTCTTTTGTTCTAAATTTATTCTTTGATGTTTTTATACAAGCTTCTTTTTCTATATCCCATAATTTTTCATAATATGTTTTTAAAAACGCAATTGGAAGATGTGCACTATAAAAACCAATGAATTTTTTATATGGCAAAGAAAGTATAGTTCTAAAATTGTTTAAACCATATTTCCAACTAAAAATTTTGGAAAAATGTTTTTTATATACATCTCTTTTTTCATAATGATTATTAATTAAGAATGCATTATTGAACATTGTATATGGAAAAATTGTTTTATATGGTACAGTTGGTGTTTCTGAATATTCTTCAACTGGTAATCCATTTTTAAAAAAATCATCAGGATTTACTTTGTCTATTATAAATGTGTCATCATTAAAATATACAAATTTTTCACTTAAACCTTCAATTTTATAAAGATTTAAATCAATAACATTTGAATTATATGTTGGTAAGTATTCTTTATCAATAAACTCTTTGTGATTTACAACTACCAATTTTTCGTGTTCAGTATTCAAAAATTTTGGAAGATGCCCATATGTAACAAAATATATTTTATTAACCCAAGGAGCATATTTTTCTACTCCTCTAAACCAATATTTTAAATTATCCCAATCTCTAAATCTTATTATAGAGTCTGATACACTAATATCTGGTTTATATTGTTTTTTTTCTTGAAGCCATTTTTCGTCCGAACCATCTACCCATAATAATACAAAATCAATTTTATCATTTTTCATAGATTCACTTCTTTCACTACTTAGAATAATGTTCATTATTATTGTTTTTTGGAGGAGTCATATAGTCTCCATACATATGAGTTAAATATTCATCAAATTTTTCCGGTCCAGTCATGTTAATGTCTTCAAATTGATATTTTGTTGGTTTACCAAAATATTCTTTTGGAACTATTTCTCTTGTTCTATATGCACCCATTATTGTTCCTATATTATTACTATTTTCAATTTTTTGTTTCTTTAATATATTATCAATTTTTATTAGTGTTTTCTTAGGATTAACAAACCACTTTACTGGAATTATTTTTCCAATTGTGATTAAAATTTTCTCATATGTTTTTCTTTTTCTTACAGGATCAATTGTATCAATGTAATACATGCTTACAAGCATACGGTAAAAAAGAATTTTAAAATAATGTATTTTTCTTAATATTTTATTGTTAGGTGTTCCATCAATTGGAAATATATCTATAAACAAATGAGATTTGATTCCTACTTTTTCAAACCTTTTTTCTGTTATTTCGGTATCAAGATCAACTAGCCTCGGAAGAAAATATCTGTGTTTTTCATTATTATAAAAAGTATCAAGTCTCATATTTGTTGGTAATTCTTTATTCGCAACTTCTAAAAACTTTTCATAGTCATTTCTTGGCATCGCAATATCCATATCATCGTCCCATGGAATAAACCCTTTATGTCTAACTGCACCTAAAAAAGTTCCACCAATTATATAATAATTTAAATTATATTTTTTACATATTTTCACAAATTCTTTTGCCAACTTTAAATCTATTGCATGAATTTCATCCATTGTATATTTCATTTTATCTTTCCTTCCATTTATAGTACATTTTTAAATATTTTTTATTTTCTAATGAATCATTTGACCATGGACCTTTTAATATTGTATTTTCATACAAATAAAAGTCAGGCGTGTAAACTTCTCTTGCCTTATCAAAAAGATTTAATGTTGCTACTTTTACTTCTGATTTTTTAAAGAAGTTTTGAACTGAATTTTTTACTAATAAAGCACTATATCCAGTATCAACTGAATCATCTACTATAAGTATTTTTTTACATTGTTTATATTTATTCCATTCTTCAGCATCATAGTTAATACTTCTATCTGGATCTTTCTTGTGAACGTCAGAGTTAAATTCTTTTTTTCTTAAAAATAATTTTAACTTTGTTGGTAGGATTTTTAAAATTGGTGCAACTAATTTTTTCAACTTACCACCTTTTCTAGATGCATAAATTTCTAATAATGGTACATTTGCCCATTCTGCAAAATCTTTTCCTATCATATATGCTCCTCTTGCAACGAAGATCACTAAATCATATTTATAATTTTTATATGTTTTTTCATATAATTTTTTATTTGTTTCGCTTAAGTTTTTTATTGATAATTCTTGAAAGTTCATCCCATTTTCCTCCTAATATAATTTTGATTAATCTGACAATTTTTGTATTAAAATGTGCAAATTTAATACATTTTTTTTCATGAAATGATGCTTTTTTTATTTCATTTACTAATTCTTCTTTTGAAACTTTTTCAATTTCACAGTAATTTCTTCCTAATTCGTAGAAGGTATGTGCATCACTACCTATCATTTTTGTAATTCCTGATTCATTGGCTATTTCATTTTGAATCTTACTATATTTTTCTTTTATATTTCTACCATTATGAAATTCAATCAGATCAATTTCATCTTTATATAATAAAATATTTTCTTTCGAAATAACTGTTTTACTTCTTTTTCCATCATATGGATGAGGAACATATGTAATTGCTCCTTGTTGTCTTATTTGCTTTATCGTTTCTTTAAGCGATAAATTAGGTTCTATTTTTTTTTCTAAAAACAATCCTATTATTTCGCCTTCTTTTGTAGATATTTCTTCTCCTACGATTATTTCTATATTCTTTTTTTCAAATGCTTTTTTTATTTTAACAGCATTTTTTATTTCGTTATGATCTGTAATTGCAATACAATTTATTTTTTTTATTTTACACATTAAAAAAAGAAGACATTTTGTTAGAAGACTATCTGGTGATGCAGATGTATGAACGTGAAATTCTGCTCTCATCTTTTTCATTTTATTCTTCTGACTCTTCATGTCTTTTGTCTTCAAGTTCTAATTCTTTTTTTATTTGTGTTGAAGAAATACCAGATGTTCTTTCTAAATAAACAACATCACAATATTCTCTTAGACTTTCAAATCTTGGGTCGTTAGCCCAGTCACTTCCCATTGTAACAACATCAACATTATATTTTTTTATGTCGTCAGGTTTTTGATTCCAATCACATTCTGGTATTACTTTATCTACATAACGAATTGCTTCTAGCATCAATTTTCTTTTTTCATAGTTATAATATGATTTTTTCCCTTTGATTGCATTAAATTCATCTGTAGATATACCTACAATTAAATAATCTCCTAACTCCTTAGCTCTTTTTAATAATCTTATATGTCCATAATGCAATACATCATATGTTCCATATGTTAATACTACTTTCACTATTTTCTACTCCTATCTGTCTTTCGTGTAAATTACGTACCTTAATTATAACACTTATTTAATTTCTTGTTAATAATTTATTATGTTTTTTCAATATTTAAATACAAACAATTTTAATATTTTATTATATCTTCTTGTAATTTTTTTACTTTATAATTTTTAGTTTCAGATATTTTAATAAAAAAAGAACTTTTCAGTTCTTTTTAAATGCCTGCTCCGTGTCCAAATAATACAGCTCTAAATGTTGCGAAGAAAATCTTTATATCTAGCCACATTGTCATGTTTCTTGAATACCATGATTCAAATAATAATCTATGAGCGAATGTTGTTTTCTGTCTACCAGCTGTTTGCCATAAACCTGTTAATCCTGGTTTAGTACTTACGATATCATCAAAGTATTCACCCATATCTTCTTTTTCTCTTGGTAAGTATGGTCTATTTCCAATTACAGCCATATCACCTTTAAGAATATTAATTACTTGTGGTAATTCATCTAATGATGTTTTTCTAAGAATTGCTCCTACTTTTGTTATTCTAGGATCTTTCTTTAATTTCTTATTTAATTTATATTCTTCTGCCATTTTCTTGTCTTTTTTTAATAATTCAAACAATACTTCATCTGCGTTTGGTACCATCGATCTAAATTTATAGAACTTAAATTCTTTACCATTTTGTCCAATTCTACTTTGTGTAAAGAAGATTGATTCTTTATCACCTGATGCTAAAGTACAAATTTTTACTATTATGATGATTGGCAATAATACTGCAAATCCTACAAGTCCGCAGAAAATATCAAATAATCTTTTGAAGAATAAATATGTTTTTGATATTTTGATACAAGATTTGTCTTGATATTTTTCCATACCTGTCATTTTGTCCATATATATCTTGTCTCCTCATGAGTTTTTTCGCTTTTTTACTACTTTTTAAACATATGCATTATCATTATAGCATACATTTATAGAATTTGTTCCTACAAATTTAATATTTTGGTATAAATCTTTTTTATTTCTTGTAATCTATTAGTTTACCTGTGTTAATTTGTTATTTTTAATGGTTTTATCTACCATATTCTCCTTTTTGACTTTGGAATGTTTCTAACAACTGATTACTTTCTTTTAGGTCTTGTTCTGTTTTTGATAATGGTTCATTTCCTTTTAAGAAAGATTTAATATATATACTACCTGGCATACTTTGATATCTTAATGTACTTGGATTTGTACCTGTTTTAGTATTTAAGAAACTATCTCCATAAATTCTTGCATATTCTTCCGTTAACTCTATATATCCATATCTTAATAAGAAGTCTACTGGTTCTTTATCTTCTTCTTTTATAAAGAATCCAGCATCTGGTGTTAATAAGACTTTATCTGGATACATTGGTGATACAAAGTAATTATCTCTTTGACATTTATCTTTATGAAAGAATTGAATATATGTAGGATCTAATAAGAAACTTTTATCTTCTCCTTCTACATTTAGTGTGATTACTACAAAACTGTGCCCATCTATTTGAGATGTTATTACATTATGAGTTGCACAAGGTGCATATCTACAATTTATTTTATTAAAATAATGACCTAGAATAGCTTGTGCCAAATCACACTTTAAATCAAAGTTATCCATATTAGGATTAATACTTCTTCTTACTAAATAACTTATATTTCTTAAAAACTCTTCAGCATCATTTAGACTAATACTTTTATTTTCTTTTATTGTTTCTTCTATTCTTGCGCATTGATCAATATTTATGTTTCTATTTTGATATGGTTTAAAGTCTACTATATATTCCATAATACACCTCTATCTTCTACTATTAATTTAATTATAATATATAAAAAAAGAAAGATAAATGATTATTTATCTTTCTTTGTCTTAGTTAATTGTTTCGGTCTAATAAATAATGGACATTGATATATGTCTATTAAAAATCTTAATACATAATTATATGAAGGATAAACATGTGTTTTTACTGTTTTAATTCTTCCTTTTTCATTAAATTCAATTGATACCCCGTTATCTAAATCTTCACTTTCTTCTCTTTCCCAAGTTATTTTCTTTCCTTGTAAATCAGATGCATTACCTATAAGATATCTTACTACATTTGCAAAATTCTCTTCATGTTCTTCTACTGGTAAAGTTTCAGTTAATAAATCAATTACTTCATTTATACTTAAAGACTCTATTTGTTTTTTTGATAAAACCATAGTTGGATTAACATCTGTTATTTTTTGTCCTAAATATAATTTTAATCCATCAATTGTTAATTCTTTCTTTTCATCTAATGATGCATATATAAAACCGTTATTAATTAAATATGAATCGACACATTGATATATGTTGTCCATTCTTCTCATAAAATATTCTCTCCTTTTTTACAGCGAGTTTAATTCTATCATATATTATGATTTAATGCAAGAAAAAAGCATCTATAATTAGATGCTTTTATTTACATGCGTTTGTATCTTTAATTTCATATGATTGTGTTGGATCTATTACATAGCTTGCAATTAAAAAGTTAGATGTCCCTTCATATGCAATCAATTTACATGCGCCTGAGGGAACTTGAATACGGCTGTTTGGATTATTTGGTGATTCATATATGAAATTGTATGTGTTATATGAACTATTTATCCATTCTCCCCAAGTCATACCATCATCATAACCATATGAAACTCCATCTATATTTATTGCCTTTACACCATTATTTGGTATTGTTGTACCTGTTCCATCACTTTGTGTATATTCTAATGTTATAGACATGTCTAATACTGTTTGAGCTGTTGGTAAATCACTTGCAACAAGGTCTTTTCTATATTCTATTCTTACTTTTATTGGAGTTGTTGTGTCTTTACTTAATGTTTGTTGTGTAGTTATTGGTGTTCCATTTTCATAGGTAACTTCATATTTTAAAAATTTTGCTTGTTCTTCTGTTAAATCAGGTGTTTTTATAATGCTTGCAATCATAGCATCAATATCACCTGCATTTACAACATCAACTACAAATTCGTAGAATTCCCCAGGTTGAGACAGTGTTGTATTAAAATTTACTTTGTTAGTTCCTGTTATAGTTGGCTCATAAATGTCTTCACTTCCAGGAGATAGTCTCGGATTATCTAAATAGATATTCCAAGTAGATGCTACTACTTCTGCTGTTCCTTGAATTGTTAATACTGCATTTAATGCTGCATATGCAATTGTTAAAGTAAATACTGATACTAATACTAAACAAAGTACTAATGATAAAGTTTTTCTATCTTTTATATTAAAATTTATTCTTTTCATATTATCACCTATTTTCATTATACAATAAAAAGCATCTATTTTCTAGATGCTTGTTGTTGGAAGAATGTTGGTTTGTCTCTATTTAGTTCATCTATCATAGTATTTAGTTCTACTACTTCTTCTACACTATTTAGAGCTTCTTCATTAGAATATCCTTCTGCTTGTCTTACTGTATAAAGAATTCTTTTAAATGTTTCTAAAGATGGTTTCTTTACTCTTAAAGCATCTTTTAAATCATCTTTAGATGGGATATCTCCAAACAAATCTCTTAGGTCAGTTCTTGTTGTTATGAATGGACCATATTTATCTTCATCACTATAGAATTCATCATACTTATCTTCTATTTGTAATTTTAATATTGGTGGGATTGTATCTTTAATAAATACATCTTTATATTCATCTGCTGGTACGATGAAATGTCTATATAATGCATTAGCATCATAATCTTTTTCTATAGTATCAGTTTCTCTTGCTTCTTTTACAATATATCTTTTACCATTTTCATCTGTTATAAGTATTGGTCTTCCTTTAGCTGAATCCCATGTTGCATCTATGGCATAAATACCATGAATATCATATTTATCATCATCTAAGTAAACTAAGTTTCTGGCATGTCCACCATATTCATCATTACCTAGATCACATGTTACTCCTGCTTCAATAACTTTCATACCATTTTCTTTTAGTATTTGTTCCATGAATTTAGCATATCCTACACATACTATATAATCTGTCATTACAATATTATGTAAGTATCTAGATTCATCTTTATTTTCTTCATTTTCTTTATATCTAAATGTCTTCATAATATCATAAGCATACATTAGAATTTCTGCTTGAGATAGATTGTTTGCTTGTACTAAATCATTAAAGAAATCTAGAGTTTCTCTCATCGCTAAAAACTCTTCTACACTACAAGTATGTAGATCTCCATAATTTATTTCTAATGGGTATTTCTTAGCGATAGAATTCAAATAATAAGCATTTTCATAAGATTTATTTTCACATTTTAATGTTATCTTATGAATCTTAGTTTTCTTTTCTATACGAGACACTATTTCTCTTAATTTAGATATATCTTCTTTACCATTATAGAATAATTCTTCTACTTCATTATTTTCATTAAATTTTATTCTTAATAATGTTTCATCTGAAATACCAAATTCATCACGATATTTCTTACTTGATATTTCTATTTTTTCTGGATGTTTTCCTTCTGGATAATCTATTTGACTTATTGCTTTTTCTAATAAATCAAAATTAATATCAGTACCTTCTACAACACCTTCTATTCTTGAATAAGAATAAGGTTCTCTTGTACATTTATTTATTAAATCTCCTGATATAAATACTTCTACTGGTTGTGATAAATATATTTCATCTTTTTTAGGAGTGACATCATATTTAACAATTGCTCCACTAGATGTATATATTTCTTTTATACTTGTGTTTTTCTTTATAAAATTAATTTCATCTTCATCTAATTTACAATATCCTTTTATTGTTAATTTTTCTAAATTAGGAAAATTTGATAAGAATGTTATATCTTTTAAACAACTATTTGGAATAGATAATTCTTTTATATCTTTATTAGCATGTTCTATTATAAACTTTACTATTTCTTCTGAAATAGATTGTAATTCTAATGATGTAGAATTTATGATATACCTTTTATCATTTAAATAATCTGGTTCTTTTATTTTTCTTTTTAAATCATCTATTTCTATAGTTGTTTCTGTTATGCTTAGTGATTCTGTTTGACTACTTAGATAATCTATTAATTCTTTTGGATTAGTTTTAATAAACTCTACCATTGGTATATCAAATAGTTGTTCATATGCTTCTTGTACTGTCATATATTCACTTCCCTTTTTACGAAAAAAAGACTTAACGTCTTTTTATAGCCATACTCCAAAGATTATTCCTGACATAGCTAAGACTAGACCTGCTACCCAAAATAATTTTACAATATCTGTTTCAATCCAACCTAATTTTTCAAAATGATGATGTAATGGTGTCATTAAGAATAATTTTCTATGGAATACTTGTACCCATATAGTTTGAATAATTACTGTTAGAGTTTCAATTACGAATATTCCTGCAACTACTAATAAAGTTAATTCTCTATGAGTTAGTATTGCTATTGCTCCCATTACAGCTCCTAATGATAATGAACCTGTATCACCCATAAATATTTTAGCTGGATGTGTATTATATATTAAGAATCCTATTAAGCTTCCTACTAGTATTAAACTAAATATACCAATATCTTCAAATCCAACCATTAATGATATTAAACTAAAGGCAATAAATGCTATAGCGGATAACCCTCCTGCTAAACCATCTAATCCATCAGTTAAGTTTACGGCATTTGATGCTCCTACTAATACAAATAAGATTAATAATCCATATAACCAACCTAATTCTATATCAATACCAAGTGTTCCTACTACAAATGAAGTTTGACCACCATTTTTCATATAAATATAGAAGAATCCTATTGCTATTAATACTTGCATAAATAATTTTTGATATGCAGTTAATCCTTCATTATTACCTCTTCTTATAGATAAGAAATCATCTAAGAATCCAATTGCTGCATATCCTAAGAATACTAATAATACAATTCCTATATTAGATGTATAAGTAACTTTATTTGTTACTAATAAAAATAATATTGCAAGTATTGTAGGAACTATAAATATTAATCCACCCATAGTAGGTGTTCCTTCTTTTTTTCTATGTGAATCTCCTACAAATATACTTATCTTTTGACCTATTCTAAACTTTTTTAATATAGGTATTAAGAATAATCCTAATACTGTAGAAGATAAAAAACCAATCATTATTGCGAATATTGCTTTTGTTAACAATAGCATGTCTTTCACTCCATTTCTCTTGGAACATTATATCATAATATATTTTTATTTATTCTCAATTAGACTAATTTAGACATAACTTTACATATTAAGCTACTCTTTTATTATCTAATGCTTTTACTTTTTGATTATTTTTTTCTAAATTCTTTTGTTGTTCTTTTTTTAATTGTTCTAACTCATATTCTTTTTCAGATAATTGAGATTGTACTCTATATAAATTACTTAATAAAGATTTAGCTTCAGGTATATTATCTAAATAATCTTTATAAGTTTCTTCAAAGTTTCTTATAGTTTGTCTTAATTGTCTAGATGTTCTTCCTAAAAAGTCAGAAATATTTTCTAGTTCTGATAAACTATTTTCTATTTGTCTACTATAATCTTCTACTCTTATAACTTTATATCTATGTTGAATAGTTTGAGGATTCATTACATTTCTCATAAAATTCATATATAAAGCAGATGCTGTTGCTATACCTCTAGCGCTTCTTGCTCCTGGTAAGAACATTTGTAATCCCATTAATTGTAATAATCTATTTCCATGTTGATTCATTGCTCTAAATTGGAATTCTACTCTTTCTTCTATTCTAGTAGCATTAGCCATCTTTTGTCTTAAATCTCTAAGTAAAAAATCTTGTTCACTTTGGAATCTTAATAATTCTGTATTAAATTTAGTATAATTATAATATTCTTCTTTTATTGATTCTAATTGTTGTTCATTTAGATGAAGTTTATCTTTTTTATCTTCTAATGATAAAGATAATTTATCTTTTTTATTATCTAATTCTTGTAGTTTTTCTGATAATAATATAAATAACATTGAATCTTTTATATCAGGAGATGGTTGTCCACTCTTAAAATCATTTAAGTAATTCTCTACTAATACATATAAGTAATTATCATCATACATTGATAATTGTTCTGGAGTCATTTTCTTCTTTAACTCTTCTACTTTTGAAATAATAGAATTTAATCTATCTATTAATTGTTCAGCTTCTTTTGAATCTTTAACATCTTCTGAGTAATCTGATAACACTCCAATTTCAAACGTTAATTTTCTTAATTCACTTCTTACTTCTTTTAATTCTTCTTCATAAGTAGATATTATCTTATGACTTTTTAATTTTTCTAATTGTTCATCTATACTTGGTGTTTTTTCTGGTGTTATTCCTAGTTTTCTTTCTGGTTCTGTTACTGGATAATTATCTTTTTTATTTTCTTCTAGGAATTGTTCAAAAACATTTACATTATCATAATTTGGATTATCAAAATCATCTGATATATGTTTATATTCTAAACCTAATTTCTTTCTTGTTTTTTCTGGTAATCTTCCTATTAAATAATTAATTTCTAATGATTTAATTATTTGTTTTGTATCTTCTTCTGAGAAGGCATCTGAATCTAATAAATGTTTTTTAGCTTCTTCTAATTCTAATCTTCTTTTTTCTTCTTTATCTTCAGTTAGTGTTTGAACTGTTGCACCAACAGCAGCAATTGGTACAGCACCAAGAAAAGTAAGAATTTGTAATTTTCTTACTTGTTTTTCTAAATCTAAAGTTTCTTGGTCAAGCATTTCGCGTTCTTGTTGAAGTTTTTTTCTTCTTTTTTTGATCTTCATTTGACGACGACGATCTTGTTTACCACCTTTTACTCCTATTGTTTCATTCATTTAATAACCACCTATTTATTTTCTTTATATGCGTTTTCTATTAATTCTAAGTTATTTGTAATTCTTTCATCATTAGGGAAGATATGTGCTGCTATTTTGGCATTTTCATAAGCTGCTTCATAATTTCCTGTAAAGAATTCTGATATTGCAAGTAAATCATATATTGATCCATTCCATGATGTTTCTTCATTTATATAATCTGTATTTTTCTTTGTTATTTTTAAGGCTTGTTGTAAGTAATTTCTTGCATTTTCATAATCACCTATATCATGATATAAAGCTCCTAATTCATAATAAGGTTCTCTTATTGTTGGAGTTTCTACTATAGATAAATTTAACCACATAATAGCTTCTTCATAATAATTTTTATTTTTATAACAATCTGCCATTAATCTCATTGTTGTTGATCTTTCTTGATCCCATGTTGCTGATTCTAATTGTAAGTAATTATGAAATTGTTCTATTGCTTTATCATACATATAGTGTGCTTTATATTCTCTAGCTAAACAATATACATCACGTGAATCATTCGGATTTTCTCTTACTGATCTTTCTAATATTTCTAAATACATTTCACGTGATTTTTCTCTATCTTGATAGTGATTTAATACTATAGGTATTTCTACTGAAACTTCTTCTATTTCATTAGTTAATACTTCATGTACTTGATGTATCCAACTATATCCATGTCTTGAATGGATTTTATCTAATATAAATGATACTCCTGGAGTCCCATCATCATTAAAACTCCAATTATATACATATCTACCTCTAGTAGTAGATTTAGTCCATACTTTTTCTATTTCTTGTCTCCATCCTGGAGTGAATCTTTCATCTAAATCTGTACATACACATACATCTACATCATGTGGTACCATTTCTAAAGATTCATTTCTTGCTGTATCAAATCTCCATGGAGTTATTATTTCTTGTTTTACTATTACATTAGGTTTACTTAATAGCATTTCAACTGTATTATCAGTAGATCCTGTATCTAATACATAGATAGCATCTGCTTCTTTCATTGAGTCATACCATAAATCTACATTCTTTTCTTCATCTTTACATATTGCATATACTATTACTCTCATTAAACTCACCTTTTCTATTCTAATTATTATTATAACATAATTATTCTTATGTTAATATTAATTTTATAAAAAAACTCTGTTTAACAGAGTTATTTAATTCTTTTTTCTTTTACTATTATTTGTACTGTAGAAGTCATTCCATTTATTGTTGCAGTTATATCAGCATTTCCTTCAGCTACTGCTCTTACTATTCCATTATCTACTATAGCAACTTCTTCATTACTTGATGACCATGAAACTACTTGATTTGTAGCATTTGCTGGTTTAATTGTTGTTTTAATTCTAACTGTTTCATTTACATTTAATACTTTCTTAGGAGTTTCTATTTTTATTGATTCTACTTCTACTGGAGTAATTATAGTATTTATTTCTCTTATAACTACTCTACTATTATCAGTAGTTAGTGTTACTGGAATACCTATATTTTTAGATTTATCTTTATAATTTTCTATTTTAAATTCTACTTTTTTATCTCTATGATATTGTTCTTCTACATGATATTTTGCAATATATTTTTTTCCTTCTTCTATTGTCTTTACTGGAGTATTATTAATTACAACAGTAGGTTTATCTTTTAATTCTTCATTAAATATCATAGTTAGAATTATTTCATTACCTACTTCTGCACTAAATCTATCTATTGGGTTATTACTTTCAATAGTTACTGTTGTAAGATAAGGTTTAATTCTATCTGTTTTATCAATTATATTTAGTTTTTTACCTACTATAAGTACAACTAATAGGACTAATACTGTTACTAATATTACTCCTAGTATTCTTTGAGATTTTTGATATTGTTCTCTAGTCATTTCATTATCATTATTGTTATTATCATTAATAAACATATACTCACCACTATTCTATTTGAAGTATAAGTTATTTTATTATTATTGTCAATTAATCTCCTAATAATAGTTTTATAGTTGATCCTTTTTCTACTTTTGTTTTAGGATCTGGTGATTGTTCTTTTATAATATTTCCTGTAGATGAATATTCTATTTTAAAGTCTATTAGTATTTTTTTTGCTTCTTTTTTAGTTAATCCTATTACATTGGGTACTTCTATTATTTCTTTATCATTCCATGATAAATCTTTTTCTAATTGATCGGGTTGTTTTTCTATATTTAGTATTTCTATAATATCTAGTAATATTCTTCTAGCGATTGGTGTTGTTGTATAACTTGAAAGTAATGCTGTATGCTTAGGATTATCTATAGCTAGATATAGTACTGCTTCTGGTTTATTAGATGGTACTACTGACATAAATGACATTATATAGTTATTATCCATATATCTACCATTTTCTACTTTTTGAGCAGTACCTGTTTTACCTCCTATTCTATATCCTTCTATATAAGCACTTTTACCTCCTCCTTTAGCAACAACACTTTCTAAGGCTCTTTTCATTAGATTAGATGTTTCTTCTGATATTACTTTTCTTACTACTGTTTTTTTATTTTCTTTTATAGTTGTATTTGTTTTATCACTTATACTTTTTAAAATATATGGTTTATATAAAGTACCTCCATTTACTACTGCTGAAGTGGCTGCAACTTGTTGAATTGGTGTTACACTTACTCCTTGACCAAAAGCAGTTGTTGCAAGTTCAACATTTCCTACTCTATCTAAATTAAACATAATACCTGTTGATTCTCCATTTAAATCTACTCCTGTTTTATCTCCAAAACCAAAGTTATGTAGATATTTGAATAAAGTCTCTTTTCCTAAAAGTTGACCTATTTTTACAAAGCCTGGGTTACAAGAATTTTCTAAGACTTGAAGGAACGTTTGTTGTCCGTGACCAGTAGATTTCCAACATCTTAAAGTTGAACCATCTACTTTTACATTTCCTGCATCATAGAACGTATCATCTAGTGATATTACTTTTTCTTCTAAGGCAGTTGCCATAGTTAGTATTTTAAAAGTTGATCCTGGTTCATATGATGACCAAATTGGTAGATTTCGACTTAGTACTTCTTGGGAATAAGTTTTATAATTATTGGGATTATAATCTGGACGAGATGCGATACCTAGAATTTCTCCTGTATTAGGATCCATTACAATAGCAAGAGCATTATCTGGTTCAAACATATCAATTATATTATCTAATTCTCTTTCTAATGATTTTTGAATATCTATATCTATTGTTAAATTTATATTCATACCTTGTGTTGGTTCTATATAAACATCTGACTTATTTAGTTTATTTCCTTTAGCATCAGAAAAGTATTTTATTGCTCCAGGACTTCCTGTTAAATACTTATCATATTGTAATTCTAATCCTGATAGACCTTGATTATCTATTCCAACATAACCAAGACTATGAGATAGTAAATTACCATAAGGATAGTATCTTTTAGCTTCTTTTACTAGGTATACTCCATCTATATTTAGTTTTGAAATTTCATTAGCAATATCATATGATAATCTTCTTCCTTCTGGATGTACTCTTTCTATTGATGTATTTTTAAAGACATGTTCTTTCATATCATCATAGGAAACATTTAAAATATTAGATAATTCTTTTGTTGTTTTTTCTTTATCTTTAATTTGATTTGGTATTAAGATAAGTGACGTTGTTGTTAGATTATCTGCTAATACTTTACCATTTCTATCTAATATTAATCCTCTATCTGCTTCTATAGGTAAATCTCTACTCCATAAATCACTTGCAAATTCACTTAGTTTCTTATAATCAAATACTTGAATATAAAAGACTCTAAAAATTACTAAAAGTAATAATAAAAACATAATTATATATACTACTTTTATACGCATATCTATTTTCTTAAAAAACATAGTTCACCTCTTATTAAGTCTTATGCTTTTATAAATAAAAAAAGTAAACTAATGTTTACTTTCTTTTAATTTGTTTTTATTAAGAATATATAAATATATTATTAAATCAAATAATGAAATAAT
>JAZRPV010000039.1:0-7087 GCA_045649455.1 Bacilli bacterium | reverse complement strand
TTTATTTATATAGTTATAAAGAATCTTATTATATTTTTTACCTAAATATGAAATATAAAAAGAAGATATAATACTAGAAAGTAAGATTAGAAGTAAAATTATTCTAACTTTCTTCATTAACTGTTCTTACTAGTATGACATCTTCTCCTATTTTTGTTATGTCTTTCCAAGCTATTTTTATATCTGATTCTTTATTTAAAGAAAAGAAATTCTTATTTGTTTCTATAATAAATGATTCAATACTTCCATTATCTTCTACATATACATCTATTATATTACCTATACTTTTGCCATCTGTTATATTAATAATCTTTTTAGATTGTAAGTCAGATAGACGCATATAATCACCTATAATAGTATATTTTATAAGATTTATTTTAATACTTTTTTTAATTGTTTTATAGCAGATGATTCTAATCTTGATACTTGAGCTTGACTTATATTTAATTCATTGGCAATTTCCATTTGGGTTTTTCCTATAATAAATCTTTCATCTAATATATATTGTTCTCTTTCACTTAAATCATTTATTGCATTTTCTATAGATAATTTTACTGATAAATCTTCATTTGATTTTTTATCCTCTAATTGGTCATATAAGTATATAGTGTCTCCTCCATCATTATATATTGGTTCATACATACTTATTGGTTCTTTTAGAGATTCTAAAGCGAGTATTACTTCATATAAATCAGTATTTAATATTTGGGCAATTTCTTCATTAGTTGGTTCTTTTCCTGTTTTATTAAATATTTCTTCTTTTACTTTTAGCGTTTTATATGCAATATCTTTTAATGACCTAGAAATTCTTATACTATTGTTATCTCTTATATATCTTCTTATTTCTCCTAGAATCATTGGGACTGCATAGGTTGAAAATTTTACTTCATGTGATAAATCAAAATTGTCTATTGCTTTTAATAAACCAATACACCCTATTTGAAATAAGTCATCTAGGTTATCTGTTTTTGATACATATTTTTTTAGAATTGATAAGACTAGTTTTAGATTTCCATTTACTAATAATTCTTTGGCATATTGATCATTTTCTTTATACCTTTTAAATAACTCGATCATTTCCTCTTGTGTTAGTGTTTGTAAATCTTTTGTGTTAATTCCTGTAATTTCTACTTTATATTTTGCCATAATAAAACTCCTTTCATCACTATAATGTGACAAAAGAAGTTTTTTTAAACAATTATTATATTTTTATAATCCTAATGATGACATTGAACTCATTGATGAAACAAAGTCTTCTCCGAAGATTTTATATAGTAAGAATGCTACTACAAAGATTGAAACGTATTGTGCAATAACTACTACATATCCTAATTTGTTTTCATCTGTTTGTCCTGCAGTTCTCATTGTAACTGAAACATAATGAGTATTTAAAGCAAATCCTAATGCTAATACTACGAATGCTAATCTATAATCAATAAACTTACAGATAATAGCTGCTAAAGAAGCAACTGCTGCAATAATTGATGAGATTGAATAAATTCCTAATACTTTCTTATATGTTGTATTTACTTTGAATAATTTACTCATAATTAACCATGCGATTAATGCCATTAATGCAAGTGCACCAGCAACTGCAATAAGTGTAATTAATCCAACTTTAATATATGGTACTTCTAATTCAGGAGCTTCTACTAATCCACCCATTGTCATTGTTTTTTCAAGTGTAGCATAAATATCTCCTAATACTACTAATACAAATGCCATAACTGAAGCTGCAAATACTCCAGCGATTATTAAAGCATGTGTAAATTTATTTTCATTTGCATTTTCTTGAACTGTAGTAACTGGTTTCTTTAAGAATCCTGTTACGATTGCTAAACATTCATTGAATAAATTGTTTGCTTTTGATGGTTGAGCCATTCCAGCTTGTGGTTGTTGACCCATCATATTTTGATTCATATTATTTGCTTGTTGGAAATCTGTCATACTTGGTTGTTCAAAATTTAATGTTTCAACAACTGGTGTTTCTGAATTTCCACAATTACATGTAGTTCCTTCTACTAGAGGTTTTCCACATTTAGTACAAAATTTTGCCATTATTTAATTCCTTCTTTCTTAATATCTTGAAAAATATGTTTTTAAATATTTAATATTTGTTGCTTTATAACTTCCATCTACTTTTTCATATGTAAATGTTACATAGTTAGTTGCTTCATCACTATGAGTTTGAGCTTGTCCTGAACTTTGATATGATACTGTGTAATCATATGTTAATGTTCCTGAAATACTTAATGAACCATCACTATTTGAATAAATACTTGAAATTTCTGATGATTTTACTTTTAATTTAGTTAATTGATTAGAAGCTGTAGCTAAATCACTTGATAAAGTATCATATGCTGATGTTAAGTTTGTTAAATCACAATCAGTAAATTCAAAACTTGATTTGATATCAGCAAATGTTTTCTTACCAATTACTGAATCATAGAATAATTGTACATCAGCAATCATTTGTTTATTAATTGCTTCTTTTGTTTTCTTAGTTAATGATGATGCTGAAAGACTTGCATAATATCCTCCAGATGCTACATTTACTAATTCTTCTGTTTCAAGTCCATTTGTATATTTAACATTGAACTTATATTTTCCACCAAACATTGCTGGTACTTTGTAATAGTCAGAATATGATGTTGAAGAGTCTTCATCAAGATATTTTTTATTTAACTTAACTCCTTCAATTTTAACTGTTGCACCCTTTTCTACTTTAACAGTTACATCAGTTTTTACTTCATATGCTGTTGTAACAACTAGCCATTCATCATAGAATAACCATTTTTTATCTTTTCCTTTTGCTAATTTTACATCTACAGTTTGAGATTTATCTTTATCTTTCTCTACATATGTAATTGTAACTTTTGCAGTCATTTTTGTTAAATCATCATATTTAACAGATCCTACTTCGTAGTTAACAATTTCTACTTTTGAATTTTTGTCAGTAGTGTTTTTAATCACTTTTTCAAACATTTCTTCAGTAGTAAATTCAGTGTCTTCTACTTGTAAGAATTTATAAATTTCTTTAGCATCTAATTCAACTAAAGCGTTGAAATAATCCTCTGCTACTTTTTCTGGTGTTACTAATGTTCCAACATAATAATATGCTCCACCAAAGATTACAGCAATTACAGCAATGATAGCTAAAATCATTTTTGTTTTTTTGCTCATTGGTTTTGCTGGTTGTGTTGCCATTGCTTGATTATTTGGCATTTGATTTTGTTGCATTGGTTGTACATTATTAGGTTGTACATTACTAACATTTCCTCCAACTGTTGAAGGATTTACTTGTTGTTCAGGGGAACCTGCTAATTTTGCGCCACAGTTTTCACAAAATTGAGATGCTCCTGTATTTTTTGTTCCGCATTCTCCACAAAACATTCTATCACTCCTCTATTATTGAAAATACCATAATTTCGACACAAAGTAAATAATAAAAGAAGTCAAAAATGTTTAGTTGACTTCTTTTTATTTATCATAATTGTCTAAAAATGTCGTTTTAATTCCGTCTTTCTTTGTTGCAAGAACTGTGTCTATATTTACATTTTCACTTGATGCAAAAATATTATAGGCAACATTTTTATTTTTCTTTTCTAATTCTTTAATTAACATTTTTATTTCTAATCTTTTAGAATCTTTTAAGTTATCTTTTTCTGTAAATTTACAAGCACAGTTTATAAATTCTAAATTATTATATTTTTTCCATGCTAGAATATCTTCTTCTCTTACTAAGTATAGTGGTCTGATTAATTCCATACCTTCAAAGTTGGTACTTTTTAGTTTTGGCATCATACTTTTGTATTCACCACCATAAATCATAGATAGAAGAATTGTTTCTACTACATCATCAAAGTGATGACCCAAGGCTATCTTATTACATCCAAGTTGTTTTGCATGGTCATATAAGAATCCTCTTCTCATTCTAGCACATAAGTAACATGGGGAATCAGATGCATGTGTATCTACTACATTAAATATATCTGATTTAAATATTTCTATTGGTATTCCCATTAGTTTTGCATTTTCAATAATCTTTTCATTATTAACTTCATTATAACCAGGGTTCATTACTATATATACTAAATCAAATTTTACATTACCATGTTTTTGGACTTCTTCCATACACTTTGCTAGAAGAAATGAATCTTTTCCTCCAGATATACATACAGCAATTTTATCATTTTCTTCGATCATTTTATAATCACGTATTGCTTTCATAAAATGTCTCCAAATTGGTTTTCTAAATTTAGTAATTATACTTCTTTCAATTTCTTGTTTTCTATCCATATTAATCCCTCTCTAGGAAATCATTCCCTTTATGAGGTTCTTCCATTAGTAAGTCATTATATTCTTGTTGACGTAGAGCTTCATAAATTACAATTGCAACACTATTTGATACATTTAATGCTCGTACATTATCAGTCATTGGAATTCTCATACAATGATCTAAATCTTCTTTTAATATTTCTTTTGGAATACCAGTTGATTCTTTTCCAAAGATAAAATATAATTCTTCATCTTTCTTGTTATAATCAAAACTACTATGAGGTTTATGACCATATCTTGTGAAGTAATAATAAGTTCCTTTATTTTTTTCTTTAAAGTCTTCCCAATTTTCATAAACTTCCCATTCTAATTTATCAATGTAGTTTACTCCACTTCTTTTTAAAGAAGCATCATCCACTTTGAAACCTAAAGGTTTTATTAAATGTAATTTTGTATTTGTTGCGACACATGTACGCATGATATTACCTGTATTTTGCGGAATTTCAGGTTGATATAAAACGATATTATTCATACTTTTCCTCCTAATATAAAAGGAGATTACTCTCCTATTTTATGTATTTCTATAAATTGTTTTGTTTTAACTACAGTTAATTCTTCTTCAGCATTACCTTGAAGTAATGAAGTTATCTTTCCTTCTTCAAATACTACTAAAGCTGGATAATATGTAGTTAATTTAACTTTGAAATTATATTTATTATTAAAGTCTTCAATAAACTTTTGTTGATCTAAATCACTTAAATTTAAATATACTATTTCATCTTGTAATTCTTTTGATTTAATTAGTTTCTTAAAACTACTTTCGTAATTACGGCATATCATATCATTTGATGTACACATATAAATTACTGTTGTTGGATTTTCTAAAATATAATGTTCTAATTCATCGGCTGTTATTTCTGATAAGGTATCTCTAATTACTGGAGTTTGTTTTTGATATTCATCATATACTTCATACAAATTACATAAGTATAAAGTAACAATTACTCCTACTAAGAATATTGCAGCTAGAATTAAATAACTTTTTAATCCACCTTTTTTCTTTTCGTTTGTTTCTGCCATAAGATCACTCCTCACTTATATTTTATCACAAAATGAGATATTTTTTTAAACAATAATAGAATTTTCAAACTGCTTTACAGCTTTTCTTATATCAGGTTCTTTTTCATTATAGAAGTCCAGTCTAACTGATGCAACTTGTTTGAATGCTTCAATATTTGTTAGAGTTTTATTTTCATGATTTAAAACATGTGTATTAACTCCATCAAAGAATACTGGGAATCTTCTTTCTTTAGAATCAATTAATACATAAGAATAATCATCTTTTTCAAGATTTAAAATATTTCCTTTTATAATCATATTTTCTACTCTACCATATCCAAGTACTTCTACATTTGGTTCTACTTGGAATGTTTGTTTAAATAGATTAATCATCTTTAATGTTTCTTCATCAGTTAATTCTACTGATGGTGTTATTGTTTGTAGTCCATGCTTATATAAATAATACATTGTATAAATATTTGTTACATTTAATGGATAGTTTCCAATAGCACCTGGTTTAACTGTAAAATCATAATAATCAGATACTAAGTTTTTATTCTTTAAGTTATCGATTGTATTACGTTTACATCTTGGTACCTTGAAGTAATTATCATCATAGATTTTACTTTGATTGAATAAGGCTTCACTTGATGTATATATTCTTTTTAATTCAATTCTACGACATGCATCTTGTTGTTCTAAGTTTGTAATATATGCTGAAATTACTTTTGGTTGCGGTTGTAAACTTATTGCTTGTAGTGGTTCATTTTTTACTACAAAGTTTACATTAACTTCCATTCTCTTAGTCATTAAATTATTAGTTAAAGTACGACGTAGGTCATTTAATTCTTTTATTTGAATAAAAATATTATCATCGGATGTTACTAATGTAGATGTACTTACAAATGGTGTATCACCAAGTTTTTCTAATTGTTCACGGATTCTATCATCATCCATTGGGGCATTTTCTGCCTTTTGAACAGGTGAACCTACCGCTCTAAATTGATTTACTCCATCACTAATAATTATATCTAATGGTTTACCTATTTTAGCTTCTACTTTAAATGTAATTGGTATTTTTCTAACAGGCATTTGTTTTAATGACGTAATTAATTGATAATCTTGTGTTTTACATACTGTATCATAATCTTTTAATTCAACTTTATTATCAACATAACATACTGTTCCTTCTGGAGCGGATGCTATTAAGTTATCTGTTTCATCATATAAGTAATTTACAATAAATCCTTTACCACTTTGTAGGAAACGAATTCCATCTTGTTGATTTAGTGGTCTATCTAATTGAATTTTTATTTTCTTTTCATTTACTTCAATTACTTTACCTATTTCTAATCCTATATGATTAGGTGTTTCAATATTCATAATTTTATCTACTGGTGTTTCAAATAAATGACCTAGTGTAAATTCTCTTGTGAATAGTGTTTTTAATTTATCTGTTTCATCTTCTAGAAGTACATATGCTCCGTTATTATCTATTACATTACGATAATATTTTGTTACAAATCCTACGTATTCAGGAGATTTCATTCTTCCTTCAATTTTGAAACTTGTAATTGAACTATCTAGTAACTCTCTAAATCTAGGAGCTGTATTTAATTCTTTTGTACTTAGTAAATATTTTTCTTTTTGAACAATTCTTCCACGACGTTCAAGAGTATATGGTAGACGACAACTTCCTACGCATTCTCCTCTATTACCACTACGTGAACCTAACATACAACTCATTAAA
>JAZRPV010000038.1:0-2271 GCA_045649455.1 Bacilli bacterium | reverse complement strand
CCACTAAAAAAGTTCCCCAAAATGACACACCAGGGAACGTTGTCACACGCTAGAAAAAAGCATGTCACTTGTCACCATGTTCATATCATTGGAGAACACCTTGTTATAATCCATAATACTTTAAATTTGTAGTTTAGAATCATATTGGAACTATAAAACAAATTAATATTAGTGGACATTATTAATTATAACACATTATAAATATTTTGTCAATACCGATTTTTATTTAACACGTAAATGTTGACCTGGATATATTAAGTTAGGATTAGAAATATTATTCCATTGTACTAATTGATTAACAGTAGTACCAAAGCGTTTAGCTATTCGTGTTAGAT
Source organism: Bacilli bacterium (assembly GCA_045649455.1). Lineage (GTDB taxonomy): Bacteria > Bacillota_I > Bacilli_A > RF39 > UBA660 > JAEDES01. Next base: position 1,936 of record JAZRPV010000038.1, on the reverse strand, counting down.
TATCACCTTTAACAACTGTATAATATTCTATACTTGGTTGAGGTTGTGGTTGTGGTTTAGGAGCTGGAGTAGATCCTTTCTTGTAACCATTGAAACCACCACTTTTAATAATAGAAGGAAAATCTCTTCTACATTCATTCATGTCAACATTTCCAGATATTCCATTAACACGTCCAGTTGAAGTATATTGCCATATATCCCAACATGTAGCATATTGAGGTTGACTACCATATCTTGCAACCCAAAGCGTGAATCTTTTTAACGGATCTAATTTTAAACGTTCTTTAAATCCAGAAATATCAGAAGCGTAAACACCAGTAAAACATTTTTTCTTTTCTAAATAATCACAAAAAGCAATTACAGAAGCTGTATTACCATTTTGAGTTCTTGGTGATGGAGCTTCAAAATCCATATAAACTGGTAAATCAAATTGTTTACCAACAATCATATTATAAAAACGTCTAGCGTCAGCTTCACCATCAATTGCTGAAACACAACCAGCACCGACAAAATAATAGCAACCTACATGTAAACCAGCATTTTTAGCATTAACATAATTTGTTTCAAATTTAGAATCCTTATAAAATCCAGCGTCTGATCCACCAGCTTTTATAATTACACCTTCAATTCCACTAGCTTTAACTTGTGAAAAATTAATATTACCTTGCCAATGTGAAACGTCAATTATTTTCATTGTATCACCTCATTAAATTTTTAATAATATCTTTACACATGTTTTTTATTTTGTTATTTTCAAAATATACATTACCTAGTTTATAATTTTTAATAAATGTATTCCAACAATTATATTTTTTAGCGATTGAGAATAACATTGTATTAGGTTTATGATCATCTGTTGTAGTAGCAAATATTATACCATTATCAAAATGATCATTAGATACATATATTTTACCAATAGAGTAATCATTCCAGACACCATATATATTATCCTTATATATAAAAGCAAATGAAAATTTTGCTGTTTTACTTTTCTTTTCTATAAATAATTTATTATTGTTTGTGAATTTATTATCTGTTGCATATTCTTCATATTCAGTACCAGCAACTAATTTACCAAAGCGTGTTTCTTTTTTCTTTTGACGATATTCTTCATTTTTCATGTATTGCAATAAAATTAATCCATCTTTAAAAAGTTTTATATCATTATTATAAGGTAATTCTAAATCAAAAAATAGAAAGTAAGGATTTACTGGATCAGCTGCATTACCTAAAAGAAAGACACGTACATTATTCATTCTAGCAATTGTTTCAATTAAACCTAGAAAAGAAGATACTTCATTTTTTAAATAATGTCCTTGACCTTCTTCAATGATAAATTCGTCAAATATAATGTATTTAACGTTTGGAAAGTTAGAAGATTTTAAAGATTGAGCTGTTGATAAAGTCATACCATATCCAGCAACAATATCATCTATATAAATATTATTACCTTTAACTTCTAATTTATGATCTTTAAATTCTTCCTTTTTAATTAGACCTTTAAAGAATTTTGGTAATGATTTATGAAGTTCTGTTTTATATCTTCTGATATAGACAAATTCATGTTTCTTTTTTATAAATTGTTCTGTGACAAATTTAGTCGCACCATAAGTTTTACCTACACCACGTTCACCAATTAAGATGTTAAGAAGTGCATTATATGATAAAACTCTGGAATAGCTATAATACATATAAACACCTCTTAACTATATGTAAAGTGTGAATTTACAATATTATATAGCAGAGAATCACCTCAAATATTAAACTGGTAGATTCTTCACCTATGATTTCCAGATAATACACTATATATTGAATATTATAGTTCACACTATAAGTATATCATATTATTAAAATTTTTACAAGGTTTACAATTTGTAAATATTTTTTAAAAATTTTTTAAAAAAGTATTGACTTTATTTTTTATAGTGATATAATT
>JAZRPV010000037.1:0-18946 GCA_045649455.1 Bacilli bacterium | reverse complement strand
CTAGTAAATATAAATATTGATTATACTAAATATAAATATTTATTTGTTCCATATCATGCATTAAATTACAATGGAATAATTCCATGTATTAAACCAGATAAAATAATTATAGATAACAAAGTATTAAATAATTATTTAATTGGAATATCAAAAGATAAATTTAAATTAAATGGAAGTGAATGTATATTACCAAATAAAATACAGGAGGATTTATGATAAAAATAATTGAATTTTTTAAGAAGTTATTTAGTAAAACTAAAAGTATTTTTTATTTAGGTTCAACAGATATCTTACCAGAACCATTATCAAAAGAGATGGAAGATTATTATGTATCCTTAAAAGATGATGGAGATATATCAGCAAAAGATAAATTAATTGAACATAATTTAAGATTAGTTGTCTTCCTTGCAAAGAAATACGAAAATACAGGAGTAGATTTAGAAGATTTAGTAAGCATTGGAACTATTGGTCTTATAAAAGGAATAAATACATTCAGCGCAAATAAAAATATTAAACTAGCTACATATGCATCACGCTGTATAGATAATGAAATATTAATGCATTTAAGAAAAATTAAAAGAAATAAAGCAGAAGTAAGTATTGATTCATCTCTTTCATATGATGCAGAAGGTAATGAATTACATTTAGAAGATATTTTAGGTACAGATTCCGATATTGTAACTAAAGGAATTGAAGAGGAAACAGATAAAAAGATTATGATTAATGAAGTTATGCATTTAAAACCAAGAGACCGAGATATTATGATTTTAAGATATGGTTTAATGGGACAAGATGAGTTGACACAAAAGGAAGTTGCCGAAAAGCTTGGTATATCTCAATCTTATATTTCACGTATTGAAAAGAAAGTTATAAAACGATTAAAAACACTTGTTAACTCCTACTAATTTGATATAATGAATTAGAGTAGGAGAGTGAAATAATGGCTAAGTTATATTTCAGATATGGAGCCATGAATAGTGGTAAAACCGCTTTGCTATTACAAGCAGCTTATAATTATGAACAACAAGGAATGAAAGTTTTAGTTGCAAAGCCATCAAAAGATACAAAAGGGGATTTAAATATAGTTTCAAGGATTGGATTACAAAGAAAAATAAATTTCTTAATTGGTCCAGAAGAAAATGTATTTAATATAGTAAAAAAGAAAAAGAATATTAGTTGTCTATTAGTAGATGAAGCTCAATTTTTAGAGCCAATTCAAGTAGATCAATTAATGGAAATAGTTGTAAAACTAAATATACCTGTAATTTGTTATGGATTAAGAACAGACTTTCAAACAAAAGGTTTTCCTGGTTCTACAAGACTATTAGAAATTGCTCATACAATAGAAGAAATGAAAACTATTTGTACATGTGGTAGAAAAGCCATGTATAATGCAAGATTTGTTAATGGTAAATTTACTACTAAAGGTGACCAAGTAGCCATTGATGGAGAAAACTCAGTAACATATGAACCATTATGTCCTCATTGTTACTATGAAAAAGTTAATAAATAAAATAAAAAGTTGAGTTAAGCCTCAACTTTTTCTATGTATTCTTCATTTAATATTTCATATTCATATCCACCTAAAATACTTAGTTTATTTATAGGAAGTAAAATAGTATAAATAACTTTATCATTAAATTGTTTATTAACAACAACATAATTTTTTAATAAATAATCTAAGTTTTTTTGCATATCATAACTTATAATTACATTCATTCGATATCCTTTAACAACATCAACTAAATCGCTTGCAATTACAGCATCTCTAACTGATTTAGAATACGCTCTAACTAATCCACCAGCACCTAATTTAATACCACCAAAATATCTTACAGTAATTGCTAAAACATTAATTAATTCTTCTTTATCTAAAACATTAAGCATCGGTGCACCTGCAGTACCACCAGGTTCACCATCATCACTTGAACGTCTTGCATTATCAGTAATATATGCATAACAATAATGATTTGCCTTAGGATATAATTCTTTAACTTCATCTACAATAGAATTAACCTCATTAACATCATTTAATTTATATAAAAGTGTAATAAATCTTGAATTTTTAATAATAATTTCATTAATAGAATTGCTTTTTAAAGTCTTCATATAATTCACCTAAAAATATTATACTTTAAATGCTATTTTATTTCTAGTAGATGTGTTATAATTAACATAAAGGAGAGGATTAAATTGTTTAGAAAAGGGAAAGATAAAGAATTAGACGTTACTAGTTTAAACGAAATAATTCATACAGGTAAGAAATTTGTAAATATTGCTTACTTTATGACAATTATCGCCATCGTATTACTAGGAACATATATATTAAAAGAATGGAAAGTTTTTGGAATCATTGGAGAATTTTTATCAGTAATATCACCAATCTTTATTGGATTTATTATTGCATGGTTATTTGATCCTTTAGTAAAAAAATTAGAAGATAAGAAAGTTCCAAGAATATTAGCTTGTATTATTACATATTTAGTTTTCTTAGGATTATTATTCTTAATCATTTATTTATTAATTCCAACATTAATTGGTCAAATAAAAGATTTTATTGATGTAATACCAGGAATTACAGTTCAATTAAAAGATGCTTTTGAAAATTTATTTAAAGCATTTGATGGAGCAACTGGTAGATCATTATTAAACCAAGTATATACAACTATTGAAGGTCTTGCGAAAGGACTAACTGAAAATCTTCCAGATACATTATTCCAAATAGGAAAATCATTAGTAAATGGTGGAGTTTCATTTGTATTAGGTCTAATGATTGGATTCTATATGTTATTTGATTTTAATAAGATTAATGATTTTATTTTAGATTTTATTCCAAAGAAACATCAAAAAAATTATAATGATTTAACTACTAGAATTAATGAATCATTAAGAAGTTATTTACAAGGATTATTCTTAATAATGTTATTAGTATTTATTACACAAAGTATTGGTTTAACATTAGCTGGATTACAAGCACCATTAATCTTTGCATTATTCTGTGCTTTAACAGACGTTATTCCATATTTTGGGCCATATATTGGAGCAATACCAGCTATTATCGTAGGATTCACAATGGACCCATTAGTTGGAATTTGCTGTATTATTTCAATCTTAGTAGTACAAGCATTAGAAAACAATTTCTATCAACCATTAATCATGGGGCATACAATGAAATTACATCCAGTAACAATTATGGTAGGCCTATTGATTTTCCAACATTTCTTTGGTATTATAGGAATGATTGTTGCTACACCTGTAATTGCATGTGCTAAAGTAATATTCAATTTTATAAATGAAAAATTTAATATCGTCGATAAATTAATACCAGGCGAAGAAAAATAATAAAACGATGACTAAAGATAAGTATTATTTAATTACTATTTTAAGAGAGTTCATGGATGGTGAGAATGAATAAAGTATTAAATAAGAAGCTACTTTACGAGTTTTATCGGGATACCGTTATAACAATTAAGACCAAAGTAGGATGGTACCGGACAAATTGTCCTCCTACCGAGGTCTTTTATTTGTATTAGAATAAAAAGGAGAAACTATGAAAATATATATAATTGGTGGAAAAGCAAAAAGTGGTAAAAATACATTTGGAGAACTTTTAAGAGATAATTTAAAGGAATATGGATATAAACCTTGTGTAATGCAAATAACAGAACCTTTATATTCATATGCTAGAAATTACTTTGAATATGATATGGAAAAAGATGAAAAACCACGTGAATTTTTACAAAAAATGGGAATTGAAATAATAAGAGAAAAACTTAATAAACCAAACTTTCTTATAAATAGATTAAAAGAAGATATTGAAATATTAAGTAATTTCTTTGATACATTTATAATTACAGATGCAAGATTAGAAAATGAGTTTATTAATTTAAAGAAAACATATACAAATGTAACAACAATAAAAATAGAAAGAGAAAACTACTATGTAGAATTATCTGAATCAGAAAAGAATCATATTACAGAAACAGAAATAGATAAATTTGATGATTTTGATTATAAAGTAATTAATTCAGGATATTCTTCATTAGAAGAACAAGCAAAAGAAATAGTTAAGAAAGAAAATAAAAAATAGGAGGACATATGAATAAATTAATCGCAGTAGTAGGAATGGCCGGAAGTGGTAAAAGTATTGCAACAGATTATTTAAAAGAAAATGGATGGAATAAGATTTATTTTGGAGGCGCCGTATACGATAGAATGCGTAAAGAAGGAATTGAAATAACTCCAGAAAGTCAAAAAGAATTTAGAGAAAACATTCGTAAACAATACGGAATGGCCGCAGTCGCGGTACTGCTAGAAGAAGAAATAACAGAATCAGTACAAACTCAAGATACAGTATTAGATGGATTATATTCTTGGGATGAATATATATTCTTAAAAGAAAAATTTCCAGAATTAAAACTAATCTGTACTGTTTGTGATAAAGAATTAAGATATGAAAGAATTAATGTACGTCCTGATAGACCATTTAATAGAGAAGAAATTATTATTAGAGATACTTCTGAAATAGAAAATCTAGCAAAAGGTGGACCAATTGCTTACGCAGATTATTATATATTCAATAATGGAAACCTAAAGGACTATGAAGAAAGATTATTAGAAATATTAGAACAAATTTAAGGAGAAATAAATATGAAGTACATGACACATAATGATATAAGAAATACTTGGATAAGATTCTTTGAAAGTAAAGGACATAAATTATTTCCAAGTGCACCATTAGTACCAATTAATGATGATAGTTTACTTTGGGTAAATGCTGGAGTAACACCATTAAAAAAATACTTTGATGGTTCAGAAACACCAGAATCAAGAAGAATTGTAAATATTCAAAAATGTATTCGTACAAATGATATTGAAAATGTAGGAATTACAAAAAGACATCAAACATTCTTTGAAATGATGGGTAACTTTTCAATAGGAGATTATTTTAAAAATGAAGCTATTGAATTTGCATTTGAATTACTAACTAGTGAAGAATACTTTGGTATAAATAAAGATTTAATCTATGTAACAGTATACCCAACTGATAAAGATGCCATTGCAAGATGGGCACAATGCGGACTTGATCCTACACATATAGTTCCATTAGAAGAAAACTTTTGGGAAATTGGAGAAGGGCCATGTGGACCAGACTCTGAAATTTTCTTCGATAGAGGAGAAGCTTATGATCCTAATGGAGATGCTTTAGAGAAATTTAAATGTGATGAAGACCAAGAAAGATATGTAGAAATTTGGAACAATGTATTCTCACAATACAACTCTAAAGAAGGAGTAGACAGAAAAGACTATCAAGAATTACCAAATAAGAATATCGATACAGGAGCAGGTTTAGAAAGATGGTGTTGTATTTTCCAAAACGTAGATTCAAACTTTGAAACAGACCTATTCAAACCAATTATTAAACATATTGTAGAATTATCTAATGCATCATATACCGGTCAAAAAGAATATAAAATTATTGCTGACCACGTAAGAGCAATCACTTTTGCCTTAGCAGACGGTGCATGCTTTGAAAATGTAGGTAGAGGTTATGTTCTACGTAGATTATTAAGAAGAAGCGTTAGAGTAGGGAAAAACATTGGTTTAGAAGGACCATTTATGTATAAGATTGTATCTGATGTAGTAGATGTAATGGGAGATGCTTATCCATACTTAAGAGAAAAAAGACCAATAGTAGAAGCAACAGTATTAGAAGAAGAAAAATTATTCCTAAAAACTCTTGAAGCAGGAGAAAGAAGATTAAAAGAATTAGTAAAAGATTCAACTGACGGAACAATCAGTGGAGAAGAAGCATTTAAATTATATGATACATATGGATTCCCATTTGAATTAACATTAGAATATTTAAATGAATTAGGATATACAGTATCAAAAGAAGAATTTGATAAATATATGACAATACAAAAAGAATTAGCTAAGAAAAATGCTAAAAATAAAACAGCAATGGCTTCACAAAAGAAAGTATTATTAGATTTTAAAGAAGATAGTCAATTTGCTTATGGAATTTATCGTTTAAAAACAAATGTATTAGCAATCTTCTCACAAGATGAAATTGTAGATACAATTGACCACGATTGTTATATCGCATTAAAAAGAACTTGTTTCTATGCAGAATCAGGTGGACAAGTATCTGATACAGGTATGATCGTTGGAAATAATTTTAAAGCAAGAGTTTTAGAAGTATTTAAAGGGCCAAATGGACAACATATCCATAAAGTTAAATTATTAGATGGAAAAATAAACTATAATGATGAATGTGAACTAGTAATCGATAGAGAAAGACGTAAACAAATTGAAGCAAACCACTCAAGTGTACATATTCTTCAATATTCATTACAACAAACTGTTTCAAATACAATTAAACAAGCAGGAAGTTATGTAGATGATGACAAATTACGTTTTGACTTTACTTATACAGGAAAAATGACAGATGATAAATTATTAGAAGTAGAAAATTTTGCAAATCAAATGATTTCAGAAAACTTAATTGTATCAACTGAAATTATGCCAATTGATAAAGCTAAAGAAATGGGTGCTATGGCATTATTTAGTGAAAAATATGGAGATACAGTACGTGTAGTTAAAATTGGTAAATCAATTGAATTATGTGGTGGAACACACGCTTCTAATACAAATGAAATTTCACGTTTAGCAATCACATCATGTGAATCTAAAGGAAGTAATGTATATCGTATCGAAGCAGTAACAAATAACAAGATTGAAACTGCATTATTCGATGTAATCAAACCTTATAATGATGAAAAAATAAAATTATTAATGAAAGCTAAAGAAATAATTGAAGATGCTAAAAACGAAGGAATAAAATTAGTATTTGATATAGATATTAATCATGATAAACCAATATCATATAAAGATATAATGTATGAAAAAAATGAATTACAATATGTTCAACAAGAAGTAAGAGATTTAGAAAAGAAATACTTCGAAGCAAGAGAAAAGAAAACTCTAGAAAACTTAGATATTTATAGAGAAAAAGTAAAAGATTATAATGGATTACTAGCAATAGTAATGGAAGTAAATGATAAAGATACTAACTTACTAAAAACAATTGCTGATACATTAGTAAATGAAATGGGAGAAGGTTTTGTATTCTTCATAAATAAAAAAGAAGATGGAAGTGTTAATTTCTTAGCAAGATCTACATCTCGTGTACACGCTGGTTTAATCGTAAAAGATGCATCTGTTTCTTCAAATGGTAATGGAGGAGGTTCTCCAACATTCGCTCAAGGTGGAGGAAAAGATCAAAAAATGTTAAAAGAAATCATAGAACATGTAGAGAAAGTTTTAAGAAATGAATAATTATCTATTAGAAACAAACGATTTTACAGCATTAAAAACAGAAATAGATAAAATAATTAAAAAAGAAAAGTTTACTGATGCTTTAACTTCTACATATGATGCTAAAGAATTACAATTAGAAAACGCTCTAGAAGACCTAGATACATATGGATTTCTATCAGATAAAAAAGTAATAATTATTAATAATATAGACGGAATAAATCAAGAAGATGAGGAAAACAATCTAAAACACTTATATAAATATTTAGAAAATCCTAATACAGATAATTTATTAATAATCACTGCATCTAAGCTAAATAATACTTTAAAAGTAACTAAAGAATTAAAAAAGAAGATGAATTACTCATCAGTAGAAATAAATCCAGAAAACTTTATAAAAAATGAATTAAAAGATTATACTCTAGAAGCAGGAGTAATAAAACTATTAGTAGAATATTGTAAAAATGATATTACAAAAATAGAAAATGAATGTAAAAAATTAAAAACATTTAATTTTGAAACAAAAAAAATATCTAAATCTGATATAGAAGAATTAGTAATAGAAAAACTAGGGGATGAACAAGAATTAACTTTTTCATTCTCTCGTTCTCTAGCTGAAAAAAACAAAAAAGAAGCTCTAAGAAAATATAAAGAACTTCTAGATTATCAAATAGAACCAATCGCGATAGTTGGACTACTTGCCAGTCAAATAAGAATAATATATCAAGTAAAAACACTATCAAATCAAAATCTTTCTCCATATGATATTGCTAAAATGTTAGGAGAAAAATCAGATTATCGTGTAAAGAAAACAAAAGAATTAATTAGATATTATTCAGAACAAGAATTACTTGATTTAATGAAAACTCTATCAGATATGGATATCCAAATGAAAACTAGTGATATAGATCCAAATTCATTAATAGAATTATTTATATTAAACATATAATTTACACAAATTATATGTTTTTTTATTTTATCTAAGGAATATAATGTGATATGATTAAAATATAAATTAGTAAAGTAGCGTGAGAGTATGATTACAATTGAAGAATTAGAACAAGATAGAATAAAATTAAGAAAGAATATATTATTAATAGGAGGAATAACCCTAGCAGTATTTATATTACTATTATTAATATTTCAAACATATGAAATTGCTATATTTGCAATACCAGTAACATTAGGTTTACCACTAATATGTACAGGAAAACAAAAAACAGATTATATATTAAAATTTAAAAAATATTTTGTTCAAAGTGCATTAAAAACTGTATTTACAGATTTAACATATCGTCCAGAACAAGGAATGCCAAGAGATGTAATATCATCAACTAAAATGATGCATATGGGTGATAGATATACATCAAATGATTATATTAGTGGTCGATATAAAGATATTGGATTTAGACAAGCTGATATACATATAGAAGAAGAAAGAGAAACTACTGATAGTGATGGAAACACAAGAACATATTGGGTAACATTATTTAGAGGTAGATGGATGATATTTGACTTTAATAAAACATTCAAGGCTGACCTACAAGTATGTCAAAAACATTTTGGAAATAATAGAGTAAGTAACTGGGGTAACGACACTAAATTTGAAAAAGTAAAATTAGAATCAATGGATTTTAATAAAAGATTTAATGTTTATGCCCAAAGTGATCATGAAGCATTCTATTTATTAACACCTCCAATCATGGAAAAGATAATAAAATTAGATGATATGAATCAAGGAAGATTACTTCTTTGTTTCATAGATAACAAATTACATATTGGTTTATACGATGGAAAAGATTCGTTTGAGCATGCTCCTATATTTAAACAAATTAATGAGGAACAAGTAAGAAGTAATATTTCCAACGATATTAAACAAATAACTATGTTTATCGATGAGTTAGACTTAGACAATGATTTATTTAGAAGGGAGGCAAAATAATGGCATTAGTTATCGTATTAATAATTATCGCAGTAGTAGTAATTTCTATTATTGTAATGTCAAATAATCTTAATAAAGCATTAGTAAAAATTGATGAGGCAGATTCAGGAATTGATGTAGCTTTAACAAAAAGATATGATGTTTTAACTAAGATGATTGAAACAGTAAAAGGATATGCTAAACACGAAAAAGAAGTATTATTCGATGTAGTTAAAATCCGTAAAGGAATGACTATTGAAGAAAAGAATGAAGCTAATAAACAAATGGATGAAACTCTATCTAAAATTAATGTTTTAGCAGAAAATTATCCAGATTTAAAAGCTAGCGAAAACTTCAAAACACTACAAGATTCTATTACTGATGTAGAAGAACATCTACAAGCTGCAAGAAGATTATATAATGCAAATATTTCATCATATAATCAAATGATCGTAACATTCCCAATTAGTATAATTGCTGGAACAAAAGGATTATCAAAAAGAGAATTCTTCGTAGCAGAAGAACATAAAAAACAAGATGTAGAAATTAAATTCTAATTAAAATAAAGTACCATTTCTGGTACTTTTTTATTACTATAAAACAAGTTGTAAGGTTACTCAGTCCTAATACTTTGGTAAGCCAACAACAAATGTATATAAATGTAAAAACAATAACAAATTATTACCAAAATATTGTAATTAGAAAAGATATATATTTTAATTAATATAGAAGGTGAGAAAATGAAAAGAATAAATTTTAATATTAAAGATAGAAAAATGTTATATGGAATATTATGTATAGTGTTAGTATCTGTATTTACATTAACTATTGCGTATGCAGCATTAAACGCAGTACTTACAATATCAGGTAGTGCACAAGTTTCATCGGCAGATTGGGATATCCATCTTGCAAATCCTAAAGTTACAACTGGAAGTGCAACTACTGATATTCCTCAAATTAAAACAAGTAGTACAATGGATTTTTCTACAAAATTAAATATGCCAGGAGATTTTTATGAATTTACTGTTGATGTTGTCAATAGTGGTTCGATTGATGCGATGATTGAGAATGTTATAAAAAATCCAGAATTAGATGCATCACAAAAGAAATATTTAAATTATGAAGTTACTTATCAAAATGGTGAATCAATTACAACTAAACAAACTTTAAGTAAAGGTACGACAATGCCAATTAAAGTTAGAATTGAATATCGAAAAGATTTAATAGCGAGTGATTTACCTACAGGACAAGTAGTGTTAGATTTATCATTAACACTTGAATATATTCAAAGTGATGGGACTGGTAGCAGTGTTACAGATAACGGTGTATTAAAAGTTGCAACCGCTAATGGAGATATAAATGAAATAGGTACTATTGTTACAATAGGAGATCAACAATTCTATACTATTGGGACTGAAGGAGATAATGTAAAACTTTTATCAATGTATAACTTATATGTTGGTGGAGTATATGATTATAATACCCAAACTTATACGCCTTATGGTGATGAAGCAACAGGAGTTCAAGATTCAAGAATGTTGGGTCATAAAAATGCAGATGGTTTAAGTTTTGGTGCAACTATTTTTTCTAATAGTACTAATGGATATAATGGTAGTCTTGTAGAGGGATATATTAATGATTATCTTCAATATATAGAAAGTTATGGTATAGTCGTAAATGAAGCAAGAACATTAAAACACCTAGAAGCTGGTAGTGATCCATTCAGCTGTGATTACTATAGTGATAAGTGTTATGGAGAATCAATTTATTCTACAGACTATTCATATTGGGTTGTTGAACCATCATATACTAATACTACACTTATGTGGGGAATAAATGAAGGTGGTTATAATACATATGTTTCTAATAGTTTTTATCTTGGTGTTCGTCCAGTTATAGTGATTTCAAAAGATTATTTTTAAAATAAATTAATTTTAAGTAAAATAAAAGACTAGAATTTATATTTCTAGTCTTTGTTTTTTATATATAACTTTTATTAATATGTTTAATAAAACTTTTTCTTTTTCGTGTTTCTTCAAATTTCTTTTGAGCAAGTTGCTTTAAGGATAATTCTAAAGCATTTTTAAATTTTTCTTGGTATTTATTAAAGTCATTATGTCTATAACATAAATTTTATTTTTAATCCATATTTATTACTTTGTTTAGGATATTCACTTAATATAAGATATTCTATTAAATTGTTTGTAGTTTCAACATCATAATTTATTTTTCAAATAAAGCATTCATTTTTACATTGGATTATTGATTTCATTGGGTTTTACTCCAGTTATATTGTTGTACTAACTCATATAATCCTAATGTTTTGGTAATCCAACAACAACTGTATATTTATGTAAAAACAATAACAAATTATTACCAAAATATTGAAAATATTTATAATTAGTAATTTAATTATAATAGAAGGTGAGAAAATGAAAAGAATAAACTTTAATATAAAAGACAGAAAAACTTTATTTGTAGTTTTAGGTCTTGTAATGGTATCTGTATTTACATTAACAGTTGTATATGCAGCTTTAAATACAGTACTTACTATTCAAGGTAATGCTAGAGTATCAGCTGCAGATTGGGATATTTATTTAAATAATCCTAGAGTAACTAATGGAAGTGCAACTACTGATGTTCCTGAAATTAAAACAAGTAGTACATTAGAATTTAGCACAACATTAAATATGCCTGGAGACTTTTACGAGTTTACAGTTGATGTAGTTAATAATGGTAGTATTGATGCAATGATTGAAAATGTTATAAAGAATCCTGAATTAACAACAGAACAAGCTAAGTTTTTAAAATATGAAATTACTTATCAAAATGGTGAATCTATCAGTACAAAACAAATTTTAAGTCAAGATACAACAATGCCTATTAAAGTAAGAATTGAGTATAGAAGAGATATTAGTGCATCAGATTTACCAACAACAGCAACTACATTAGATTTAGCTTTAACACTAGAATATGTTCAAAGTGATGGTACAGGAAGCAGTGTAACTAATAATGGAGTATATGTTAATCCTGTATCTGCAAATGGTGATATAAATGATATTGGTACAATTGTAACAATTGGAACTGAGCAATTCTATACTATTGGTACAGAAGGAGATAATGTTAAACTTTTATCAATGTATAATTTACATATTGGGTCTAAAAATATTGGTTGGGGTGATTTTGATTACAATATAATTCCACTAGAAAATCCAAAGGGAATACAAGATCCAACAGCTTTAGGCTCTAATGATAATTATCCTTATATAGGAGTTGTTCAATACGCAACAGATTCTCAAAAAGGGACAAACTTAAGTGATTATAATGGCAGTATAATAGAAGGATATGTAAATAACTATAAAATTGCGATTGAAGAGTTTGGAGTAGATGTAGTAGAAGCAAGACTTATTAATTATGAGGAGTTAACTAATCCAGAAACATTCGCTTGTAGTTATCCTGATCATGTTTCTGGTAAATGTAACAGTGAACTTTATCCATGGATTTCATCCACTACTTATTGGACTGGAGCGACAAGGAGTACAAGTTCTTTATATGTTGTATGGTATACTGGTCAATTTGGAGTTAGTGAAACTGTTGATCGTTACTTTTATGGTGTCCGTCCAGTTATAGTTATTTCAAAAGATTATTTTTAAAATAAATTAATTTTAAGTAAAACAAAAGACTAGAATTTATTTTCTAGTCTTTTGATTTTATAAATAATTTTTATTAAAGTGTTTAATAAAATCTTTTCTATTTCATGTTTCTTCAAATTTATTTTTAATCCATATTTATTATTTTGTTTAGGACATTCATTAAATATAAGAAATTCTGTTAGGTTGTTTGTAGTTTCAACATCATAATTTGTTTTACAAATAAAACATTCACTTTTACTTTAAATTATTGATTTCATTAAATTTTTTTCCAGTTATTAACTACCATAGACCAAATGCTTTGGTAAAACAACAACTGTATATTTATGTAAAAACAATAACAAATTATTATCAAAATATTGAAAATATTAAAAATTAATAATTTAATAAAAATAGGTGATAAAATGACATTATTTGATGATAAGTCAATAGATAAATTTGACTATAGATACGTAAGACAAATTGAACATTTAAAAGGAAATTTAGAATATAAAAAATTAATTAAATTCATAGAAGAAGAAATTAATTTATATGGTGCAACTTTTTCAAATATAGATTATGAAAGTGCAAAACTAATACTAGACTATGCAAAAAATAACAATATGACAATGTATAATATCATTGAAAGAAAATTATTATTTCTAAGTAGACTCCCAGATAAGATTGCAAAAAAACTTTTTGAAGAGTATAAACTTGGAAATAATTTAGACGAAATAACAAGTATAATGGATAGCGAATTTTATAGAACAGTAATAAATACTTTTAGAGAATTAATTCCATATACAGATGAAGAACTTAGAAATGCAAGAAAATCAAACATAGAGCAAATTATCTCAAATGATGAATTATATTTTAGTCAATCACTAAGTTTATCAAGAATCATTGGAACATCAAATTATTATGACTATAAAGAAAAAAAGTATATATATAATTCGCTAGACTCATTTGAAACTTCAGATACTATTATAAAGAACGTATATAGAGATTTATTTTCAGAATATATATTTAATGATAGATATCAAAATGTTAGTAAGGATATATCAGCACTAATGAGATATGCGAAAGAACAAGGAAAAACAGAGGACATAGAATCGATAGAAATATTAGAAAGAGTCCGCGAAAGATTAGATGAATCAGGAATTTTTGGAATACAATTCCTATTTGAAAGATTAAAAGATAGTGACATCGCAACATTATTATCAACATATCAAAATAAATATCAACAAGAAACATATTCATCATTAGTATCTAGTGCAACCAATTTTACAAAAAATTCTGAGTTCTATGATGAAATGAAAAGCAAATTAAATGAATGCGACGTTTATCACTTAGATGGGCAAGAGTTTAATGCCTTTGTAAGAAGTGACGTACAAATAGACAAAGAGAAAATTAAACCAAAAGATACAAAAATTGATCGCATAAGTCATTCATTTACATATATAGGAAAAAGAAACATACAAACATACAAAGATCCTAGACAATATTTAACAATGATATATACAGGCGTACAAAAAAATAATATAGGACATGTATATCACGATGATTCATGGTCAGGAGATTATGGGTCATTAACAATAAGTGATTATTATACAGCAGAAACATTATTAGAAAAATCACAACAATATCCAGAAATTTGGATGCAAAATTATGAAAATATTAAGCCATTTGCAATACTTTGTTTAGATGAAGCAACAGATTGGGATTATGAAGTGGCACAAATGAATGGATTATCAATAGTAATATTAAATACAAATAAATACGAACGAAAATATAATAATATAGATAGTATCGGAGAAATGAGACTATAAAAAAAGTAGACATGGTCTACTTTTTATTTTTTGCATTATTTTTAATTCTTTCTAATTTATCATAAACTTCTTTTATTTGCTTTTCATATCCAATATCTTTAGGTTTATAATACTTCTTATTTTTTAATTTATCAGGTAAATATTGTTGTACTACATAAACACCTGGATAGTCATGAGGATATTTATAATCAGGTGAATCAGGTCTAATGTGATTTGGAATCATTCCAACATTACCATTTTCTATATCTTCTAAAGCCATATCAAATGCTATATGTGCAGTATTACTTTTAGGAGAAAGTGCCATTTCAGTAACAATTGTCCCTAAAGGAATTCTTCCTTCCGGAAGACCAACTCTTTCACAAGCATTAATTGCAGCATCTAATCTAGGACCAATAGCAGGATTTGCTAGACCAATATCTTCATAAGCAATAACAGAAAGTCTTCTATATATTGAATCAAGATCACCTTCCATTACTAATCTTCCTAAATAGTGTAGGGCAGCATCAACGTCACTTCCTCTAATAGATTTTTGTAATCCACTAAGGACTTCATAATGACCTTCACCATTCTTATCTGCAAAAAATGCTGGCTTATTATTAATTCTTCTAATCTTCTCCTCAGTAACAGTTTTATCATCAGTAGAGTAGTATGCTATCTCTAATAGGTTATAAGCGTATCTTAGGTCATTTCCAGACAGTTTTGCAATTAATTCGATACTTTTATCATCTATAACAATTCCCTCTAAATCAGGGTGTTTTATAGCCTTATTTAACCCATCTATAATATCGTCTGTTTCTAAAGGTTTTAATTCAAATAATTGACATCTACTTCTAATCGCAGGATTAATTGCATGATATGGATTAGATGTAGTCATACCAATTAAAGTAATTAAACCACTTTCAAGTTGAGGAAGTAATATATCTTGTTTATCTTTATTTAAACGATGAATTTCATCCATAACAAGAATTATTCCATCATACATCTTCGCTTCTTCAAAAACAATTTCTAAATCTTTTTTACTATTAATAACTGCATTTAAAAATCTACTTCTTTGACCTAAATCATTTATTAAAGCATTTGCAATAGAAGTTTTACCAATACCAGGAGAACCATATAATATCATAGAAAATAATTTTTTATTTTTAACTAAATTACTAAGAATTTTATCTTCTCCTAATAAATGTTTTTGTCCTATAACATCATCTAAACTCTTAGGAGCAAGTTTCAAAGCTAAAGGTTTATTAATCATATATATCACCAACAAATATTTTATCAAAAATAAAACAAATATTCTACCTCATTGAAAAAAAACAAATATTTTTATATAATTAATATGGTGATAATATGAGTATAGAAAATGCAATTAAAGACTTTATAAATTACTGTATCTTTGAAAAAGGACTTTCAGATAAAACTAAAGAATCTTATTTAAATGATTTAAATGTTTATCAAGAATTTCTAAGTAAAAGACATATATATGATGTAGAAAGAATTTCATCAGATGATATAAAAGATTTTTTAAAAGAAAGATCTGATACAGAACCAACTACTATCGCTCATAATTTAACAGTAATAAAGAATTTTCATACTTATTTATTAAAAGTAAATATAACTAAAGACAATGTATCTGAGTTTATTGAAAGACCTAAGTTAAGAAAATCACTTCCTAAAACTTTATCAATTGATGATATAGATAAACTACTAGATATCAAACTAGATACAGAATTTGACTATAGAAATAAAGCTATGTTAGAATTAATGTACGGAACAGGTTTAAGAGTGAGTGAAATAGTTAACCTAACTGTAAATGATATAGATATGACAAATTGTCTAATAAGAGTAATGGGAAAAGGTAATAAAGAAAGAGAAATACCTTTAGGAGAATATTCTATATATTATATTCAAAAGTATTTAGAAGTAAGACCTTCTATGTTAAAGAAAACATCATCAGATAAGCTTTTCTTAAATAATCATGGTAAAGGTATGACAAGACAAGGATTCTTCAAGAATTTAAAACAAATCTTAAAAGAAAAAGGATTAAATCCTGAAGTATCACCCCATACACTTAGACATTCATTTGCAACCCATTTAGTTAATAGAGGTGCTGACCTAAGAAGTATCCAAGAAATGCTTGGTCATTCAGATATTTCTACTACTAAAATATATACAAGAGTTAGTGATGATAAAGTAAAACAAGATTACTTTGAATATCATCCTAGAAGTCATAAAGAGGAGTGACATTTATGAAATTTAAAAGAATATTTTTAATAGTCTTAGATTCCTTAGGAGTTGGAGAAACAGCAGATGCCATCAACTTTGGAGATAATGGTTCTAATACCCTAGGTCATGTTAATGAACAATGTGATTTATTCGTACCAAATTTAAAGAAAATTGGTTTCTTAGATACTATTAATATGAATGAAAATCCAAATACAGAAGCATATTATACAATCGCTAAACCAATTAACGCTGGAAAAGACACTTTAAACGGTCACTACGAGATGGTTGGTATAAAACATGACGTACCATTCAAAACATTCAATAATGGCTTCCCATATGACATTTTAGTGGGTATAGAACAAGTAACAGGTAGAAGAGTAGTAGGGAATAAATGTTGTATAGACGATGCAATCATTCAAGAATTAGGTGAACGTCAAGTAAGTTATGGATCATTAATAATTTATACTTCAGCTGACTCAGACTTACAAGTAGCCGCTCACGAAGATTGTATTCCAATTAATACACTACATCAATATTGTGAAAGAATAAGAGAATTAACTTTAAAAGATGAATGGAGAGTAGGGAGAGTAATCGCAAGACCATTTACTGGTACTCCTGGTAAATATAAATTCATTCATAGTTGTAGAAAAGATTATTCTTTAAAGCCACCAAAAAAATCAATATTAAATGATTTAGTAAAAGAATCATATAATGTAATTGGTATAGGTAAAATAAATGATATATTTGATTCTACAAGCGTAAATAAAAGTATTAAAGCTTCAAATAACCAAGAAGCTATAAATAAATTAACTGATATTATGGATAAGAAGTTTACTGGTCTATGTATGGTAAACCTATCTGATTTTGACAGTTTATATGGACATACAAGAGATGTTGAAGGATATGCTCGAGCAATAGAAGAATTAGATGTAGATATCCCTATTATATTAAATAAATTAGAATTAGATGATTTATTAATTATAACTGCAGACCATGGAAATGACCCTACATTCAAAGGTAAAGATCATACTAGAGAAAATGTACCAGTAATTATGTATAGTAGAAATTTCAAAGAACCAAAAAGATTAAAACAATTTGAAACACTAGCAAACATTGGTGCAACAATCGCAGAAAACTTCCAAATTCCAAAACCAGAAATTGGTGAATCAATTTTAGAAGAATTAAAATAAAGACCATAAGGTCTTTTTTATTATTAATAAAGAATGTATTATAGATACACCAGAAAAATAGAGTAGAAGAGAGTAGTAATACTACTATGTAAAGTTATGTAAACCAAATAGAAGAGGGGATGTTCCCCCTCTTCTATTATTTTGTTTTAGTTTTATCTTCTTTAAAACTCTTACAAATAGTCTCTTCTTTGCTACAACATTTACCCTTGTCACATGAACAACTTATCTTAACATCATCTAAAACACATGTTCCTTCGTCACAATTAATGTATTTGCAAGTATAGACATCACATTTAATTGATTTATTTGATTTCATATAAAAACCTCCAATAATATTATGTCCAGATAAATTCTTAATATTCGTGAAATGAATTTAAATCGATTTAGATGAAGAACTACCCATCTAATTTAATTTAAATGCATTTGGTGATTTCGTGAAATAAATCGAGATGAAGAACTATGCATCTAAATGATTCTAAATCGCTTATAATTAACCCCCTATTTTCTAAAATCAATCGAAGAGGGGGAGAGTGCACTAAAATCGATTTAAATCCCTCTAGATGAACACTAGGTAGTCTAAATTCATTTTAGGAACATATAGATATATGTATATACAGATAATTTAATTAAAATTAAATATAATTATAAATTAAAAATAAAATAAACTTAAAATCATATATATAAATATATTTATTAATATACAAATTAATATAATCAAATAAATAGAGAATATACATATAAATATATAATTAATTTAAATAAATAAAAAGAGTATATATAACAATATATATACCTTAATTTAATCAAATATAGAAGTTAACATAATATCAATTATAG
>JAZRPV010000036.1:0-3964 GCA_045649455.1 Bacilli bacterium | reverse complement strand
ATTAATAAGAGAATAAGTACTATGATTTTTATTATTCTTTTTATTTATATTATTTTTATTATTTGTAGAAATAAATTTAAAAAGAGATTTATTAAGATAAATAATATTTATAATGATTCTGTTAATTCTTATTTAATTGAGGCTTTAAGTAATGTTGATACGATAAAGGGATGTCATTTAGAGAAGTTGATGTATGATAGATTTTGTTTAAAATATAATGGATTACTTGATAGTAATTATAAGTTTAATAGATTTATTTGTATTAATAATTTCTTTAAGAATAGTGTTATGAGTGTTATATATATTATTGTTTATGGATTAGGTGTTTATTTAGTTATAGATGGGAGTTTTTCTATTACTGATTTATATTTATATTCTAGTTTTTTTTCTTATTTACTTAGCAGTTTAAATAATATTATTGATGTTTGTTTAGAGTTTATTGATTTTAATATTGCTTTGAAGAGAGTTGAAGATTTATTTTCAATTAGAAAAGAAGAGTTTTTAGGATCTTATTTTTATTATGCTTATAAGTTAGATGGAGATATTTGTTTTAATAATTTAAATTATAAGATAGGTAGTAGGATATTATTTTCTAACTTAAATTTTAATATTTCATATGGAGAGAAGATATTATTTTGTGGAGAGAGTGGTTCTGGTAAAAGTACTTTAATGAAGATTCTTATGAGATATATTGATATTCCATATGGATATGTTTCTATTTCTAATATTGATATAAATCATTATCATTTAGAAAATATTAGAAGTAATATTACTTATGTTAGTAATAATGAATATTTATTTTCAGATACTTTATATAATAATATTGTTTTTAATAGAGAAGTATCAGATGATGAGTTTTTAGAAGTATGTAGAATATCTAAAATAGATTTTGTTGATGATTATAAAGTTATGGTAGAAGAGAATGGATTTAATTTTAGTAATGGTGAAAGACAAAGAATAATACTTGCACGTAGTTTACTTAAGAAGAGTAGTATTTATATTTTTGATGAGGCTTTTGGGAATATTGATATTGAAAGTGAGAAAGAGATTATTAAAAATGTATTTAAGTATTTATCAAATAAAACAGTGATTGTAATTAGTCATAGATTCAATAATAAGAAGTTATTTGATAGAGTGATTGAACTTAGAGATGGGATTATATATGAATAGGAGTTTTTGTAATAATAAAGTTATTTATATTTTGTTATTTATTGTTACTGTTTTTTTTATTTGTAATTTGAGTATTTTATTTAGAAGAAATATTTATTTATATAAGAATTATTCTGGTACTTATAGTAATAAATATATTGGTGTATTTGTTAGTAAGAGTGATATTAATTATTTTTATCGTAATAGTTTTATTTTTATAGATGGAGAAAAAGTAAAGTATGAGATTGTTTCTATTGATGATAATATTTTAAAAAGAAAAGGTGTTTTTTATTCTTATATTTTACTTGATGTAAATAATTTATTTGAAGAAGGAGAAGTTATTGTGTTTTCTATTTTAGATAGAAAGATTGTTAATTATAAAATATTTAAATCTATTTGGAGGTGAGTATGGAATTACTTAATGAATCTCAACTAGAGACTGTTACTGGTGGAGGAGTTTGGTTTTGGTTAGGGATTGTTGGTTTTATTATTTTTTTATCTGGGGTATTTGAAGGATTTACTAATCCTGGGAGGTGTAATAATGGATAAAGTATTAGATTCTGATTTAGATAAAATAATTGGAGGGAGTAGTGTTAGTGGTACTTTGTTAAATGCTTTTACTTCAATTATTAAATTTATATATGAAGTTGGTGAAGGAATTGGATCATCATTAAGACGAATGAGTGAAGGTGATTTATGTCCTTTAAAATAATTATTTCTAAGATTTTATTTATTGTTCTTATATGTTTTAGTTTTCCTATTATTTATAAGCTTGGTGTCATATTTGGGGAATTTTTGAAATATATAAGTACTTTTTGTTAGATTTTGTAAGTTTTTTTGAGAATTTTGTTGAAAAATAAAAAATCTTTTGGTATAATTCAATTTAGTTAAAACGAAGGGAGGGATAATGATGGCAACTAAAGTAACTGTTAGAGGTAACTTAGATCAAGCTCTAAGAAAGTTCAAACAAAAAGTAGCAAGAGACGGTGTCCCTTCAGAATGCAAAAAAAGAGAAGCTTATGATAAACCAGGGGTAAGAAGAAGAAATGCTAAAAAAGAAGGTATTAAGAATTCTCAAAAAAGAAACCGTGCTAACAATAGAGATTATTAATCTCTATTTTTTTTGACTAATAATTTCTTTGATGATATAATTTAGAACACATTGGGGGTGAGTTAGATGTTTTGTACTGATGAGAATGTTAATTATATATTAAGTTATGCTAAAACATTAGTAGATAATATGAATAAAGGTAGAAATGTACCTAGAGAATTGAAGAGTATTCAGTATGTAGTTTTTGCAGGTTTAATTGCTCATTATGGATTTGATCATGTTAATACTATTTATAAGGCATTTAGCTCAAGTAACTTTGTTTATACAAAAGATAGTTTTGAAAATATTACTAAGAATTTTAAGATTAGTGGAATTAAAGAAAGTGATATTGGGAGAGTAGGTTCTTTTGTTTCATTAAGTGCTATGCCAAGACTTGATGGTAAAATGCAAATTAATAGAACAATTTATATTACAGATAATACTAAGGATGAATCACCTGATAAGTTTTTAGAAAAAGTTGTTCATGAAATTAATCATGTTGTTAATTCAGTAAATGAACCTATAGTTTTATATCAAGGTGTTAAATCATTTAGAATTGGTATGAGTGTATCAGAAATAGCAGGTAATCGTGGATTTGGAAGAATATTAGAAGAAAGTTTTAATGTTTTACAGACTGCTGATATTATGAAAGAAATATTAAAATTTACGCAGTATGATATTATTGATCCGGAAATTAAAATATTATTAGATAAAATTAAATATGCATATGGGCAACCAAGAAATGGTTATGGTTATGAATTTACGACACCTATAGTTAGAGAATTATATAATAATAGAAAATTTAGAAACTTAGTTGTTAGTAGTAGACTTAGTGGATTAATTAGACCTATTAGAGTAGATTTTGATAGTAAAGTTGGAGAAGGATGCTATTATAAATTTTGTGATGCCATTAATGGAGTAGATACTAATGGTAGAGTATGGTGGCATAAATGTGATGAAGAAAGATTAGCGGAGCAATATATTAAGAAATATAATGCTAGTAGATAATTGAATTCATTAAAAAAATAATATATAATATGTTCAAGGGAGATGAGATTATGGTAGAAAAATTAAAACAAGATATGATAGAAGCCATGAAAAATAAAGAAAAAGAAAGACTAACTGTTATTAGAATGGTAAAAGCAGCTATGGACCAAGAACATATCGACCGTAAAAGAGAAATTAATGATGAATTATTAATTGATGTAGTTAACAAACAAATTAAAATGAGAAAAGACTCAATTAGTGAATTTGAAAAAGGTGGACGTAGTGATTTAATTGAAGCTACTCAAAAAGAAGTAGATATTTTAATGAACTATTTACCAGAACAATTATCAATTGAAGAAGTAAAAGATATTATCAGTGCAATCTTTGATGAAGTAAAACCTGAAGGTCAAAAAGATATGGGTAAAGTAATGAAAGAAGCTACTAGCCAATTAAAAGGTAAAGCTGATATGAAAGAAGTTAGTAATATTATTAAAGAAAAATTACAATAATTTTTCTTTTTTTTTATTTAAAACATATAATTTAATGGTGATATTATGTTTAAAAAGATACATAATTATTTATTAGATAATAGTTTTAGATTTACGGTGTTTAAAGATGGAATTCATCTTTTTAATTATAAAGAAATTTTATCTTTAAAGAATAATAATATTGTAATTAGAGGAGAGTTTATTTTAGAAGTAAATGGATCTAATTTAGTACTTAATAAGATGCTAGATA
>JAZRPV010000035.1:0-51988 GCA_045649455.1 Bacilli bacterium | reverse complement strand
TTCATAATTTCACCATTACTATGATTAGATAATCAAATTCTTCCATTATAGTTATTTGATATTTATTATTTTTATATATGATCTTTGTATTTGATTCGGATATTTTCTTATATCCTTGTTCTTTTAGTTTATTAGTAAATGATGATACTAATTGCATAGTTGGAATATATTCTTTAACACTATTTTTATATCTTAATGATAATACTTTATTTTTATAACTAGATTTTACTATATCCATATTTATAGTTTTATCTAAGTTACCTATTTCTTTATATCTATTCCATACGTTTTCTGGAATATTAGTTTTTTCTATTTCTTCAGCATATTTTACATAATAATAATTTTCTTTTAACTTATTAAAGCTTACTGTTTTAATCTTATCAAAACTTATATTATTAAATAAATCTTGTACTTCTTTTAAGGCATTTGCTGGTATTGATACTGATGTTGATGAGTTAAGTATTTCTTTTGTAGTCATACCTATTAAATTACCATCTTTATCTAAAATTGGAGAACCTTGTTCTTCTAAGGCAACTGGTATTGATGTTTGAATATATCCATCATTTGCAGTTACAATTCCTTTTTTAGTTATTGTTTGTCCTGGTCTATATGAAACCATTATAGAAGCATCTTCTACTGCTACTTTATCCGAATCACCTATTGTAATTTTTGTATGTGTTGGTTCTTTTAACTTTAATACTGCTAGATTACTATTTATATTTACTGTTACTATTCCATCTAATTGATGTGCTATATTGTTTGAATCAACTATAGATATATATTGAGCATTTATTAATGCTTGTTCTATAAATTGCCATGTTGTTACTAATAATCCTTGATTAATTACAATAGCGTTTGCATGACCTACTACATAGTTATTGTAATTAGATGTTAAATACATAACACTTTGTTTTGATATGTTTGTTACATTATCTATATTTGCTTGAGTTAAACTATTTAGTTTTGAATAATCATATGCAAGATTTAAATTAGAACTTGATGTTGGTTCATCTTCTTCATCTGTATATGTTTCTCCTGATAGATAATATAATCTATAATCATTTCCTTGTTGTTTGAAATAATAGAATAAAGTTAAGTTTGTTTCTTCTAATTCATATTTTCTAGGATCTTCTGAAGAAGCAACTTTCATTTTTACATTTGGAATATTATTAATTGCAAGCATACCATCATCTGTTGATACTACTCTTATATCTCCATATGTATTATATTTAATCTTTAATTCATTAATTGTTAAGAATAAACTTGGTACTACTAAACCTGATACTAAGTCATCTTTATATTCTTTAGAATTTTCATCTAATCCTGAAGATGTTTTTTTATCTTTAGGAATATTTGGAGCATATCTTAATTTTAAGTATTCTTTGTGACGATTATAATACTCTTCTGGAGTTTCTTCATCTTCATTCATTTCTCCAAGTAATAAGTATGTTACTTTTTTAGATAGCTCTGTTATTTCTTTTTTTAGTTTTTCATCTTTTGATTCTATCTTATATGATAAATCATATTTCTTATTGAATTCTTTGGTAATAGCTTGTTGTTTACTATTATTAAAAGAAAGATTTGTAGAAGTTATAGTAAAGTTTTTTGTTGCTGCTAAAACTGATACTGTACATAGTACAATAGTTATTATCGTTATTAATATTTTTTTCATACTATGCTCCCTTCTTTAATTTTTCTTTTAAAACTGCTACTACGTATTTACTTGCTGGAGCAGCTTTATCTCCGTTTAGATACACATCATGGAATGCTTCAGCAATTGTTTCATCATAAATGTAATTACCACTATTATCTTTAGCTACAGCATATGATGAAATTGTTGCTCTCCAGTCATCTAAACCTAGAGTAGTTCCTACTTCTTTTTTATAGTTATTATAAGCTTCATTAATCATTGTTAATGAGAATGTACCTTTTCCAAAGTCTTCTATTAGTTTATATAATACATCAGTATCTGCGTCTTCAATTATAAGGATTGAATCTACTTTATAGTTATTCATCATTGCTAAGAATGATAAGTAATGTCCCATCTCATGAGCTACTGGTGAATAAATAGTAGCGTTTGGTGGGAAGTGACCAGATGCAGATCCACTTTCTACTGATGATTTTAATCTATCTTTATTTAAGAAGTATGATGTATTTAAATATATTTGTGTTTTTAATACCCATGGATATGTTGAATCTGTTGATGATGTTGCGAATGTGAAGATTGGTTGGAATGCTGCAATATAACCACTTGATATTGGAGCATTTACTAATGTAAGGTTTGTTAAATATCCTTTTGCATCAGGGAATGTATCATAAATGATTTTGAATACATTTCCTACTTCTTTAGCAAAACCTGTTTCCATTTCACATAAGTTAACAGCTGTAATTCCATATTTCTTAATAATGTCATCTTCTATTGCTTTTATCTCTTTAGGACAAGCACTTTTTTGATCAACGGAATCTTTTACAATTAGTTTATTGGCATCTTCTTTTGTTGAAATATTCATACCTGTATATTTATTATCATATACAATTACTGTTTTTGTTTTTGATTTTTTCTTTTCTTTTTCTTCTGTTTCTTCTTTATAAGTATCATCAGAAAGATATACAGAATCTTGGAAAGTTGTTAATATAACAAATGCTAAAAGTCCGAATACTACGGCACCTATAACAAATCCTAAAACTACTGATTTTGCTTTCTTTTTAGTTTGATTATTATTTGGCATTTGTTGATTATAGTTAACGTTCATTTGATTTTGATTCATTGGTTGTTGATTATAATTCATATTCATCATTTGAGCATTTAAACTTCTTACGTTACCTACAAACATTTGCGAATTATCATTGTTATTTACATTATTGTTAAAAGTTTGTTGTGGAACTTGTTGCATTGATTGCGGTTGTTGTGGTGGTACTTGTTGTACTTGAGGCATTGTTGGTTGCATCACTTGTTGCGGTTGGCTTATTGGTCGTTGTTGTGCCACATATGGTGTTGGTGTAGCTTGTTGTGTTGCTGGTGCTTGTGGTGCAGCTGGTTGACTATTACCTAAAAAGTTACCACATTTATTACAATATGTTTCATTTGCTTCTACTTTGTCTCCACATTTATTACAGAACATAAATTCACCTCTATTATTCTATTCTTTATACATTATAACATAGATTTGTAAAAATAAGTTTTTTTGAAATAAAAAAATTAAAAAAATTCTACTTTTTTTAGTTTTCGTTGGTATATAAAGTTATCCTCATTTTTGATTTACATTCCTTTACATATTTACACTCACTTTTACAATATTTTACGTTGTCGTAATATGTAAAGAATTGTATAATTGTAGTATAGAAGGAGGAGGCATATATATGACAAAGAAAATTAAGATTCTTTTACTTATATTTTCATTGTCGTTAACGTTAAGTTATATGAGTAATACATATTCACGTTATGTTGCAGATGCGACTGGTAATGTAAATGTGCTCTTTGCCAAATGGCAGATATTAGTTAACGATAGTGATATAACAAATGGAACAACTTCTTCTATCGCAATCACACCTGAGATTGATGAAAATCCTCATGTTGCGAGTGGAACAATCGCTCCTTCATCAAAAGGACATTTCGATATAATAATCAATCCTGAAAACGTTGGAGTTTCATTTGAATATGATATTACACTTGATGTTTTAAATGATGATATGCCAGACTTAATGATTACTAAATATTCAATACTTCCAAAAGGATATATTGAAGGTAATCAAGTTGATGTTAACCCAATTACAAATAATGTTATTTCTGAAAGTATGGATTTAACTAATAATAAACATGAAACATTTACAATTAGAGTTTACTTCGAATGGTTCGAAGGAGCTGCAAAGAATGAAACAATGAATGATGATGCTGATACAGCAGTAGCTACAAACAATGAATCATTAGATATTGAAGCTAAGATATCATTCAAACAAAAATTAGCATAATAAAAGACCTATCAAATGATAGGTTTTTTTATGGTTTAAATTATAAAAAAAATTAAAAGTTTATTGAACTTTTAATTTTATTTTATTTACTTTAGCTACTGGTATAACAGAACATGTTGTTGTTTTATCTTCGTTATATACCTTTGAGAATTCCTCATCTACTTTCTTTAATGCAAATTGTTGTGTACTACTATAAGTAGTATCTAACCAATAACATTTAGTTGTTGTTAAGTATGGGAATTGTTCATTTAAAAATCTATAGTATCCATTTTGGTTTATTGTTGATGAAATATAATCATTTACTCTAGTTGAATAATTTAGGTTTCCAATAACTTCACTTGATTTAGGTGGTCTCATCATTTCTGAGTTAACTATATCTCTTGAAATTATTGGTAGGATATGTTCTACTTTTAATCCTTCAAATGTTACTTGCCATCCTCTTGTTACTTCAGTTAATGCAGTATTATAACTTGTATATGCCACTGGTTCATAATAAGTATTATATAAATCAGGTAATAAAGTTACTTGTGTATCTCCTATTTTATTATTTGTATCAATAACATATGATTTTGTACATGTTGTTGATATTTCAGTACATTTAACATTATTTTTAAAATCATATAATACTATTGTACCTAATTTAAATTCAGGATCAGCAGCTTCTGCATTAGATAAGTATTGTTCTGCTTTTAATGAAATGGCAATACTTATTGATGGTCTTATTTGATATGTATTATCTGCCGTATGTTTATCTTGTTCTGATTGATTAAAGTCATATGCTTTCTTTCCCCAATCACTATCAGATTTATCATCTCCAGAATCTAATGGCCATGATACTGATACATTAAATTCTCCTGTACCGTCATGTGCATTAGCATGTCTATCACTTAAACTCATATTGATTTTAAAAGGATAGTTGTGAGATAAAATATCTTCTAGCTCTTGTTGAGAACTTGCAGTTACTATATCATCAAATATTCTTGCTGATTTTATTTCATAATCTAGTGTTGCATCATCGTCACCTAAATTGTTAATGTTAATGATTTCATTTTTTACTTGCATACCAGGATAAACATCATTTAGTGTTACATTAATTAAACTATTTTGTTTGTTTTCTCCCTTTTTGAACTCTATTTGCCAAGCTTTGACATTGATAACAGTTTCAACTGTTGCAAGTCCACTATATGCAAACCATGCTAGGGTTATAGAAATGAATGATACCCCTGTAAAAAACAAGGACATTAAATTAAGTTTTAAATATCTTTTATGTTTCTTATCCATTTCTTCACCACCTTTTCTATAGATTAGTTATTATTTTTCTTTTGTTTCTTTTTTTGTTGTTTTCTTTGTAGTACTTTTCTTTTCAGTAGATTTTTTAGTTTCTGTTTTCTTTGTTGTTGATTTCTTTGTAGTGGTTTTCTTAGTTGTAGTTTTTTTCTTTTCTACTTTTGTTTTTTCTTCCTCTACTTTTTCTTCTTTCTTTTCTTGCTCTTTTTCTTTTCTTTCTAATTCTTCTTGTTCTTTCTTTTCTCTTGCTGCTTTTCTTTCTTCGTATTCTTTTCTTCTTTTTGCTTCATTTTCTAACATTGCTGTTATCATTTCAGAACCAATTACATAGAAGATTGGTAATACTACAAATATAAATAATCCATATTGTGTTCCCACAATCTTATAAATAAATGATAAGATTTTAGGGTTCCATACAATTACTCCATATACTTGTTTTTCATATACTGGAGGGTCTTCAATTAAGTTTGCTTTACCTTTTGTATGGAATATATATTGTCCATCATCTGTTTTTTCAATTCTTGTTACTTCGTGAGTTACTACTTTACCAGTAAATGTACCAGTATTTCCTAAATAAGTAAGTGAATCACCTACTCTAATATCTTCTGCAGCTGTTTCTTTAGCGATTAAGACATCTCCTACGTTATATTGAGGTGCCATCGAACCAGATGCTACAGTGAATAGTCGATAATTGAAGAATGATACTTCATTATTACTAAATCGTTGTAAACATACCATTAATAAGAATAATACTACGAATACTGTTATTAATGTATTTACGATATACTTTATTATTTTAAATGCTTTTTTCATAATTGTTATTACAAGTATTCTTGTGTCCTTTCTATGTATTCGTCCATAGCAGATTTAAATTTCTTCTTAACATCATCTGCTCCAACAAGACGATCACTTTTATCATCTTTTAATTCTTGCG
This sequence comes from Bacilli bacterium, assembly GCA_045649455.1. GTDB lineage: Bacteria > Bacillota_I > Bacilli_A > RF39 > UBA660 > JAEDES01. The sequence goes on along the minus strand of JAZRPV010000035.1, from coordinate 45,798 downwards.
CTACTAACTTCATAATTTCTTCTTCAGTTATTTTGATACCACAACTTAATAATAAATCAACTATCCTTTTTATTTCTTCACTAAGCATTACAATTGCGTACTTAGATAAATTCTTTTTTTGTTCTCTTTTGGAATTTGATATTGAATCTAATACATAATAATCAATTAAGAATGAGTGGTCTAAGAATCCTTGTACTACATCATTTCCATTACTATCAATATTATCTTTATCACTATCAATATCATCTAATCCATATTTATTTAAGTATTCCCAAAGTGCTGTTGCAACTTTAAAGTTTGGGTTCTTTAATAAAATATTTGTTTTCTTTAATGGTGATCTTACTGGTGGGATGTGAGCCTTATCTAATGATTTAACCATTTCTGACTTCATCCAACTAGCAACATATTCTTTTATTCTTTTGATTCTACTTTGAATTTCTTTTAATTTCTTTTGAAGTTCTTCGTTTACTTGATCTGATGGAATTGTATCAGATGTGATTTTTACTTCTATATGAACTTTTTCAGTTGGAGTTTCTGATTTAGCTTTATATTCTAAAAGTTTATTATCAGATACTTCTAATCTTTTAATTTCTTGTTCTCTTTCATATACAAATCGATCAAGTAGATATATTAAAGTATGTAAGAATCTATTTTCATAAATATTAAATGTTTCTTCATTTCTTATATCTAGAATCTTTCCTGGTTCTACTTCACCTTTTGCTTCATCATACTTATTAATATAATTTGTATGTCTTGCTAAGTCTTTTACACTTTCTACTGTAATTCTTTTAGCTTTTTCAATTAATTCTACATTTGCTTCTTGTACTAATGCAACTTTGGCATTTCTTACAATTATGTCTATTCTTGGACATGCTTCTTCAATTATATCTACCCAATCAAAAGAAAGAGCATCTCCGTTATAGGTAGATTTATATGACATTTCAGATGCTAATTTTTTTCTGAATTTTTTGGTAGTTAGTCTTGCTTGTTCAGAAAGTTCATTATCAACGAAATTATTTTTCATATTACATCACCCTATCTATATGCTCTTCTTAAGATTTGTTAAGTAAGCGATGCATTCTTTCATAACACCCTTACCGAATCTTTTATTTAACCATGAAATAAATGGATCTATTTCATCTCTGATTACTGCGACACTTAATTGGTCGAATTTTCTTAATACTTTTCTTGCAATGAAATAATCAATTGCTTCAATTTCTTTTCCACCACATGCTACATATACTGGTGAGAAAATATTTAATTGTTTCATAATACGATTTCCGAATGCGATACGGAAATGTTCAATTACATAATCATCAATTTCAGTTACTGAGTTTAATCCAGCTTCTGTTAATGGATATTTTTCTTTAGCATCAGCAAATAATGTTTCTAAGTAACTTGCATTTAATTTAATTGATTCTTGTTCACGACATTTGAATGGTGCAACCTTACTATTGATATCTAGTGGCATAGCACGGTCGTAAACTTTATCAGTTACCATGAATGTTGAGTCGTCGTTGTTGATTGTTCCGATATACCATAAGTTTCCAGGTAGTTTTAATTTACCTTTTACTAATCTTTTTGGATCGTTTGGCCATGTATTAGATACAATATCTACTAACCATTCTTCACGAGATGGCATTTCTAGAATTGATAAAAGGTCCGCGAAGTAGTATTCTACACGCGCTAAGTTCATTTCATCTAGGATAATTGTATGTACATCATCATCGAATCCAGCTTCATAGATTTCTCCTAAAGCTCTTGTTTCATTAAACTTTTTAGTAAATTCATTGAAGTATCCTAAGAAGTCTGATTTATCTTTCCAAGATGGTTCTACTGAAGATACACATGAATCTTGTTCAACGAATTTTCCCCAAGCATATGCTAAGGAAGTTTTACCTGTTCCAGAAATACCTTGTAGGATAATTAATTTACCACAAGCAAGTCCTCCGAAGAAAGGTCTTAAAATATCATAATCATAATATAGTTTTAATTGAGATGCTGCGAAACATCTAAAGTTTTCAATTAATTCTTCTAGTGTAAAGCTATTATCATAATTCTTAGGTTTTGTTTCACCTAATTCATTATCAATTGAAACAAGTTTTGGGAAACGAATTGCTGTATCTAGGTCTAATTCTTCTTCGCCTTCTTCTCCAGTCTTTTCTTTTCCTTCTCCTTCTTCTGATGATGGTCCATCTTCAGGATTAATTCCTAATTGTGAAACCTTCATAGCCATGATTTCATCTCTTTCTTTCATTAACTTAGTTACTTGTTCATTTAAGTCAGAGATTTCACTTAATAATTCATCTTTATCTAAGTTTTTATCTGCTTTTCTTAGAATCTTTCTAATGAACATTATAAGCAGGAATACTAGTAATAATATAATTACTACTAGTACTACAACTGATAATGTTACTAATATCTTTTCTCCTGCTGAGAAATTACCTTGATAATTAGAGATTAACTTAGCATATTCTCCAAAGTTAAACATCTTACATATTCCTTCAAAGATTCCTTTGACAACCATCATGAATCCATCAACGAATATTGAAATAAATTCATAGAAAAATCTTATAAATGTATTCATATTTTACTCCCCCTAAAAACTTCCTACTTTTGAAGAAATATCATCATAAGTTATTTTTGATTTAACTTCTTCTGGGATTATTTCTATTATATTTGTTTTAGTAGCATCTTCTTTCTTAATAAAGATAAATTCTACTATATGTAACATAGCTTCATCAGTCTTTTTGATTTTATCTACTCCAGTCATATCAACTGAGAAGTTGTAACCTTTTTTCTTAAGATCTTTAATTATCTTTTTATATTTTACTAAGTCTTCATATTTTACTAAGATATTTATATTATTCTTAATAAAGTCATCATCTAATGTTTTAAATACTTTTGTTAACTTAACATCTTTTTCATATAATGAACCAGAGATATAAATAATATATTTTGATTTAAAATCTTTAGCCATCATATTTTTAACTAATTGAGCGATAAGTAAACTTGCAAGTACTTCTACTTTATCTTCAGCAACTATTCCTTCTGAATAAGTCTTATCAACGATGTATTCACTATATACTTTAGAGAATGCAATATTATGTTTTAATTCTACTGCAAAGTAATCTTTTTCAGATGTTTTATTATATTCTAGTTCAAACATTCCTGTAGATAACTTATCAAGTAAGAATTTAATCATACTATTATATTTTTTCTCTATCTTTATTATATCAGTAAGTAGTGCCTTCATGTCTTTATCAGATATATCTAATTTTACATATTTATTCAATTTGTCTAAATATGTTGTTCTTCTTTCATCAATTGTTTGTTCTTTTTCAAAAGCTTGTTCAAATTGATGTAATACTAAGAAATATTTTAAATACTTATTTACTTTTTCTTTATATTGTTTATCTGAACCTTTATACTTTTTAATTAACTCTTCTGCATATTCTTTTAATGCTTTTTCTATTACTGAGTTCATATTCTTAGCATTATATTCTAAGTTTACTTCACCACAGTTATTATAGTATTTAGCATCTATATAGTATTTAGTAAATGCTTGTCTGATTGTTGGTTCATTTGTTTTTTCTTTTTCTTTTAGATTTAGTAAGTTGATGATTTCTTCGATTTCTTGTTCTTTTATAAAGATTGTTTTTTCTACGAAGTTGGCACATCTTTTCTTTTTCTTTTGAATTAATTCTAGTGTTGATTTAACTTCGTTTTCTGAAATCTCAGGTTCTGGTTCAACTACTTTTGAAACTTCTACATTTTCTTCTACCATTACTGGTGTGTTATATGCTGATGAAATTTCATCTTCTGAAACTGATACCATTCTGTAGAATACTGTTTTATCCATGTTTTCTTCATTTTCTTCTACTGGTGCACTAGCAATTATTTCAGGTTCTTCTACAACTTCAGTTACTTCTTCAGTTTGTTCATTTTTTTCTTCTTCCTTGATTTCTTCAACTACTTCTTCTCTTTCTTCTACAACTTCTTTAACTTTCTTTCTCTTTGGTGCTATCTTTTTAACTTTTGCAATTAACTCTTGTTCGAAAGCTTGTTCTTTTTCTGTTGGTTTCTTAAATGTAACACTTACTAAGTAGCAAGTGATTATTAAGAACATTAGAACAATTGGATTGAAGATTGTTTTTCTTAATAATCCGAAGTGTGGTAGTACTTTTGTAACTTTACCAATTATTTTATCTTTACTAATTGGAGTATCTTTAGCACTATTAGCATCACCCTTTGTAACATAAGTTCCATTGTATGCCTCAATTACACGGTGTGTAATATATTGACCTTTATGTTCAAATGTTACGATATCATTAAGTTGGATGTTCTTCTCATATTTTACAATGATCCAATCTCCTGCTGATATTTCTGGTTCCATACTTCCTGTTTGTACTTCAAATACTGTATTTCCAAAGAAGCTGGCATAATCATTACCTAGTATCTTTATTTGGATGTTGTTATATATTGTAATTAATAAGATAATTGCTAGTATTACTATTAGAATATCTAAGATAATATTAACAATTTTTTTAGCTATAGTATTGTTGTTAACTTTCACACGTACCACTCCTATTTTATTCATTCTATACTATATATAATTTTAGCATATTGATTATTTTTTTACAATAAAAAAAGACTAAAATTAGTCTTCTTCTGCACCGTATTTAATTTCAATAATTAATGAGTATAATTCATAGATAAAAATTAAGAAACATGGTACTAATACTATGAATAAGAATCCCCATTTAGATTCAACTATTGATAGGAATGTTCCTACTCCAGCATGAATTTCTTCTGTTTCTCCGGCAATGAATTCATATGAGTATGTTTCTCCATTTTCATATGTAATTGCTCTTTCTTCTAAATATACTTCACCAATATTACCTACTTGTAATGATGGAATTCCTTTACTATCAATACGATAGCAGAACATTTCATCTCCTGGTTCCATATCTTCAAGTTTTGGTAAGTTTACGATTACTAAGTCACCTTTTGTATATTTTTCATTTGCTATTTCATCATTAATAAATATTAAACTCTTATTACCAAATTGTGTAACTCCATAAGCATTATAGTTTAATAATAAAATTGTCATTGCTAAAGCGAATAAAAAATATGCAACTCCTACAATTGTTAATATTACTTTTTTAATTACGGTTAATACTTTTGTCATTTTACTACCTCCTATTTTAATTTAACATATATACCATTAATTAGCAATATTTATTGACACTCAGTAGATTCTACTAAGGCAAAATCAGCTTCACTATAAGTCTTAGACTTATCTTGTTTATAAAAGATAAAATTAGTACTATCTTTTTTATTTAATTTGAAGATAACTCCATTTATATAATTATTATCATTTGTTAATGTTTGATATGAATCAGAATTATCTATTACTAAATCATCACTATTCCATGTTAGTTTTATACATTTATCTTCATTGTATGAGTTTGTTACAATAACATTTTCATAATGAGTTTTAGTTTCATATTTTAAAGATAGAGTTCCTAATTCACTTTTATCTTTATTTAATGTGTATTTTCCTTTAATTGTCTTTTTATATGGAGATGTTGAAGTTGCAGTTATAATGACATTTGCAGTATCAACGTCTTTTCCATTAATATCAACTACTTCAAAATAATTTGTTGAAGTAGTTGGGATTGCTGTCCATGTGTACCCTTGTTTTGTACATGTTGCTTCATCTAATGAAGAAACATCTTTATTATTAGTTGTATCTTTACAAGTAAAGTCTGCTGATAGTGTTTGTGCTACTTTAGAGGAATTAGTTCCATTTAAATAACATACTTTTGTTGAATCAGTTTCTTCTATAGAACATGTAATTTCATATTTTATATCATATTCTGTTGCAAGGGATTTGTTTGATGAATTAGTTATTGAGAATGTTACTTTTCCACCATCCCAAGATGTATCTGCATTGTTTTTTATTTCAGTATCTAAATTATCACTCTTAAAGTAAAATCCTTTAGAATTTAAATAATAATTTAATACTGAGTTTGATACATATTTAGCATAAGTAATTCCTCTAGTTATGATTAGTAATCCAACTAAAGCAACTACTGTAATTGCTAAAGAATAAGTAATTTGTTTTGTTTTAGATTTATTCTTCATTCTTCACCTCTCCCCCAATTGCTTGCCAGCTCTTTATTTCTATATCAATATAGTCAACTAAATCTGTGTAAGAATCATCATTATATTCTTCTGGGAATTCAATGACTAACTTATAATTATCTGTAGCATTTAATTTGTAATCCATTGTTTGTACTTCTGTATTACATACTACTTCGTTATCAGTATTACGACTACTTTCTTCACATGTAAGAAGTGGTGTTTCTTCATTTTCTTTATATAGGTTTATTTCAAGTGGCATGAAGTGGAATGTTTTTATTGTCATTTGATACTTAATAGTAACATCACTTCGTTTATTATCGATGTTATTAGTTACTTGAAACTTATATTCTGATTTAGCACCAGGATTTAGATTTGCTATTGGTAGTTCAATCACATCTGTTTTAGTAGCATTAAAGACGAATTGAGCAATCTTTTGATTCGCTACCAATCTAGAACTAGATGTAAAAAGGGAGTATGTGATCCCAGAACCACATATTAAAACGATTGAACTTATTAACATTACTATAATTTTTAGTCTTGTCTTCTTGTTTACTTTCACGTTTTCTCCCTCTTTCCTATCTAACGATAAATCTCTTCTTAATAATTGTTACTAGTTTAGTTCCATCATATAATTCAAATCTAACTTCGTAACCTGTTTTATCTAATTTTGATAGATTTAATGATAAATCTAAACTATTAGAATCAACTGTATAAATATTATCTTCTACTTCATTTAAATTATTAGTAGATACTTCTTGAAGATTAATTAAATCGTATACTTGATTGTATGCTGTTAGTTTGCTTTTCTTATATAGAGATACTCTAACAGTTGGTACAAAACTTGTATCTTTAATAATTTTAAAGTTCAAGTCATGTGTATTTTGTTTTTTGTATAATACTTTGTCATTTTCGTCTAAAGTAACATTAAATCCATAATCAACTTCTTCTGTTTTTGTTGTTGTCACAGGTAAAGTAATTGAATTTGCTGTTAAGTTAGATGAATATTTACCATCACTTGCAAGGAATGGTGTAATTACAAAGTTATAGTTTCCTGTTTCTAATTTAGTATCTGTTTCATATGTTTTAATAACTAATTTATTTGTTTGTTTAGCATTTGATAAATTAATTCTTACTATTCCATCATTATCTGGAGAATAAGTATTTTCTCCTATTTGGAATAAAACATTTTTTAAATATTTCTTAGAAACTATTTCGTTATTAGAATTTACTAATTTAATTGCAAGTCCTAAAGACTTATGATTTGTTGTTGTATCATATATTGTTTCATTATTTGTAGTTTGATAATTAATATATGATTCTAAATCTACTTCAGTTATTGTTGTCTTATTATAACTAATTACTTCTGTTGTATTAAGTTTATTTAATACTAATGATAATTTATTATCTTTATAGACATTTACTTCTTTTATAGTTGATTTTAATGTTGTAAGAATTACTTCATTTGAGTTTCTCATTTCTAAATATGCTTTTAATGTAAAGTTATTTGAAATTTCAGCATTTTTAAAATCAATTAATATTGAAATATTTTTAGTAGATTCATTAATAAATGATTTATGATCAAATACTTTTGTCTTATCGGTTTGACCAATTTTTGTAAATAAATCTAATGGGTATGTTGCATAACTATTAGTTTGATAATTATAGTTATCTTCACTATTTTGAATAATGTATGTATACACTTCATTAGTATTATTATTTATTAATGTAAGTTTTGTATTCTTTGGTAGCAATACATTTGTAATTAAGTTATTCTTTAGAGTTTCATCATATTTAGTTTGATCTTGATATGAGAAATTGTATGTTACTAAAGAGTTACTTGTAATATTTAATTTATCGTATGTATTTGATTCTCTACCTAAATTTAAGTATTCTTCATAACCACCAAATACTATGTAATCTGTATTAAAATATGCAGTATGATCAAATTCATCAGTAGTTTTAACATTAATTACATATGTACCTTTAGTATTTAAAGTAATTTCAGCATTTTCTTTCCATAAAGATGCATCTAAATTCTCTAATTCTTCTTTTGTTAAGAAGATATTTGAAATATAGTATTTTAATTCTTTTACTTCAGAGAACTTATCTTCTACTGTAATATTAATTTTTGTTTCTTCAGCAATATTAATGTTTGATAAATTATCTCTAAATGATGAGAATTTCTTATCATTCATTGTTATTGTTGCTACTGGTGGGTTTAAATCTAAAACAATTAATTCACTGTTTACATAGTAAGTATTGTCAGCAGTATCAAGAGCTTTAACATAAATTGTATAGTACCCTTCTTCTGTTAAATTAACAATTCCTTCATATGTTTTCCAATCAGTTATATTTAACATTTCTTGTTTAGTTAATGGTGTTTCACTCTTATGAATATAGTAGTATGCGCCACCTTCTTTGATTGGATTTAAATTATTAGCAGAAGATATACTAAATGCTGTTTTATCAGTGAAATAAACTTTTTTAAGTTCAAATCCTAAGTCTTTCCAATTGTATGTTCCAACAGTTAAATTTGCTATTGGATTATTTAAATCATCAAAGTATAAGATTGGTAAATAATTAGACTCGTAAATCCACTCTCCTACTGTTATATCATCTATATATTCGATATATGTTAAAGTGTTTGTTAGAGTTTCTTTGTTTTTAATTTCTTCTAATGTTTTAGTAGTAGCGCCTTGAATATTATTATTTACATCTAGGACATTTGTTAATGTTACTGTTGATGAAATATTTCCATATTCAGTATTTGTTGTTACTGTATTAAATGAATTAGATAAAGTAACTTCAGAATTACTTACTTCATTGAAGAATGCATTTGTTGTTGTAGCAGTTAATGTTCCTGCATTATAAACTTTATTGATTGTAATATTTGAATTTTCAATCTTATTAATTAATCCAGCTGCTTTTGTACCAGTAATAGTTCCAGTGTTATAAGCATTTTCTAGATTAGTGTTTTCTAATACTGAGATTAATCCTACCGGATTAGTTCCAATTACATTTGCTTTATTAATTAAGTTTTTAATATTTGAATTATTTACTGTACCAAGAATTCCTGATGTATAAGAAGTATTATATGTGATTACATATTCTAAATCAGTTAAAGTAATTGTTGAAATTATTTCATCTTCAATTACTAATTCAATTGATTCTTTTACTTCTGCACCAAAGTCTAATTCAAATTCTCCATTACTTAGTTCTTTGTTGTTAAGTTTTAATATTTGATTTTCATCAGTAGATGAATATTTTCCTTTTAATTTAATATTTGTATAATCACTTATTTTTACTTCTGGTAAAGTAATTGTTTCAGTGTAATTATTTTCATCTTTTGAGATTTCAATATTTGTTAATTTAGTAGTACTTGTTTCACTGTAATGGTCTTTTGTTCCAATTACATATCCATTTACATAAATATCTTTTACTTTAGCATTTGTTGTATTAGCTGCAAGTGATGAAGTATTAGCTCCTCCGTAAATGAATGTATTTTCTAAATATAAATTTTCTACTGTTCCTGATAAATTATTAAATAAAGCTAGATTTTGATCTTCACTAGTCATATATAATCCATAGATTGAATTATAATCACCATCGAAGTATCCTTCAAAGTTTTTAATACTATTTAGTTGATTTATTGTAGATAAAGGTGAAGCAGTTAATTCTTGTGTTTCATATAACTCATTTGTATAAGCTTTTAAATATACTGTTTTATCTGCTAGTGTATAAGAAACATTATTATTTTCATATTTAAATATTCCGTTATTAATAACAATATCTTTATCAAGTTTTACATATTTATCTTTGTATGTTGAATTTTCTAATTCTTGTAAGAAGAAGGCAAATTCATTAGCAGTTGATATTAAGTATGGATTATTTTTTTCTCCAGTACCTTTTTTATATCCTTCTGCTACTGTACCATCCCATGCTCCTAAAGTAGTAAGAACATGTTCAATATCAATTCTATTTTTATAACGAGCAAGAGTTGGAAATGAAATAGATACAGCTAGTAATAAAACTACTAATACTATTATAAATTTAACTCTTGATACGTTTTTTAATTTTGTTAATAGATTTTTCATCATACTAAATCACTCGCTTTATTTCTACTCTATCTTATATATTGTCATTATATCATATTGATATATTTTTTTCATCAAAAAACGACAAAAAAACTAATGAATTTTCATTAGTTTTCTTTACTTTCTTTTTCTATTTGAAATTTATGAACTTTTGTTATAAACCATATTTGATTTAATGATATTTCACTCTTTTCAATCATATGAGTTCTTAAGATAATATAAACCTTATTTAATAATGGTTTTAAGTTATCTATAGTTAAGTCATCTTCCTCTAAATAAATACTACTTAAGTGATATTTGTTACAGATAATTTTAGCAACATTTGATTCATGGAATAATGGTAATCCAGCAATAATTACATTGTTTGGATCCATTGCAAATAAGTCAAATTTATTACTTAATTCTAATACTTCTTCATAACTTGTTAACTTATAAACATCTTGGATAGCAAGTTTTTGGAAGTAATCAAAACTATAATATAAATTTAAAACATCCGAAATAGTCATATTACTTGATAATACAGATAGAACTTTTTCATTAAAGTAAGCTTCATCATATTTCTTATATAATTCATATAATTCTTTAGCTTTAATAACTGATTCTACTTTTAATTCTTTAATGTTAGCAGGAGTTTTATTTAAGAATAAACCTACTCCTTCTATTTTTCTATTTAGTTTATCAAGATCTTTTTCTTTTTTAGCTATTTCTAATTCAATAGCTTTTAAATCTGTTGTTTTTCTTTGTTTATCATCTGTTGGAATTAACTTCTCATATTTTGTTTTAAAGTGATTAAATAATGGTAAAAATTCTAGATAATTATTAAGTTCACTAATATTCCCTTTTAATTTCTCTAGTGCGTTACATATATTATCCATTTTATCGTGATCATCTAAATTAATAGAATCTGCAATTAAAGATTGATAAGCTTGTTTTCTAATCTTACTAGATTCTAAATAATGTTCTATTTCAAAAACACCATTTTTAGATAATTCAATTATATCTTTAACTGTTTCTTGTTGACTTACAGCTAATTCTAAGTATGCAGTTTGTAATTTATCATTACAATCTTTTAAACTTGTAACATCATTCTTTTCTTTTTCTTCTTTTTGAAGCTTCGAAATATAATTATTTAGTTGTTTAGAATACTTTTTGATTAATCTACGGAAATTAAGTTCAATATGCTCTATAATTTCTGGATTCATCCAATATATTCTTTCAAATATTTCTGACACTCTTTTGTAATCTTTATTTTGACTAACACGTACTTCTAAGTATGAATTCATATATTCATGGACATAACAAGTATAATCAAAATCATCTCCATTTAGATAGATTCCTGCTAGTTCAAATTTATCAAAAAAGCCATTAATAATTGCATTTAGAGATTTAAAGTTTAAAGTATAATAATTATTTATTTGATATAGTAATGTATCAAATCCCATCTTTTCTAGATAGGTATTTTCTGGATTTAGAAGAAATTTAACACGTTCTAAAGCTACTACTCTTTCTTTAGTTTTATCTAAAGATTGAGATGAGTCTTTTACATCGATTGATTTAGCTTTTACAGTAATATATTTGTAAATATTAGCTTCATATTCTTTGTATTTGGCAAGCATTCCTTCAATTTCTTTATTGAATGCTTTTTTATTAGTTTTAGTACGAGTTGGTAAAGCTTGAAGTAAATTCTTTTTACCTTCAATATCTTTATTTATGAATTCTAAAAAACTATTATTCATCTTCTTTACCCTTCTCTTCAATTTCTATTTTACTTTCTTCTAAATAATCAATAAATATTTTTATATTGTCATATACTTCTACTAATTCTTCTAATGTTAATGTTGATAAGTCAAAATTTACTTTATTTTCTTCTTTTATTTCTTTTTGTTCTTTTTTCATAGCATCACCATTCCCCTCACAATTACATTTCGTCTTCGTATCCAGCTGTATCTTTAATGAAGTCGATAGTTATATTAACATCTGCTCCTTTAGAGTTTGTCTCTAAACTATCTATATCTTGTCCTTCAATCCATACATAGATTCTGGCTTTTGTAACACCATTTTCTAATGGGAATAAAGGTTCTGAAAAGTTTTCATCTGTTATTGTTTCTTGATATGTTAAATATGGAGCATTTAAATTCATACTAGGTGAACCAGATACTGATTCTTTTACATAGTATGGACCTCCAGCTTCGCTTAAAGCATAAGTTGGGAATTTAAATCCATCACGTAAAGTGATTCCATATTTATTTGCTCTTTCAATAGACATAGCTGTATGTTCTTTATTATTTGGTTCATAAATAATAGATCGACAGTCATTATTACATGTCATATTTTGGATTTGATTTACAGGTGTTTCATGAGGTAACCATCCTACTTTTACTATACCTAATCTGAATGAATTTACTAATCCTAACATTTCTTCATCAATTTCTTCATCAGCAGCTACTATAGATGTAGATGTTTGAAAATATAGATTATCTGGATTAGGTGATCCTGTTTTATTTTTAATAAAAATATCAAATGCTAAATAAGAATTATATGTTCTTCTTTCATCTTCTCTAGCTTTTTCGGTATATAAGAATCCATCTTCAGACTTTTTCTTTTTATATAAAACTCCACTAGTTTCATACATATCAAAAAGTGATGAATTTGGATCAGTTATACCAGGACTTGATACAGGAATAAATCCATTTCCAGCATATTGACTATTATGATTTGGATAAGTATTTTGTAGAGTTCTTGTAAGCATTTCTCTTGTTACTTCAATACTATAATCATAATTGATTCCATCAAATGAAATTTGTAAATCAGTATCTCTATTTACTGACATTGTAAATGTTCTGATATTAACATTTAAGTTTGTTGAAAACCATGCATAAGAAGAAAATATAAATAATACAGCAAAAAGGAAAGCTACAATAGTAGTGATTTTTTTATTAATCTTTCTTGTTGTAGTTTCTTCTACTTTTACCTTCTTTATATTTTCTTTTTTAGCAGTTTTTTTGTTTTTGCAAGGTTTTTTGGTGCTAGTTTTTTTAGTATTTGCCACTAAAACACCGCCTTTATTCAATTAAAGGTAACGCCTCAGTTACGACGACATTACCTTTGTTTCAAAATATTTAATTTTTATTTTTATATTACGCGTTTTAAATTAAATTATGCGTTATCGTCACCAGTTACTAGTTCTGGACCATCATAATCAAATCCATCAGCGTTACCTTGATCATCAGTATATCTTTCTTTAGTGAATCCAAAGTTAACTTTGATAGTTTTTCCTAATTGTGCGAAATCGTAGTTATCGATATCTTGTCCTTCTAAGTAAATGTAAACTCTTACTTTAGTAATACTGTTTGGTGCTAAACTCATGAATTCTACACGATTAGCTCCTTTTAATTCTTTAGTTGTATCTGTAAAGTATGGATAGTTAACTAATTTAGCAGATTCTTTAGCATCTGAAATTGCATATGCAGAATAATCCATTGTATTAGCAGCATATCCGTTGAAGCTTGCTCCATCATATACATCAACATAAGAACCTTCTTTTAATTCATTAGCGATTGCATATGTTGGTGAAGCTGTACCATTTACAACTGTACCACATTTATTTTCTGTTGTAGCATAAGAGAATTCTGTAGCTCCAGCAGTTCTTTTCTTACAAGATGTATCATACCAGTTAATTGCATTTGTAACGTGAGCTTTATCATTTGGTTCCCAAATTGTAGCTTCTCTACAAATTCCAGTTACATCTGTATCTTCTTTTGGATCAGGTGTTCCTGTACAATTAATTCCTGTAATTGTAGTTTGATTTGTTGTTGTAGCAATTACACGTCCGATTTGAGCGAATGCTACACGAACTGAGTTTTGAATTCCTGATTCAGCAGAACCACCTTGTCCTACTGTTACAGATGAATCATATGTTAAATAGATAGCTTCTTCGTTATCTTTATCATTTTTTACATAGTATTCATCACCAGATAAGTTTTTGATGAATAAGTCGAATGCAACATATCCGTCACCTTCAAGGAATTCAACTCCACCTTCAACTTTGTTAGTAGAATTATCAACTTCACTAGCTAATAATCTATAACCACCTTTTGTAGTTGTTAAACTACCTTTTTCATAAATTTTCATTCTTGATGAAGCAACATCCATATCTCCTACTGTTGATACTGGAATTAATCCTTCATCTTTTCCTGTTAACCATTGGTTAGCATTTTTCTCGTATGGTGTTGCATTTTTAGCATCTAAGTTATATGACCATTCTTTACCATCCATTGATAAGAATAGACCTTCAGTAGTAGCAATTTTAACTTCGAATTCATTAACTTTAACTGTTTTCATACCAATGAACCACGCATAAGTTGATACAGTTAATAAAATAGCTGTTAATGTACACACAAGTACAAGATTTCTTACTTTTTTTGTTTGCTTGCTATTTCTTTTCATTTTTCCTCCTATTTTATATTCAAATTAGGGACTTCTTGGAAGAAGCCCTAATTAAATATTCCTAAATAATCATTATTCAGCTGATTCTCTAGTTTGTAATCCTTCTGGAAGAGCTGGATCTTGATCGTAATTTACATCTTCACCATAGAAACGTTCTTTAGTGAATCCAAAGCTTACTTTAATAGCTTGTCCTAATGAAGCAAAGTCATAGTTATCTACGTCTTGTCCTTCAATATATACATAAACTCTTACTTTAGTAATACTATTTGGAGCTAATGTAAAGAATTCTGGACGAGCAGTTCCTTTTGCATTCTTTTCTGAATCAGTGAATGTATCTACATTAAATAATGATTTATCTTCACCTACGTTTGTTGTATAAGTGTTATATGCAGTTCCATCATAAACATCTACTCCACCAGCAGTAATTTCTTTTGCTACTGCATAAGTGTCATAATGTGTTCCATTTTTTACTTCATTACATGCAGTTCCTAGATATTTTCCAGTTTCATCTCTTTTATTACAAGATTCATTATACCAGTTAATTGCATTTTGTACGTGTTTTGTATCATTTGGTTCCCAGATAGTTGCAGGTCTGCTTGCACAGATACCAGTAATCTTTTTAGATGAATCATCAGTACATGTAATTCCTTGTACTAATTTTGCTTCTTCTTCTGATCCTGTTGCATCTGTATAGTTTTGAACACGTCCGATTTGAGCGAATGCTACACGAACTGAGTTTTCAATACCAGCATTTACTTTTCCAGCATCTGCTACAGTTACTTGTGAATCTGGTGTTAAATAAATACCTTCTTCATTTTCACCTAAAGTTCCATAATAAGCATCTCCTGATAAGTTTCTAATGAATAAGTCAAAAGCAACATATCCATCTTCTTCTTTATCTGCTGTATTTGTTACTTCACTAGCTAATAGTCTGTAACCACCATCTGTAGCTGTTAAACTACCTTTTTCAAATAGAGTCATTTTGTTTTTAGTTGTATCAATTTTTCCTACTGATGACATTGGAATTAATCCTGCGTCACCACCCCATGAATTTTGATGTCCTGTATAAGCATTCATTTTAGATTCATTAACATCTAATTCATATGTCCAATTTTGTCCGTCTAATGATAACATTAAACTTTCAGTTGTTTTGATATTTACTTCGAAAGCATTAACGCTAACAGTTTTCATACCAATAAACCATGCATAAGTTGATACTGATAAGATAATAGCACATAAAAGACATGTTATTACTAATCGTTTTAATCGTTTTTCATGTTTTGTATTTCTCTTTTTCATTTTTCTTCTCCTTCACTTTGATTATCAATATGTTCTGAATTGAATTTCATTTCTACTTTAAATTCTCCTCCAAGAATATTGTCAGTACAGTCTGGGTCTGACCCTTCAACCCATAAGACTAATGTGTACTTGTCTATATCCCCAGGTTTAAAGTTAGGGTTATGTCTGATTGCAACTGTCTCATCATCTTGAAATGGAACTGTATCTGGTTCAGCATTTCCATTCCCGCCTATTTTAGCATAGGTAACATATTCCCCATTTTTGTAAATTCGAATTCGAACAGCACTGTCGACATTTCTAATCACATCGCCAATGACTACTTCGGTCCAATAATCGGATACATCACTACCAGTATTTTCCACATAGAATGTATAAGCCAAATAGTTATCACCATTATGTGAACCACCTTCGCTATCGTTAATATCTTTTGGCAACCATTTGTGCGAGATATTATCAAATGACTCAGGTGATGGTGCTAACAACTCGGTTCTGTATACCTTGTAGTCTTTGTCATCGTAAATGATTAATCCTTTGTCGAAGTACAAATTCTTATCTAGCGTAACGCTAAAATTACCATTATTATAAATAATACCAATTGTATAATATAAAATTAGTAATATTAGGATAATTAATAGTAAAAATACAAATAAGATTTTACCAAGTTTTTTTTCAAGCATGAAATGTTTGATATTAATTTGTTTCTTATTCATGTCTTACCCCTATCCTTTCGTATTACAATATACACTACACTATCATATTCTTTATAATACAATTACATTATATCATGGAGAGATTTTTTGTCAATATTTTCAGTCGAACTTTGTCGAATAAAAAAGGCATAAGATTTTATCTTATACCTTTTTATTTTTTTATGAATTTAAAGCTTCTGTTGTGTAGAGTTTTTTATATATTTTACTTGTTTTTAGTAGTTCTTCATGTGTACCTTTATCTGCTATTTTTCCTTTATCAATAACATAAATTATATCTGCATCAATAATAGTTGATAAACGATGAGCAACTATTACAACTGTATGGTCTTTTACTAAATTATCAATAGCTTGTTTTATATAAGCTTGCGACTCATTATCTAAAGCAGAAGTAGCTTCATCGAAAAGTATTACTTTACTTTCTTTAGCTAGAGTTCTTGCAATAGATAATCTTTGTTTTTGGCCTCCTGATAAATTAACTCCACTTTCTCCTAATAGAGTGTCATATTGATCTGGTAAACTCATTATATAATCATCTAAATATGCTAATTTAGTATATTTTCTTATTTGGTCTAATGTTAAATCTTTATTTAATAATAAGAAGTTTTCTTTGATTGTTCTATTAAAGATAAATGGTTCTTGTCTTATAATTGATATCTCTTTACGAAGAGACGCTTCTGTTAAATCTTTTAACTCTTGTTTATCTAATAAAATCTTACCTGATTTTGGTTCAAAGACTCTTGTTAATAAATTAAATAATGTTGATTTACCTTGACCAGATTGACCTACAATTGCAATCTTTTTATTTGGTTCTAATGTAATATTAAATCCTTTCAGAATTATATCTTCATTAGGATATCCAAAGACTACATCTTTGAATTCTACTATTCCTTTTGATTTAGTAATTTCTTTTGTACCAAATTGTTCATCTTCTGATAATTTATTTTCTAATATTTCATTAACACGTCCAATTGAGACAATTACTTTTTGATATGTTTGAGATAATTCATTTATATTTTCTATTAACCACATATATCTATAAACATAATAAGTCATTGCGATAAAGAATGTTAATGTAATTTCTTTATAATATAGTAAGATTACACATAATATGAATGTACCTACTTCTAATGATACTTTGATAAATCTTGTTATTAAATTAAATTTCTTTCTTATATCTATTTCTTTTGAAGATTTATCAAATATTTCTTTTATTATTTCTTTCATGTCATCTAGAAGTGAATTCTTTACTCCTAGTGTTTTTATTTCTCTTACTCCTCTTATTGATTCTGTTGTTAAAGAAGTAAACTTATCTTGTCCCTTTTTTCTTTCTTTATGATTGTTTTTTAAGATTGGATTATATTTCTTTAATACTAAGAATAATATTGATATAAATAATAATATATATAATCCAATTATATATGAATTCATAAATATATATACAATTAGAATTAATGAACCTAATAATGATGAGAACATTCTTAGTAATTGACCAAATGTAAAACTAAGAGTATCAGCATCATTCGTAATACGGTTTATTATTTCTCCACTTGAGGTTTTTTCATAAGCTTCTGCTGGTAAGTCTAAGGCTTTTTTATAAGTAAAATAACCTAGTTTTCGTGTTAACTTACTTTCTATCTTTTGTAAGACGGCATTTGCTTGAATTAATACTAAACCTGATGCGACTATATTTACTAATCCATAAATACCTAAAAATAATAAGGCTTCTTTAATTTTTAAATTGCTTATAGCTTCGACTGCTGCTCCATTTAAATAACCGGTACAAATCTCAGACAGTTCTGCTATAAATATAAATAAACTAGCTATGATAAGTTTTGTTTTATCTTCTTTAATTAGTTTCGAGAGAGGAATAAGTTCTTTTAAATCTTTCATACTTATACCTCCTAATTTTATATCCTAGCTATCAAGACTAGAATGAAGCAGGAAAACGAAATGTTCTCCAACTTCCAATTGCTCCTATATTAAATTTTGAATTTATTTTCATTCTCCCACTCCTTTCTCTTTAAATTCGTGTTAATCATAACATTAAAAAAATAAGATGTCAACCTTTTTTTGTTAACATCTTATTTTTGTTATTTCATTATTTCTTTTACTAGACTTTGATCATTATTAATTAAAATGGCTTTTTCTAGTAGTTTTACATTAAATTTATTGTCTATTATAATCTCTCCATCTATGTTACATATTAAGTCATGGTCACACTTGAATTTTATTTTATTAGCTTTATATTTATGGACTTTTTTATATTGTTCATGTGTTCCTTTTTTTAACATATTAACTATAAATGGAATTAGTGGTTTATTTATTTTATCTACAAAGTATATATCAAAATATCCATCTGTTAATGATGCAGCTGGAGCGATTTTATATCCTCCTCCATATGTTGAACCATTACAAATAGTTAGAATAGTAAATTTCTTTTTAGACTCAGTATTATCTAGTTCTACATCAACTTGTTTAAATTTATACTTAAAGAATGTATAAACTAGAGAAACATTATAGATTTGATTTGTTGGTAGTTTCATCTTTTTCATTTTAGATACATTATCTGCAACTTCAGCATCTATACCTACACTAACAATATTTAAAAAATATTTATTATTTATTTTACCAATATCAATTAATGGTAATGGGTCATCTATTTTTGATAAAGTTTTATAAAAATCATTTCCACTTCCACATGGAATTATTCCTAATAAGTTTTTTGAGCCTACTATTCCATTTAATACTTCATTTAATGTACCATCTCCACCAACACTATAAATTACATTTTTTGATAGAAAATATTTTTTAGCAATTTTAGTAGCATCTCCTGGTTTTTCTGTATAATGTATTTCAAATGGAATATGTCTTTTATCACAAACTCTTTTTATATTCTCCGATACCTTTAATGCTCTACCATTCCCTGAAGTTGGATTAACAATAAATATATACTTCATATTTTTACCTCTTAAATTAAATTTTCATATATTTCATTTAGAGTTTCTACATTTGATGCGAATAATATTAAAGTATTTAACATACTTGTAACATCTTTTAATCTTTTCTTAAACATTAAATAATTTAACCATTGTAGTTTACCATTCATACTTACATATAAACAATCTTTAAAATTATCTTTTAACGGTCCATATTCTTCTAAATATGCTTTTATATATAATTCAAAGTCATCATAATTAATTTCATTATTTTGTCTTGAATAAGTAAAGGCACTTTCAATTAATGCAGCTGTTGGATTTGATAATCCTGATGCGTCAAAATCTATTAATGTCATCTTTTTATCATTCCATAAGATATTTTGATGTTTATAATCGTTATGAGAATAACATAAGTTTTTCTTAACACTTGGAAGTGCATTGTTTCCTTTTTTTATAAATTCATTTAATTTAGATTTATGTGAATCTATTAAATCTTTTAAATTAGGATCTCTAATTAACTTTGTAAATAATTCAAAGTCTATAATTATATTTTTATAAGTACATGGCAATTTTGTTTCTATATTTAATTTATGAATTTTAGCTTGTGTTTTTGCAAGTTCAATAATATGTTCTTTTGTTATGTTATCTTGAGTTAAATATTTATCTTTAGAACAATCATATACTAAATAATATTGTTTATCTAATAAGAAAAATTGTTTATCATTTACTCTCTTTGGAATTATACAATTAATTTTATGTTTTTTTAATTGTTCAGATATAGCTATTTGTTCTTTTCTTTTTCTTAAATAGTAATAGTTTCCAATAGCGTCTTTTGAATATTCTTTGATTATATAAATACCTTTAGTTGTAACAATTTTATAAACACTATTTTGACTACTATCTTCTTGTTGATAGGCTTCTATCTCACCTAATTTAAATATTTCACATATATTAATTAATTTCTTTTGAATTTTACTTAATCTCATTTGTTTTCACCATCTTCATTATACTCTATTTATAAAAAAAACACAAAATAATTCATTTTGTGTTTAATCTATCTTGTTAGTTACATAAATTGTTACATATTTTATATCAAATGATGAGTGTCTTGTGATTGATTTTTTTATTTTCTTTTCTAGATTAGATACTTGTCTTAGTGTTAATTTATTATCTAAATCAAGGACTAAATATAGTTGATAATAAGAACCATATTTTATAAGAGTAATCTTTTTATCTTCTACTCCTTTGAATTCTGAAATAAAGTTAGATAATTTGTTTATTAATTCTTCATTTTGTTCAACTTCTCCTATTAAAGATAGAGAGTTTTCTTTTATTATTTCAATTGATGTCTTAAAGATAATCAATGAAATTATAATTGAACCAAGTAAATCTACATGTCTTAATATTGGGAATGTATCACTGAATTGAAGAATAACTGCAATTATAGCAACTATAATACTTGATACTAAGTCCATACTTGATTCTTCTACTGAAGTTATTAGTACTTGAGAATTTGTTTTCTTACCAACTACATGCATTACTATAATAGTTATTGTTTTTAAAATGATTGCACCTACCAATAAATACATTAATGATAGTGGTGGGATTACTGGTTTATGAATAAATCCGTTGTATATAATAAATATTCCTAATAAAAATAAAATAATTCCTATAAATAGATTTGTTAAGTATTCTATTCTTCCAAAACCAAATGGGTATTTTTTTGTTGGTCTATGTTTAGATATTTTAGTTCCAATCATACAAATAATATCTGTTGCGAAATCACAAAATGTATGAAGACCATCTGCTAAGAGTGATGATAATCCTAGAATTAATCCTCCTGCTATTTTTGCAATTGAAATAATTAAGTTATTTATCATACTATAAATTAATACTTTTGATTCTATCTTCATATACGTCACTTCCTATTATGCATTATAACATAAAAAAACTAAGTTTTTACACTTAGTTTAATTTATCATCATTTTCAGTTTCGTAGTTTGTAATAATTACTTCTTCTACTTTACCTCTTTTGTTTCCTTTAGAATTTATGTTTCTTTTAGCTTGAATTAGATGAATATTGAAATCTCCATATAATTCGTTAATTAATGTAGTGTTATGATTTGATAACATTACATAGCATCCTCTATTATGTAAATCTTTAAATACTTCACTTAATCTTACTTGTTCATCTTTACCAAAGCCACCTTCAGTATAATCATTAAAAGTATCATTATTTTCTGAATCATATGGTGGATCAAAATAAATGAAATCTCCTTTTTTAGCATCTTTTACTGCTTCTTCAAAATCAGTACTTAACATCTTTACATCATTTGTTTGGAAGTATACGTATGCTAAAGTCATATTTTGTCCATCATATGTATTGATTGCTTGTTTTTTATTAAATGGTACATTGAAATAACCTTTACTGTTTACTCGATATAATCCATTAAAGCATGCTTTATTTAAGTAAATAGTTCTTGCTGCTCTTTCTGGATCGGATAGTTTTTTAAACTTAGATTCATTTCGATCAATGTCTCTAATTTTATAGTAGAACTCTTCTGAATGTTTTATTTCATATTTGTTTAAAATTTTAATTACTTCTTCATAACCCTTATCATCAGATATTGTTTTATAGACATTCATTAATTCTTTATTATAATCATTAATTACTGCTTTTTTAGGAGATAATTCAAATAATAAAGCTCCTCCACCTACAAAAGGTTCATAGTATATATTGTAATTTTCTGGTACTAGTTTTGTTAATTTATCAATTATTTGTCTTTTTCCTCCAGCCCATTTTACGAAAGGTTTTGCTTTTAACATATAATCACTCCTTACACTTTTAATATTATAACATAAGTTAATTTATTTCAAAGAAAAACTCAGAAATTTTCTGAGTTTATTTTCTATGTGTATTTTCTTCTTCAGTATGGTCTACTACATATTCACTAACCATGTCAGTTACAGAGTTTCCATACTTACCTGCTTTTACATTTGCTTCCATCTTTTGATTGATGTTAGATGCAAGAGCTGCTGCTGATGCAGTTCCTAATAATGTTACAAGTAAACTATTTGGAACTGTTTGTAAGGCTTGAATTTGTGTTAATGTTAAGCCTTCTGCTGCTGTTTGAATATCAACCATAGCATTATTCATGTTTGCAATTGCTTCTGGATGTTGTTCAATATATCTTACTGCTTCTGTTACGGCAGTTAAATCAAATTGTGGATGTGTTTTAGCATATTGTTCAAAAATTCCAATACATTGTTCTGAAACATTAGTTAATGTTGTCTGAGTATTATTTGCCATATCTCTCATCATTTCTAATGCTTCTAGATCAGTAATTGACCCTGACATATATTGTTGAGAAATATTTTGTACTTCTGCTTTTGTACTATCAAATACTTGATTATAGAAATCATGTCCTGCATTATCAGCAGCTTTATATCCACTTGTTCCCAGACCCCAACCATTTGAATCAAGAGCTCCTCTTTCAACTTCTCCTGTAATTGTTGCAGTTCCTTGCATTCCTTGAGCTTCCATACCTTCTCTCATTGTTCCTCTATGACCTTTAACTTGGTCTACGAAATCTTGAGCTTCTTGAATTTGGCGATTTGCTTCTTCAATTTCTGCTGATGTTGGAGCTCCTTTAATAGCATTGATTGTTGAAAGTGCTGCAGATGTAACTGCTACTGTTGTGAATAAATCTCTTATAAATGGATCATCACGATAGTCTAGTTTTTCTGCTAATGGACTGTAATATTTCTTTCCAGTTGAACGTTTTCCAAAGATACTGTTACTTATTTCAGTTTCTTTGCTTAGAAGTGATTCAGCTTGAATAAATGTTAATAATGCCATTTGGTCATTACCTTCTTCTATTGCAGCCATTTCAGCTTTTTCTAATTTAGCTTCTTTTGATAATAATTCTAAATCTAAATCTTGGTCTTTTGCAAAACGTTTTCCAACGATTGATAATTTTGTTGTTGCTGCTTTCATATCTTGACTAAATCCATTTAATCCGCCAGATAATAATCTTTGTGCTTCTTTATAATTTTCTCTAATACGTTTTACTTGTTGTGCACGACCTTGTAATAATTGTTTTCTATAATTTGTTAAATAGTCTTTATCTTCTTTTGAAAATTTACCATTTTTTAATCCATGGTCAACTGCTTCTAATTCCATCATGGCATTAAAGATGTCTGCATAATCTGCTTCAAGTTGAGCATTTAACGCTGTTACTTTACCCATAATGAATTGTTCCATTTTTTCTTGTAATAAAATATTGATTGCAGATGGTAATCTTTCTTGCATTACTCTATTACCACGATATTCATCGTAGATTACCATTAATTCTTCTTCTGATAGATTTTCAATTCTTTCTTTCATTATTTTAATTCTTTGCTTAGAGTCTTTTGTAAATCTTAATTTACCTGAAATCTTTGCTAAGAATTGGAATGGTAATTTTACGATTGCTGGAACTAAATGTACGATGTTATATAAATAGTTTCCTGAATGTAATTCATTCTTAAAGTTTTGTGCAATTTTTATATTTGAAGCTTGATAAGCTTTTCCATCTTTTCTTGATACTTCTACACCTTTGGTAATTTTTTCAATTGTTTGCATTAATCCAACTTGTGGTTTCTTAGGTGCAGGTGTCATTGTTGGTGTTGGTTCTTTTGGAGTTAATGTTGGTGTAGGCTTAGGTGTTGGTACTACAACTGGTACAGTTGGTGTTTTTGTTGGAACTGTAGGAGTTTTAGTTGGAACAGTTGGTGTCTTAGTTGGTACTGTAGGTGTCTTAGTTGGAACTGTTGGATTAATCAACACTGTTGGTCCTGTTAATCTTGGCACCGGTGTAGGTTCTGGTAATCTTGGTACTGGTGGTGTAATCACTGGTATTGTTACCTTTGGTTTACTTGGTTCTGGTGTTACTTCTCTTGGTTTTACAGGTGTAAGTGTTTTTTGTGGTCCTACTGGAACCAATGCTGTTGGTTTATTTACTGGTACTAGTCCTGTTGGTTGATTTACTGGTACTAGTGCAGTTGGAGCTGGTGTATTTTCTTTACTTGGTACTTTTCCAGTTCCATCTAAGATTACGGCACCATCGAAATCAGGAGTTCCTGGTACAAATCCTTCAGCAATATAATCATCCCAAGCTTCTTGTGTCATATGATAATCTGCAGGTGTCCATACTTTTGGCATATCTGCAGGTCTTTGTCCTGGTGTATAGTTTGGTGTGTAATTTGGATCCTTAACTAAACGTTTTGGTTCTTTTTCAGCATTAGTAACAATATTTTCTATTTCTGTATTTGTTACTTTGATTTCTCTTGCTTTTCCACCTCTTTTAATGCTTAAGTCAGTTCCATATAACACATTTATT
The DNA here is from genome assembly GCA_045649455.1 of Bacilli bacterium. Classification (GTDB taxonomy): domain Bacteria; phylum Bacillota_I; class Bacilli_A; order RF39; family UBA660; genus JAEDES01. The sequence goes on along the minus strand of JAZRPV010000035.1, from coordinate 20,782 downwards.
GTTTCTCTGATATTAATTGTTTCTTCTGATCTTTGTTGAACTTCAACTAATCTTTCAATTAACTCTTGTCTTGCAGCATTTACTCTACTTCGTTCTTCTTTAGTTCTTCCACGTTTTGATAGAATTTCTCCTAATCCCATTTGTTCAAATACTGGTCTAAAGATATTTCTATTATTTGCTGCTCTTACGATTTGTTGATATTGTTCAAATGTTATATTTAATTCTTTAGCTTCTTGTTCAAGTCTTGCTCTTTCTACTGATTGTTTTTCTTCTTTTTTCTTTGCAGCAATTTGTCTTTCTAAAGTTTGAACTCTTTTTTGTGCTTCAATGTAGATTGAATCTTCTGCACGCATTTTTTCAATATATTGTTCTACAAAATTATCAAATCCGTCAGCTGTTTTAGTCCATTCTCCTTCTTCAAATTCAACTTGAGTATCTGAATAGATTGCTCTCATTTTATCGATTTGAGTTTGAACTAATCTTCTTGCCTCATCTAATTCTTGTTCTAATCTTGCAATTTCTTCTGAATTATCAATAATTTGTGTTTCTTCTACTTGTGGTTGTTCTTGTTGTGGTTGTTCATTTGTGTTTTCTACAACATTTTCATTTACTTGTTCATTAGTATTTTGGTTTTGGTTTAGGATTGATTGTCTTAATTCTTCTTGTAATTCAGGGGACATTAAAGCTCTATGGGCAGCTAGTTCTTGTTCTTTAGCGTCCATTTCTTTTCTTATTTCTTGTCTATCTTGTTCATCACGAGCTTTTCCTAATTCATCCTCTAATACCGCTCTATTTAAGATTAAATCTCTAGCTTTATTATAGGCATCTAAAATTCTTTGATTTTGATCAATAATTTGTTGTTGAGTTGCTATATGATCTCTAAGTGATGCATCCTCTGATATATAACTTTCTCTAGGTATATCTTTTTCAGCACGTCTTAATTCGTTTCTTTCATTATTTAGGTGTTGTAATTCTTCTTTTGCTTTATTAATTTTTTCTTCTATTTGACTATATAAACTTGCCATTTACTTCACCCCTTACTACATACGACTTTCTTTATCTATTTGAGCTAGAACTTGTCTTACCATTGCAAGTTCTCTTTCATCTGTAATATCTTCTAACGAATTAATTCCAATTATTGGATCATAACTAGATACATAAATATTCTTTCTACCATTTGATGCTATGCTGTGATCTGAATATCCTACATATACCTTACCAGTATCTTCAGAATCAAAAGTAAATAGAATATCGCATTCTACTTGTTTACCATGTTTTTCAATTATAATCTTTTCATTTTCCATGTCCTTAACCTCCACCTATTCTCATACTTTATAGCATATCATTTAAAGAAAAAAAAGTCAATTTGCATTGACCTTTTTAACTATCTATTTCAATTACTAATTCTGTGTTATCTCTTATATTTTTTGTATCTTTAATTACTAGTTTATAAACATCTTCTTGTTTTTTATTTTTAGAAAGTTTATTATCTTCTACTTCGTAGTCATCATTTAATACATTTTTCTTTTTACCATTCTTATAAATTTCAATTCTTACATTATCATTATTTGTGATTTCTACATCATATTCAATTGTTTTTTTATTAATATCTTTATCTTTATAGTTTGATACGATAAACACATATTCTTGTGAATCTGGTAATTCACTTAAATTAATAGCGATACGACTTTCAACATTTTCTTCTAATACTGGAATTGTAATACTACTCTTTTCAATATCTTTACTTCTATTTTTTTGTACTAATGCAATAACTAATAAGATTACTACTAATACTGCTAAAATAACTAGTGTTAATGCTAAAGCTTTTTCTTGATTTAATACTAGTTTCTTTTCTACTTCTTTTGTTTCTTTTTTAGCTACTGCTTTCTTTTCTACTACTTTTTTAGTTGTTTTTTTAGGTGTTTTTGTTTCTTTCATAATTATTCTCCTTTTAACATTTCATATGTTTCATTTATTCTTTTATCTATTAATACTTCTTTTTCATCTTCCAATGTACTAGCAAAAATAGCATTAGAAGTATCTTCTTCTATTTGAGTATCACTTGATACTTGATTATTTAAATTTACTTTTATATTTAAAATATTTTCTGTTTCTGTATAATATCTTAAATTTAAATCCATTGTTTCTGTATATGATTTATTTTTCTTTAAATCTATTATTTTTGATTCAAATGATAAATCTGTTACTTCACCATTTTCTTTCATTAGATAAGTTAAAGTTTTTTTATCATTTGTTGTGGTATAAGTTAATTTACCTAACTCAGTATCTGATGAATCATATATAATTATTTCCGTTTTTTCTTTTTCTATTGTTAATTGTAATTTCTTTTTTACAATGTTATTTTCTACTACATAAATTAAATTAGTTGAAGGTTCATATGTATATCGATATTCATTTTCACCTTCTCTTTTAATTAGTTCATACTTTTCTACTTTACCAAGGAAGTTTTTATACATGTATATCGCTAATTTTTCATCTTTTTGGAGATAGATTTTATTTTTACTTATTTTTGTTTTCATAAAATCATTATCATATCCAATAAGAATATTTTTAGATCGTTCATCTTTCTTTAAATCTTCTAACACTTTATTAAATAATTCTATTAACTTAGTATTATCAAATTCTATTGTTGTTTTATTTAATTTTTTAGGTTTACCATTTATATCTATTTGTTCTTTTGTTGTTCTGAATTCTTCATTAGAAATATTCTTTTTTAATGATTTAGATACTTGTTCTAGTATATAAATTATATTATCTTTTGAAGTTGTTTCTGAATTAATATTTTCAAAATAAGTACTATTACCATTATTAACATAGTTACCAACTTGACCATCTATAAAGAAATATTCTGTTGAATTTTCTATTAATAATTTTAAATCTAATATTTTAGTTTCTGCTTTTTTAGATTCTACTGTTACTAGCATCTTTTTATTATTCTTATCATGAATATATTTTAAGTTACTAGTTGTTTGATTTAGATTTGTTATTAAGTTTTTTATAGTTTGATCTTCAGGTAATAATGATTCCTGATATTTTTGACTTTCTATTTCTAAATTAATATTTGATTGTATTGATATATTTTCACCTATACCAGTATAGGTTTCTTTTGTTGGGGTTGTTTTTAATTTTTCTATCGCTGCATCAAAAAGATATAACATACTTTCTTGAGGGTTTGCGATAAATGACAAGAGTATACCGCTACCAATCATAGCAAAGGAAATGACTACAGCTAAATTAAAAAGTATTCGATTAGGTTTCTTTTTTTTACTACTTGCCATACTACTATTCTCCTATTATTTTAATTATAAAAAATATTTGATTGTATGTCAATAAAACGAAAAAAGAAGATTACTCTTCTTTTGCTTTGCTTTCTGCTAATATAGTTAAGCTATAAGTGAAATGTCTTGGGACAATTGTTATAGCTGGTTTATATGATGCAACCACTTTAATTTCAGTTGATTCATTTGGTTCTAAAATTGTTCCAACTATATCATAGTATGTTATTTCTACTGGAGAAATATTTAACATATTTGTTGTATCTGTTGTATAGTTTGGAGATTCAATTATATCTAGAATTTCTGCTGTAATTGTTCCTCTATTTTCTACCGTTAATGTATATGATAATTCATCGAATGGTGCATATAAACTTAACTTTGTTGTTATTGTTTTATCATGATTAGATAATTCATGTGTTGCAGTTGGAGAATAGATTGCTCCTTTTATAGATGTATTTTGAACTACGTTTGTAATTGCAACATCAAAGATTAAATTATCTTCACTTTTTTCTTTTAATTCTACTGAAAGAATGGAAAAACCGATGCCTAAAAAGATTATAGTTATGCATAAAGCTACTATAATTAGATTTCTAATATTAATTAATTTTTTTAAATTAATTAATGATTTCATTAGCATTCCCCTTCTTTATAGTTGTCTATACCTCCATTATAGCACCATCCGTATGTTTGGTCTTTTGTATCAATAGCGATATAGGCAAATACCTGTTTATTCTTTATATAATACCAACTATCTAAATTAGGATATATTGTGTTATCAGAAGATGCTGGAATTAAGTTAATTGGTAATGACGTATCATTTTTGTCTTGTTCCCCTATATTATTAGTTATAACATAATTTTCTAGTTTTTTGTAAACATTATTTGCATATTCTTTAGCTTGTTCTTTTGAAATAGTCTTTGATTCTGTTGCAGAATAAGAGTTTTCATTAGTTTTTGCACTACTAATAATATTTTTAGAATATATATCTAATTTAGATATTAAGTCATCTTTTTTAGAATATTCTATTTCTAAACGTTTTACTTTTTTCTCTAAAGTTGTTTGTTTTTCTAGAATAGTTATGTTGTTATAATTATTACTTTTTAATTCATTTATAAATGATTGTTTTACTTCATTATAATATTTATTTTCATATGATGTTAAAGTTACTTGTGATGTTTGGGTTAAATTATTACTATTTATTAGCAAATTGGTAATCATACTTATAGATTTACTTATAGAATTATTTTCTATATCTTGATTATATAGAATTACAGATTCTTCATTAAACATTAAAATATGATTTATCTTTTTACTTTGAATTACTACAGCAAAATTTAGATTATTATTAATATCAAATTCTACCATATCATCATAATTTTTACTTGTTATAAACTTATCACTACTACCTAAAGTTTTTTTTAGTTCAGGAATTCCTTTTAAGAATATTCCTATAATTATGATAACTATAACCGCAATTATAGTTAATCTTGTTTGTAATTTTTCAGACATTAACTTGAGAATTTAGGTTGTAGTGTAAGTTTAATTTCCATATTTGGTGTGATTTCAGTACCTGGTGTTATAGATTGTTCAGTTACATATCCTACTCCATCTAGTGTTACTTTAATACTTAGTTTTTGTAATAAGTCTTTTGCAACTTTAGAAGATAGGCCTTTAACACTTGGTACTTTTTGATTTCTATCATTTGTTATTAAATAAATAGTATCTTGATTTGTCATAGTTTTATCAGGAGATGGAGATTGTTTTACTACTTTGTCTCCTTCACCTATTACTACGTATTTAATTTTATCTGATGTTAAAGTTGTTTTTACTGTATCTAATTTTTTATTTATAAAGCTTGGTACTTTATAGTTTGTTATTTCAATTGTATTTTGTTTTGAATCATCATTTCCATAATATTTAGATACATTATGAACAATTTCTTTTACAGCTCTTGATAATGGTGTTTGACTACCATTAGTTGGTCTTTTTACTGCTGCATATATAATAATTTGCGGATCTTCTTTTGGATAAATTCCTGAGAATGAAGATATTACTTCTGCTTTACCGCTAATATAACCACGACCATTTTCTTTAGCAATTTGGGCAGTTCCTGTTTTACCAATTAGTTGTCCCCCATCTATTTTAAAACCAATACCAGTATTTCCAGCTCCATTAACACAGTCATCCATTAATTGAATCATCTTTTCAACTGTTGTAGTTGATGCAACACGTTCTTTTTCATCTTTACCATTTTGTAAGATTACTTCTTTGGTAATTGGGTCAACTATTTTTTCAACGACATATGGTTTTAATAAAATACCATCATTTGTTAGAGTTGTCATTGCTTGAATATGTTGAATTGGTGTTGTTGTTATACCTTGTCCGAATCCAGCATTTAAGATTTCTGTTTCGTATTTAAATTCTATTTTTCCTGATTGTTCATTTGGTAATTCTATTTTTGTTGTTTTACCAAATCCTAATTTTTTAAAATATTGTCTTAACATCATACTATTCATATGACGATTAATAATATTAATAACTCCGACGTTACTACTTAGGGCATAACCTCTATCATAAGTAATCATTCCCCAACCATTACGGTCCCAGTCTCCGATTTGTGTTCCGTCTTTTGTTACATAAACACCTGATTTATATGTTTCAGTTCCATCATATACACCATTTTCCATGGCAGCCATATATGTAAATGTTTTCATTGTTGAACCTGGTTCAAACGGTTGAGATACAAGAGTATCTAAATAATTTGTTATATTTCTTGTATTTGGATCAAATGATGGAGAATTTGCTGTAGCTAGAATTGCTCCTGTTTTAGCATCTGCAATAGTTATATGAAACCATTCATAATCATAATCTTTATCGGCATTATTAATTGCTTGTTCTACAAAGAATTGAATACTACTATCTAATGTTAGATAAACATCTTTTCCTTGAGTAGCATCTTTTTGAATTGGAATTGTATCGGCAATTTTATATCCTCTTAAATCTTTTTGATATGTAATATATCCATCTTCACCTTTTAAGATATTATCATATTCTTTTTCAATTCCCATTTCACCGACAATAATATTTTCTTCTTCGGAAGTTGTCTTTGCATAACCTAAAGTATATGATGCAAATTGTCCTTTTGGATAATATCTTTTATAACTTTCTATAAAGTCAATTCCTGGTAGATTTAAATCATCTATTTTTTGTTTTGTTAATTCAGTTAGTCCTTTTCCTTTAGAACCAAATTCTGTTTGATAAACGTTTTCTTTTGATAAATATTCTAATAGTTTTTCTTCTTCTATTCCTAAGATTGGGGATAGTTCTTTAGCTGTTTTTTCTTTATCAACTACGTGTTGTGGTTTCTTAGGATTTGTTGTTCTTTTTTCATCTAAGTATGCAATTATCTTATATGAAGAAACATTTTGAGCAAGTGTTTCTCCATCTGATGAATAGATTGTTCCTCTTTTTGCCAGAATGGTATCAGTTCTTGTTGTTCTTTTACTAGCAAGTTCTTTTAAGTTTGTTCCATCTATTTCAGTAGCAAGTGATAATTGGGCAAGTCTTAGAATTATTAGCGCAAATAAAAGAAGAGACGCTATAATTATTCCCTTTGGATACTTTATATTGTTTCTCTTCTTTTTTTTCAATCGAATCACTTCCTATTATTCTTCATCTTGAACAGTTTTAATATTATCATTATTATAACTTAATCCTTGTTGTTCTGCAACTTCTTGTATCTTTGTTAGAGAAGCTAATTCGTCAATTGTCATTGCGATACTTTCGTTCTTTTTTCTTTGTGCTTCTATTTCTTTCTTTTGTTTTTCTACCTCAAAATTAATCTTGGATAGTGTTGCTTTAGAAAACACAACAGATATCGGTGATATTACAAGTAAAAATAGTGCTAAGGTATATAGAAGACGTTCAAATCTAGAGATTTTTAGTCTCTTTTCAACTTTAACTTTCTTTTTCACTGTATCACCTCTTTTCTATTTTATTCTTTCAATTACGCGAAGTTTGGCACTTCTTGCTCTTGGATTATTTTTTATTTCTTCTTCTGATGGATTTATAGCTTTATTTACAACTAATTCAAAATCAGGTAAATATTCTGCTGGTATATTAGGCATTCCTTTCAATTTAGGATCAATTGCACATTTTTCTTTGAAAATGTTTTTTACTAATCGATCTTCTAGAGAATGGAATGTTATTACAGCAACTCTTCCACCAACGTTTAATAAGTCTAATGCTTGATTTATAGCTGGTTCAATTACTCCTAGTTCGTTATTTACTTCAATTCTAATTGCTTGAAATATTTGACGAGCTGGATGTTTATCAATTCTAAACTTCATTGGAACAGCTGTTTTTATTATTTCAACTAATTCTAAAGTTGTTTCAATCTTTTTATTTTGTCTATATTCTACTATTTTTTTTGCAATATTATTTGAGAACTTATCTTCTCCATATTTATAAAATATATTGGCTAATTGTTCTTTAGAATAGTTATTTACTACTTCATAAGCTGACAGCGGATTATCTTTATCCATTCTCATATCTAATCTTGCATCTTCATGATATGAGAAACCTCTTTCTTTTTCATCTAATTGAGGCGATGATACTCCTAAGTCAAATAGAACTCCATCAACCTTATCTACACCTTGTTCTTTTAATTTTTCCTTTAAATGAACAAAGTTAGACTTGATGATAGTGAAGTTAGTACCAACCGCATTTAAACGGTCAGTACTATGCCGAATTGCTTCACTATCTTGGTCAAAGGCGAATAAAAACCCCTTCTTTATTCTAGCCAAAATATTACTACTATGTCCCCCATAGCCTAAAGTGCAATCAACGATTATACTATTTTCTTTTAAATTAAGGGAAGAAATAGATTCCTCTAATAATACACTTATATGTTTTTCTTTCATATGTTCACGCTTTCATCAAATAGGTTTTCGGCTATATCAGACATATTTAGCGATGCAGATTCAAAGAATTGATCCCATTCTTCTTTCGCCCATATTTCAAGGCGACTTCCCACTCCAACGATTACACAATCTTTTTGAAGATGGGCATGTTCGATTAATGGAATTGTTATGTTTACACGTCCTTGTTTATCAAAATCTGCGGTAGTAGCGCCTGAAAGAAAGAATCTGACAAATTGTCTAGCATCTTTTTTTGTGAATGGTAGTGTTTCTAATTTATTGGTTATTTTTCCCCATGACTCTAAAGAATAGACATATAAACAGCTCTCTATTCCTCTTGTGATAATAAACTTTTCTCCTAGACCATCTCTAAATTTAGATGGAATGATAAGTCTACCTTTTTCATCAATTGTATGACGATGTTCTCCAATAAACATATTTATCCCCCACTTTTCACCACTTTCAACCACTGCTTAACCTAATATTAACCAAATTATCCACATTTGTAAATATTTAAATAATTTTTTATGTGTAAATTTACACAGGTTTTTAAAAAAAATAAATCAAAATTATTGACTTATTTTTTTGAGGCAGCAAATCTTTGATTAAATTTGTCTACCCTGCTCATTTGCTTTGGTTTTTCTTCTTGTTTATAATCCTTTTTTCTTGGCAAGAAGTAATCCTCACATGGATACATTGTTATTATATCCTTTGTATTTGGTACTGCTACTATTCTAAAATGATTTAGAGGTTGTCCATCATCTGTTTCTCCTACGTTAGGATAATCTACTGAATAGACATCCATTACATCTTCATATACCATGTTATCTTCTGTCATCTGAGTTATAGCAAAATCATATAAGTCTCTTATAGACTCATTTTCATTAAATTTTGTTTTTCCATCATATGCATCTTTATGTCTTGTACGTATATGAATAATAGCAGCTTCTTTATCATAATCAATTATTTGTCTTTCAACATAAGCAATTGGAGTCTCAGTTATTTGTTCATTTCTTTTTCTTTGTAATACTCTAGTTGCTAATACATAACTTATATCTTCTTCAATAATTGGAAATTGTTCTTTTAATTCATTTAATAATATTTGAGCTTCTTCATATCTTGCTTGTTTAATATATAAAGATATTAATTTAAAATATCCCGAAACAAAGAATTCTCCATGTACTTCTAAACTATCAATTAATAATTTTTCTGCTTTAGCAAATTCTCCTTTAGCAAACATTATATTTCCTAAATGGAAAGATGCTGTTCCTTTTGTATTTAAATCTTCTGATGATGTTGCTATTTGATAGTCAGAAGTTGCTTTTTCTATTTGTCTTAATCCTTGATAAATAATTCCTCTCATCAAGAACACTTCGTCATCATATGGATGATGCATTGTCATTAATTCTTGGCATAGTTCTAAAGCTTTTTTATAGTTACCATATTTTATATTTAATTTAGTTTCTTCATAAATTGCTTGAATGTAGACAAAATCTTTTGGTCCTTGTTTTGCTTGTTCTACATATTTAATTGCAGATTCATAAGTACCTTCAATTTTTTCTAATCTTGCATATTCTAATAATACACTTCTATTAAAGAAATCATCTTTTGTGTTTGTATTTATTGTGTCTAATAATTTTCTTGCTTCTTCTAAATCATCTTTTAAATATAAACACTTTACTTTTTCTAAAACTAATCTTGGTTCTTTTACTGGTTTTAATGCTAGTACTTCTAAAGCTGCATCAAGATTTTTTATTCTTCTTTCCATTCTTGACCAAGCAAGTATTGTAAATACTTCTAAATTAGGACTTTCTGTTATTGCTTTTTTATAATACATTCTTGCAGTATCATAATCATTTTCTTCTACAGCAATATTTCCTAATTCTGCCATAGCACTATATTTATTATTTGAATCAGATGATGCAACTTTTGAGAAAGCTGTTTTAGCAGCTTCTAAATCTTCAAACTTTAATTGAAGTTTTCCGTATAAAAAGATACCAAACATATCAAATTGATATTTTTCCATATATCTAATTAATTCAGCATTAGCTTTTGAATAACTATTCTTAGCCATTAACTCTTTAATACTATTTAATTCTTTAATTCTAGTATTAGTTTCATTAATTCTTCTAGTTTTACCATATCCTTTTTGATTTTTCATACCATCACCCCAAATGTGTTCTATATTATACCATAAAAGTCAAAAAAAAGAAAGTATTTCTACTTTCTATTTGCTTTAGAATTAATTTCTTCTAAAATGTGTTTTAAGAAATCTTCTTTTGATAAAGTTGTTGTTTCTTTTTCACCATGTAATCTATAACTTACTTGGTTATTATCTTTTTCAGCATCTCCTAAAATTAATGTATATGGTACTTTCCCTGTTTGAGCTTCTCTTAAACGATATCCTAATTTTTCGTTACGATCATCTAATTCAACTCTTACACCATTTTCTTTTAAGAAACTTGTAATTTCAGCGGCATATTCTCCTTGGAATTCTGGATTAACAGGAATTACTTTAACTTGAACTGGAGACAACCAAGTTGGGAATGCTCCTTTAGTTTCTTCGATTAAGAATGCTGTAAATCTATCGAATGTTCCAAAGATTGCTCTATGGATTACTACTGGTACTTGTTTTTCTCCTTTGTTATCAATATAAGATAATTCAAATCTTCTTGGTAATAAGAAGTCTAATTGACAAGTTGATAAAGTTACTTCTGGTCCAACAGCTGGTTTAACTTCAACATCTAGTTTTGGTCCGTAGAATGCAGCTTCTCCAATTGCTTCGAAGTATTCAACTCCTAGTTCATTTAAAACACTTCTTAATTTATCTTCTGCAGTATTCCACATTTCATCATCGTCGAAGTATTTTTCTTTATCTTCTGGATCTCTTAATGATAATCTAAATTTATATTCTTTTAATCCAAAATCTTTATATACATCTAAGATTAAACTTACAACTTTTTTGAATTCATCTGCGATTTGTTCTGGTGTTACGAAAAGGTGTGCATCATTTTGACACATACAACGTACTCTTTCTAATCCTTTTACAGCACCACTTGCTTCATAACGGAAGTCAGTTGCAAATTCTCCAATTCTAATTGGTAAGTCTCTATATGAATGTAATTTGTTTTTAAAGATTAACATATGATGTGGACAGTTCATTGGACGAAGTACAAATTCCTCTTCATCAACTTTCATCATTGGGAACATATTATCTTTGTAGTGATCCCAGTGTCCTGAAGTTTTATATAAATCAACTGTTCCTACACATGGAGTATAAACGTGGTTATATCCTAATTTTTGTTCTTTTTCATAAATATAGTTTTCAAGATTTTTTCTTACGATTGCTCCATTTGGTAACCATAGTGGCATTCCAGCTCCTACTAAGTCATGGTTCATGAATAATTCTTGTTCTTTACCGATTTTTCTATGGTCTCTTTGTTTTCTTTCTTCTAATTCATTTAAGTGTGCAGCAAGATCTTCTTCATTTTCAAAACATACTCCATAAATTCTTTGAAGCATTTTGTTTTTAGCGTCACCTTTCCAGTAAGCACCACTAAACTTAATTAGTTTAAAGTATTTTAATTCTTTTACTGATTCTAAGTGTGGTCCACGACATAAGTCAGTGAAATCACCTTGAGTATAACAACTAATTACTTGTTCTTCTTCATCCATACGTGAAATTAAATCAATTTTATATGGATCATCTTTAAATTTTTCTAATGCTACTTCCTTAGAGATTTCTTCTCTTACAATTCTTTTTCCATCTTTAGCGATTTTCTTCATTTCTTTTTCGATTTTTTCTAGGTCTTCTTCTAATAATGTTTTATCTCCTAGATCGATGTCATAATAGAATCCTTCTTCTATTACTGGTCCTACCCAAAATAATGCATTTGGATATAGGTGTTTAACTGCTTGTGCTAATAAGTGTGCACAAGAGTGATTCATAATACTTAATTTTTCATTTTCTTTAATATTTATCATAATTATTCTCCTCTATTTTAATTTTCTTTCTTCTTTTTGTTTTTGCATTTCTAGATAAAGTGAATGACGATAGGTTCGTCTTAATTCTTGCTTCTTCGTGACTATCTTAGCAAGTTCTTCAGGATTTCTTTTTACAGCTAACTCTAAATAGTACAACTCTTGCATTTGTTGTCTAAATTCTTTTTCTGTCATATTATCCCTCCTATAAAATAAAAACTCCTATATATTGCTATATAGGAGTGAAAAAACACGGTACCATCCTTGGTTTATCTTAATTTAATAACGGCTTTGAACCGGAACTACATTTGATAGTTCTACTCGAAAGGTAGTAATAAATTAAATGTTTATTCGTTTACACCAACCACGAACTCTCTTTAAAACTTAGATAATTTATCGTATCCTTTGTCTTTGTAATTAACTTGCATGTGTCAAATATAACACATATTTTGTTGTTTTGCAATAATTTTATCTACCATACCAAGTATATGGAACATACATTAAATTTTGTAATCCATAAAATCCTTGGCCTAAACGATAATTTGCATAGTTGTAAAAATTTCCTAAATCTGCACAATGACCATCATAATATAATGAACAGTCTATTACAGCTAAATGTAAGTGAACACCTGTTGAAACTCCAGTTGATCCCATTTGACCAATTCTATCATTTACTGATACATATTTACCTACATATAATCCAGGAGCATATGATGATAAGTGAACATATTGTGAAGTATATACTTTTCCTTCAATATTATGTCTTATCGTTACAATTAAAGCTCCGGCATAATCTCTGTAAATACCTGATATTATTCCTTCAGCTACTGGATATATTGCTTCATATATTCCTCTTGGACTTGTTATATCTAAAGCAACATGATTATATCCTGGATATTGAGTAACTGTTCCTTGTTGAGTTGGTAAATACCAATGTCTTTTAGGAGCAACTACTGGTTTTGCATCAGCAGATGGAGATGCTTCTTCAACTTTTGTTAATTTATATGGTGTTTCTGTTAATAACAATTTTGTTGTTATTTTATTAGTAGTGTCTTTTTTTATAGCTACTGCAGCAGTTGCTATATTATTAACATCTACTTGTTCATATAGAAATGAATATTCACCTTGGCTTGTGGCATTTTTGAATGTCATTAATCCAATTGATGCTATTAATAATACGATTGAAATTGTAATAATACATTTTCCTCTTAAAACATAAGACGTTTCTGAATTCACACATTCCACCTCCAAGGAAGTAGAACATATTATACTCATTTTTTTAATTTTGTCAATTTCAATAAAAAAAGAAGATTAACGTCTTCTCTTTTGATATGTTCTATTATATTCATGTGCAAACCAATCAATTGGTTTATTTCTAGAATTAATTTGAAGTTTTCTTTTTTCTATTTCTTCTCTTAATTCATCTAATTCTTCTTCTGTTGGTTCATGATCATAGCACACTTCTAAAGCATGTTCTATTAAAATATCTTGTGCTCTTCTTAAACTAGAAGTACAGTGACAATAATAATCTAAGTCTAAACCATCATGTCTTCCTTCTGTATCATATCTTCCTTTTGGATAAATACTATCTACTAAATGAGAAATTTTTTCTAAATTACTTCCTTCATTTCCTTCTAATAATAAATCTATCATTTCACTTGTTCTTTGATCGGTTTCTTTATCTAGAGAAAGTACTCTAAATAAACATGGATAATTATTTTTCTTAAAGAATTCTCCTACTCTTGTACCTGTTAATAGCATACATTGGTAAATAATATTTTCAGCACCATTTTTCTTTACTTTTAAATCAGAGTGATTATAAGAGGATGTTTTCATAATTTCATAAATATCTGATGATTTATATTTTTTATCTAGAATTTCTGCAACTTGTTGAAGATTTAATAGTGTTGTTTGTAATTCTTGATCATCTGAATCTTGTTTTCTTAAGATGTGATTGGCATCTTGATATGATATTTTTTTATCACTTGTAACAATACTTTTAGAAAACATTTGTGTAACAACATTTCCTTTAGGATCAATTTCAAAGAAATATGTTCTGGCAAGTCGTGGTTCTCCCTCTTTTAAAGAAGCTTTATCAGCACTAAATTCATATGGGAATATTGGAACTACTTTAGAATAATCATCATCACTTTCTTGATATGAATGTTTTAAATAAATTGATTGATTTCTTCTAAAGGCTTCTTCTATAATTTCACTTCCATATGGGAAATATCCTAATACTGATGCAATATGAACTCCTAACATATAATTTCCATTAGGCAGTTTTTCACATGATAAAGCATCATCAATTTCAATAGCATTTGAACCATCTATTGTAACTGTATAATCTGTAATTATTTCTCTATCTGGATGTAATGTTCTGTCTGGTTTTTGAATTAAAGTTACGGCTCCTGTTATATCTTCATTAAAGTAAATTGGAATATTATATTTAGTAGCGATACTTTCGATATCTTTTTTATCTTCATTTTCTTGTTTAACCATTTCTTTAATGATTTCTACATATTTTATTTTATCTCTATTTTGTTTAGTAGCTTTTTTATTATATGTCATGTGTTCTAAACATTTATATATTTCTGTTAAAATCTTTCTTTTTTCATTTTCTGTTATTTGAAATACATGTTGGGATTGTAATAAAGAAATTAAGTTTATTAAATACAATGTTTTTTCTTCATCTTCTCCCAGAGTCTCTAAACATTCTGTAATAGCAGTGGCATATAAAGATTTTCCATCTTTGTCTTTTATATTTACTAAATGTGGAAGTTTTTTTAGAGTAAATTCTACATAAGCAATATTTTGACTTTCAGTTATTAAGTAACTCATGAAATCAAATTGTTTACTATCCTCTTTTGAGGCAGATTCTCTAAGTTCTTCTATTCTACTTAATAATTTTAAAAATTCTTCGTGAACTTTTTCTGGATTTTTAAAAACACTATGTCTCTCTGATTCAATTCTATCTAATTTACTTGCTAGTTTATTTAATCTTTTTATCAGATATCGTCTATTTAATTCTTCAGCATTTGCTAGAATAACATTCATATAATGAAATACTTCTGTTAACTTATCTAATGATTTGTCTCCTGTGTAACTATCAAGTTCTTTATTTAAGATAGAAAAAAGAGTATCGATCAGATCATCACCATGTTTGGTTGCATAAATACTTATTTCCTGAACAGATACTTTTGAACCTGTTCCCATAAAATATTTAATTAATGCTCTGTCGATACTCTTCATATTATCAATCCCTTCTATTTTTACTAATTAGTTCTAAGTCAGTTGTAAGTTGTTTAATTCTTTCAACTATTCTTCTGGCTTTAACTTTGTCGACTCCGGATGATGTCATTGCAAGTGATGATTCTAATTCTTCAAGTGTTAAGTTCGAAGTAAAGAATGTAGGTAAATGAGAATCCATTCTATATTGGAGAATTGGTCCAAGAACTTCATCTCTTGCCCACGCACTACAATTTTCTGCACCGATGTCATCTAGTAACAATAAAGGTACTTTTTTAATATAATTAAATTGTTCTGTATATGTTGTTTGGAATGATGCTTTTAAGCTCCTTAAAAATTCAGGATAATAAATTAGGACGCTCCTGATGTTTTTCTTTTTTGCTAGTTCATTAAATAGCGCAGCTATTAAGTAAGTCTTTCCTGATCCAAACGAACCATGTAAATATAAACCTTTTGGTTTATCTTCATTATCATAATTATTAATAAACTCAGTAATATATTTAAATACTGGTAATCTTTTATCTTCTTTATAAATATCTTTTAGAGATGCCTTTGCAATATCTTTTGGCATATCAAATAATTCAATATATTTTTTATATTCATTATCATTTAATTCTTTTTGTTTTTTATCACAAGCTACATACGAAAAATTAATAATGTTTCGATCTTTATTTGGCGTATATTTGTAGCCTTGTTCACTATTTTTACAATCTGCTAAGTTTTTGCAGTTCTTACAATTTTTACACTCAATAAAAGCATCTTCTAAACTAGAAGTATATTTCATAAGTGTTTCTTCTTCAATATTTAATCCGTATACAAAATCTTTAAATTCTTTGTCGCTACAAGCTGCAGCAAAAGATTGGTATAATGCAGTCTTATCTAAGTCATTTATTAAATCATTAACTTTTTGCATATTACCACCACCATTAAATTCATTTTACAAAAATTTATTATAAAAGTCTAGGATATTTCTCCTATTTGACAATTTATTTTTTATAAAAAAGAACTATCAAATGATAATTCTTTTACTTTGTATTTTTTGATTGAGATTGTCTTGCTGCTAGAAATATTTTGGAAGCATCTTCTTTTAGTTTTTCAGGATATTTTACATATTCTAACAATTGTTCTTGCGAATAATTATCTAACATAAATCTACCTATAGTATATGCATAACTATAAGCATAATCTGTATTATTAAAATCATCTTGTAATTTATTAAAATCACATTTAGATAAATCTACTATCGAATAATTTTGTCCACTTAAATTAGTTGCTAGTGCTTCCCAATACCATGCAACACCTTTAGAGTTGGAATTTATTTCTTGTTGTGATGCATGTACAAATTCATGAAGAATACACTTTGTAAATTCTTCTAATGTTAAATCTTTGTGTGCTTCTGATTTTCTTGATTCTGATATTTCTAATAAATTAATGTTTCCATCATATGTATCAGCTTGCATCCAATCTTTAAATTCTTTTACATATGGTAATAAGTGTTCTTTATACTTTTCTCTATCAGTATAAATTATTACTCTTTTCTTTTGAGATAATTTTTCTAATTTAAAGAAATTTAAAATATCATATGTGTGTTCTTCTAATGTAGAAATCACTTCGTCGATATAAGAAATTTCTTTATCACTTTCTATTATAAAACTAGGTCTTTCTATTTTCATATAATCACATCCTATAAATATTATAGCATATTAATTTAATCTTCTTTTTTGATATTGAGTTTTTTCATCATATTCCTCGATAGCCTCATGTACAGTTGATAATATATCTTTAAAAACTCTTGGATTACTTGCAACATCATGATGAGCAGAAGTTAGCTTATGACTTTTTATTCCTACTACATCATCTACTTTTTGTTGAGATGAAACATATATCATTCCATCTGATTTCTTATCAAAAAATAGATCATTTAAAACACATAAACCTATTCCTGTAAAATTAGCTGTTAAGATTGCTTCTCTTAATGTTTTATCATCTATACTTGTTAAAAAATTATGAAAGCTAGCAATACCTTTGATAGCATTAACATTTTCATCGCAAAATACATTTCTAATAAAACTTTCATCATATAGATGTCTTTTATTTTCAGGTACTCCTCCGGGAATAGCAATATCATAGTCCATATGAGAATTACTACTTATACTTTCATATACTTTTATTAATTCATTATAAATAGAAGTGGCAAGTCGTTCATTTTTTATTTTTGATAAAAGAACTTGTTTAACTTCCGGATAAAAAACTAGAGGTGATGCTAACTTAGTTCCATCATATGGACCTGCAACATTATAAATATTTACTTTTGATGATGTTGTTGGGTTAATAAAAAATCTAGGTACATAAAAATTCATAATACAGCATTTAGATAAACCAATAATGTTAATAGAATTAGTTGTTGGTAATGATGCTAAATGTTCTATGTATTGAGCAAAAAGTTTAGCATCTTCTATAATTGGAGCATCGGCATCCATTAGAAATAATTTAATATCATAATTTCCATTTTTTTGAGCATAATAATCTATTATATTTTTTATACCTACTTTTTTATCTTCTATACTTTTATAATCTTTAGAATGATCTTCTACTCTAGAACCATGAGTAAAAATAATATAATTAGTTTTTTCATTACTGTTAATTATTGGTTCATAATTAGCAATAGCAAAACTTCTACCATGTTGTTCTATATCTGGATTATTTATCCACATACTATGTTCTAAATCCCATTTAGCAAAAACATCAATAGTACCCATGATTATCCCCCTTTAAAAAATTGTTTTTATTTTAACATAGAGTTTTTTTGTAGTCAATTTCATAATAAAAAAGAAGTATATAACTTCTTTATTTTGAGAACTTTTTTAGTACTAATTGTTTTTTTGTTTCAATAAATTTTTCTTGTCCAATAATAGATTGTTCCTCTTCTGTTAAAGGTTCTACTTTTAAATCTTGTTTATATTTATCTTTTTGTTCATCAGATAATTCTTGTGATATATCTTCATACTCACGACAGAATAATTTATTATCTTGAAAGATATTGCTATAAACAACTAAATTAGTTGCACTTTGTAAAGTTGCATCTCCTGTATATGTTATTAATGATTCATTAATATTAGATCCATTAACTCCTACTTGTTCAATTCTATATATATTTTTTTCTAATAAATTTGTTCCTTTAAAATGTTTGCATAACATTCCAACTTTATATAGCATATTATCACTTCCTATTTTTTGTTATCTATTTATTAAGATTACTTCTCTATCAGATTTCTTTAGTAAAGAGAAGTCTTTATTTGATTCATCAAATAATCTTTCTATTTTTACTACTCGATTATGAGTGAATGTTTCGTGTAAAACGATAGCTACATCTTCATCGTTGTAATAATGGTCTTCTTCTAAATAATATGGATCAAAAATATAAGCAAAATTATCATCTATTTTTGTTATTAATACATAGTGTTCTACATCTTGAAAACATCTAGCTATTATGACTCCATTATTATCAACTGTTTCTTTCATTTCTTCTAGGTTAACTTCTTCTTTACTTAGAACCTTGCAGTTAATATTAAAGTCTTTATTTTCATTTGCATATTTTGAAAAATATCTTGCAAGTAATTCTGCATGTTTTCTGGATGTTCCACCTTTACCTACAATTCCTTCTTCATTTTCAACATCTAATGTATATTTATAAACAGCTTTAATTAATTCTACTGGAACATCTTCTCTGTCATATAAGTATGCTAAAGCATTTATAAAAGATGTAGTTCCACAATCATATTCCGTATTTTGATATCTTAATGGTATTTTCATGTTATTTCTCCTTTTATCTATTAATATATGAATTATATTGTTTTATAAATATTTCTAATGAGTTAATTAATTTATTTAATAAATCCAAATTATTTGAGTCTCTAAATTTCCCATTTATTTCTAGTTGAATTACATCAATATCAGTTAATCCAAATATTCCTTGAGTTATAGCGCCTCCTTTAAAAGGTTCATTATAACTTATATTTGTTATTCCATTTTCTGTAAATGCTTCCTCTAATTCTTTAATTGTAGAAAAATCTGCTGATAAATTATTTAATGTCCCAAACTCAACATCAAATTCTCTTTCTTTGGCCGCACCATGTATATCGATAACTAATTTTATATTATGTTCTTTTATTAGTCTTCTCATTTCAACATTATATTTATCATAATTATCTCTATTAGAATCTATTCCAGTATCAATATTTTTTATAATTGAGTATGTTCTAAAGTATTTATTTAAATATAATAATATAGCTTTAGTATATGGTTCATTAAATTTTATTGTTCCATCCTCTCTATTTTGAATCATTGTGTGAGGAGCGGAAAATAAAATAGGTATGTTCCCTTTTAAAATAATAAAGTCATTTTCTATTTCTTCATTTTCTAATTTATTAATTTCATCATTAAATTGCATATGATCACCATATTTATTATAACATAATATTCTTATTTAAATTAATCATAATACTACCATTTTTATCTGTTCTATAAATAATAGTATTTTTTAAATTGTTTAATACTTCTTTATTTGGATGATTAAACTTATTATTCTCTCCTACTGAAATAAGTGATATCTTTGGATTTATGTAATTAATAAATTCTTTAGATGATGATGTTTTAGAACCATGATGCCCTACTTTTAAAATATCTATAGATAAGTTATATTTATTCATTAGTTCTTCTTCAACATCTACTCCAGCATCTCCTGTTAGTAAAATATTTATATTATTTATTTTTGTATAGATGACACTACTATTATCATTTTCATTATCATATAACTTAGTATTTAAAAAATATAATGTAGTTTCTTTTAAAGATATTTCTTCAATATTTTGATAATATGGGATTTTCTTTTTATTTAGTTTTTTTATTAATTCTTGTTCTAAGTAATTGAACTTTCCTGTATTAAAAATAACATTCTCTATTTTAAAGTTTTCTACTAGATTAATAGATTCTCCCATATGATCATAATCTCCATGAGAAAGAATTAAATATTTTATCTTTTTTATTCCTAAACTTTTTAAAGTTGGGATAGTTGTATTCTCTACGATAGTTGATGTTTCTGATGATATATTTCCTCCTGTATCAATTAAAACAGTCTCTTTATTTATATGTAGAATAATTGAATCTCCTTGACCAATATCAAGCATATATAAATATTTTTTATTTTGAAATGATGGAATTAGATAATGAATAAATAATATTAAAATTAATAAGTATATATGATAATATTTCTTCTTTTTTAGATTTATAATTATAAGAATTATTATAATAATATACATTATATAAAAATATATTGGT
>JAZRPV010000034.1:0-1822 GCA_045649455.1 Bacilli bacterium | reverse complement strand
AAAGTTTATAAATAAAAGATATTAAGTCTTTTTATTAATAATTATAATAATATAAGAAGTAGTTTTGGAAGTAGTGTTAATACCTCCAAAACTACTTATTCTTATTCTTCAATTTCTACATCTTTTTCTTCTACATCATCTCCTCTCAAACAAATCAACACATTATCTAATCGTTCAATAGCTTCATTAGCTAACATTTCACAACGAGAAGATGCTTTTATTGTTGCTAAAGAATTATCTCTTGCCCAAACTGATAGTGATTTAATATCAACTAAAAGATTATTAAGAACTTTTGCTCTTTTATCATCTCCTTCGTTAAGTGTCAAAGCTAATTCTCTCATTGTTTCTAAAACTTTTACAGATTGTTGTGTTACAAGATCTTTAGTTAATGCATCATGTGCTTTGAAACATTCATTGATATGTTGTGCTATAAATCGACTTAATTGATCGATATGTTCTGTTTGTCTTTCAGCTACAGATTCGGATGCTTCATATGCTAATACATATATTCCAAAGAATATTGTGAAAAATGCTACGAAAGCTGTGATAGAAATCATACATACATGATCCATAGATAACAGATCATGATTGTAGTAGTTTTTACAAATTCCTATAACTAAAATAGTAAGTAGAATTGTCGGAATGAAAGCGTACTTAAGTTTCATAATGTTGTTGGTGTTAATGTTAGTAATGATGTTTATAATGATACTCGTTCAATCAACGCTTTATCAATCTTAATAGCATAACCTCTATCAGTAATTTTCAAATTATCTGTAGGAGCTATAAGAATAGTTGTAAGATCTTCTTTATTAAGTATTTCAAAAGCAGATCTTCTCAATGATAATTGTATTTTACCATTATTAGGTCTAATAACAGTTACTTCAGGAATTTCAAGTGTTGTTGATGAAGTATCAGTGTTAATTCTTAGTGTTACAATCATATGTTATGATGTGAGAAGTGTTGAAGAGATACTATTAGTAATAAAAATAATAGAGGTAAGTATTTCATTACCTCTATCATTCATTAACCGCGCATCAACTCCAAATAAAATGCTTTATGGTCAGGGTTACGAGGGTCAAACGGCTCTCCAAAATACCTCTCTACCTCCACTTTATAGTTCATAGTGTTATTAGGTACAAACGCACCCTCAAGCACTTTGTAGCCATCAAGACGGCGATAAGGTACTAAATCGCCAGCCGCATATTTTACGCCTTCGATTTCTACCGCCTTATTAGTTTTATACGCGGGAATAGCCGTAGCAGTCGCTTTCGGAATATCACGCACTAACACTTTGAGCGTGCGCCCGATATTATCGCGGTTGATGAGTTGTTCAGCACTAAACATTTGCGCTCTATCCTCTGTTGTTACAAAGGTTTCAAGCATACCGTTTTCATTGTTTGCACAACGAACAAAAAGAAGTCCTTTTAACTCCTCTTTAGTGCTTTCGCTGATACCAACGAGTGTGACACTGATTGTGCGCGTAGCGTCGTTTCTAACTTCAAATAAAGTTGCCATAAGTCAATTAGTTTTTGATGATTAAACGATTTAGAGTTTTTTCTCTTTACTCCAATTTTGAGTGGGGGGCTTCGCAACCTCCACTGATGGTAGGGGTTTGTCATTAGGTACTTCCATACCACATCCTCTTATATTATAATCTATACCTATAAAATCACTTAAAAATTATATATTTTCAATATTAATTCTTTTTATTAATTTATTATCATTTAAACCTTTTTAATCTTTTTCAAAATCCTTCTTAAAATAATTATTCTTTCTATAATCAAATTTTTATTAAAATTATTTATATTTACATAATTAAAAC
>JAZRPV010000033.1:0-1926 GCA_045649455.1 Bacilli bacterium | reverse complement strand
TGAACTGAACCCCAAAAGTTGGACAGTTTATAAATAGTTTCTAATTTGAGGATTGTAACCTGTAATTTACGGGTGACAGTCCTTTTAATTTTATTTTAATTCTATCATAATTATAATAATAAATATAGTCATCTATTGCTTTTATTAAATCATCTAATGTTTTATAATTGTCTTCTTGGTCATAAAACATCTCTGTTTTGAGTATACCAAAGAAATTTTCCATCATTCCATTATCCATACTATTTCCTTTTCTTGACATACTTTGTGTTATCCCTTTGTTCTTTAATCTTTGTTGATAAGTTTGATGTTGATATTGCCAGCCTTGATCTGAATGAAATATCAATCCTTCAAGATAGTTATTCTTATCAAATGCTTTATTAAGCATATCATTTATTTGTTCTAAATTAGGTGATTTAGAAATATTATGCGATATTACTTCACCATTAAAACCATCTAATATCGGTGATAGATAACATTTTTCTCCTCTTAGATTAAATTCTGTAACATCAGTATACCATTTTTCATTAGGCTTATTTGCATAAAATTCTCTATTGATGTGATTATCAGCTATTTTACCAACAGTTCCTTTGTATGATGAATATTTTCTTTTGTTTCGTTTTAATGGTTTTAATCCTAATTTAACCATTATTCTATAAACCTTTTTATGATTAATGTTATATCCTTGATTTCTAAGTTCTAATGTTATTCTTCTGTAACCATATCTTTCTTTATGATAGATGAATATTTCTTTTATTTTGTCTATTATTTCTTTATTTTTCTCATCTTTATCATTTTTAGATAAAGTATAATAATATACTGATTTAGCTAAACCAGATACATTTAGAAGAATCACTAATGGATACTTTAGCCGAAGTTCACTAACAACATTTACTTTTTCTTCTGTTGTTGATTCTTCCTTGCTTGAACAACGGCTCTCAATTTTTTTGAGTATTCAAGCTCCGCTTTTAGATATAAATTTTCTTCTTCTAATCTTTTAATCTTTTCTTTATCTGTTTCATTTTCTTTTTTCTTTGTTACTTTTGACATAGTTGGCCGGCCTCGCTTTCGTTCAACTATATTATAACCCATTTCTCTATATTTTTTAATCCAATTTTGTAACATTCCATAACTAAGTAATCCTATATCAATAGCAACTGACCAAGCAGATTCACCATTTAATAATACTCTATCAATTGCTTCTTGTTTTTCATACTTTGTATGAATTTTATTTTTAGTAGTTCTCAATATGTCATACCCATGTTTATCAATTAAAGATACTAAATAATCAATTGAACATGTTCTTATTTTATATTTTTTTGATAATGTGCTTCTAGATATTCCATTTTTTCTATCATTGTATAAATTGATTTTATCTTCATAAGTTAATTTGCTCATATAAAAACCTCGTTTCCTTTTGTCCAAGAAACGGGGTTCATATCACTATCCACACATTCTGTTTATATATGCACTCTTACCCAATAAAACTAAGTAATACTGGTCCTAATATAATTAACAATATTAATGGTATAAAGAAAAATACAGAAATAACACTAATCTTCGTAGGTATCTTAGATATTTGAGCCTTAATCTCCATCTTTCTTTTTTCTCTTAAATAATCAATTTGATTATACATAGTACTAATAATACTACTACCATATATATTTGCTTGAGTCAAAGCAAGAATAATATTATTAATACTATCAGATGGTATTCTCTTTTGCATATCATTTAAACTTTCAGTTAAACTCTTACCAAAACCAGTCTCTCTAAGAGCCTCTTTAAATTCCAAAGATAATTCACCATCAACAGAGTTAACAGTTATCTCTATAGCTTCTGCTAAATTTCTACCTGTTTGAAGCGATAACGTCAAAACTTCAAAAAAGTATATAGCTTCATTATTAATTTTCTTTTCTCTTTGCTTAATCT
>JAZRPV010000032.1:0-2853 GCA_045649455.1 Bacilli bacterium | reverse complement strand
AAATAAATAAAAAAGTCTTAAAGAAAGTAAAAGACTTAGAAAAAGGTAAAATAGAGAACTTAAAATTAGGAAGATATACCGCTATAAAAAATGGACTACTATGTGAATTACCGCTATCTTTAATAAAAAATAATATAATTTTATCTAATATAGGACCAACTATACCAATTAAATTATCATTTTCTGGAGGAGTAAAAGCTAAAACTAAAAATAAAATTACAAGCTATGGAATAAATAATATTGTTATAGAAGTAAATATCATTGTAGAAATAAAAGAACAAATTACAATGCCAATCTCCTCAAAAGAGACAATAATTGAAATAACATCCCCACTAGTATTAAAGATAGTTCAAGGACAAATCCCCAAATATTTTGAAACAGATATAAATACAAATTCTTTACCATCAACTATTTTAACTAATTAGATATATATGATATAATCAAAATGAGGTGTAATATATGACAACAATAAAAATAAATGATATAGAATATGAAGTAGTAAGAAATGATAATAAATGTATAAATGAAGAAGAATTAGCAGTGAAAATAACAGATTACTTTGATAATTTTGATTATATAGTAGGAGATTTTTCTTATGATAAAGTACGTTTAAAAGGATTTTTAGAACCAACAAATCAAAAGAAAACAGAGATAAATGATTACTCAAAACTAGATAAATATATAGAAGAATATTGCAGTTATGGAGCAAGAATTTTTATTCTTAAAAAAGTTAAGGAAAAAAACTTGAAATAATTTGAAAATATGTTAGAATTATATTATATGAATAATAAAGGGAGGATTTTATTATGGGAAATCAAGAAGTAGAAAAGAAAATTATGTCAATCGTTGCTGAAGACGGATCAATAGAAGAGGTAGAAGTTATCCTTGCATTTGAATTTAAAGATACAAATAAAGAATATGTTATATATACAAAAAATGAAAAAGATGAAAATGACAATATAACAGTTTATGTATCACACGTAGACCGTTCATCAGGAGAACCAAGATTACTTGGAGTTGAAGATGAAGATGAATGGAACAGAATTAAAGACGTATTACGTGAATTATCAAAAGCAGAATAATAATATTTCGAGGAGGTTTTAAGTATGATTTTTGATCGTATTGAACTTAAAGATCATGATTATGGTACCGTTAAAAAAAGTTCAAAAGTAAGAAAAATTAAGTTTAAATCATTATCATTTCTAAATATATCAAAGGTATGGAACAATTTTAGATTAAAAAGAGCAAATGCTCGATTAGAAAGAGCAAAAGAAAAAGTTGTTAATATGGAATTTGGTATGGGAAGTTTCGATAGAAGAACTGGAGACGAAGCTAGTAGAGCAGAAACTAAGATTTTAAAGAAAGCAACTGCTGTAGCTAGATTAGAAGCTAAAATTAATTTCTTACAATTTGGAACAGAAGTAACAGACGATTTTGTATCATCTAGAGCAATTAAAATCAAAGATAATATGATGAAAAATATGCGTTATAATGCAGATGCAGCATATTCAATTCCAGATGATAAAAAAGAATCAATCTTTGCAGTAGAAGAACCAACAACAGAAGATGTTATTGCTGCTGCTAAAAAAGGTGTGGATGATGCTTTAAACAGAATTATGAAAAAGAAACCTGTAGCACCTGCACCAGAAACTACTTCCCAAGAAGAAGAAACTACTCCTGTAATTAAAGCTCCTACTAAAGAAGAAATTAGAAAGACAGTAGATGAAATGTTTGCTGAAGAACAAAAGAGAAGAGAACAAGCAACAGAAGTAACTACTGAAGCTGTAGTAGCAGAAGAAGTTGAACCTGAATTTAATGAAGTAGATACAACACCAGTAATTGAAAGAAAAGAAGTTGCTGAAACAATTAATTCTGAATTAGATCAAATTGATGTAGTTCCAGCAGTTAAAAAAGACGATGTTGCTGATACAATTCAAGAAGAATTATCAAAGATTGTTGTAACAAAGAATCAAAGCAATAAAGTTAATCCATATATTAATGAGGATGGTACATATAGAATGAGAAGAGAAGATATTGATGAAGATTTCAGAGTTACACGAGTAACTATGAGTGATAGAGAAAAAAGAATTGAAGATATGAGAAAAGTAAATCTTACTGTTCAATCTGCATTCTTAAGAAGTATGCAAATGATTAAAGATAATTTAGATCAACAAGCTGAACTAGAAAGAAGAGCAATTGAAGAAGCTCCAGAAGTTGAACCAGCACTACCTGCAGAAAGAGAAATGCCAGAAGTAGCTCCAGTTAGAACTCCTGTACAAGAAGTTAAAGCATTAACTGCAGCTGTTGATAAAGCTACAACAAAAGATGATTTAGCATCAATTATGGAAAGTGTAGCAAGACTACAAAGAGAACAAGAAGCTGCTAAATCAAGAGAAGCAGAAATTGCTGCTAACGAAGAAGCTTTAAAAGCAGAAAAATCTAAAGCAGTAGAAGAACTATTAGCATACCAAGCTTCACTTCAAGCAGATGTACAAACTCGTACACAAGGATTATCTGAAAGAGAAGCACATAACAATGCTATGGCTCAAGAAATAGATTCAATTAGACAAGTAATGGGAAGACGTTAAGTCTTCTCTTTTTTTTGCATATAATTAAGTATGAAAAATTTAATATCATATATGTATAATTTAAATAATATAAATATTTATAAAAATAAAGATTATATAAAAATAAAACAAATTAATAAGGAATATATACTATATCAAATAAATGAACCAAAAAGAGTATTAGAAATTAATCAAATATTAAGTAATAAAACAGAATATTATAAAATAATAAAAAATAATTATAATCCAGTAGTTACCATATAACAAAATAATTGCTATGTATTAT
>JAZRPV010000031.1:0-2935 GCA_045649455.1 Bacilli bacterium | reverse complement strand
TGACTAAGTACAACAATCGCACCAACCGTTATAAGACAACCCACATAGTAGTACACCAACACGTTTATACAACACCTAACCGTTTATCCTAGTACAAAAAGACCCGAGCCAAAGCCCAGGTCTAAACGAGTAGTGCTAGTGTGAAAGAAGGTGATACACCTACGAATTGAAGGGTGATACACTAACCTACATAACGGAGTAACTCATCCATAAATATATTTTTAATCTGTTGTGATTCAAAGTTAAGTTTACCTACACGATAATGTTCAACGATTGATTTAAAGTAAGGACTAATTCGAGCTTTAATTAACACAGTAGCATCGGTATGGTCGGAATTATTAATACTAAATTCTATCGGACAATTAGGATCTATATCATTAGATATATACATATTATATGTTTTATAATCATTCCAGACACCGAAGGTTCGACCATTAACATGGATAATAAAAAAGAATTTACAATCTTTATTTTTCTTTTTAATAAACCATTTACTCTCAGTTAAGAACTCATTTTCAATAGCATACTTACCGTAGCGAGTGCCTTCGATAAGTTTACCAAAACGAGTTTCTTTTTTCGCTTTTTGATACTCTTCATTATTAATATATTGAACTAATATTAAACCATCTTTAAACAGTTTGATATCATTACCATAAGGAAGAGTTAAGTCGAAGTAGCTCATCAAAGGTGAAGTTGAAGAAATAGCATTACCTAAACAGAAGATTTTAATATCGCGAAGTCTACCAATTGTTTCGATGATATCAAGGATTATTTCCGGTTCATTCCGAAGATAATGTTGAGATGAACCTTCTTTTAGTTGAAACTCATCATAGACAATGATATCAACATCTTCATAAGATGAAGACTTTAAACTATCCGCTGAAGATAAAGGTAAAGCATAACCACATACTTTATCATCAATATAAAGATTACGAACCTTTTTATGTTTTGATATTTTAAAATTACAGTCCGGAAATTCTTTTCGAACTTGTTCAAAGAACTTTTCATCCTTACTGGTTCCGACTGAAGCATCTAAATCAGATTCATATCTTCTGATATAAGCAAACTTCTTATGTTGTTTTAAGAATCTTTTAATTAATTTTACTTTGATACCATACGTTTTACCACATCCGCGATTTCCAATAATGATATTAAGTAAGGCATTATAAGAAAACACTTTATCATAATTATAAAAAATATTATTATCCATTTTGCACCACCAAATACAAATTGAGTGCAGGAAGGTTACTGTATCATTACACTATACCACTAGACTATTGTAACTACTTGCTCTTCACAATGGTGATGTAATTACAATTATAATGATTTAAACAATAACACCCGCACTCTTAGGTAAGATGTAATAATTATGTTAAACTATTACAACAAAATTATACCATAATCCAGGAAAATAGTCAATTTATCACTTATTCACAAACTTTTTAAAAAAGATTAATAAAAAGTATTGCTTTTTTATTTTTTATATGATACACTTGAATTGTCAATAGAGAGGGTGAAGACAAGTGAAAGGAATTAAAGAAGAGTTGGAGAAATTTTTATTTAAGTTATATTTTGAAATGTACAAGGATTATCCAACTTCAGCTCGTAATGAATTTCGTAAGATATTTATTAAGAAGCATGGTATCTATAAATACCTAAATGAACTCTTAACAGAACTTCAGCATTATCAAGTAGAAAAATATAAACAAACAATCTGGTTTTAGGAGGGTAAGATGAAAAATGATAATTTAGAACTAGAAATTGCTTTTTATTACATAATGTATAGGGGTGGTAAGAAATGAAATACATGATCCATACATATCCCAAAAGATTATGGTATGTAAAAGATTATATTGTAAGAGACCTAATCAAACAAGGAATTAAAAAAGAAGACATTATCATTGTGAATGACACCAAAGGTTTAGGCAACTTATGGGCTTTTATTGAAAGTTTAAGTTTAATTAGTGATGATACCTGGCATTTACAGGATGATATCTTAATATCTAAGCAATTTAAACTTAAAACCGATATTTTAGGTAGGATGGGAATCTTAGTATGTGGATTCAATCATTATGATTTCAACAGTGGCTGTAACCTATGTAAGGGAATTACTAAACCAATTTTTATGTATATGTCATTTCCGTGTATTTTTATTCCAAAAAGATATTCTGATGAATTTATAACATGGATAAAAGATGAAAACACTAAGATAAAACATAAAGAAATGATTGAAACCGGCAAGTGTGATGACCAACTATTTTATCAATACATGATAGAAAAACATCAATTTGATGAAATATACAACACACATTTTTCACTCGTAGATCATGTTGACTACTTACTAGGTGGTTCATCCATTAACGAAAGAGATGAAGTAGTAAGAGCTACTTACTGGGGTGAAAACGACTTAAATATCAGACTTGAAGAAGAACTAAAGAAAGAAGGAAAGTTAAAATAAACAAGTTGCATATTAATAGATGGGTGGTTTTAGTTATAGGATTTATTATTGGTTGTTATATAGGAATTGCGATATATCAACTTTATACAATAAAAGAAGATTACATTGAACCAACTGGAAATTATACATGCAATGGTGGATTAATAAAATATTGTACAAAAGAAAGGAAGGTAAGATATGACAGATTCAAATTCAATTGAAAGTTTTTACGAATTAAGTGATATTATTTTAAGATTAAGAAGAGAAAACGAATTATTAAAAGATAAAGTAAAGTTACTAGAAGATTTAATACAAATATTAGAAAGCAAAGGAGAATAAATGACAAATGAAATAAAAGAAATATTAGATAAATTAAATAATATGATAATTTTTAATGAAAATTTAATTGGTTGGCAAATAGATGGCAATGGGACAACAATTTCAAAAAAAGATTTTAAAAAATTATTAGATTACATAACTAATTTACAAGAAGAAAAT
>JAZRPV010000030.1:0-40673 GCA_045649455.1 Bacilli bacterium | reverse complement strand
TCTAAACAAAATTTAGCAGCAGGAAGTACTACTCCATTAAAGGTAAGATTAGAATATAGAAATGATTTAACTGCAAGTGATTTACCAACAACTAGTGAAACTTTAGATTTATCAATAACATTAAATTATATTCAAAGTGATAGTACAGGAAGTGATGTTAAAGATAATGGAGTATTAAAATTAGCAACTGCGAATGGTTCATTAGATGCTATAGGTACAGTTGTTACAATAGGAGATCAACAATTCTATACAATAGGAACTGAAGGAGACAATGTAAAACTTTTATCAATGTATAACTTATATGTTGGTGGAGTATATAATGGTGTATGGACCGCATATGGAGAAGAAGCAACAGGAAAGCAAGATTCAACAATGTTAGGTATGGTATCAGGACAATCAATAAGAAATGGTACAACAGCATTTTCAAATAAAAATTCAACATATGAAGGCAGTATAGTAGAAGGCTATGTAAATAATTATAAGACGATATTAGAATCAGATTATGGAGTAGATGTAGTAGAGGCTAGACTTATTACAAAAGATGAATTAACTGATTCAGAAACATTTGCTTATGTAGAATATGATTATTGTTCTGATAAGTATCCTTGGATCTACTCAACATCTTATTGGTGTGGGTCGGCCAATGATACTAACAGTGTCTGGATCGTACGTAGTGATCGTTACTTTGTCGACGGCGGCTATAGCAGTAAGGATCTCTTCGGCGTGCGTCCAGTTATAATCATCTCAAAATCTAATTTCTAGAAATCTTTGATTTCTCATGGGTACAATTTGTGGACAAATTAGTATCTGAATAATTAAGTAATAATAGATAAAAACTTCACTATTTAGTGAAGTTTTTTATATTAGTATATTTATTTGTCTTCCGTCTCTTTCTATTAGACCTTCATCTTCCATTTTATTTAGTTCTCTCATTAGATTAGATCTATCAACACATATATAGTCGGCAATTGCAGTGAAAGATGTTGTTACTTTAAAGATGTTATCTTTGTTCATACGTTTTTTCATAAAGAATAGTAGTTTTTCTCTTACTGTTCTTTTTGATAATAATTCTATTTTTTCTATTTGTTGTCTATTATCTTCTATTAATAGATCAAATAAAAATAAAACAATATTATTGTGAAATGGACAATCTATTTTACAATTTTTTATTATAGAGTAGTAGTCAATCATAATTACATCTGTATAGTTGTTACTTATGATAAATATTTCATCATCAGACTTAGAATAGAAAAGATTAGAAAAGATATCGTTTTCTTTTAATTCTCTCATGATGGTAGTATTACCATTTTCATCTGTTTTTATAATAGTTGCTTTACCTGATGTAATGAATCCTATTTTCTTTTTAATAGATGTATTACTTAAAATTAATTCTTTGTTTTGGAATTCTTTATGTTTTACATTTACACATTTTGACAAGTTCTTTTTAAACTGTAAAAGCTTCTCTAATTTAATGTTTTCAACCATTTTGACCACCTCAATTGACATAATTATATCAAGTTTTGTTTTCTGTTGCAATTGCAACAATATCATTTTTAGAAAGTGGGGTAAAATGGATTTATTGTTGGAGGATTAGTTATGGAAAAAATTATGATTATTAAGAAAAATGGTAATTTAGAAGAGTTTGATGAATCAAGAATTAAAAAGGCTGTTACTAGTAGTGCTGAAAGAGTAATGGTTAATTTAACTGATAAAGCTATGGATAAAGTAGTAGAGATTGTTAGAGACCTACTACTCACTCAAACGACTAATCCAACAGTTGATCAAGTTCATAGTTGTTGTGAAGCGGCGCTTGAACAAGTTAATCCTTTAGTTGCAAAGAGTTATCGTGAATATAGGGATTATAAAAAAGAAATTATACATATATTAGATAAAGTATATAAACAAGCACAAGTTATTACTTATATAGGGGATAAAGATTGTGCCAATATAGATAGTGCTTTAGTTACTACTCAAAGATGTTTAATATATAACAGTTTAAATAAAGAACTTTATAAGAAATTCTTTTTAACTGCTAGTGAGATAGAAGCTTGTAAAGATGGATATATTTATATTCATGATATGGGTGCAAGAAGAGACACAATGAATTGTTGTTTATTTGATATGGCTAATGTATTAAAAGATGGATTTGAAATGAGTAATATTTGGTATACAGAACCAAAAGGATTACAAACAGCTTTTAATGTAATGGGTGATGTCATTATTAATACAACTGCAATGCAATATGGTGGTTTTACTGTACCAGAAGTTGATTCTGTATTAAAAGTTTATGCTAAGAAAAGTTATGATAAATATGTTTCTGAGTATTTAGAAATTAAAGGAGATAGTTTTGTTTCTGAAGCAGAAGAATATGCTTGGAAGAAAACTATTCGTGAATGTGAACAAGGATATCAAGGTGTTGAATATAAACTTAATACTGTAAGTTCTAGTAGAGGAGATTATCCTTTTGTTACATTTACATTTGGTAATGATGAAGATGAATTTGCAAAGATGATTAGTAGTGCAATACTACGTGTACATAAGATTGGTCAAGGAAAAGATGGATTTAAAAGACCAACATTATTTCCTAAACTTGTATTCTTATTTGATAAAAAGAAACATGGTAAGAAAGGGTGTCTGAGAGATTTATTCTTAGAAGCAGTTGAATGTAGTAAGAAGACTATGTATCCTGATTACTTAAGTTTAAGTGGAGAAGGATATGTTCCTGAAATGTATAAGAAATATGGACGTATTATTAGTCCAATGGGATGTAGAGCTTTCCTTAGTCCTTGGTATGAAAAAGGTGGAATTGATCCTTTAGATAAGAATGATAAACCTGTATTTATTGGAAGATTTAATATAGGAGCGATATCTTTACACTTACCAATGATACTTGCAAAGGCTAGAGAAGAACAAAAAGATTTTTATGAAGTGTTAGATTATTATTTAGAAATGATCCGTAAGATACATATTCGTACTTATAGATATCTTGCCAAAAGAAAGGCATCAACTAATCCGTTAGCATATTGCCAAGGAGGATTTTATGGTGGAAATCTTAAACCAGAAGAATCTATTGAGTCTGTTATGAAGTCATCTACTGCATCTTTTGGAATTACTGCTTTAAATGAATTACAAGTTTTATATAATGGTAAAAGTATTGTTGAAGATGGACAATTTGCACTTGATGTTTTAACTTATATTAATAAAAAGACTACTGAGTTTAAATATGAAGATAATATTTTATATGCTATATATGGGACTCCTGCTGAGAGTTTATGTGGTCTTCAAATAAAACAATTTAGAAAGAAATATGGAATTATTGAAGGTGTTAGTTCTCGTGAATATGTTTCTAATAGTTTCCATTGTGGAGTATGGGAAGATATTAATGGAATTAAGAAACAAGATTTAGAAGAGAGATTCTGGGAACTTTGTAAAGGTGGACGTATTCAATATGTTAGATATAACTTAAGTTATAATACTGAAGCGATGATCACTTATATTGAACGTGCGATGGATAAAGGTTTCTATGAAGGTGTTAATTTATCTTTAGCTTATTGTAATCATTGTGGTCATGAAGAATTAGATATGAATACATGTCCTAAATGTGGTAGTAGTGATTTAACTAAGATTGATAGAATGAATGGTTATTTATCTTATTCAAGAGTTCATGGAGACACTATGTTAGGTAGTGCGAAAATGGCTGAAATAAGTGAAAGAAAGTCGATGTAGGTGGAATATGAAATATCATAATATTACGCATGCAGACATGTTAAATGGAGAAGGACTTAGAGTTGTTCTTTGGGTAAGTGGATGTTCTCATCATTGTCCAGCTTGTCAAAATGTTATTACTTGGAATTGTAATGATGGGTTAGAGTTTGATGATGCTGCTAAAGAAGAAATATTTAAGGATTTAGAAGAAGATTGGTGTAGTGGTATTACTTTATCGGGAGGAGATCCTTTATTTAAGGGAAATCGTGCTGATATAGTTTCATTGGTATGTGAAATAAGAGAAAGATATCCTACTAAGAGTATTTGGTTATATACTGGTTATACTTGGGAAGAATTACTTGAAGAGGATGATGATGTTATAAAAGTAATTCTTAATAATATTGATGTGTTGTTGGATGGTAAGTTTATATTAAGACTTGCAAGTGAGAAGATACATTATGTTGGAAGTATTAATCAATGTATCATTGACGTTAAAAAGAGTTTGAAAGAAAATAAGAAAATTTTATATATAGATAATAGTGAAATGGAGAATGAATTATGAGATGTAGAGGTTTTGAAGTAGTTAAAGGTTATGAAGATAAAGGTATTAATTTACCAGTTAGAAAGACAGCACATTCTGCAGGATATGATGTAGAAGCAGCAGAAGATATAGTTATACCTATGTTTACTCCTGGATGTAAGCCAACACTTATTCCAACAGGATTAAAAGCATATTGTATGGAAGATGAATGTTATTTATTACTTAATAGAAGTAGTGGTCCAAAAAAAGGATTTATTCTTGCAAATAGTGTAGGTTTAATTGATAGTGATTATTATGGAAATCCTGATAATGATGGTCACTTCTATTTTGCATATTTTAACTGTAGCGATCATGACATTGAAGTTAAAAAAGGAGATGTAATTGGACAAGTAGTTTTCCAAAAATATTTAGTAGTAGATAACGATGTTGCAGAGGGTGTTAGAGTAGGTGGATTTGGTTCTACTGATAAGTAACTTTTTGTTGAAAAATTTAAAAATAAGAAAAATTGATTTTTAGGATTTTTGGATTTTTTAGATTTTTTAAAAAATAAATTTGTTGAAAAATAAAGAAATGCTTGACTTTTTAAAATTAATTATTTTCAAAATGTCAAAAAATGATTTTTTACATTTGTATAAAAATGTAAATTGTCGTAAATCGAACAAAAGAAATTTTTTGATGTTTTCTTTATATATCAACGAATAGTAAAAATGGGGTAAAAAAAGTGGCTAAAATGATATTGCTTTTTAAAAATTTAACTTATAAAATTGAGTTAGATAGAGAAAGAAATGTGAGGTAAAAATTATGGCAGAAGTAGAATCTAAATTAGATACATTAACAGTTATCAAAAGAAATGGTAAAAAAGTAGAATTTGATGAAAAGAAAATTGCTTTAGCTATTAAAAAAGGTTTTGATAGTGTAGAAGTTGATGTTGATGAAGATGGAAAAGAAAAGAAATATACAACTAAAGATGTTCAAACTGTATTTCAAGCAGTTTTAAAAAGAATAGAAAAAATTGCAAAAGAAAAAGACAAAATTCAAATTGAAGAAATTCAAGATTTAATTGAAGAAGAATTATCTTCTAAAGGATATGAAGATGTTTATAAATCATTCTCTGAATATCGTGAAAGAAGAAATGATTCAAGACAAGCATTCTTTGATGATAAGAAAACTCATAAATTCTTAAAATCATTAGAAAACTTAGGATTAAAGTCAGCTAATGAAGAAGATGCTAAGAGAGAAAATGCTAATATCGATGGAAATAGTCCAATGGGTACAATGTTACAATATGGAGCTACAGTTTCTAAAGAATTTGCAAAAGCATACTTAATGAAGAAAGAATATGCAACACTTCATGATGAAGGTGCAATTCACATTCACGATATGGACTTCTTAGCAATGGGTACTACTACTTGTTGTCAAATAGATTTAGCTAGATTATTTAAAAATGGATTTGATACAGGACATGGTTATGTAAGACCTCCACAAGATATTAGTACTTATGCATCACTTGCAGCAATCATTGTTCAAGCAAATCAAAATGATCAACATGGTGGACAATCAATTCCAGCTATTGATTATTATATGGCTCCTGGTGTTTTAAAAACATTTAAGAGACAATTAAAACAAACAGTATACGATTTCTTAGATTTAGAAGGATTCTTAGAATTAATTAATATTGATAGAATCGTTCGTGAAATTGACAAAATTGAAAGTATAGATTTTGATATTGCTACATTAACTGATTATCAAAAAGGTTCATCAAGAGTTCAAGAAATCTTTATGAAGAGTTATGAAAAAGCAATGCAAAAAACTGATAGAGCTACACAACAAGCTATGGAAGCATTTGTTCATAATTTAAATACAATGCATTCAAGAGCTGGAGCTCAAGTACCATTCTCATCAGTAAACTTTGGTACTGATATTTCACCAGAAGGTAGAATGGTTATTAAAAACTTCTTACTTGCTACAGATGCAGGACTTGGAAATGGAGAAACTCCAATATTCCCAGTATCAATCTTTAAAGTAAAAGAAGGAGTTAACTATAATCCAGAAGATCCTAACTATGATTTATTCAAGTTAGCTTGTAAAGTTAGTGCTAAGAGATTATTCCCTAACTTTGCATTTATAGATGCACCATTTAACTTAGATTTCTATAAACCAGGAGATCCTAATAGTGAAATCGCTTACATGGGATGTCGTACAAGAGTTGTAGCTGATGTTACTGCTCCAGATAATCAAATCGTTACAGGACGTGGAAACTTATCATTTACAACAGTTAACTTAGTAAGACTTGGAATTAAATATGGTATCGCTTTAGGTGAAAGAGATAAAGCTGATATGGAAGGATTCTATAATGAACTTGGAGAAGTAATGGATTCAGTTAGAGATCAATTACTAGAAAGATTTGAAGTTCAATGTAATAAACGTTGTTATAACTTCCCATTCTTATTAGGGCAAGGTGTATGGACTAATGGAGAAAAATTAAAACCAACAGATAGATTAAGAAAAGTATGGAAACATGGTACTTTATCTACAGGATTTATTGGTTTAGCAGAATGTTTAAAAGCTTTAACTGGTAAACATCATGGTGAAAGTGAAGAAAGTCAAAAATTAGGTTTAGAAATCATTGGATTTATGAGAAATAGATGTAATGAAAACTGTAAGAAATATAACTTAAACTTTACTTGTATCGCTACACCAGCTGAAGGATTAAGTGGAAGATTTACTAATATTGATAGAGCTATTTATGGAAAGATTAAAGGAGTTACAGATAGAGAATACTATACTAACTCATTCCATGTACCAGTTTATTACAAGATTAGTATTCATGATAAATTATATAAAGAAGCACCATATCATGACTTAACAAATGGTGGACATATCTCATATATCGAAATCGATGGAGATGTTGCTTCTAACGTAGATGCTTTCGAAAGTGTTGTTAGAACAATGAAAGAAGCAGGAATTGGTTATGGAGCTGTTAACCATCCAGTTGATAGAGATCCAGTATGTGGATATGTAGGAGTTATCAATGATGTATGTCCAAGATGTGGACGTAAGGAATTTGAAGGTGTTCCAATGGAGAAAATAACATCAATCAGTAATGGTTGCTGTGAATAATAAATAAAAAATAAAAAGGTCAAAGGAGAAAAAGAATATGGAAAAAGTAATGGGAGAAGGACAAGGGTTCGAAAGAATAAGAAGAGTTACAGGATATTTAGCAGGAGATGTATCTAGATTCAACAATGGTAAACGTGCTGAAGAAAGAGACAGAGTTAAACATACTGGTGTAAAAGAATTACTTAAAAAAGATTGTAAATAAAAATGCAAATAAGATTAGCGGCTGATTTACAGCCGGATTCAGTTGTAGATGGTGAGGGTGTAAGAACAGTCCTATGGACTCAAGGATGCCCTCATGCCTGCAAAGGATGTCATAATCCACAAACTCATAGTTTTGATGGAGGAGCATTGGTTGACGTTGATTACATTATTGAAGAATTAAGGGCAATAAAGAATCAAGATGGAATTACTTTATCGGGAGGAGATCCAGTGTGTCAAAGTGATGCTTGTTATGAGATTGCTAAAGCAGCACATGAAATGGGATTAAACGTGTGGTGTTATTCTGGATTTACATTCGAGAAAATGTTACTGAATCCAAAACATAGAAGATTGCTAGACCAAATAGATGTATTGGTGGATGGAAAATATGTCGAAGAAGAAAGAAGCCTAAATCTATATTTTAGAGGTTCTAGAAATCAAAGAATTATTGATGTTCAAGAAAGTTTAAAAGAAGGAAGAGTAATTCTAGTAGAAAAATATATAGAAGAAAAAAATTATTCTAATATATATGAAAAACCAAAATATATGTTCATTTAAGACTTCATTTGAAGTCTTTTTTTTGTTATACTTTAGATAGGTGAATAATATGATAAGTAAGTTTAAATTAACTGATAAAAAACTATTATTAATATTACTTGGTTATATAGTAGTAGTATCAATTATATTTTTTGGGGAAATACTAAATAATGATTATAGTATTGTTAATCATTATAGTGTTCCAGTATTTGTAGGATTCTTTGTTTTCTTTGTATTGTTAGTTATAAATCAATATTTAATAAGATTTAGTTTTTATAGAGATACTGTTAATTTTAAAAATCATAGATTTATTGGATTTATGATAATATTTGTATATTTTATGGGATTTAGTTTATCGTTAATACTTCCTTATGATAAATTATTTAAATTTGAGAAAGCAGAACATGCATTTCAATATTTTTATCCACATGATGAAATATTAAAAATGTATAAAAATGAACTTTATTCATATATATATTATAGTAATGGAGAAGAAAGAAATTTAATTAGTTTTGAGAATGATGATAATACTTATAAAGAAGTAGAAGATTATTTTGAAAAGATTACTATTGAAACAGGTGATTTATATTATAAATACATAAAAGATGTTGATAAAAGTGTTGTTTTATTTAGTAGTAATCAATATGTTAAAAATGATTATTTAGTAGGGGATAATAGAAATAGTATTTTTGAATATGATTGTGTTAAAACAGATAAGAGATATTATTTATATTATGCTTATGTAAATGGTAAGATTGATGATACTTATGAAATATTTGCAAATAATCTTAGTTTAAAGATAGGAGAATAATTATGTATATATTTAGACTTCATCGTGGTGATGATTTAAAACAAAGTATTTTAGAATTTTGTAGAATGAATAATATTAATAGTGGTATTATTGCATGTGCAGTTGGATGCTGTAGTAAAGTTAAATTTAGACTTGCTGGAGCAGAAAATTTTTATGAAGATGAAAGAGATTATGAGATAGTTAGTATTATGGGGA
This sequence comes from Bacilli bacterium, assembly GCA_045649455.1. Classification (GTDB taxonomy): domain Bacteria; phylum Bacillota_I; class Bacilli_A; order RF39; family UBA660; genus JAEDES01. The sequence continues at coordinate 31,566 of JAZRPV010000030.1, read as the reverse complement.
CTATTTCTAAAGATGGTGTACATATTCATATAAGTTTTGCAGATAATACTGGTAAAGTAGTAGGTGGACATTTAACTGAAGGATGTATTATTAATACTACTTGTGAAGTATCTATTATTAAGAGTGATAAATATAAACTTAGTAGAGAATATGATGAAGAAACTTGTTATAAAGAATTAGTTATTGAAATGAACTAATTCTTTTTTTGTCGAATTATGTCGAACGAAATAAATGACATCTTTTGTCGAATTTATGATTTTAATGATTGTTTGTTTTATATTGTCATTGAGAGGTGATAATATGTTGAATATTGATATAGATGTTGTTAGAGGAGTAATGTTTATTAATTTAGAAGGTGAGTTGAATAAAAGAACAGTTTCTTTGTTTGAAGAGGAGATTAATTATTTAATTTATAAACAAGGTATGCATTTATTTGTATTTAATTTTAATAATTTAAATAATATTGAGTATGGAATGGTAGAATACATACAAAATAAGATTATTGAGATTTTTCTTAGTTGTGGGAAAGTTGCAATATGTGGATTAAATGAATTAAATAGAAAATTGTTTGGTAGTTTTGATAGATTATTTTATGTTAATAATGAAAGAGATGCCTTTGAATATTTATATATTTAAAGGAGAATATGGAACAACTATTAGAATATGAGAATTTAGTATATAGTATTATTAATAAATATAGTGGATTTGATAGGGATGATTTATATCAAGTTGGGATTATGGGACTTGTACAAGCTTATAAGAATTATAATAGTAGTTTTAATGTTAAATTTTCATCATATGCATATTATTATATTTTAGGAGAAGTTACTAAATATATTAGAGAGAATAAAAGTATTAGAGTTAGTAAGGATGTTTTGAAATTAAAAAGTTTAATTGATAAAACCAAAAGTCTTATGACTCAAAGATTAGGTAGAGAACCTAGTATTAGTGAAATTAGTTTATATTTAGAAATTGATGAAGAGAAGATTTCTGATGTATTAAGCAGTGTTTGTGATGTTAGAAGTTTAGATTATGTATATGATGAAGATGGTAATGAGATGTATGCTTCACTTGGAGTTTGTGATAATAATATGAATCTTGATTTTATTAATTTAAGAGATATTGTTGATGATTTAAGTCCAGAAGAAAAAGAATTGATTATATCAAGATATTTTGATGATATGACTCAAAGTGAAGTTAGTGATAAACTTGGGATTAGTCAGGTTCAAGTATCCAGAAAAGAAAATAAGATATTAGAAAAACTTAAGAATAAAGTTTCTTAAGTTTTTTTGTATAAATAGATTTATTTTTTTCATAATAATAGTGGTGATTATATGAAAAATAGTAAGTATGATAAGATTGCGGATAAACATAAAGCTGAAGAAAATAGATTATTGAATATTCTTATTGCTTTTTTAGTAGGAGGTTTAATTGGATTAATAGGAGAATGTTTAATTTGTTTTTATTCATCTTTTGGAATATCTAGGAGTGAATCTTCTACATTAATGAGTGTTAGTTTAATATTTGTAGGGAGTTTATGTACAGCTTTAGGATTTTTTGATAAGTTGGTTACTAAATTTAAATGTGGATTATTAATACCAATTACAGGTTTTGCGCATTCTATGACTAGTGCAGCGCTTGATTATAAGAAGGAAGGTTTAATATATGGATTTGGTTCTAATATGTTTAAACTTGCAGGTTCTGTTATTTTATATGGGGTAGTTTCTGCTTGGTTTTTTGGAATGGTTAGATATGTGATAGGGGTGATGATGGGATGACATTTAAATATAAGAATGTGTATTTAGAAGATACTTCTTTGATAGCTGGTCCATACGAACAACAAGGACCTTTGAAAAGGTATTTTGATAAGTGTTATGATGATTTATACTTTGGAGAAGATTCTTGGGAGAAAGCTGAAATAAAATTAGTTAGAGATAGTATTAGTATGTTATTAAAGAAGAATGGTATTAAAAAAGAAGAAATTGATCTGGTTGTTGGTGGAGATTTATTGAATCAAATTACAGCGACTACATATGGTACTTATGGGGTAGGGAAAGGTTTTATTGGTATATATGGAGCTTGTTCTAATAGTGTATTAGGAATGATTGTTGGTAGTAATTTTATTGAGTCTAAGAATGTATCTAATGCTTTAGTTTGTGTTTCTTCTCATAATATGAGTAGTGAGAAACAATTTAGAAATCCGACAGAGTATGGGGCACCTAAACCACAAAGTGCAACATTCACATCTACTGGAGGTGCTTGTTGTTTACTTACTAATAATAAAAGTTTAGTTAGAGTAGAATGTGCAACATTAGGCAGAATAATTGATTATAATCAAAATAATCCTAATGATATGGGAAGGGTGATGGCTCCTGCGGCTATTGATACTTTGAAAAGACATTTTGAAGAAACTGGAAGAGAACCTTCATATTATGATTTAATTCTTACTGGAGATCTTGGGCGTTATGGAAAAGAAATTGTTATTGATTATATGAAGAGTGTTTATGATATTGATTTATCTGAGAATTATAATGATTGTGGTGTGATGTTATATGATTTGGAAAAACAAGAAGAAGTACTTGCAGGTGGTTCTGGACCAGTATGCAGTGCTTTAGTTAATTTTGGATATGTCTTTGATGAATTGAAAAAGAAGAAATTAAAAAGAGTTTTATTAGTAGCGACAGGAGCTTTATTTTCTTCAACTATGGTTTATCAAAAACAAAATATTAATTCAATTGCTCATGCAATTAGTTTGGAGGTTGTATAATGTTATTTATTAATTCCTTCTTATTTTGTGGTTTAGTATGTTTAATTGCTCAAATTATTCTTGATAATACTAAATTAACTCCTGGTCATATTACTAGTATGTTTGTAGTGATTGGGGCATTTCTTGATAGCTTTAGTCTATATGATTTAATTATTAAATATGTTGGTGGAGGAGCTTTAGTTCCTATTACAAGTTTTGGTCATTCTTTAGTGCATGGTGCGATGGCTAAAAGTAATAGTATGGGGTTTATTGGTATACTTACTGGTATGTTTGATTTAACTGCAGCAGGTATTACTAGTGCGATTATTTTCTCTTTTGTTTTTGCTTTAATCTTTAAACCGAAACACTAGACTTGATTTTTTTTAATAAATATGTTATAATACTGGTACTTTTCGACTAAGGGGGATTTTTATGGGTAGTATTGTGACTATGAAAAATGATATTCAAAGCTGTATTACTCTTATGAGTGATCTTGGATATACATTAAGTGATGAAGAAAAAATGGTTTTAGATGAATACTTCGAAAGAAGTAGCGATCGCGTTATCACAGCATTATTAGAAAGACTTTCTCATGTGGTTACTGAAGAAAAAAGAAATGTAGAATTTCATTCTGATTTTAATCCTAAGAAAAGATTTAAAATATTTGCACCGGCATTGAAATTTCCTAATAGTTTTCATGACCATGAGGTGCTATATTATCTAGAAGGTAAATATGCTGAAAAGTTAGATGAATTAGGATTAAGTGAAATTGGTATTTCAAATCCACATTTAGTTCCTAGTTTTGGAAATGTTACTGATGAGTTTGGAGTTAAATATTCTGCTGCTCATACAGGAAGATTTTTCAAGGATACATCTATTAACTATAACTTAGAAGTTGATGTTGATTATCGAAAAGAAAAAGGAATACAACTTACTAAGAAAAAAACAAATTAAACTAGTTCATAATTAAAATTACATATATAAAAAAGAAGCTTAACCACACACAGCTTCTTTTTTATTTATTATTTTGTTTGTACAGATAATTTTATTATTAAATCCATATCATCATCTTTTGCGATGATGTTTTTATGTGGTTGTTTGCATTTTTCACATTGATATAGGATTTTATATGTATCTTTGAAATTTTCTATTCCAATAGGCTTTAAAGGGCCTTTACAAGGGTTTTGTCTATCTCCTGGCATTATGTCTACATGTTTAGAGTATAAGCAGTAAGGACAATGATCTCTTGCGGTATAACCTAAGGCTTTTACTTCTTTATGACAATTTTCACAGATGAAGTCTTCATCTATCATAGTAAAGTTTTTCATATTAACCAACTTTCTTTGCTTCTTTTTCTTTATTATAACTTATTTTCAAGTGTTTTTATAGTATTTGTATTATATTTTATGTTATAATTAGGTGTATAGTTCGGAGTGAGTAGTATGAATATAGAGTTTAAAATTAATGAGTTTGAAGGTCCATTGGATTTACTTTTACATTTAATTAAAGAAAGTAAAATGGATATAATGAACATTGAAATTGAAGAAATTACTAAGCAGTATATGAATTATCTTGAAGAACAAGAAAAGATGAATTTAGAGATTGCTTCAGAATATTTAGTTTTAGCAAGTGAATTATTAGAAATTAAATCTAAGATGTTACTTCCATCATATAAAGATGAAAATGAAGAAGAGGAAGAGGATCCTAGAGAAGAACTTATTAATAGATTATTAGAATATCAAGCTTATAAAGAAATTACTAAAGTATTACAAGAAAAAGAAAGTTTAAGAAGAGAAATTTATACTAAGTCTCCTGAAAATATAAAGAATTATATAGATGAAGTTAAAGAGATTAATATTGATGTTAGTTTAGACGATTTAGTTGACGCATTTAAAAGATATTTACAAAGAAAACAAGATAATAAACCTTTAAAGACAAAGGTTACTGTTAATGAAATAAGTGTTTCTTCTAGAAGACATGATATTAAGAGATTATTGAAGACAAAAAAGAAAGTTTCATTTTTTGAATTATTTCCAGTTATATCAAAAGAATATGTTGTTGCGACTTTTCTTGCAATATTAGAAATGGCTAAAAGTCAGGAATTAAGAATAACTCAAAATGATACTTTTGACGATATTATTTGTGAGGTGGTTTCAGGTGAATAAAGCAGTACTTGAGGGATTACTATTTGTTGTTGGTGAAGAAGGTCTTACTTTAAGTCAAATAGGTGAAGTATTAGAACTTGAAGAAGATGCTTGTAAAGATTTAGTTATGGAATTAAAAAAAGATTATGAAGATGAAAATCGTGGTCTTAGAATAGATTTTTTAGGGAATAGATTTAAATTAACTACTAAGTTTGAACATAGAAGTTATTATCAAAAGTTAATTGAAACTCCAGAATCTAATTTATTAAGTCAATCTGCATTAGAGACTTTAGCTATTATTGCTTATAATGAACCTATTACTAGAATGCAAGTAGAAGCATTAAGGGGAGTAGGGTGTGTTCAAATTATTCGTAAGTTAGTTGCGAAAGGTTTAATTAAAGAGGTAGGTCGTAGTGATTTACCTGGAAGACCTATTCTTTATGAAACTTCTAGTGAATTTTTAGATTATTTTGGTTTATCTACTATTGAAGATTTACCTGATATGAAAGATTTTATTCAACCAGAAGAAGTAGAAGACAATGAAAGTGACTTATATACTTCTAAATATAAAGAAGAAATTTAAATTTATCTTGCATGTATAAAATTGGTTATGTTATAATCGATATGTACTTGCAGTAATGCTTGTATGGCGGAATTGGTAGACGCGGTGGACTCAAAATCCACTTCCAGCAATGGAGTTTCGGTTCAAGTCCGAATATGAGCACCACGCCGAAATAGCTCAATTGGTAGAGCAACTGATTTGTAATCAGTAGGTTACGGGTTCAAGTCCTGTTTTCGGCACCATTTATGAAATAAAACGACTTGTTGATAAGTCGTTTTTATGTTATATTGTATATAGATGAAGGAAACTTCATAAAATAAAATGGAACACTTGATTTTGGTATGTTAAGTGTTGCCAATTGTTTTGGGTTCACCTAACAAGATGTTGGGTGATTTTTTATTATATTAAGACTATAAATAGTAAAAATAATAAAAGGAAGATAATTATTACTAAAGATAGAATTAATAAATCCTTCTTATTCATATTATCGCCTCCCTTCGAAGAAGTTTGGCAATCACCTAACAATCAAGTGTTCATAAGTATTTTACACATTATTTTTTTATTTTATAGTTAAGTTATAATTTATGTTAAAATATTTAATAGGTGATTTTATGAATGAATATTTAAATATATTTATAGATAAGGATTATCCATATTTTATTGATAAGTATTTAAATACTAAAACTTTAAATCGATTAAAATATATAACTCAATTTTGCGGGTGTGATTATACTAAGTTATATAATCCGTTGTTTTTATATACACGATTTGATCATAGTTTAGTTGTCAGTCATATGACTTGGCATTTTAGCAAAAATAAAAAAGAAACAATAGTTGCTTTGCTACATGATGTTGGAACTCCTTGTTTTGCACATTGTATTGATTATGTATTTGGAGATTATTTAAATCAAGAATCTTCTGAAAGAGATGTTGTTGATATTATTAAAGAAGATGAGGAATTACTTTCTTATTTAGAAAGTGATGGTATTAGTTTGGATGATTTTGATTTTTCTAAGTATAAAGTGCTTGAAAATAAATCTCCTAGATTATGTACTGATAGATTAGATGGCGTTTTACATACTTGTTATGTTTGGCTACATACTCATGGTCTTGATTCTATTAAGAGAGTTTATGATGACATTATTTTTGATGGAGAAGAGTTATCTTTTCAAAATGAAGATATTTGTTTAGAATTTGTTAAAATGGTTTACAATTATGCAAAAGAATTACAAGGGAATAAAGATAAATATATAATGAAATATATTTCTGAAGTTGTTAAAAAGAGTGTTGAATTAAATTTAATTACTATTAATGATTTATATACTAAGAAAGAAGAAGAGTTAGTTAATGTTTTTAAAGAGAACTTTTCTAGTTTCTTAATATTTGAAAATAGTAGGGAACTTATTGGTAGTGATAGTGTTGTTGAAAATACTTTTTATATTTCTTTTTCTACTAAGAAAAGAAATGTTATTCCTTTGCTTGGTGATGTTCGTATTAATGAAGTCAGTACTGTTGCGAAAGATATTTATTTAGATTTAGATAATTATTGTGACTGTAAATTTGCTTATATAGAAGGGATAAATAAAATATAATTTTTGTATATTTTATTATTAATATGTGATATATTTTAAATAGAGGAGTTGTGATTATGGAAAAGAAAGAATTACTTAATGAAGAGAATTATCAAAATACAAAAAATAAGATTTCTAAAATAGCATTTATTATTATTGGAATAGGAGTTTTAATTGGATTAAGTTTAATTGGAACTGGTATTTATAAAAATGCGAAAATTAATGAACGTTATTCTGAGAAAAATATTGCTAAAGTAGAAAAACAAATTGAAGATGAAAGAGCTAATTTAGTTGCAAGACAAAAAGAACTTGCAGATAAAGGTGTTACATATGATCGTAGTGCAGATTATACTGATGGTGATGCATATGAGTATAAACTTATTTATAATGTTTTAGATCCAAGTTTTGATCGTTGTAGTTTTGATGAATATAGTGAAAATAAAGTTACAAAGAAATATTGTGCTTTACAAAAAGAACTTGATGAAATTAGTAATGATTTTAATAAGAGTTTTGATTCACATGATTCTGTACCATTCTTTATATTTGGTGTATTTGTAATTATTGCTTCATGTATGATTGGTGGATTTGTATTTACTATTTCTAAGAGACGTGAAATGCTTGCATTCTCAATGCAACAAGTTATGCCAGTTGCGCAAGAAGGATTAGAAAAAATGGAACCAACAATTTCTGAAGTTGGAAGTCGTATGATGAAAAAGATGGCACCTGCTTATGGAGATATGGCTAAAGAAATTTCTAAGGGAATTAAAGAAGGTTTAGCAGAAGCAAATAAGGATGATGAAAAGTAGTCGATGACTACTTTTTTTAAATTTTTTTGTAAAAATTGTTGACAACTAACTATAGTATGTTATAATGATATTGTTAGTATATGGTGTATATACTTTAAGGGTTTAAAATCTTAATTGTGTATAGAATCTTATCGTCCATATACTAGGTTTACAGTTTAAGAAGGAAAACTTATAATGGTAAGTGGTTAGAATGAAACTAATGACTTTATTCTAACTCCCATGAAAACCAGGATACTTTGGAGTTTATCAGGCTTCGGGGTTTCGACAAAAGAATGAAAAGTTCTTTTTGAGATAATTAGCGTCATTCTAATTATCTTTTTTTATTGTCTTTTTTTGTAAAATTAACATTATAATTTTTAGATAGATTGTGTTGTCTTTATATATGTATTATATTTAATATAGTAGGTGATGATATGAAAAGAATAAACTTTAATATTAAAGATAGAAAAACTTTATCATTAGTACTTTGTTTGGTATTAATTTGTGTTTTTACGTTATCCACTGCGTATGCTGCATTAAATGCAGTACTTACAATTAGTGGTAATGCTAGAGTAAGTGCGGCGGACTGGGATATATATTTAAATAATCCTAGAGTGATTAGTGGTAGTGCAACGACAAATGTACCTGAAATTAAAACAAGTAGTACTTTAGAATTTGAAACAACACTAAATATGCCAGGAGACTTCTATGAATTTGTAGTTGATGTAGTTAATGCAGGAGACATTGATGCGATGATTGAAAATGTTGTTAAGACTCCAGATTTAACAGAAGAACAAGCAAAGTTTTTAAAGTATGAAGTGTCTTATCAAAATGGAGAATCTATTACAACAAAACAATTACTTGCAAAAGATACAAGTATGCCTATAAAAGTAAGAGTAGAATACAGAAAAGATCTAAGTAATAATGATTTGCCAACAGGACAAGTTGTTTTAGATTTAGCTTTAACACTTGAATATATTCAAAGTGATGGTACCGGAAGTAGTGTTAAAGATAATGGAGTACAAGTAGTATCTGCAAATGGTGATATAAGTGAAATAGGTACGATTGTTACTATCGGTAGTGAACAATTTTATACAATTGGTACTGACGGTGATAATGTAAAATTACTTGCGATGTATAACTTATATGTTGGAGGAGACAACAATTCTAGATGGACAGCATATGGTAGTGAAGCAACAGGAATGCAAGATGAAAATATGAAAGGTTGGATATTTGAAGGACACCCATTTAAAGGTACAACTCCATTCTCAAATGATTCTCAAAAGGGAACAAACTATAATGATTATAATGGAAGTATAGTAGAAGGATATGTTAATAACTATAAAACTTTATTAGAATCAAACTTCGATGTACCTGTAATAGAAGCAAGACTTATTACTAATGAAGAACTAGAAAATACATTAGGATGTAGTAAATTAAATTATAAATGTACTGAATCATCTTATCCGTGGATTTACTCAACTACCTACTGGACTGGGGATGTTTATTCTAAAAAATATGTGTGGTACGTTTTTAGTAATGGTAACTTCAGCTACGCAGAGTATTACTTTACTGAGATTGGTGTCCGTCCAGTTATTGTTATTTCAAAAGATTATTTTAATTAATTTATACATATAAAAAGAGAATGTGTTTCGAGCATTCTCTTTTTATTTTTTATAAGTTTCTTTGTTTTAAAAATCTAGTTGTAAGTCTTAGTTGATTTGTCCTTGAAAAAGGGGACTAAAAAAGGATATTACTTCAAGTTTTCCTTTCGGACACCTTTTATTAATATCCCTTCGTAAAGAACTGAATAACTATAATAATTACACCTATAATGGAACATTAACTTTTTTGAGTTAATGAGAAACATCCAATTCAGCATAATTGGTAGATTAATTACTCAATCCGAGTTTTAAATAGCCTTCCTGTAATATTATCAGTACTACATTAACAGCTAACTTATCATTTGAGTTTTCTTTCTCATCTTCTGTTACAGCATCTCGGCCATGATAAGCTATTACTTACGACCCTTTATCAGGTCCCCGTGATCACTTTAATGAACTAAAAAGTTTAGTAACTACCAACTATTTACTTATTATTAAGGTAATTGCCATTTAGAATGACTATCTTAATAATGCTAGTCAATTAATTACAATAGGTAGTTCATTGCGCTACCGAGATTACAATAATAATATAATGTTTTTTTAATATGTTGTCAAGTGTTTTTACAAAAAAGTTTTAAAAAAGACAAAATTCTATATTTTTATTATTAATTATTATATAATTTTTTTAGGTGATAGTATGGACTTGAAGGATCAATTTCGTTATTTAGTAGGTGGATATTTTGGTATTACATATATGGATGAATATCCTTTGAAAGAATTTGTTTTAAAAGATATTGAAAATTATATTAGAGATTTTATTGAAATTAATCCAATTGATGATTTTGATTATGTTTTAGAAAGTGAAAAAGTTAAAGATGAAGTATCTGTTTTAGTTAAATTACAAGATAGTTTATTAGTACTTAATAAAATAAATGCAGATATGGATTTAGTTTTACTTGTAAAAAGAAAAATTAAAAGTATGAAATAATGTTAAAATATGTTATATTTTTATTATAGGATGGTTGGTAAGATATGAAAAAAATGAAATTAGTTTTTTTATTTATGATGGTGATGTTTATTTGTACTGGATGTGAAAATAACAGTGAAGTTACAAGAGATTTAAGACATTCAGGATTTAATATGGATAGAGAACCATTTAATTGTGAGGCTTTAATTCCAAAGAGTGATAAGGAATTTGAAATGATTAAATATTTAGGTTCTAATTATGCAATTACTACTAATGGTGTTATTTATGATATTTCTTTTAGTGGAATGTTTTCAAATGGAAAAAGTTGTATGAGAGCAAATGATAAATTAAATGTTGAAGCAATTATGGGTGAAACTGTTTTTAAAGCTAAAGATAATAAAATTTATTATTTTAGAGGTAGCAATAATGCTGCTGCTTATACTGAAGTTCCTTTTTCAGATAATAATTATTCTACTTATAGATTTTTCTTTGATGATCCTGAAATAGTTAAGGTACAAAGTGTAAAAGATTCATCTTATTATGTTTTGAAGACTAATGGTAATGTTTATGATTATAAAATAAAAAAAGAACGTGATAGAATTATATTACTTAGTACTAATGCAGTGTATACTGCAGAAAATCTTGGTAGTAAGATTGTTGACTTTAATTATGCAGGTGATCAATCTGAATCAACATTTGTTAGAACTGAAAATAAGATATTTAGAAATGAAGCTTTAAATAGAAAAGAATGTAATGATTATATTGATGTTGATTGCCAATATTCTTTTGCAGAAGATGCTACTTTAACAAAACATTATGATCGTATATTAGCTTATAATGGTTCGACTTTAATTACTGATTATTTAAAAGTGTTTAGAGTTGGTGGAGAAGTAAAAGAGGATGAAGAAGAGGAGAAAGAATAGAAAATACTTTTATCTATTCTTTCTTTGTGTTATAATATGTAGGAATTTTGAGGTGATTTGATGTTAGTTGCAAATGAATGGAAAGATTATGAAATAATAGATGCTTCTCGTGGGCAAAAATTAGAGAGATGGAAAGATGTATATTTACTTAGACCAGATCCACAAATAGTTTGGGATAATGGAGATTTATTAGAAAAATATCATTCAATGATTAATGCTGTTTATTATAGAAGTAATAAAGGTGGAGGTCATTGGGAAAATTTAAGAAGTACTCCTGGATCTTGGTGTGTTAATTATAAAGATTTAACTTTTAATATTAAACAAATGGGATTTAAACATACAGGATTATTTCCAGAACAAGCAGTTAATTGGGACATAATGAGTGAAAAAATAAAAAAATCCGGAAGAGAAATTCGTGTGTTAAATTTATTTGCTTATACTGGAGGAGCAACTGTTGCTTGTTTAAAAGCTGGGGCTCATGTTACTCATGTTGATTCTTCTAGAGGAATGATTGATTGGTGCAAGGAAAATGTTAAATCATCTAAAGTTGATGAAACTAAAGTTAGATTCTTAGTAGATGATTGTGTTAAATTGGTTAAAAGAGAAATTAGACGTGGTAATAAATATGACGCAATTATAATGGACCCTCCTAGTTATGGAAGAGGTGCTAATGGAGAGGTTTGGGATATTGAAAAGAATCTTAATTATTTAATAGAGTTATGTATGGAAATTCTTAGTGATGAACCTTTATTCTTCTTAATTAATTCATATACTACTGGATTAAGTAGTCATGTACTTGAAAATATATTAAAACTTACAATTGATAAAAAGTATTCTGGAAAGATTACTTGTGGTGAAGTAGGACTTCCTATTAAAGAAAATGATTTAGTATTACCTTGTGGTATTTATGGAAGATGGGAAAGTAATGAATAAGTTAAATGTATTATATGAAGATAATCATATTATAGTTGTTGAGAAGCCCGTTAATGTACTTAGTCAAGGTGATAATAGTGGAGATGTTTCTTTACTTGATATGGTTAAAGATTACGTAAAAGTAAAATATAATAAACCAGGAAATGTATATATAGGTTTAGTTCATAGATTAGATAGACCAGTTGGTGGAGTTATGGTGTTTGCTCGTACTAGTAAAGCAGCTAGTAGATTATCTGATCAAGTTAGAAGTAAGAGTTTTGTTAAGAAATATTATGCTGTTGTTTCTGGTATGGTTGAATCATCTACTTATGTTGATAAATTAGAAAGATTAGATAATGGTAATACTGTTGTATCTTCTAACGGAAAAGAATCTATTCTTTCTTTTGATGTAGTTGATTATAATAAAGAATCTAATTGTAGTTTAGTTGATATTTCTTTAAAGACTGGAAGACATCATCAAATACGTGTTCAATTTGCTAGTCGTGGTCATTATTTGTTAGGGGATCAAAGATATGGAGTAGAGGATAAAACACAAATTGCTTTATTTGCTTACTATTTATCATTTGATCATCCTGTTACTAAAGAAAAAATGGAATTTAAATTATTGCCTGAAAATATTGGTCATTGGACAAAGTTTACGATTTGAAAATCTAATTAAAAGTTTTATTTAAATAAAATGTTTGCAATCCAAACATTTTTTTGTTATCATAATATTAGATTATATTAGAATAAAGGGAGCGTATATTATGGATAAATTTATGGAATGGGTTTTAACTATCCCAGGAATGTTGATTTGTGGTGGTGTTTTATTATTACTAATCGCAATCATTATATTAATTTTTACATCGGTTAAAAGTAAAAAAGGTGATTCAGATGAAAAACCTAAGAAAGATAAAAAGAAAAAAGGAGAAGAAACTGTAGAAGAAGCTCCAGTACCTGTTGCAACAATGGATACTCCAGTTGTAGCAGAAGCTGCACCAGTTGCTGCTGATCCTGCTGCCGTTGCTGCTGCACCTGCACCAGTTGTAGAAACTGCACCTGCTGTAGTAGAAAGTAGTATTCCTGCTGTTGTAGATCCTTTACAAGCTGCTATGGCTGCACCTGTAGTTGAAGCTACACCAGTTGTTGCAGAAGTAACACCAGTTGCTGCTGCTCCAGTTGTTGAAGCTGCTCCAGTTGCTGTTGCTCCAGTAGTTGAAGCTGCACCTGTTGTTGCAGAAGTTGCACCAGTTGCTGCTGCTCCAGTAGTTGAAGCTGTGCCTGTTGCTGCTCCAGTAGTAGAAGCTGCTCCGGTTGCTGCACCTGCTCCAGTTGCTGCTGCACCAGTAGTTGAAGCTGCTCCAGTTGCTGCACCAGTTGCAGAAGCTGCTCCAGTAATTTATGGAGGAGCTAGTCCAATTGTTCCAGAAATGGCAGTTGCTGAACAACCACATCAAATTTATGGTGGTGCTGATCCACTTGAAAATACACAAGCAATTCCACAAGTTGCACCTGCTGCACCAGTTGTAGAAGTTGCTGCACCAGTAGTTACTCCAGTAGTAGAAGCTGCACCTGCAGTTGCTGCTGCTCCAGTAGTTGAAGCTGCTCCAGTTGCAATTCCTGAAGTTGCACCAGTAGCTGTACCAGAAATGGTTCCAGAAGTAACACCAGTGGTTAATCAATAATAAATACAAAAGTAGCGTTGCTACTTTTTTTATTTTCTTTTAATTTCAATAGTGTTATAATGATTTTAGGTGGTAATATGAAGAAAATATCTATTTTATCATTACACTTAGGATTTGGTGGAATAGAAAAATCAGTTGCTGCACTTGCAAATATTTTATGTAATAAGTATGAAGTTGAAATTGCTTGTACTTATAAACTTTATGATAAAAGTTCTTTTTATATAGATCCTAAAGTTAATATAAAGTATTTAACAGATGTAGTTCCAAATAAAAAAGAATTAAAAGACGCGATTAAGAAAAAGAATGTTATTAATATTTTTAAAGAAGGTATTAAAAGTTTTTCAGTACTTAGTGAAAGAAAACATAGTATGATTAATTATATTAAGAATTGTGATAGTGATTGTATTATTGCAACTCGTGATATTTTTGATGAATGGTTAAGTATTTATGGAAAAGAAGAATGCCTTAAGATAGGTTGGGAACATAATCATCATCATGGTAATATGAAATATGCATCTACTATTGTTAGAGCTTGTAAGAAGTTAGATTATTTAGTATTAGTTTCTGATAATCTTAGAAAATATTATTCTAAAGAAATGGAAAAACATCATTGTAAATGTGTTTTTATTCCAAATATAGTTGATAATATGCCTGATGAATTATCATCTGTTTCTAATAAAAAACTTATTAGTGTTGGAAGACTTTCTAAAGAAAAAGGATATATGGATTTATTAGAAATATTTAATAAACTTCATAATATTTATCCTGATTGGACACTTGATATTATTGGTGATGGTCCTGAAAAAGATAATCTTGAAAAGTACATTTTTGATAATAAACTTAGTGATTATGTTATATTACATGGATTTCAAAAGAAAGATTATATTGATAAATTATTACACGAAGCTTCAATATATTTAATGACTTCATTTACTGAGTCATTTGGTATTGTTCTAATAGAAGCAATGAGTCATGGGTTACCATGTGTTGCATTTAATAGTGCTGAAGGAGCTAATGAATTAATTAATAGTGGGGAGAATGGATATTTAATAAAAAATAGAAATCATGATGCTTATATTAAAAAAGTTATTGATTTAATAGAAGACAAGAAGACTAGAAAAAGAATAGGTAAAGCGGGTTTTGAAGTTTCTAAAAAATTTGAAAGTAGTGTAGTTGGAGATAAATGGTTCCAATTACTTGGAAAGAAGTGAAATTTATGAAAAGAGTATTATTTGTTGCTTCTACTGGTGGTCATTTAAATGAAATGATGCAGTTGAAGGAATTGTTTGATAAATATGAATATCATATTATTACAGAAAAAACTAAATCTAATTTACATTTATTAGATAAATATCCTAAAAAGGTAGATTTCTTAGTATATGGTACTAAGGATCATATGTTAACGTATCCGTTTAAGTTATTTTATAACTGTATAAAAAGTGTATTTTTATATTTTAAAATACATCCTGATTATATTGTTACTACAGGGGCACATACTGCTGGACCTATTAGTTTAATTGGTAAATTTTTTGGTACAAAAATTATCTTTATTGAATCATTTGCTAATTTAACTAGTAAAACTATTACAGGAAGACTTTTATATCCTGTTAGTGATAAGTTTATTGTTCAATGGGAGAGTATGAAAGAATTATACCCTGATGCTACATTTGGGGGGTGGATTTTCTAATGATATTTGTTACTTTAGGTACTCAAGATAAGAGTTTTGAAAGATTATTAAAAGCAATTGATCGTGAGATTGAAAGAGGAAATATAAAAGAAAAAGTAGTTGTACAAGCTGGTTATACTAAGTATGAAACTAAAAATATGGAAATTATGGATTTAGTTAGTCAAGATGAGTTTGATAAGCTTATGAAAGAGTGCAGTTTATTAATTACTCATGGAGGAGTAGGATCTATTCTTACTGGTATTAAATATGGTAAACCAGTTATTGCTGCTGCAAGACTAAAAAAATATAAAGAACATAATAATGATCATCAAAAACAAATTATTAAAGAATTTGGTGATTTAGGATATATCTTAGAACTTAGAGATTTTAATAAACTAGGTAAAATGATTGAAAAGAGTAAGACTTTTAAGGCTAGAAAATTTACAAGTAATACTCATAATATGGTTAAATTAGTTAGTGATTATATAGAAGAAGATAATCATACATCTTGGTTTAATAAATTTAGAGAAGTATTAATGTATTTATTCTTTGGTGGTCTTACTACTGTTGTTAATATTGTTAGTTTCTATATACTTAGAAAGTTATCAGTTGAAGTATATGTAAGTAATATTATTGCATGGTTAATTGCTGTTATTTTTGCTTTTATTACAAATAAATTATTTGTATTTGAAAGTAGAGGGAAGTCTAAGAAAGAAAATGCTAGAGAACTTATTTCATTCTTTGGATTTAGAATATTATCATTAGGTTTTGATATGGGAAGTATGTTCTTATTGATAGATATATTACATGTAGGTGAAATGATTTCTAAAATATTAGCTAATATTTTAGTAATTATTTTAAATTATATTTTTAGTAAGTTATTTATATTTAAGAAGTAGGTGTCGTTATGGGTAAAGAGAAGATTTCTATTATAGTTCCTTGTTATAATGAGGAAGATGCTTTACCAATTTTTTATAAAGAAATTAATAGAGTTTCTAAAGAAATGAAAAGTGTTGATTTTGAATTTTTATTTATAAATGATGGTAGTCGTGATAAGACTTTAGATATTTTAAGAGATTTATCTAAGAAAGATAAAAGAGTTCGTTTTATTAGTTTTTCTAGAAACTTTGGTAAAGAAGCTGGTATGTATGCAGGACTTGAAAATGCTACTGGAGACTATGTAGCGATAATGGATGCAGATATGCAAGATCCACCAGAGATGGTTAAAACCATGTATGATTCTATTCAAAATGAAGGTTATGATTGCGTAGCTTTATATACTAAGAATCATAAAGATTATTCTTTTATTAGAAAATTCTTTACTAAGTGTTGGTATAAATTAATTGGAATGATTTCATCTACACCTCAAGTACCTGGTGCTAGAGATTTTAGATTAATGAAGAGAAAAATGGTTGATGCTATTATTTCTATGGGAGAATATAATCGTTATTCTAAAGGGATTTTTAGTTTTGTTGGATTTAATACAAAATGGATAGATTATACTGCTCCTGGAAGAGTTGCTGGAGTTACTAAATGGAGTTTTTGGAAGTTATTTAAATATGCTTTAGAAGGTATTCTTGCTTTCTCAACAACACCATTAATTTTAGCTGCTTTAGTAGGATTGATATTCTGTCTGATAGCATTCTTTGTAATAGTATTTATTATTGTTAAGACACTTGTTTGGGGAGACCCGGTTAGTGGTTGGCCTTCACTTGCATGTATCGTTATATTTGTAGGAGGATTACAATTATTCTTCTTTGGTATAATGGGAATGTATATATCTAGACTTTATTTAGAAGTTAAGAAAAGACCAATTTATATTATTTCTGAAACAGAAAATAGAAAATAATGCCTAAATTTAGGCATTTTTTTTGGCTTTTTGGGTATACAAAGAGGTCAAAATTTGCTATTATATAAGCAGGTGATTTTTGTGAAGGGTAAAAGAGTGGCGTTTGTGTGCCTAATGTTAAGTTTAGTTTTATTAATTTCAGGAGGAGTTACATCTTTTTTAGTTAGTTTAAAAGAAGACAGAGAATTAACTTTAAAAAGAATGGTTGTTGTTAACGACGAGTTTGAAGATTTTAGTAATAGTACAACATCATTTGAAGCGTATAGAGATGAACTTTATAACAATGTTTTAGGATCTTTATACTATGATTCTTTAGGAAATGATGATGCTAATATTAAAAATGTTTTATCTAACTATGAAGCAATGGTTGATAGTTTAGAAAAGAAAGCTAAGAGTTTAGATAATTTATGTAAAAATGTATATTATCCAGATAGTAGTGTAAATTCAAAATGTAATAACTATAAGGCTATTTTTGAACAAGTTAATAATTTCTTTGTTGGAGATATAGCTTTATATAATAAAAATATAGATTCATATAATACTTTCCAATTATCTAATGGAAGTACTTTACAATTACAATATTATACAACTAAGAAAGAGTATATTGATTATAATGGTGATGGTACTTTTGATGGAAAGCTAGAAGAGGAGAAGAAAGAAGAAGTTAAAGAAGAAGAGAAAGTTGAGGAGTAGTACATGTTGTTTAAGAAGGAGAAAAAGGTTAAGGAAAATTTAGTTAATACCGAAGCAGTTGAATTAAGTAAAAAAGAAAAGAAAGCTTTAAAGAAACAAGAGAAAAAAGAAGCTAAGAAAAATAAAAAGGCTAATAAGAAAAAATGGTCTTTAAAGAAAAAATTAGTTGCTATTTTCTCATCATTATTTGTTGTTGGGGTTTGTTGCTTTTTATTCCTTTTTTATGGTCCTTGGGCTGGTTTTAGAAACTTTTGGATAACTAGTGCTATGACAACTATGACTCATCAATATTTAGCTACTTGGTTTTACAGTGATGAAACTATTCAAAAAGTTTTAGCTAATAATAGTGTTATTGAAGTAGATGAAGTAAGTAATTCAGATGCTATTCAATTTAAGAAATATACTACAACTATTTATCGTAATGAATATGATAAAGATGTTTTAACTAAAGAACCAGGAAATGATTTATATAAAGTAATTAAAATTAGAGAAGCTAAATATGAAGGGTTCTTAGTAGTAGTTTATGATCCTAGTAGAATTCAAATTGCTACTACTGCTTATTTAGGAAAACGAGGAGAAGATATTCTTACAGTTTCTAAAAGAGAAGGTGCAATTATTGCAATGAATGCTGGTGGTTTCTATGATCCAGATTGGAATTCAAATGGAGCATTACCACATGGTACAGTATTTAGTAAAGGTCAAGTTGTAAGTGATTATATTGATGCTAATATGGGTGGAGGATTTATCGGATTCACTCATGAAAATAAATTAATTTTAGGTAGAATGACTAAACAACAAGCTATTAATACAGGGTATAGAGATGCAGTTGAATTTGGACCTTACTTAATTGTTAATGGTAAGAGATCATTCTATAAAGGAAATGGTGGTTGGGGAATTGCTCCTAGAACTGCTATTGGACAAAGAAAAGATGGTATTGTATTAATGTTAGTAATTAATGGTAGACTTGCTCATAGTATTGGTGCAGATATGATTGATTTAACTGATATTATGGAAAGATACGGTGCATATAATGCTGCTAACTTAGATGGAGGAAGTTCATCTGAATTAGTAATTAATGGTCAAATTATTAATACACCTGTTGCTGGTGGTAGACAAGGTCTTCGTGATATGTCTACATTCTGGATAGTTAAATAATAAAAAGTTATCAAATGATAACTTTTTTTGTTTAAGAATTTAATTATAAATGATATACTTATTTATATGAAATTGGGTGATGAAAATGTTTATTTTAGATATGGTTAGTACTTGTGGTAATCCTGCTTTAGCTAATTTATTTTATATTTCACAAAGGTTTATTACTGTTATTCAAATAATTGCGCCAATACTAGCAATTATTGCATTAGGAATAAATCTTACTAAGAGTGTAATTAATCCTGAAGATAAGAAAAATTTTAGTATGTATAAAAACTGGTTAATTGCATTAGTAATGGTATTTGCAATTCCTACTTTAGTAAATGCAACTATGGGGATGTTAGGTGAGGATTATAGTATTAGTGCTTGTTGGAATAATGCAAGTAATGTTAGTACTAGAGGTGAATCTAATTACAAACCAGTAAATAATAAGAAACCTAGTGGTGGGATAAATACTAATCCTGATTCTTATGATAAAGGATCTACTGGTAATAATAACTCTAACAATAATAGTTCTAATAATACTTCTAGTAGTACTAATGCAAGTAATATTTATGGTACTTATAGAAATTCTCGTAATGGTATTTCTTATAATTTATATAGTCAAGCTGATAGTAGATGGAAAGATTATAAATATAGTAATGGGCAAACTATTGCTCAAAATGGATGTATGGTTACTTCGATTGCAGTAGTTTCTTCTGCTGTTGATAGTTCTATTACACCTTATACAGTATTTAATACTAGTCATAGACATAATTATCCTTGGGATGCTATTACTAAGCTTACAGGTGGAAAAATTAAATGTACTAGTGGTAGTACAAATAAACAAAGTATTATTAATTTCTTAAGAGATGGAAATGTTGTTGTTGTAAAAGTTTATGGACGTAATAAGAATGGAAGCAGTTCATTTACTTCTAGTCAACATTATATGGCTTTACTTGATATTAATGAGACAAGTATTTATATAGGAAATGCATATTCTAGTTCTGGTAATGGTAAGACTGGATGGTTTGCTATAGATAAAGTATTAACTAGTGTTAATACAGCAGATTATTGTATACCTAGTGATTCGTTAAAGTAGGTGATTATATGTATATATTAAATTTACTTGGTAATTGTGGAAATCCTGCTTTAGCTAATTTGTTTAATATTGCACAAAGATTTATTACTGTTATTCAAATAATTGCGCCAATACTTGCAATTATTTCATTAGGTATAAATCTTACTAAGAGTGTAATGCATCCTGAAGATAAAAAGAATTTTAGTATGTATAAGAATTGGCTAATTGCATTAGTGATGGTATTTGCAATTCCTACTTTAGTAAATGCAACTATGGGTATGTTAGGAGAAGATTATAGTATTAGTTCTTGTTGGAATAATGCAAGTAATGCTAGTTCTAGAGGAGAATCTACTTATAAACCAGTAAATAATAAGAAACCTAGTGGTGGAATAAATACTAATCCAGATTCTTATGATAAAGGATCTACTGGAAATACTAATAAAAATAATAATAGTAATAATAGTTCAAATACTAATAATAATTCCAATACCAATAGTAATTCAGGTGTAAGCAATAGTTATGTTATTATGCTTGGAGATTCTAGATGTGTTCAAATGAAGAGTCATGTTGGAGCAGGAAGTGAAATTTGGAGTTGTAAAGGCTCTATGGGACTTAGTTGGATGAAGTCAACTGGTGTTCCTAATGTAGAAAGTAAAATTGGTAAAGGTACAAAGGTTGTTATTATGATGGGTGTAAATGATTTATATCAACCAGAAGCTTATATTACATATATTAATCAAAAAGCTAATGAATGGGCTAATAAAGGGGCTAAAACATACTTTGTATCAGTTAATCCTGTAGATGGAACTTATTCTAATTTAACAAGTAAGATTGTTAGTTTTAATAGTAAACTTAAATCTAATTTGAATAGTAATGTTAGATATATAGATACTTATAATTACTTAGTATCTAGTGGATTTAGTACTAGTGATGGATTACATTATAAGAGTGAAACTAGTAGAAAAATATATAATTATGTAAAAAGTAATATTTAAATTCTTTCATTGAAAGAATTTTTTTTGTGATATAATTTGTATAGGAGGATAGTCTTATGGCTAAAAAGAAGAGAAAATTTAAAACTAAAGTAGGGGTTGTTTGTTTAATATTATTTTTATTGTTATTGCTTGGAGGAGGTTGTTTATTCTATTATAAATATGATGAATATTATAAATTAGAATATAAAGAGTTAAGAGATAAGAAAAAAGCTGAAAAGATAAAGAGTCATTATAGTGAGAAAGTAGTTACTAATAAAAATACTTATTTATATAGTAAGGAAAAGAAAAAATATAAAGTAAGTGGAAGGATTTCTATAGGTGAGATAGTTAATCTTTCTAAAGTTGATATTACTAAAGATACTGAGTATTTTTATAGTGAAGAGTTGGGTTATTATTTATCTTATAAAGATGTAGAACCTACTAAAGAAGAAATTATTAAAGATAGTCGTTATAAAAAATATGTTATATTTAATGAAAATGTTGTTACTAAGGAAGAGGTTAATTTATATAGAGGTGATAAGGTTATTTATACTATTTATTCTCCTATAGATAGACCTATTTTATATAAAGATGATCTTGGTGTTTATATTGAATATTTAGATGAAGCTTTATTAATAAAATATGATGAGATTGATAAGACTTATAGTAAACATAATACTGATGTAAGTGAGACTAGTGGTGTTCCTGTTACTGTTTATCATTTCTTTTATAAGATGGAAGATACTAGTTGTAATGAATCTATATGTCATAGTGAAAATCAAATTAGAGAGCATTTTACTTATTTAAATAATAATGGTTTCTTTACTATTAATACGACTGAATTAAGATTGTTTATAGAAGGTAAATTAAGATTACCTCAAAAGAGTATTTTAATTACAATTGATGATGGTGCGAGAGCGGAAATGTTTGTTCCAGTACTTGAAGAATTTAAGATTAATGCAACATTATTCTTAGTAAGTGGATGGTATCCAACTAGTAAGTTTGCATCTGATTATATGGAGATTGCTTCTCATACACATTTATTACATACACCTGGAGTATGTTCTGGAGGACAAGGAAGTCCACTTAAATGTTTAGAGAAAACTAAGTTGGTTGTAGATTTAAAACAAAGTAGAGAGACATTAAATGGTACAACAGCATTCTGTTATCCATTCTATGAATTAAATGATTATGCAGTTAGTGCTTTAAAAGAAGCAGGATTTAAAATTGCATTTATGGGTGGATATAGAAAGGCTACTAAGGGAATAGATTTATATAGAGTACCTAGAATACCTTTAACTAGATATACTACTGTTAGTCAGTATGCAAGTTTAATAAATTAAGAGAAAATTGATTTTTCTCTTTTTTTGTAGTATTATATAGGCAATTTTTGGGGGATGCAGTATGGATAGATATAATTTAGAAACTAAACAAGCAATTAAAGATTTTATAGAAGACTTTATGGGGATATTTCCTGGATTATTAAGTGAAGAAGAATTACTTAGAAGAATAATTTCTAATATGCATAAAAATATTGTTTTTAATGCAACACTAGGAGAGAATATTGCAGGTCAATATAAAGGTAATCAAGTATTTGTATCTAAAGATACAAAAGACGTTAGAAAAGTATTGTTTCATGAGTTTATACATGTTATTACTGATTGTTTATTTGTAAGAGAATTTGAATATCATAATTTTATAGAAGGTTTAACTACTTTAGCAGAAGAGAAGTATGTGGAATATAAGAAAATTGATATGAAAAGAAGAAGACATGTTAATGGATATATTCCAACTTTTGTTAGACAAATTAATTTTGTTAAGAACAATAGATTATTAGAAATGTTTTTAACTAATCCAAGTGATATTTATAAATTGTTTCATCCAGAAGTTATGAAGTTTGATTGTCCTGTTGGTCATAGTGATAAAGACCATAAAGTATTTTTTGGAAGACTTGCTAGAAAGAATGAAAGTATTGTTCATATGGCAAGAGCTGGATGTACTGATGATATTATTAATGGGAATATTGCTGATTTAGAAAGTGATATTGTTACACAATATCATGTAAGTGTTCATATTGGAGAAGAAAAGTTTAATAGTAAGAAGTTTTTAGATTTATATAAGATGCAATTACAACCTAATTTAAGTACTTATTTAGATGTATTAAGATTATTAAGAAGAGAAGGTAGTATTTGTGATCAAGATATATTAGATTGTGGTAAACTAGGGTTATTTTATTTATTAAATGATTCTAAGAAGTTCGATGTATCTGAGATGGATATTGATGTTGATGATTTAGATGATAGTGAATTAAATTGGGTAGCGAGTAAGATGTTTGGTTTTTATGATTTGGTTTATAATCATAGTGATGTTTTAGGTGATTATGAAGGTGATGATGTAGAGAGTTTCTTGGATTTATTATTTGAGGAAGAAAGAGAATATGAAGATAGATTACCTATATATAGAGATTTAGCTAAAGAAGTTATTAGAGGTAATTTAGATCTTGAAAAAGTTAAAGACAGTAGAATAAGAAGAAGTGAACTTTCTAAAGGAACATCACGTACATCAGATTATTTATTAGATAAACCTAAGAATGCATCAGATTTATTACAAATGGTTTTAGGTACTAATTATTCTCCAACATATATATTAGAAAGTGATAATGGAATTGATTTAGTTTATAATAATGATTTATTTTATTATCCTATGGATATAGTTTCTATAGAAGAGATTATTAATAAGAGTGATGTTAGTAATAAAGAGGCTTTAATTAATATAGTTAGAGGTTTTTCTGAACAACAAATGTTAGTGTGTAGTGAGTTTGATTGTGATTTAGAATATTTTGGTGAATATCCATTTAAAATATATTTATTTGATGGGGCTTTTCTTACTAGAGTTGGTCTTGAGAATAAAGAAAAATCAATTGAATGTAATTTTAAACAAATTAGTTTCATGGAAGATGGAAGAAAATTATTTGAAGTAGATGTTAAAGAGAAGTTTAAAGGTAAAAATGAATAAAGAATTTCTTGTGGAAATTCTTTTTTTTTAAAGATAATTGATATATAATTAATATAGTTGAAAGGATGAAGATTAATGAAGAGAATAATGGATGGAAATGAAGCTTGTAGTTATGTTTCATATAATTTTACAGAAGTAGCGGGAATTTATCCTATTACACCTGCATCTCCAATGGCTGAGTTAGCTGATAAGTGGAGTAGTGAAGGAAAATTAAATTATTTTGATACACCTGTTAGAGTAGTAGAAATGCAATCAGAAGCTGGGGCTGCTGGTATGGTACATGGATCACTTTTATCAGGATGTTTAACTACAACATATACAGCAAGTCAAGGTTTATTATTAATGCTTCCTAATATGTATAAAATTGCGGGAGAATTATTACCTGGTGTTATAAATGTAGCGGCTAGAAGTTTAGCTACACATGCATTATCTATTTTTGGAGATCATCAAGATATATATGCAGCTCGTTCAACTGGGTTTGCGATGTTAGCTTCTTCTTCAGTACAACAAGTAATGGATTTAACTGGAGTAGCACATTTAGCAGCAATTAAAGGAAGAGTACCATTTATAAACTTTTTTGATGGTTTTAGAACAAGTCATGAATTACAAAAAATAGATGTAATTGATACAGATAAATTAAAAGATTTAATAGATAAAAAAGCATTAGAAGAATTTAGAAATAGAGCGATGAATCCAAATAAACCAGCAATATTTGGAACTGCTCAAAATGAAGATATTTATTTCCAAAATACAGAAGTAAGAAATCAATATTATGATAAAGTACCAGATATTGTTAATGACTATATGAAAGAAATTAATAAGATTACTGGTGGAAATTATCAACCATTTAATTATTATGGTAGCAGTGAAGCTACTAGAGTAATTGTAGCGATGGGATCTGTTTGTGAAACAGTAAAAGAAACAGTAGATTATTTAGTTAATAATAAGAATGAACAAGTTGGTTTATTAGAAGTACATTTATATAGACCATTTAGTACAAAATACTTCTTAAAAGCATTACCTAAGACTGTTAAAAAGATTGCAGTATTAGATAGAACTAAAGAAGCGGGATCTAGTGGAGAACCTTTATACTTAGATGTTGTTAAGACTATTAAAGAAGTAGATGCTAAAGTAAGTGTTTATGGTGGTAGATATGGACTTTCTAGTAAGAATACAACACCTGCTATGATTAAGGGAGTATTTGATTTCTTAGATAGTAGAGATGTTCATAATAATTTTACAGTTGGTATTAACGATGATATTACTAATTTAAGTGTTCCTTATGATAAGACATTTACTATTCCAAATAAGAATATAGAATTCTTAATATATGGATTTGGTAGTGACGGAATGGTTAGTGCAGCTAAAGACTTAATGAAAGTTACTGGAACTTATACAAATGCATATGTACAAGGATATTTCCAATATGATTCTAAGAAGTCTGGTGGAGTAACTATTTCACATTTAAGATTTGCTAAGAAACCAGTTAAATCTACTTATTATGTAGAGAAAGCTAGTTTAATAGTTTGTACAAAAGAAAGTTATCTTAAGAAATTAAAAATGTTAGATAAGATTAAAGAAAATGGTATTTTTGTTGTTAATAGTAATAAGAAACCAGATGATTTATTATTATCTATGACTATTCATGATAAAAAGATTATTCAAAGTAGAAATATTAAAATGTATGTAGTAGATGCTGATAAGATTGCTAAGGAATGTGGTATTTCTGGTAAGATAAGTGCTATTATGGAATCTTTAATATTTAAACTTGGTAAAATTATAGATTTAGATTTTGCTATTGGTAAAATTAAAGAAAACTTAGCAGTTAAATTTGCTAACAAGAGTGGAAATTTAGTAGAGAAGAATGTTAAGGCAATAGAGATGTGTTTAGATGCTTTAGTACCTGTAAAACTTCCTTATGTAGACTTTGCACTTGATTTAGGAAATAAGAAGAGTATGTTTGAAATGATTGATACTGGTGAGGGTGATAATTTACCAGTAAGTAGTTTCATTAATATGGCTGATGGTATGACTGAAGCTGGTACTTCTAGATATGATAAGAGAGATATTGCTGATATGGCACCTTGCTTTATTAGTGAAAATTGTATCTCATGTAATATGTGTTCTTTAGTATGTCCACATGCTGTTATTAGACCTTTCTTATTAAATGAGAAAGAAGAAATAGATGCACCTGAATCTGTAAGTAGAAATTTAATTAATGGAAATATTCCAAATCAAAATTATAAATATACAGTTGGTGTAAGTTTACCTGATTGTACAGGTTGTGGATTATGTGCTGATGTGTGTCCTGGTAAGAAGGGTGCTAAAGCTATCATAATGAAAGCTAAAGAAGAATTAGAAAAAGATAAAAAGATCGAAGAATATAAATACTTATTTAATGAAGTAAGTGAAAAGAAAAATGTAATGAATGTAGCAACTGTTAAAGGTAGTCAGTTTGTTAAACCTAAGTTTGAGTTCCCAGGAGCTTGTGCTGGATGTGGAGAAACTGCTTATTTAAAACTTGTTACACAATTATTTGGGGATAGAATGGTTGTTGCTAATGCGACTGGATGTTCTTCTATTTATGGAGCATCTTCACCATCTATGCCATATTCAATTCCATGGGCTAATTCATTATTTGAAGATAATGCTGAGTTTGGATTTGGTATGAGAATTGCTGATCAAGCTATGAAAGATAGAATTTCTAGAATGATTACAAATAATATTAAACTTGTTAAGAAGAGTGAACAAGAAATTTATAAGAATTATGCAGAAACTCAAAATGAAGAAAATGCTAAAGCATTACTTGAAGTAATTGATGAAACTAGAATTGAAGGTTTAGATAAATTAAAAGACTTTGTAATGCCAAGAAGCGTTTGGATGATTGGTGGAGATGGATGGGCATATGACATTGGATATAATGGAATTGACCATGTTCTTGCTAATAAAGAAAATGTAAATATTTTAGTACTTGATACTGAAGTATATTCAAATACTGGTGGACAATCATCTAAGTCTACTAGAATGGGTGCAGTTGCGAAGTTTGCTTCTTCAGGTAAAGAAACTGCTAAGAAAGATTTAGCAAAGATTGCTCTTACATATCCACATGTTTATGTTGGAACTATTTCTCTAGGAGCGAATGCAAATCAAGCAATTAGAGTATTAAAAGAAGCTGAAGCATATGATGGACCAAGTATTATCATTGCTTATGCTCCATGTATTGCACAAGGAATAATTAAAGGAATGAAGAATAGTCTTCAAGAAGAAAAAGAAGCTACATCTTCAGGATATTTCCCATTATTCCATTACAATCCAACTAACAAACAATTTAGTATGGATTCTCAAGCAGACTTTAGTAAGTATCAAGAATTTATTAATGGAGAAGATAGATATCGTTCATTAAATAAACTTAATAAAGAAGCTAAAGAAATGTTAGAGGAAAATCAAAAACATGCTGAAGATAGATATAAATACTATCAAGGATTAAGTAATAAAAAAGACTAGAATAATCTAGTCTTTTATTTTTTTATTAATACAACGAAAAAGAGATGTCGGCAAACATCTCTTTTGTTTTTAATCTAAGAGGTTGCACCCCCTGAGGGCAACCTCCAAAAAGAATAAAAAGGGGTTGGCTAGTGTGATACTAGCGACCAATTCGCCTAATTCCGAATTGGTGATTACTATACTAACCGAAGAGGGGTGTTTTGTCAATAAAAAATGTGAAAAAAGTTAAAAAAATGGCTTTTTTTTGAAGAAAATTGGGATATTTTAAAATATGTGTTTTTATTTGCAAAAAATGTTGGAAAAATAGGGGTGTTTTGTGTTATAATAGGCCAGGAAGGAAGTGAAGCCCATGACAGAGTTGAAAGATGTAAAAGGTGTAGGACCGAAATCCCTTTCTTTATTAAATAAGATAAATATTAATACAATTGAGGACTTAGTAACACATTATCCATTCAGATATGAAATACTAGAAAGAAATGTCTTATCTGAAGTAGAAGATGGTGAAAAGATTATAATAGATGGGAAAGTTGAGAGTGTACCTATTTTAATGAGATTTAAAGCAGGTTTAAACAAGATGAACTTTCGTTTAGTGACTCCTTCTGGTGTAGTAGGGGTTTCTATCTTTAATAGAGCTTTTATGAAGAGTAACTTAACTGTAGGGACAGGAGTTACTGTTATAGGAAAGTTAGATAAAAAGAAGAATATTATTACAGCATCAGAGATTAAGTTAGAAACTTTACCTAATAAAGTAAAGATTGAACCTGTATATCATTGTACAAGTGGTCTTACAACTAAGAATATGTCTACATATATAAATATGGCTTTGTTAATGCATGGAAAAGAAATACCTGATTATATACCTAGTAGTTATATAGAAAAGTATGGTTTTTCTAATAAAAAGACTTCTTTGAATTTAATACATAATCCTTCTACTAGTGAGAAGTTAAAAGAAGTTACAATTAGACTTAAATATGAAGAATTATTCCAATTTATGTTTAAGATTAATTATTTAAAATTACAAAATAAGAAAAAGAAAAGTGGTTTAGAAAGAAAGATTGATAGAAGTAAACTTGATAAGTTTATGAAGAAGATTCCTTTTGAACTAACTAATGATCAATTAAATGCAGTAGAGGAGATTTTAAATGATTTAGAAGCTCCTAATAGAATGAATAGATTATTACAAGGTGATGTTGGTAGTGGTAAGACTATTGTGTCTTTTATAGGTATGTTTGCTAACCATTTAAGTGGATATCAAAGTGCTTTAATGGCACCAACTGAAATACTTGCAATGCAACATTATTTAAACTTAAAGAAATTCTTTGAAAAGGAAGATGTTAGAATTGAATTATTAACAGGTTCTACTTCTAAGAAAGATAAGACTGAAATATATAAAGGATTAAAGGATGGTAGTGTTCATATGGTTATTGGAACACATGCTTTAATTCAAGATGAAGTTGAATATAATAATTTAGGTTTAGTTATTACAGATGAACAACATAGATTTGGAGTTCATCAAAGAGCAAACTTACAAAACAAAGGAATTAAACCAGATGTACTTTATATGAGTGCAACTCCAATTCCTAGAACTTATGCTTTAACAATCTTTGGGGATATGGATATTTCTACTATTAAAGAAAGACCAAAAGGAAGACAAAAGATTGATACATATGTTAAGAAGAATAGTGAAATTAAAGAAGTACTTGAAATGATGTATACAGAATTAAAAGATGGTCATCAAGTATATGTAATTGCACCACTTATTGAAGAAAGTGAAAGTTCTGATTTAACAACAGTTTGTAAATTAAAAGATCAAATGAAATTAGCATTTGGTGAACATTATAAAATAGAAATGGTACATGGTAAGATGAGCAGTGGAGCAAAAGACTTAATCATGGAACAATTTAAAAATAATGAAGTACAAATTCTTATTTCAACTACAGTTGTTGAAGTAGGAGTGGATGTACCTAATGCTACATCAATGATTATCTTTGATGCAGATAGATTTGGTTTATCAACATTACATCAATTAAGAGGTAGAGTTGGTAGAGGTACTTCTAAGAGTCAATGTATCTTAATTAGTGATAGTGATGCAGAAAGACTTAAGATAATGGAAAAAGAAGATGATGGTTTCGTTATTAGTGAAGAGGACTTTAAGTTAAGAGGTCATGGAGATTTATTTGGTACTAAACAAAGTGGAGATATGACTTTTAAGATTGCTAATATAAGAAATGATTATAAGATATTATTACAAGCTAAAAAAGATTCAAAAGAGTATTTATTAGATAAAGAAACAGATGATGATGAACTTAAAAAGATGTTAATCGCGTCAATTGCAGAAGATAAGGCTAGTTAGTCTTATCTTTTTTTAGTGTAAAGTTTACTAATGTAAAATGAGTGTATACTATTGTGTAGTAATGAATGTATAGTGAATTGGTAAAGTGTAAAGAAAAAATTATTTTATGTTAATTAATTGACAATTTTTCTTTATTAATTTATGATTAAGATGCGTGATGGTATAATATCACGCCGATATCTCTCACGGTTTAATGTGAGAGTATATTCAACCGAACCCCCTGAAGACCGGCTCAGCCGGTCATTTTTGTTCTTATAAACGAGATTTTTCTCGTTTTTTTGTTTATATGTGATAATATATAAGTAGTAAGATACTTTGAGGGTGGTTCTATGAAGAGACTTATTAAAAATAATATAGGTGAAATTATAAGTTTTATTTCTACTATTATTTTATTTATAGGTGTTTTTTATTTTATAGGAATATTTGATAATAGTATTATGATTAGTGATTTAAAATCACAAGTTTATCCAATATTAGAACATATAAAAAATGGAAGTTTTTCTTTGTATGATTTTAGTTTAGGAATAGGAGATAGTTCATTAGGATTAATATATTATTATTTAATGTCTCCATTTAATTTGATTTATTTTATTATTAAAGATTCTAATATTTCTTTTTTAACAATTATTATTTTGAAGTCGGCATTTTCAGCTTTGTTTTGTTATAAGTTTTTAAAATATCAATTTTCTAAAGAAAAGAAAATTATATTTATGTTATTTTCATTGTTATATGCATTATCATCATATTATGTTTCATATAACATGGTTGTTGAATTTTTAGATGTATATATGTTATTTCCTTTAGTACTTTTAGGGATTGATAAGATTATTAAAGAAGATAAATATTTGTTATATATAATTAGTTTAATGATGATTATTATGAGTAATTATTATTTTGCTTATATGGTATGTATATTTGTATTTATATATTTTAATTATAAAAATATTGTTAATGAGAAGAGTAATATTTTTAAAAATAATATTAAATTTATAATTGTATCTGCATTAACGTGTTTTACTATGAGTTTTATATTCTTACCAGTATTTTTAGAATTAGGTAGTTATTCAAGAGGGATGACTGGATTATTTGGAGGAGAATCTTTTGAATTATTATTTACTTTAAGAAATGTATTTGAACATTACTTGATTGGTAATATGAAAACTTTAGGTGTTACTAATCCTTTTGGATTTTATATATATACATCTATAATTGTTTATCCACTTATGTATTTTTATTTTATTAATAATAAGATAAGTTTAATAGAAAAGATAAGTACAAGTATTATTTTATTAATATTAATATTATCTATTGGATTTAATTATTTTAATTATATATGGCATGGTTTTTCTGTACCATGTGGATTTAATGGTAGATTTACATTCATGTTTATACTTTTTATTA
>JAZRPV010000029.1:0-28937 GCA_045649455.1 Bacilli bacterium | reverse complement strand
TGAGATTGTATATTTTTTTATATTAGTCACCTCATAATAAGTTATGTATATCTTTTTAATTTTATTACATACTAATTTTAGGTGATTTTATGGATATTTTAGTTGCTTTAGGTAAATGTTTAGTATTTTATGTGGTTATTGTTATTTCATATAGAATAATGGGAAAGAGAGAGGTTGGGGAGCTTTCTATTATGGATTTTATTGTATCTATATTTATGGCTCAACTTGCGTCTATATCAATAGAGAATTTAGATGAAAATATTTTTATAGCGCTTAGTCCAATTCTTTTACTTGTTGTTATTCAATTGATTTCTTCTAAGATTACATTAAATTCTAATAAGACTAGAGAATTATTAGATGGCTCTGTATCTGTTATTATTAATAGAGGGAAAGTTAATTTTAAAGAGATGCTTAAACAAAGATACAACTTAGATGATTTACTTAGTCAATTAAGAGGATCGGGTATTAAATCTATTGAAGAAGTAGATTATGCAGTTCTTGAAACTAGTGGGAAATTATCTATTTTTAAAAAGAGTGATGATAGTAGTAGAAGCTATCCGCTTCCAGTTATTATAGATGGTGAAGTTGATGATGATGTATTATTACAAATTAAAAAGAGTAGAAGTTGGTTAGAAAAGAAAATAAAAGAAGAAGGTTATTCTTTAGAAGATGTATTTTATGGTTTTTATAAGGAAAATAATTTATATTTAATTAAAAATGAAATTATAAAGTGACATTATTCGATTAATCTTTTTTATATATTTATCTTGGTGATTATATGAAGAAGTTAGTTGCTTTTATATTATTTATTATTGTTATATTATTCTTTATTAGTGAAGATATTTCTAATAAGAAAGATAATGAAGAAAGAAGTATATTTATTAGTTATATTGAACTTAGTAAATATATAAGTGATGATATTTCTCTTAGTAAGAAGAATATTGATATGATGATTAATAATATAGAAGAATTAGGATTTAATAGTGTTATCTTACAAGTAAGAAGTTTTGGTGATGCTATATATCCTTCTAAGATATATTCAAATAGTCTATATATTTCTGATAGTTTTGATGTATTAGATTATTTTTCTGATATATGTAATTCTAAAGGATTTAGTTTGTATGCATGGATTAATCCTTATAGAATTAGAAATGATTTAAATAAAGAGAGTATTGATAAAGATAATATTATTTATAATTTATTAGATACTAGACATATTGTATATACTTCTGGAATTTATTTTAATCCTTCTAGTGAATTAGTTATTAGTTTAATTGTAGAGGGAGTAGAAGAAATTATTAATAACTATAAAATTACTGGTATTTTATTTGATGATTATTTTTATCCTAGTACTGATTGTGATCTTGAAGAGTATAATGTTCTTAATTTAGATATTTCATATGATGAGTATAAACTTGGTAGAGTGAATGAATTAATTAAAAGAGTATATGATGTATGTCATAATAAGGGTATTTTGTTCGGGGTTTCTC
The DNA here is from genome assembly GCA_045649455.1 of Bacilli bacterium. Taxonomy (GTDB): domain Bacteria; phylum Bacillota_I; class Bacilli_A; order RF39; family UBA660; genus JAEDES01. Next base: position 27,447 of record JAZRPV010000029.1, on the reverse strand, counting down.
CTGATGGAAATATTGATAATAATTATTCTAAACATAGTGCGGATGTTAAGACTTGGTTGAGTAATAGTGGGTATATTGATTTTATTATGCCTCAAATTTATTATGGATTTTTTAATGGGAGTAGACCTTTTTATAAAACTATTAAGGAATGGTCTTCTTTAATTACTAATGATTCTATTTCAATGAGTGTTGCTTTGGCATTTTATAAAAATGGAGTAGTTGATGAATGGGCAAGTAGTGGGAAGAATGAATGGATTGAGAATAATAATATTATTATGAAAGAGATTATTATAAGTAGAAATATTAATAATTATAGGGGTATTAGTTTGTTTAGATATGATTATTTATTTTCTAAAGATAAGATTAATCAAAATACTATTGGAGAGATAGAAAATTTAAAAAAAATAATAAAGTGATTTTATATTTAAGTTTTTATGCTATAATTATTTATGATAGGAGTGGTTGTAGTGATGAGACTTAATAATAAGGGTATTACCATGATTGAATTGATTGGTGCGATGGCAATTTTGGCAATTCTATTTGGTATGGCAGTACCTGCTATTACGACAGTTATTAATGATACTAGAAATAAAACTTATGTTGATGATGCGATGAAGTTAGCAAGTAATGCAGAATATTCTTTAAGAAAGGATAATAAGATTCCTAAGCCTACGACAACAAGATGTGTTCTTATGAGTATGGTTTATTTAGATACTGGTGTATTTGATGATGGGCCATATGGAGGATCGTATGAAAAAAACATGTCTTTTGTTGTAGTTAAAAAAGAAGCGGGTAAAGATGTTTACTATGTTCGTATTATTGAAAGACTAAAAGATGGTGGTTATAGAGGTATTGATTTAAAGAAAAGTACTGATTTAACTACTGAAAATGCTCATAAAAGAAGTGTTGTTAATATAAGTGGATCAAATACATATAAGATAAATGAAAATACAGAAGCATTTATTTTAGGAAAAATTAGTAGTAAGATTACTGGATGTAATAGTTTAACTATTTATGCTCCAAATTCATCTGATTAGTGAGGTTAATTATGAATGAACGAGGATTTACATTAGTTGAACTTATGGCAACTATTTTGATTATTGGGGTTGTAATGGCGGTTACAATTCCGAACGTTACAGGTATCTTTAACCAAGGTAAAATTACAACTTATGGTGAAGATGCTAAAAAACTTAGAAATAGTGCTGAATATTTATATCGTGGGGATGGTTCGATTGATCGTTTAGTTGATGATGGAGATTGCATTGTATTTAGTTTTAAATATTTAGATAATGATGAATTTAAACCTCCATATGGTGGATATTATTTAGATACTAGAAGTTTTGTAGTTGTAAAAAAAGAAAATAAAAGACTTAGATATTTTATACAGTTATTAGAATTTTTACCAGATGGTGGTGTTAGAGGTTATAAACTTACTGATGTATTAAATTTAGATGGTAGTGGTTATATGGATAAACTAGGTGAATTTAATGATGAAAGTGGATTTGTTGATGTTAATTCTTATAAAGATGCAGCTACTAGAAATAACTTAAAAACAACATCTAATTTTACTAGTAGTGGTATAAATTGTAATAATATAAATAGAGTGTATACTCCATAAAATAATATTGATTTTGATATAGTGTTGTGGTATATTTAATTTATAATAAGAGGAGGAAATTAAGAATGAAAAGATTAAATAAAGCAGGGTTTACTTTAATTGAATTACTTGCAGTAATTACAATTATGGGTATTTTAATGATGGTTGCAATTCCATCTGTATCTAGAACAATTGAAAACTCAAGAAGAGATACATTTGCTGATAATGCATTAACTTATGTAAATACAGTTAGAAATGCAGTTATGGCTGATGAAGTTTCTTGTGGAGGGACAACAGCTTCTGCTACTGCAAATGGTACATATCATTTTATTATTAATACTAGTGATCAACAAACTAAAGACCTTATGGAAAAAGTTGCGTTATCATCTTGGGGTAGTGCAGAAATTACAGGATATGTTGTTTGGACAAAAGATACAAATGATACTACAGGTCGTACTGTTACTAATTATTCAGTTTGTTTAAAAGATACTGGAAACCACGGATTTAAAGCTTTAGTTCCTGAAAAAGATGTTTCAAGATCTAAAATCTTTACTGAAGGTGCTGTATGTTCTGGTGCATCTGGAACAGCTTGTACTTTAAAATAATATACTAAAACAAGACGTTTGTCTTGTTTTTTGTTTTACATGTAAATTTTTATTTTTCTATATTGAATTTTTATTGATTATAGGCTATACTTTTTATAGAGTAAAGGAGAGAATGAAAATGAAGAAAATAAATAATTTAGGGTTTACGTTAATTGAGTTACTTGCTGTAATTACAATCATGGGTATCTTAATGATGGTAGCTATTCCATCTGTATCTAGAACAATTGAAAACTCAAGAAGAGATACATTTGCTGATAATGCATTAACTTATGTTAATACAGTTAGAAATGCAGTTATGGCTGATGAAGTAAGCTGTAAATATGATGCAACTGGAAATACTGTTACTGCTTCTGCAACACCTAATGGTACATATTACTTTGTTATTAAAACAAGTGAACAACAAACTAAAGACCTTATGGAAAAAGTTGCGTTATCATCTTGGGGTAGTGCAGAAATTACAGGATATGTAAAATGGGTTAAAGATACAAATACAACTACTGGTCGTACTACAACTGAATATTTTGTACGTCTTAGAGATACAGGAAGCCATGGATTCCAAGCAGAAGTATCTGAAAAAGAAGTTTCAAGAGCTAAAATCTTTACTGAAGGTGCTACTGAATCTCTTGCACCATCAGGTCCAGGTACTCCATATCCATGTACTTTAAAATAATTAATTAAGACTTCTAATGAAGTCTTTTTTTTGTTATAATTTTTATGGAGGTAATTATATGTTAATTATTGGAAGTCATGTAGGATTTAGAAAAGATGATCAACTACTTGGTAGTTTAAAAGAAGCTTTAAGTTATGGAGCAAATACATTTATGTTTTATACAGGAGCGCCACAAAATACAAAGAGATATCCTATTATGGATGGTCTTACTTTGGAAGCAATGAATCTAATGAAAGAACATAATATAGATTATTCTAAAGTTATTGTTCATGCTCCTTATATTGTTAATTTAGCAAATAATTCTGATCCTGAAAAATATATGTTTGCAGTAGATTTTTTAAGAGAGGAATTAGAAAGATGTAGTTTACTTGGAATTAAGAATGTTGTGTTACACCCAGGTAGTCATGTTGGACTTGGAGTAGAACAAGGTATTACTAATATTGCTAATGCTTTGAATATGGTACTTGGTACTAGTGATGTAAGAGTATTGCTTGAAACTATGGCTGGTAAAGGTAGTGAAATTGGTTCTAAATTAGAAGAAATTAAAGCAATTATAGATTTAGTAGAAGATAAAGATAAGATTGGTGTATGTTTAGATACTTGTCATTTAAGTGATGCAGGATATGATATTAGTAATTTTGATAAATTCTTAGATGAGTTTGATAAGATTATTGGAATTGATAAAATATATTGTGTTCATGTAAATGATAGTAAGAATGAATTAGGTGCACATAAAGATAGACATGAGAATTTTGGTTTAGGAAATGTTGGTTTTGATACACTAATTAATGTTATTTATAATGAAAGATTAGAAAATGTTCCTAAAATATTAGAAACACCATACGTAGATAAGGATTATCCTCCTTACAAAGTTGAAATTGAAATGATTAAAAATAAAACTATGTATGATGATTTATTAGAAAGAATTAAACAAGCTTAGGCTTGTTTTTTTATATGTATTTTTTATATTTATTATATAGATTTATAATATCGTTATATAAAGATGTGTTTAGTTGATTTTTTAATATTTCAAATGATGAAGTGTCTTGTTCTAGAAGAGAATTATAATTTTCTTTTATGAAGTTATAAATTATATTTATTTCTTGATCAGTTAAATTGTATTTGTTATTTGTATAGTTTTTTATATCATCTTTTGTAAGTAAATGAATATTATTTTTTATATAATCTTTATAAATATTATCACCTCAAAAAAATATATGAAATAAAGTTTAAATTATGTGATAAACTATAAATGGAGGATCAATTATATGAGGAAACTTAATAAAAGGAAGAAGACTTTTAATTATGATAATATTACTAATAAGCGTTTATTAGTACTTGTTTTTATTGTTGTTTTTGTATTCATAATAATTGGTTTTAGATTATATAAAGTTATGGTTATTGATAATACTAAGTATAGTGAAATACTTGGTGATCTTACATATACAAAAGTACTTGGTTCTAGTGCTCCTAGAGGAAGAATTTTAGATCGTAATTATAATGTTATTGTTGATAATAAAGCAATTAATTCTATTGTATATAAAAAAGATAAAAATACTTCTACCAAGGAAATGATTGAACTTGCTTATAAGGTGTCTCCTTATTTGGATTTAAGTTATTCTAAACTTACTAAGAGAGCGAAGAGAGAATTTTATTTTTATAAGTATCCTGATAAATGTGATAAATTAGTTACGGAAAAAGAGAAAAAGAAGGTTCTTGAGAGAAAGATGACTTCTCGTGAATTGGAAGAGTTAAAAATAAATAGAATTAGTGATGAAGAACTTAATAAGTTTACTAAAGAAGATATTCATGCAGCATATTTATTTTATTTAATGAATAAAGGTTATGCATATGAAGAGAAAGTTATTAAGAGTGAAGCGAATGATAAAGAGTTTGCTTATATATCTGAAAATAATGCTGCTTTAGATGGTTTTAATACAAAAGTTGATTGGGAGAGAGTTTATCCTTATGGTGATACTTTAAAGAGTATTTTAGGTACTGTTTCAACTTCTACTCAAGGTGTTCCTGCTGAACTAAAAAATGAATATTTAGAAAAAGGTTATGCTTTAAATGATCGTGTTGGTTTAAGTTATTTAGAAAAACAATATGAAGATTATTTAAAGGGTGAAAAGGCTGAATATGAGATGGTTAATTCTCATGAGTTAAAACTTGTAAAAGATGGTAAGCGTGGTAATGATATTGTTTTAAGCATTGATATAAATCTTCAAAGAGAAATTGAAGATATTATTATGAATCAAATCTGGTGGGCTAAGAGTGAGGCTAATACAGAGTATTATGATCATTCTAGTGTTATTATTCAAGACCCTAGAACTGGTGAGATTCTAGCTATGGCATCTAAAAGATTAGTTAATGGTAAGATGAAGGATAATGTTGTTAGTTTATTAACTAGTCCAGTTACTCCTGGATCGGTAGTTAAAGGTGCATCTATGTTAGTGGGTTATAATACAGGTGCAGTTAAAATAGGGGAGACAATGTTAGATCAATGTGTTAAGATTGCAGGAGCAAAAGAGAAATGTTCTTCAGTATCTACGCTCGGTGTTATTGATGATATTACAGCTCTTGCTAAATCAAGTAACGTATATCAATTTAAAGCTGCTATTAGAGTTAATGGACAAGAATATTTTCACGGGATGAGAATGAATTTTAATCAAAAAGCGTTTGATACTTATAGAAATATGTATCGTTCATTTGGGCTTGGAACATCTACTGGTATTGATTTACCGGTTGAAAGTTTAGGATATACTTCTAAAGATAAAAATGCTGGTAATTTATTAGATTTTGTGATGGGGCAATATGAAACATATACTCCTGTACAATTATCTCAATATATTTCAACTATTGCGAATGGTGGTTCTCGATTACAAGTTCATTTGTTAAAAGAAGTTCGTGAGAGTAGTGAAACTAGTGATTTAGGAGAAGTTATTTATAAGTATGAGAAAAATGTATTGAATAAGATTAATGCTTCTAGTCAATATATGAGTCGTGTTCAAGAAGGATTTAAAGCAGTTATGCAAAGTTCTGGAGGATATGGTAGAGGTTATATGGAACCTTGGATTGATTCTGCTGGTAAAACTGGTACTAGTCAAAGTTTTATTGATACTGATGGCAATGGTGTAATTGATACAGAAACTATTTCTAGTTTATACTTAGGATATTTTCCAACATATGCACCTAAAGTTAGTATTGCAGTAGTATCTCCAAACTCATCTCATTTAAATGGAAATTACAATTTTGCAAGTTTAGTTACTATGAGAATTACTAAAGAAGTTACTAATAAATATATTCAATATTATGGTGCTTGGTAGGAAATAGTTCAAAAATAAGCAAAAAAAGCTATTATTTAGTAAAAATCTTTTGCATTTTTAGAAATATTTGGTATAATACCTATAGACGTAAGGAGGGATAGACAATGGCTAAAGTAGGAAATAGACAAATGAAAACTCTTGTATGTAGTGAATGTAAAGAAGAAAACTACAGAGATGAAAGAAATGTAAAAAATACAACAGAACGTCTTGAATTAAATAGATACTGTCCTAGATGTAGAAAACATACTGTACATAAGGAGAAAAAATAAAAAATAAGCTAAAACTTATTTTTTAATTTAATTTAAGGAGTGAAGAGAAATGATTAATACAAATGATTTAAAAAATGGTATTACAATAGAGTTTGATGGAAATATTTTCGTTGTTTTAAATACTGAACATGTTAAACCTGGTAAAGGTGCTGCTATTGTAAAAGCTAAACTTAAAAATTTAAGAACTGGAGCTATCTTTGAACAAACTTTCAATGCAGGAATCAAAGTAGCAACTGCAAGAATTGAAAAACAATTAATGCAATATTTATATAACATGAATGATGTTTATTATTTCATGAATATGGATTCTTATGAACAATTAGAATTAGCTAAATCTTCAGTAGGTGATGATGCTAACTTCTTAAAAGAAAATCTAGAAGTTTATATTACTTCATATGAAGGAGAAGTATTAGGATTACAACTTCCAGATAAAGTTGAATTAGTTGTAACTCATACTGAACCAGCTGTTAAAGGAAATACAACTAATAATGCATTAAAAGATGCTGAAGTTGAAACTGGTATGAATGTAAGAGTTCCATTATTTATTGAAGAAGGAGAAACTATTATTGTTTCTACTTCAGATGGAAAATATGTTTCTAGAGCGTAGTGATACGTTCTTTTTTTTTTGTTTAATTTTTTGATATATGTTATACTGAATATAGTAGGTGATTATATGAAATTTTTGAATTTTAATTTAAAGAATAGAAATATCTTATCGTTTTTTTTATGTTTAATCATTGTTTGTGTTTTTACATTGTCCATTGCTTATGCAGTACTTAGTTCAACTTTAACAATTAGTGGTGGTGCAGATGTTGTTGCTGCTTCATGGGATGTTCATTTTGAGAATCAAACTGTAGTTAGTGAAATTTCGAATGATTCTTTATATGATTATGAAGTTTCCCCTTTAGCAGTTTGGTCTTGTCAATCAGGTATTGATTGTATTATTAAAGTTTCTGATTTGAAATTAGAATTTACTACTAGTCCAATATTGCTTCCTGGTGATTTTAGAGCGTTTTCTTTTGATGTTGTAAATGCTGGTACTATCGCTGCTGAACTTGATACATTTATCTTAAGTGGTTTAAGTGAGGAACAAGATCAATATCTTAATTATTATGTAAAGTATGAAGATGGAAATGAAGTTAAAGTAGGAGATGTTTTAAGTTCTAGCACAAGAAAGAAGCTAATGTTAGTTATAGAATTTGATAAAAATATTACAGAGACTCAATTGCCTATAACTAGTCAAGATATTGAATTGTCATATACTATGAATTATGTTCAAAGTGATTAATTAAAAATATTACACATTTAGTGTAATATTTTTTTATTTTGTTATCATTGTTTTTAATTTTAGTGTATAATTATGTTAGATGATAAATAATCATGGAGGGTATTAATATGGCTAAAAGAAAAAAGAAGAAAGTCGTTAAAAATAAATTTAAATATACAGTAGAATTATATGGAATTATATTTATGCTATGTTCTATTTTAGGACTTGGTAAATTTGGTCCAGTAGGAGAGGTTATTGCTTCTTTTGGATTATTCCTTGTTGGTTCTATTTATATGTTATTATTAGTAGTTTTATTTATATTAGGATGTTATCTTTTAATAAAGAGAGAATGGCCTGATTTCTTTACTAGTAGATTACTTGGTATATATTTATTTGTACTTGGATTATTAGTAATTATGCATACTGATTTTATAGCAGAAAATCAAAATAATTTAATGATTGCTTTTCAAGATACAATGGATCAATTAACTATGGGATTTAATCAAGTTATGAATGGAAGTCCACTAGATATATCTGCTGGTGGAGGTATTATTGGTGCTTGCTTTGCTATTTTATTTGCAATGGCATTTTCATATACTGGTATGACTATTGTTGCAATTGTATTAATGATTGCAGGAATACTTGTATTTACTGGATTTAGTATTTTTGATTTTATAAGAGATAAGATGGCTCAAGGAAAAGAAAGAATTAATAATAAAGAAGAAAAAGCTTCTAAGAAAGATAAGAGTCCAGTTATTATTAATAATGGAAATATTGATGAAGAAGATGAAGAAGAGGTTACTCCTAAAGTTAAGATTTCTAATATTAATGAATTAAAGAATATTAATGTTAAAGAAGAATTAAATAAAGAAGAAAAACCTGAAGTTAAAGAAAAAGTTGTTACTAATAAAAGTTATATGTTACCTCCACTTAGTTTATTAAATATTCCTAAGAAGAGTAAGAATTCTACTGATGAGGAAGCTATTGAAAAGAATATAGAAATACTTGAAAGAGTACTTAAAGACTTTAATATTAATGGTAAAGTAGTAGAGGTTCATATTGGACCAGCAGTTGCTCAATATGAGTTAGAAATTGCTAGTGGTACTCGTGTTAAGAGTATTTTAGGAATTGATAGAGAAATAGCTTTAGCACTTGCTAAGAAAGATGTTAAGATTCAGGCACCTATTCCTGGTAAGAGTACAGTTGGTATTGAGTTTGCTAATGATGTATCAACTCCAGTTAGCTTCTATGAAATTATTAGTAGTAAGTTAATGCAAAATTCTCCAGATAAGAAACTTATGGTACCTCTTGGAAAGAGTATTATGGGTGATATTGGAGTATGCGAAGTTAATAAGATGCCACATATGCTTATTGCAGGTACTACAGGTTCTGGTAAGTCAGTATGTGTTAATGGTATTATTTGTTCAATACTTATGAGAGCAAGACCTGATGAAGTTAAATTAGTTATGGTTGACCCTAAAGTAGTTGAATTATCTGTATATAATGGAATTCCACATTTAATGTGTCCAGTTGTTACTGATCCAAAAAGAGCAGCTGTTGCATTAGCGAAGATGGTTAATGAAATGGAAAGACGTTATGAAATCTTTAGTGAGACAAAAACTAAGAGTATTGAAACATATAACGCTTATATTGAAAAATATAATAGTGAGCATAAGGATGAAGAATATCAAAAACAAAAATTACCATACATTGTTATTATCATAGACGAGTTGGCTGACTTGATGATGGTTGCTGCTAAAGAAGTTGAAGATTCTATACTTCGTATTACTCAAAAAGCTCGTGCTGCTGGAATCCATTTAATTGTTGCAACACAAAGACCATCTACAGAAGTTATTACAGGTTTAATTAAAGCTAATATTCCTTCTCGTATATCATTTGCAGTTGGATCTGGAATTGATTCTCGTACTATTCTTGATCAAACTGGAGCAGAAAAATTACTTGGTAGAGGAGATATGTTATTCTTACCAATTGGAGTTAATTCTCCTACACGTATTCAAGGATCTTTTATTACTGATGATGAAATTAAAAAGATTATTGATTTTACAGTTGAACAACAAAAAGCTCAATATGATGATTCATTATTAAACTTAGACGCAGTTGATACTAGTTCAAATAGTAGTGGACTTGCTGATATGAGTGGTTCTACTGATGAAGATGATCCTTTATATAATGACATTGTACAATTTGTTATTGATACACAAAAAGCTAGTGCGTCTTTAATTCAACGTAAGTTTAAACTAGGATATAATAGGGCAGCTAGAATAATTGATTTATTAGAAGAAAGAGGAATTATTGGACCACAAAATGGATCTAAACCTAGAGAGGTTTTAGTTCAATTAGAAAGTAATTCTGATTATGATGAAGGGTTAGAAACAGAAGAATATTAATTTCTTCTGTTTTAGGATTTTATATGAAAAAGAAGTTATTAAGTTTTGTATTATTAATTGTTTTTGCTTTATTACTTACATACTTAGCAGGAAATGTTGATTATACAGCTGCAGGTGCATTAGTTGAGAGTGAATTTGATGAACTTGGAATTGGTATGGCTATATTTATGGAAGCGTTTGTAACTATTCATATGTCTGTATTTGTACTTTTTCCTTTAGCAGGAATTATTAATAAGAATAAAGTTACTGAAACATTTATTAAATTATTCTGTGGTAGAGTGGTTATACTAATTATTGGAGATATTATAGCACCTGGTATGATGGCAATTATAGATTTTATGGCAGTTTTCTTTGGTGCATTTATTTTAGTTCCAGTACTTGGAAGTGCTAAGATTGCAATATTTAAAGGTAAGAAAACTTATAATGAATATGTAGAAGTTGATCAATATAAATTAAGTCAAATTGGTTTTACTGATTCAGAATTATTAAAAAGAGCTTTAACAAAACAATATATAGATATTAAATATGCTTATTCAGATTTTAATTATCATAAATTAATTGAACTATGTACTAAGATTAGATATGGTTTATTTAAAAATGAATTAAAATTAATGGAACAAGTAAGAGAAAAAAGAATTTATAAAGATTTTGTTATTAATGATGTAAAAATATATGATTGTTATGTACAAAAAGATATTGTAGATGTTTCAATGGTATTAAAACTTGATTTTTATTCTTATGTAGTAGATGAATATAATAAAGTAATTTCTGGTTCTGATAAGATTAAAGAAAGCCAAATGGTAGAAGTTGTTTTTCATAAAAAAGTTGAAACTGATTTAATAGATGAATGTCCTAATTGTGGTTCTCCTATTAGTGAAGGAAATATTGAATATTGTGGGTACTGTGGTACAACACTTAACTTTAGAGTTGGAGAATGGCTATTAAGTAATGAAAGAGTTGTTAGAGAATAATATAAAGAAAGAAGGTAATTTATGGCAACAGCACATATTGAAAGTAAAAAAAGAGAAATAGGGAAGACAGTATTATTTCCAGGAGATCCATTAAGAGCTAAGTATATAGCAGAAAAATTTTTAACTGATGTTGAATTAATTAACGATGTTAGAAATATTAATGGATATACTGGGTATTATAAAAATAAGAGAATAACAGTTTTTGCATCTGGAATGGGAATTCCTAGTGCATGTATTTATGCATATGAATTATATAACTTTTATAATGTAGAAAAGATTATTAGAATTGGTACTTGTGGTACTATGCATAAAGATGTAGATTTAATGGATGTAGTACTTGCAACATCAGCATATTCATTAAGTACATTCCCATTATTATATGATGGAGATACTGATAAAGAGTATGCTTCTAGTGAAGAGTTAAATCAAGAAATTATTGATGAAGCTGTTAAGAAAGGTATAGAAATTAAGAAAGGGAAAATTATAACTTCTGATGTATTTGATCCTTATGTAGATCCTAAAAAATTTATGAAGCATTTTCCTAAAGATGATTATGTTGCTAGTGAAATGGAAGCATTTGGACTTTTCTATTTAGCTAAAAAATTAGGTAAAAAAGCAGCTTGTTTACTTACAGTAGTTGATTCTAAATATGATGATCGTAGTTTAACTAGCGAACAAAGAGAAAAATCTCTTGATGATATGATCGTTTTAGCATTAGATTCAATTGTTTAATAAAAAATAATTAATTACATATACTAAGAAAATGATGAGGTGATACTTTTGGAATACGTAAAAAAAGACTTAGGTTCTTACAATTTACATGTAATTAAAACTAATAAATTTAAAACAGTAATGGTTAGAGTAGTATTTCAAAGACCAGTAGTTAAAGATGAAATTACAATGAGAAATGTACTTAGTCAAATGTTATTACAATCTACTTATAAATATAAGACTAAAAGAGATATGAATATAAAAGCAGAAGATTTATATGCTGCAGATATTTATAGTACTAATAATAGATTAGGTAAGTATGCTACTAGTAATTTTTATTTATCAATGTTAAATGATAAATATACTGAAAAAGGTAATTTAGAAAAAGGAATTGAATATTTAAGTGAAATTATATTTAATCCTGATGTTAATGATAATAAATTTTCTAAAGATAAATTAGATGTTGTTATGAGTATTTGTCGTAGTAGTTTAAACTCTCTTAAGGAAGAAGCATCTAAATATAGTGTTATGCGTATGTATGAAGAATTAGATAGTAAGAGTCCAGCTTCATATAGAATGTGTGGTTATTTAGAAGATTTAGATAATATTAATGAAGAAAATCTTTATACTTATTATGAAAGTATGATTAAAAGTGATTTAGTTGATATCTTTGTAATTGGAGATGTGTGTTATGAAGATATGATTGAAATGTTTAAGAAATATTTTAAATTTAGAGTATTAAAGAAGAGAAAGACTAGTTATTTATTAGATGATGTATCTGCAAAGAAAAAGAAAATAGTTAAAGAAGAAATTGATAATAGTCAATCTAATCTTTCTATAGGTTGTAGAGTACATGGACTTAGTGATTATGAAAGAAATTATCCTTTAACTTTATTTAATGTTATATTTGGTGGAGGGTGTGACTCTAAATTATTTAAAGAAGTTAGAGAAGAAAATTCTTTATGTTATACAATTGTTTCTGTTCCTAATAAATTAGATAATTTATTATTAATTAGAGCGGGTATTGATAGATATAATTTTAATAAGACAATGGAAATTATTGAAAAAGATCTTAAAGATATGCAAAAGGGTAAATTTAAGGAAAGTGATATTTCTGTTGCGAAAGAGTTATTTAATACGGCAATTGATGAGACTTTAGAAAGTCAAAGTAGAATAATTGATAATTATTTAATGATGGAATTTATTGGTACTGATGATCTTGATAAGAAAAGGGAACTAATGAATAAAGTTACAAAGAAAGAAATTGTTAATGTAGCGAAGAAAGTTAAAATAGATACTGTATTCTTATTAGAGGGAGGGAAATAATGAAAGAGATTGAACTTAGTAAGTTAGATATGACTTTATACTATGATAAGTTAAAAAATGGTCTTGAAGTATATTTATTACCTTATGATAATAAGAATAATTATTATATGAGTTATGCTACTAGATATGGTAGTGAAACTACTACTTTTGTTCCAGCAGGGGAAGATGAAGAGGTTTCTGTTCCTTTAGGAATTGCTCATTTTCTTGAACATAAGATGTTTGAACAAGAAGATGGAGTAGATCCTTTTACTTATTTTAGTGAAAGTGGTACTGGAGCAAATGCTATGACATTTTTTGATTATACGCAATATATTTGTTATGGTACTAAGAAGTTTGAAGATAACTTAGAATATTTAATTAAATATGTTAATTCCCCATATTATACTGATCAAAATGTTGAGAAAGAAAAAGGTATAATTGCTGAAGAATTAAAGATGTATGCTGATATTCCTGATTATCAATTAGATAATTATTTAAGACAAAATATATATCATAATCATCCTAGAAGAATAGATATCGGTGGATCTGTTGAAGAGATATATAAAATTACTAAAGAAGATTTATATACTTGCTATAATAGTTTTTATTCACCTAATAATATGTTTATTTTAATAGTAGGTGGATTTGATAAAGATAAAGCTTATGAAATTATTAAAAATTCTTTAGAAGATATTGATAATAGAGGAAAAGCTAAAACTAGTAATATTAGTGAACCTAAAGAAGTTAGATGCGAATATCAAGAGGTTACATCTAATATAAGTGTTCCAAAGATTGCAATTGGACTAAAGATTTGTGATAAGACTTTAGGTAAGTATGATATATTTGATTTAGATTTATATATTCAAATGATAGCATCTATTTTATTTGGTAATTCTTCAGAATTTAAAGAAAGAGTTCGTAATAAGAAATTAATTAATAATTTTTATACTGAGGTTGAAACTATAGATGGATTTCATACACTATATATAATGTCTGGTAGTGAAGAACCTGATGTATTGATTCAAGAAATAAAAGATGAATTAAATAATGTTAAAATTAATAAGAATGATTTCGAACGTATGAAGAAAGTTTGGATTGCAAATGAAGTTAAGATGATAGATGATGTTGATTCTACTGTAAATAATTTATATGATGATATTATTAGATATAAAGAAGTTGTTGGAGATAAGATTGATAGAATTAGAAATCTAGATATTGATATTATGAATGAAATTGTTGAGAAAATTAACTTTAATAATATTGCAATTGTTAAGATGAATAAAGAAGAGAACATTTAGTGTTCTCTTTTTTTGTCAAATTGATAAAAATGTGTTTTCTTTTTTTTAATATATGGTAAAATATTATTAGAATAGAGGTGTGTATATGAGTAATAATAATGATGATTTCAACATTCAAGATGATATGTATGATGGTGTTGAGATAGAAGAAGATTATACATTTGATGAAGAGGAAGAGGAAGAAACTGGTGAATATCAAACTAATTCTCCATTTACTCCTGAAAATATAAAGAAGTGGGCAATTATACTTACAGTATCGTTTGTTACATTTATTACAGTTTATTTTATAACTGATGCATTAATTAATGGTGGTAATAAACCTACTGAGGCTCCTTTAAAAGATACTCCTATGACTTTAAATGATGAGATGGTAACATATTTATATGGAAATGTATCTTTTGGAATTAGAGGTATGAGAAATCCTATTTTCTTTAAAAATGAAAAAGTTACAATTGATAATTTCTCAAATAATGATAAATTCTTCTTTGCTGCGAGATATTTAACTTCAAGTGATTTTACTGCTATATATGAAGAAGTTGATGTTACTGGTGGTTCTACTACAACAACTACTGAAACAACAACTACTACAGATGAAGAAGGAAATACTACAACTGAAACGGATACAGATGTTACTACTGAAGAAACTACTGATACAGTTATGAAGATTAAAGAATTTAGTATTGCAAATGATACAATTCAAGCTGCTATGGAAGATTTCTTTGGTGAAGATGTAACATATAATTATGAAGGAGAAATTCCTTTTGCTGCTAACTTTACAGTAAGTGGATATAATGCTGGATTACTTAGATATGATTCTACTAGTGATTCATTCTTAATTAACTTTGATAGAAATAGTGATTTAACTGCTGAGACAGTTCCTATTAAACCTGTATATGGTGAA
This sequence comes from Bacilli bacterium, assembly GCA_045649455.1. Lineage (GTDB taxonomy): Bacteria > Bacillota_I > Bacilli_A > RF39 > UBA660 > JAEDES01. Next base: position 12,119 of record JAZRPV010000029.1, on the reverse strand, counting down.
TTAATAAGTGCAATTAGAATGGCTAAAACAAGTAATATTGTTATTAAAGAACAAGTTATCTTTACACAATATGTAGAACATAAGACAGAAGTTGCTGAGGGTGAAGAAGAAGTTGAACCAACATATGATTATAAAGTATGTGCTGATTATAACTGTAACAATGTTTTAGAAAGTAAAACAGGTGTATCTAAATCACAATACTATAATAATCCAATTGAACTTGCTGACTTTAAAGATAAAGCAACTACTATTACTTATACTTTCTTTAAAGATAGTAATAATGAATTCCATTTCTTAAGTAGTGAAATTAATTAATAATAAAAGATGAGTAGAAATATTCATCTTTTTTTGATATATTTATGGTGGTGATTTTATGATTAAAATAATTTACTTTGTACATGGTACAACTACTGATAATGCTTCTAAACTTTGTAGTGGTTGGAAAGAGGCCATGCTTAATGATTTAGGAAAAGAACAAGCTTTAAATTTAGGTAAAGTTTCTTCTGATAGAGGCGATAAGTTTGATATTATGTTTACATCTGATTTAAAAAGAGCGATTGATTCTTCTAATATCGCTTTTCCTGAGGTTGAAAAGATTAGGGATAAGAGACTTAGAGAATGTAATTATGGTGATTTAGATGGTTGTCATAAGAGTCTAGTTGTTTATGAAGAGCATGTAGATGAAGTTTTTCCTAATGGAGAAAGTTTAAAAGATGTAGAGAAGAGAATGAGAGAATTTGTCTCATATTTAAAAGAAAATTATGATGGAAAGACAATTGGTATTGTTGCTCATAGGGCACCTCAGTTAGCTCTTGAAGTTATAAGTAAAGGAATTACTTGGGAAGAAGCTAATCAAGCTGATTGGAGAAAAACAGGTGATTGGCAACCTGGATGGGAATATGAAATTAAATAATCAATGTAAATATACATTGATTTTTATTTGTCTAAAATTTGAAATGTTGAAATTATATAATATATAATAAAATTGTGATATAATTGTTAATATACGGAAGTAGAGGATAGAAATATGAAAAGGAAGAATAATAAAAAATTAAAATTATTTTCATTAATTTTCTTAATTCTTTTTTGTTTGTATTTTCAAACTGTAGCATATTCTGCAATTAATTCAACAATGACTATAAAAGGAAATGCATATGCTAGAGCAGAAGCAGATGTTAGAATAACAAATTTTAAATTATCAAGTTCTAGTTCAAATTCTACTTCATCTTATGAAGAGTTTAGTGTAAATACAATAGCATCTAAATTTAATTTAGTAAACAGTTCATCATCTATAGTATTTGATGTAGAAGTAACTAATTATGGCTCTAGTGATGTTGGTATATTACAACTAGTAGGAACAGTACCAACCGGTTTATCTTATGAAATAATTAATTATAATTTAAAAGATAAAATATGTGATGATACTGGTAAATGTAATCAAATGGCAGTAAAGACATTTCAAATAAAGTTTATGGGTACGCCTGGAGAATATGAAGTTAATTTAGAGTTAGATTTTAGAACATATCATAAAGTAACTTATACAGATGTAACTAATAATAATTATCCAACAGAAGTAATAGATGGTGCTGAACTAAATGTTGATTTTGCTGAACCATTAAAGCGAATAGCTGTTTATCAAAATGGAGAAAAAGTTGCATACTATCCGACTGTTTATCAAGGTAGTAATTTATTGTTAGCTAGTGTAAAAGGTAATATAGAAATTAAACAAGAAGAACCGGTTGCAAGACTTGTAAGCGGGAAAATTAACGAAGTAGGTAGTGAAGTATGTATAAAAGATGAATGCTTTTATATTATTTCAAACGATGGATCTACAGTTAGTATGCTTGCAAAATACAATTTATATGTAGGTGGTAAATATGAAAATAAAGTATTGACTGCATATGGGGATGAGGCAACAGGTTTGCAAGATTCTTCTATGGTTGGTTTATCTAAAAATGCCGAATCTTTTAACGGTGTTGTTGCTTATTCTGATGGTAGTACAATTTATTCTGAAAGTACAATAAAGAATTATGTTAATGCATATAGTGTTTATTTATTAGGTGAGGGTGTTTCTATAAAAGATGCTCGTTTAATTACAGTAACAGAGTTAGAAAAACTAGGTTGTGAGAGTAGCGTGGATTATACTACTAGTAATACAGGGTGTTTAGATTCATATAATTGGCTCTATTCTTCAACATATTGGACACAAACTACATATACTTCTGGTTTTGTGTATGCTGTGATGACTGACGGCCAAGTTGAAGCTGGACCTTTGGGTGTAACCACTGATATGGTGTTTGGTGTTAGACCGGTTATTGAGTTATCTATTGATGAAATATATGATCCATATGTAGTTGGAACTGAAAAATGTTTTGGTAATGAATGTTTTTATGTTATTTCTAGTTCAGATGATACAGTAACGATGTTAGCAAAATATAATCTATATGTTGGTGGAGAATACAATACTAGTTGGACTGCATATGGAGAGGAAGCAACAGGCAAACAAGATTTAACTATGTTAGGATATGTAAGCTCAGGAAAACCATATAAAGGAACAATAAAGTTTTCTAATACAAATTATTGGTCAAGTACAGTAAGTAGTTATCCAGCGTATGTATATGATTCAAATTCAACTCTTTATAGTTATGTAGAAAATTATAAAACATATTTAAGCACGTTAGGAGTTACTCTTACAGAGGCAAGACTTATTACTTATGAGGAATTAACTTCTCTTGGATGTAGTGGTTCAAGTTGTAAAAATGCTCCTAGCTGGGTTTATGCAACTTCATACTGGTCTGGTTCGGCTTTTTCATCTGGCCGTGTATGGAACGTATATAGTTATGGTAGCTTTGACGACAGCCGCTATTCCGATGACATTTACAACGGGTGTCGTCCAGTTATAACTATTTCTAAAGATTATTTTAAAAAGTAACTTTTTGTTACTTTTTTTGTTCTCAAATTTACTTTGTTTTTTAATCATGATATAATTAGTTGACTGGAGGGTGCTTATGAAACAGGAAAATATTAGAAACTTTTGTATTATTGCACATATAGATCATGGTAAGAGTACTCTTGCTGACCGTATACTTGAAAAAACAGGGGCTTTAGATAAGAGAGAATTAAAAGAACAAACACTTGATAGTATGGATATTGAAAGAGAACGTGGTATTACTATTAAGTTAAATGCAGTTCAACTTAGTTATAAACATAATGGAGAGGATTATATATTCCATTTAATTGATACTCCTGGACATGTAGACTTTTCTTATGAAGTTAGTAGAAGTTTAGCTGCTTGTGAAGGAGCATTACTTGTTGTAGATGCTGCTCAAGGAATTGAAGCTCAAACTTTAGCAAACTTATATCTAGCGCTTGATAATAATTTAACTGTTATACCTGTTATTAATAAAATAGATTTACCTAGTGCGGATGTTCCTAAAGTTATTAAGGAACTTGAAATGATAGGATTTTCTGAGAGTGAAATCGTCTGTACTAGTGCGAAGACTGGTGTTGGTATTGAAGAATTGCTTGAAAAAGTAATTGAAATTATACCTAGTCCTGTTGGTGATAAGAAGAATAAACTTCAAGCATTAATTTTTGATAGTTTATTTGATGCTTATCGTGGTGTTGTTACTAGTATTCGTGTTAAAGAAGGGGAAGTTAAAGTTGGAGACTTAGTTAGGATGATGGAAACTGGTGCGGTTTATGATGTAGTTGGTCTTTCAGTTAATAATCCTAAGGAAGTTAAAGTTAAGAGTTTATCTGCTGGAGAAGTAGGTTATTTATATGCATCTATTAAAAGTATTAGTGATGTTGAAGTAGGGGATACAATTACTTTAGATAATGATCCTGCTAGTGAAAAGTTACCAGGTTATAAACCAATGAAACCGATGGTATATTGTGGGTTATATCCAATTGAATCAAATAAGTTTGAAGATTTAAGAGAATCTTTAGAAAAAATGAAATTAAATGATGCTGCTTTATCATTTGAACCTGAAACTTCTAAAGCACTTGGATTTGGATTTAGATGTGGTTTCTTAGGACTTTTACATATGGAAATTATTGAAGAGAGAATTGAAAGAGAATTTGGAATTGATTTAATTGCAACATCTCCTTCAGTAGTTTATGAAGTTGTTATGACTGATGGATCTAAAATTATGGTAGATTCACCTGCAAAGATGCCTAGACGTGAAACTGTATCTCGTACATTAGAACCTTATGTTAAAACAAGTATTTTTACACCTAGTGAGTATATTGGTTCTATTATGGAATTATGCCAAGATAAACGAGGAACATTTATAAATATGGAATATCTTGATCAAGAAAGAGTTACTATTCATTATGAAATACCTCTTTCAGAAATTGTATATGATTTCTTTGATAAATTAAAATCTTATACTAAAGGTTATGCTTCTTTTGATTATGAATTAATTGGTTATAAAGAAAGTAATCTTGTTAAGATGGATATTTTATTAAATGGAGACGTTATTGATGCTTTAAGTGTAATTGTTCATAAAGATTTTGCTTATAATCGTGGTAAAGTTGTAGTTGAAAAATTAAAGGAAATTATTCCTCGTCAAATGTTTGAAGTTCCTATTCAAGCTGCTATTGGTACACATGTTATTGCGCGTACTGATATTAAAGCAATGAGAAAGAATGTTCTTGCAAAATGTTATGGTGGGGATGTTACTCGTAAAAAGAAATTACTTGAAAAACAAAAAGAAGGAAAGAAGAGAATGAAACAAATTGGTAGTGTTGAAGTACCTCAAGAAGCATTCTTATCAATTCTTTCTACTAGTGAAACTAAGAAGTAGGTGAAATTATGGGAAGACAAGGAACAACGTTTACAACTAGAATGATTATGAATTCTTTAAGTGAAGAAAGACGAAATAATTTTGATTCGTTTTGTGGAGAATGTAATGATCGTTCATATGAAAAAATTGAAGATATAGATAAAGCACTTATGTTTATTAATTTACCTGTATTAAATGATGAAGATAGATTATCATTAAGTCATTATTCTGGATTTAGTTATTTTGATTTAAATAGGGCTATTAAAAATAAATGGACTTATGAAGAAAATGGTACTCAAGAGAGATTTAATGAATTTAAAAAATATGCAGAAGATTTACAAAATACTATTGCTAATAATCAAGCTTCTATTGGTAATGTTAAAGTATATAGAGGTGTTCCTCTTAAATATTTTAGAGAGTATGGGATTAATTCTTTAGATGAGTTAGATAGCTTAAAAGGACAAATTTTAGTAGACCAAGGATTTGTTAGTACTTCATTAGTTGAAGATGATTGTTTTTATAGAAAAGATCCTAAAAATGGTATTAATTATAATGTAATGATTGAATATTCTGTACCAGAAGAGTTTACTGATGGTATTGTTATGGTAGGAGAATCTCATTTCACTGGTGAAAGTGAATATTTAATTAATGCTTGGAGTTTAGCTCAAGTTAGTGATGTTGTTAGAGATGGCGATGGTGTAATTATTAAGGCTTTATTGGTACCTAAATATATTTATGATGATTATTATGCTATGCAAGCGGGAAGAGTTAAATAATGAAGAATTGTTATATACATATACCTTTTTGTAGTAAGATATGTTCTTATTGTGACTTTTGTAAGATGTTTTATAATAAGAAATTTGTATCTAGCTATTTAGAAGCTTTAGATAGAGAAATATATGATGTTTATAGAGGAGAGAAATTAGAAACTATTTATATAGGAGGAGGTACTCCTAGTAGTTTAGATATTTCTGAACTTAAGACGTTATTTTCGACTTTAGAAATGCTTGATAGAAGTAGAACGTGTGAATTTACAATAGAATGTAATATTGAAAATACTGATGAAGAAAAGATTAAATTATTTAGTGAAGTTGGTATTAATAGAATTAGTTTTGGAGTAGAATCTTTTAATAAAAAGAATTTATCTTTATTAGAAAGAGAAAGTTCTTATGAAAAAGTAGTAGAGTTAGTTAGTCTTTGTCGTAAATATGGAATTAATAATATAAATGTAGATTTAATGTATGCTTTACCTAATGAAGATATTGATGTTTTAAGAAAAGATCTTGAGATGATTTTATCTTTAGATGTTGAACATATTTCTACTTATTCATTAATAATAGAAAATCATACTAAACTTAGTATTAATGGTATTAAGAATATTTCTGAAGATCTTGATAGTGAGATGTATGATGTTATTTGTGATGAAATGAAAAAACATGGATATTCTCATTATGAGATTAGTAATTTCTGTAAAGATGGTTATGAATCTCGTCATAATTTATGTTATTGGAATAATTGTACTTACTATGGATTTGGTTTAGGTGCGAGTGGTTATATTGATAATAGACGTTATAGTAATACTAGATCATTAAATGAATATATAGATGGTAATATTATTGTTGAAGAAGATTATCTTGGTGATGAAGATATGATGGAATATGAAGTTATTTTAAATTTACGTAAGAGTAGTGGTATTTCTTTAAAAAGTTTTTTAGATAAATTTGAAATTAATTTATCTGATTATTGTGATTATGAAAAATTAATTAAAGATGGTTTTTTAGTATTAAAAAATAATCATTTATTTATACCTGAAGACAAGTGGTATATTAGTAATGAAATAATAGTTAAATTATTAGAAGGAGTTAAGTATGAATAGAGAAGAAGTTTTTAAAGTTGAACTTGGATATATAAAAAGTGATCGTATTAAGAAAGCTTGTTTAGAAATGATTAAGTTATTACCTGATTATTTCTTTGAAATTCCTGCATCTTCTACAGGTAAATATCATCCTGAGTATGCATTAGGAGGTGGAGGATTACTTCGTCATAGTAAAGCTGCTGTTAGAATAGGTTATGAATTATTAGAAGATCCTTTAATAGGTGGAAAATATACAGCTGATGAAAAAGATATGATGTTAATGGCATTACTTTTGCATGATGGATTAAAGTCAGGGATGCCTAAAGAAAAATATACAAGATTTGATCATCCTTTATTAATTTGTGATTTAATTATGGATAATGAAGAAGTGTTAGAACTTGAAATTGAAGAGATTGAATTTATTTGTGACTCAATAAAGACACATATGGGTGTTTGGACTAAGGATTATAATGGAGTAGAAGTATTAGAAGTTCCTAAGACTAAATATCAAAATTTTGTACATATGTGTGATTATCTTGCTAGTAAGAAGTTCTTAAATATACCATTTGATAAAGATAATAATATAAGTGCTTAGGCACTTTTTTCTTTTGTTTTTGGGGTTGTTTAAGTTTAAATTATTTGTTATGATTATGGTAGAGGGGATTGAAAAAGACATGAAGAACAATACAAGGAGAATGTTCGGTTTAGGAATATCAGTTGTTATAGTTTTATTACTTGTTGTGTTTGTTATATATGTTAGTTACTTAGTAATTAATAATATATATAATGATCCAATACTTAAAGTTAATAAGAAGACGGCTAATTATATTAGTTTTTTATTTGAAGATAATAATGATCATATTATAGAAGTTAAGAATCCTAAGATTGTTACTGATGATATTGGTAAATTATTATTTGGAGAAGATATTTATACTTTAGATATTAAAGTAGATGAAAATATGAAAGTATCAGATAAAATAGAATATATGGTTGTTGCAGAGGCTTTAAGTAAAGATATTGATGATGAGTATGTTAAATTTTATATTACTGATAAGAATGATAAATCATTAGTAGAGGGTAATGTTCCTTTATATAGTGAGTTTAATAGTGATGGTCGTTCAGGTAAAATTATTTATACTGGTGAGATTAGTAAAGATGATTTAGATGAACAACTTAAGATTAGAGTTTGGGTGAGTGATGAATATAAATCTAATGACGTATTAGGTTTTTCATATCATTTAGACGTAATAGTTAAAAATAGTTAGGGAGTGTTAGAATGGCAGGAAAAATTATTGTTATTGAAGGGACAGACTGTTCTGGAAAAGAGACACAAACAAGATTACTTGAAAAGAGATTAAAAGATTTAGGAAAGAAATGTATTAGATTTGGATTTCCAATGTATGAGACTGCTACTGGTAAGATAGTAGGGGGATGTTATTTAGGAAAACCTGAAATATGTGATAGTTTCTTTACTGAAGGAGCGGTTAATGTAGATCCACATGTTGCGTGTTTATATTATGCTGCAGATCGTAAATACAATATGGAAAAGATTGTTAAATACTTAGAAGATGATTATTATGTATTATTAGATAGATATACAACTTCTAATTTGGCACATCAAGGTAGTAAGATTAAAGATAAAGATGAAAGATTTAATATGTATCAATGGATTGATAAATTAGAATATTGGTTATTACAATTACCTAAGCCAGATAAAACAATATTTTTACATATGCCATATGAATATTCTGTTGAATTAAAGAAAAATAGAACTTTATTAGATGAACATGAGAAATCTCCTGAGCATTTAAAATTAGCAGAAGAAACTTATATTGAATTATCTCAATTATATAATTGGGATCGTATAGAATGTGTTAAAGATGAGACTATTCGTACTATTGAAGATATAAATGATGAAATATTTAAAATAATAGAAGAACTTTAGTTCTTCTTTTTTTATGAAAAAAAAGAAAGGAATAATCCTTTCTAGAATTGTGGTAATAATGGTTCGGCATTGATTCCTGCCATACCTTTAATTTCTATATCAGTAGATAGAACTGATTTTGTATCGTCTTCATTTATTTCTTCAACTGTAGTATCAAGTTTTTCAAGTGTTAATACTTCAGTTTGTTCTGTTGTAACTTCAGTCTCTGGTTCAGTAACTGGTTCTGTTTCTGGTTCACTAGTATTTAATTGAATAAATGTATCGTTAGTATTTGTTTCTACTGGAGTAGGTTCTGTTTGAACTTCAGTTGGTTGTTCTTGAGAAATATTTGGTAATACTATTTGTTCAGTTGTATTTGTTTGTTGTGGTATAAATAATTCTTCTTCTTGTTCATTTTCTTCTTCAACTTCTACTGGATGAGAAACTGGTGTTTCATCAATTACTGGAATTAGACCAGATAGTAGGTTATCAACACTTGCATGAGGCGGTTCTGTCTTAGCCTCAGTTGGTGGTTCAGTTGAAGGAGTTTGTGATAAGAAGTTTGGAACTTCTAATGTTACTTGTTCTAAAGTTTCTGTTTCAGTAACTGGTTCTTGTGGTTGTTGTGTTTGTACTGGTTGTTGTTCTTCAAATGTTGTTGGTTGTTCTTGTTGTGGTGTAGGTTCTTCTTGTTTAATTACTGTTGTTGGTATATCTGCAAGTGTATTTCCTTGTTCTGTTTCGGATTCTGCTTCTTCATCATCATAATGTCCTGCATCTTCAGATTCAATTTCAATTACACGATATACTTCTTCGAAACTTGTAATACCTTCAAGGGCTTTTCCTAAAGCATCTTGTAGCATTGTAATAGTTTTATCTGTATAAACCATTTTGGTTAATTCTTCTTTTGTTAACTTTTCATTATTAATTGCACTTCTTAAGGCGTCATCTAATTCTAGTACTTCTTGTATTGCGATACGTCCGCGATATCCTTTACGACAGTTTTCACAACCTTCAGGATTAGCAGCCCATACGGCATTTACATTTTTACCCATGAATCTTTTAAATACTTTCTTTTCATATTGTGTTGCTTCTCTTTGAATACGACAGTGTGGACATAATTGTTTTGCAAGTCTTTGAGAAATGATTCCTGTTAGGGCAGTTGATAATAAGTATCTTTCAACGTCCATATCCAATAAACGTTCAATTGTTGCAAGTGAGTTATTGGTGTGGATTGTGGATACAACTAAGTGTCCAGTGATTGATGCACGTACGGCAATTTGCGCTGTTTCAGAGTCACGAATTTCTCCGATTAGAATTACGTTCGGGTCTTGACGTAAGATAGAACGTAGGGCAGCAGCGAATGTCATTCCGATTTCGGCATTAACTTGAACTTGGTTAATTCCTTGGATATTCATTTCTATTGGGTCTTCTACAGTAATGATATTTGTTTCAGGTGTATTTAAACCTTGTAGAATTGAATATGTTGTTGTTGATTTTCCGGAACCAGTAGCTCCTGTTGTAAGGATAATTCCATTTGGAACTCCCATCATTCTTTTTATTTTCTTTAAATTTATTTCATTAAATCCTAGAGAATCGATACCTTGTAGGCTTCGAGTATAGTCTAAGATACGGATAACGATTTTTTCACCTTCACTTACTGGTAAGCAAGACACACGCATGTCTAAGTAAGTGTCTCCAAATTGACCTTTGATGGCACCGTCTTGTGGTAATCTTGTTTCAGTAATGTTCATGTTTGCTAAAAGTTTTAAACGTGTTGCTAGGTTCTTTTCATATGCTTTTGGTACAAATGTATAATCTTGTAAATCTCCGTCAATTCTGAAACGAACCATTAATCCATCTTCACGTGGGTCGAAGTGCATATCTGACGAACCCTTTTTGGAACCTGCAATTATGATTGAATCTGCTATTTGTGTTATTGGAGTCTTTGCAAAATCATAAGAGACCATGAAACTTTCAGAGCCTTTAGATACGCGTTTGACATCAAATTGGACCATCATTTCAACCCCTTTTGTTTACTTTTGTATGGTATTTTACTATAAAATATTATATAATAATTTTAAAAGAATAGCAAGGAAGAGATGGTAAAAATGAAAAAATTAAATAACAAAGGTTTTGTTATGACAGAAACATTAGTTGTTGCCGTTTTTATAATGGGTATTTTTGGTATTATGTACAATAACTATTATCCTTTGATCGGTGAATATGAACGAAGAGAAGTGTTTGATGATGTTGACAGTAAATATGGTGCTTTCTGGGTAAAACGTTTTATTCAACATAGTTCTTATAACTTAAGTTTAGATATGAGAAATGCTATTAATAGTAATGGTTATACTATGTTTAGTTGTGATAATATTACAAATGACTATCGTAAAACTATGTGTAAGAAATTGGTTAGAGAATTAGAAGTTAAAGATCATGGTTCTCAACCTAAAATTTATATTACTAAATATAATCTAGAAACTTTTAAAAACTATGTAAAAGCTGATACTGATTATGCTACTTTTTCTGGTGGATTTAGTGATTATGTTAATTTTTTACCAATATATAAAGTTCCTTCTTTAAATGATGCTGCTTATCGTGTATTAATTGAGTTTGAAAGAAATAAGAATGGTGTTAATTTTACGACATATTCAACAATTGAGGTGAAGAAGTAATGAAGAAGTTAAATAATAAAGGTATGACTTCAATTGAAGTATTATTAGCATTTATAGTTGTTGTTATGTTATCAGTATCAATGTATACTACAATTTCTGCTTATCAAAACAAACAAAATATAGAGTCATTTAAAGAAAAAATAATGACTTATAAAAATTTATTAACTAAAGAAATTAATGATGATTTAATAAAAAAAGGATTGATCGCAGTAAGTGTTGATGTTCAAGAACCTAATGAAGATAATCCTAATAGAACAGGAACTGATTATACTATTACATTTACTTTAAAGAATGGTCAACAAAAGAGAATGTTAATTCATGTTGTAAAAGCAGGAGAAAATGCTGCGGGTGTTGTAGTAGATGCAAACGATTCATTTATAATTTCTTATGGTGATATTAATAAAGAAATGGAATATCCTATTCCAAATTTAGGATCTACAAAGAATGACAATGGTAAAACTGTATATGATTTACGTATTAATACAGTTGAAATTAGTACTGATGATGGAATATTCTCTGTTATGATAGGATTTACACATCCTGATTTAACTAATAGATATAATATTAGTATTGTATGTCCTATAAACTTCTAATAAGAAAATAAAATATTATTGTTAGAATAGAAGAAATTATTCTTCCTTTAATAAAATTTATATATTTAATATTAGTATCCGAAAGGATACTTTTTATTTGGATATTTATATTTAATGGAGAAATTGTTAAGAGAAGAATTATAACTAGATCTTTTAATAATTGGTTATTTATAAGAGAAGTTGTCGTAATACCTTTTGTTAAATCAAATAAGATATTTATTAAAATATATAGATCTTGATTGTTTAAATATTTTAGTATTATTACAGATATTAAATAAA
>JAZRPV010000028.1:0-32852 GCA_045649455.1 Bacilli bacterium | reverse complement strand
GTATTTTATTTTTTATACCTCATGATATCTACTATGATGTATATAATATATTTTCTGGATTATATAGTTTATTTGCATTTATAGTTGGTTTATGTTTAATGTTACATATATTTAAAAAGAGATATTTAGATTATTTTGTTATTGAAGATAATAAAGTAGAAGAAAAAAAGGAAGAAGTAAAAGAAGAAAAAACTGAAGTTAAAGAAAAGAAAAAAGTATTTGAAAGAAAAGAAGAAAAAGTGATTATTAGAGATCCTAAAGATTCACAAAATGGATTTATTTCTTTACTTGTAAAAAGTATTTTATTTATGATTAAGATGTTTGTGCTTTTACTTGGTATTTCTTTTAGTGTAAGTCTAATTGGATTTGTAGTTGCATTTGTTTTATCATTTGTAATTGCAAAATCTGGATTAGTTTTTATTGGTATTTTATTATTATTACTTGGATGTATATTTATTAATTTGGTAGTACTTAATCTTATTTATAATTTTTTAAGAAGTGTTAAATCCAAGACTAAATTAATGATGTTTATATTTACAAGTTCATTAATGTTATTTGGAGTAGGAGTTGGATTAACATGTCTTGGATTTTTAGATTTTGAATATATAAATGAAGATAATAATCCTAATTATATTGAATCTACAGAAGTACTTAAAATGAAAGAAGATTATTATATTGAGCATATGTATAATGTTGAATTTATTGAAAGTAGTAATAGTGATTTAAAAATAGTGTTTGTTCATCCTGATTTTCATAAAGTAGAATGTATTATAAGTAATGGTAGTATTTGGTTTAATGATTATGATGTTGATGGTATAAAAATTATTAATAGAATTATAGAGGATTTTAATGATAGAAAAATAATGGAGTATGGATATTTTAAAGTTAAAGTCTATACTAATAAAGAAAATATTAATAAGTTAAAAGAAAATAGATATAATCAATATCATAGATATGATGATTAAAAATAATTATTGTAGATATCTATAAATTAATTTGTTATAATTATCTTTAGGAAGTGATAAGATGAGTAGCAAGGGTAAATTTATAACAATATTAATAATTAGTCTTTTAACTTTATTAGGTGTTTTAGGATTAGTTTTTTTAAATTTAGATACATTAAGAGAATGGCATGATGTAGAAGATGAACCTCCTGTTGTTAATGTAGAAGTTGAAGATAATACAGAAGAAGATATAGAAGAACCTGTTGGTGAAAAGTTTAATATGTATTTATTCTGGGGAGATGGATGTGTTCATTGTCATAATTTAAAAATATTTTTAAATGATTTAGAACCAAAGTATAAAGATATGTTTGATTTATATGCATTTGAAGTTTGGGGTAATCCAGACAATCAAACATTAATGGGAAGATTTGCTAAGACAATGGGAGATAATCCTAAAGGAGTTCCTTATTTAATAGTAGGGGATGAAAGTTTTAATGGATTTTCTAGTTCAATGGAAGATGATATAATTCAAGCAATAATAGATGAATATAAAAGTGATGTTAAGCATGATGCTTTTAAGAATTTAGAGGATTAAAAAAAGTGTTGAAATTCAACACTTTTTGTTTTGTTATTTTATATTTGCTAGAGCAGAGTTTTTATAGTTTGGATCATTAGTAACTTCTTTGATTAACTTTAATTGTTTTGGAAGTTCTATATCTTGATTTTCATCATTTAATTCAATTTCTACTATAGCTTTATCATCCCAGAAAGGATATAAGTCAATTTCAAAATATTGATTTTTATATACTAAACAATATCTTGTTTTTCTTATTGGTCTTTTAGTTGGATCGGCATCCATTAATAAATCTAAGTATTCTGATTGACTTAGTCTTTTTTCTATTTCTAATCTTTTAATATCACTTATAAATCTTTTAATAGTTTGAGTATAGATGTAATGACCATTGTTTCCTCTTTGTCTTAATCTGACTTCTTCACCATCTTTAGAATTTAGGTATGTTTGAATGATTTCGAGTTTTTTACATGTTTTATTTAACCATGCAAGGTCAGGATATTCTACTAAGAATTTTCTTTCTATTTCGTATGGTTCTGGTTCACCTAAGAATGTAGAAATTTCTTTAATTAATTTTTTAATTTTATTTTCAAAGTCTGTTTGATTATCTATTACTCTAAAGTGAGGATGTCCATTCCATGATTCAATTAATCTTCTATCAACTTCACGAGCTTCTTCAATTGTTTCTGTTCTTGCAGCATTATTTTCTAATGTATAGAATTCTTCAGCTCCATTGGCAGCAGTAACAAGATGGAATACTGCATCATAGTTATCTCTTAATTCAACTTCATTTTTCTTAATAGCATTTAGGACAGTAGAGAATTCTAATTCAGATAGATATGCTTTACTATCCATGATACCACGGTCACATACTAAAAGTACTTTATCACAATTGATTCCTTGAGCTGCTTGTTCGTAGATTGCTTCTCTTTGTAATTGTAATTGCATTAGTGCTTTTTGAAATTCAACGACAGTTTTACAAGTTGTACCAGAGATTCCTGCTTTTATTAATTCAGTTGCACATTCAGGTACGAATATTACATGATATCCTCGTTCAGTAAAAGCATTTTGTATCCAACTCATAGCAGTTGTTTTACCGGCACATGGACCACCTGTAATTACAATCTTATGTACTATGTTTTTCTTTTTCTTTGGACAAGAATCAAGTAGAGTAGAAACTTCTACATTAAATATTGTTGCAAGTCGTTTTAGAGTATCAGTTGTTGGTTTAGATACTCCAGTTTCCCATTTAGAAACTGTCTTATCACTTATATCAAGTAAGTCTGCAAGTTCTTTTTGAGTTAAGCCTGATTCAGTTCTTAGTTGTAATAATAAATTTCCAAATTCATAATCATTCATCTATATCATTCCTTTCACAAGTATATTATAAATAAAAGTGTTTTTTAGTTCAATGAAATAGACTCGAAAATAAGTAGAACTTATAAAAACAAGAGTTAGACTCTTGTTTTGTTTTGAATAAAAAAAGCTCAGATTGCTCTGAGTAATGTTATAATATATTCGAGGTGTATTGTGTGGAAAATAATGAAATTGTGTATGAAGGTGTAGTAAAATTTGTTAATTCAAATTCAGATATTTTATTAACTATTACTAAATCTTATATTCTTTTTAAGAAGAAAACGGGTTTTTTTAAGAAGAAATATAAAATTATAAAAGATATTTTGATTAAAGATATCAAGATTATAAAAGATAAAGCACAAGTAATACAAAAGAATTCTAACATTATTATTTCTACTTCTACTGAAAGTTTAGAATTTGTTTGCAGTAATATAGTTGAAGCAAAAAATATAAAGGAAGAACTTAATAAAATTATTTTTAATGATAACTTTATTGGAAGAATAAGTAAAAAGAGCATTAAAATTGCTAAAGGTATAGGAAGTGCTGCTGTATCAGTTGGTGTTGCTGCTGGGACTGTGGTTGGTGCAGTTAAGGCAGTTAAAGAAAACAAAAATGTTGTAGTAGAATCTATTAAAACAATTTTAAAATTGATAAAAAAATAAAGCGTTATTTATAAATGCTTTTTTATTTTGGACACAAAAAAACTCAGATTGTTCTGAGTAATTTCAATATGGGGCGGTATATGGGAATCGAACCCATGCATACTAGTGCCACAAACTAGCGTGTTAACCACTTCACCAATGCCGCCATTTCAATTGACTTCTTTATTTTATTATACTTTTTATAAAAATGCAAGTGTTTTTTGATAATTGGGCTTATATAATTGAACAATTTATTCATTAGAATAGAATAATTTGAAGGGAGATTATATGATTAATAGTTATAAATACGATTTTATTCGTAATATGAATATGCCTTCTTTATATTCACCAGAAGAAGGATTTAATAAGGGAAATATGTTTAGTAATTTATATGAACAATATAAAAATTACAAACCTAAAGAGTTAGTAGGGAATAATGATATGGAAAAAATGTTCTTAGAACTAGCAAGAATTTGTTTTGCTAAACATGATATTCAATTATATTTAGATTTACATCCAGATGATGTTAGTATGATTCAATTATTTAATGATTATAGAGAAAGAGAAAATAATTTATTAAAGATGTATGAATCAAAATATGGTGTTGTTAATACAGATAGTGAAAGTTTAAATCAAACTCCATTTGTATGGGCTACTGAGAAATTTCCATGGGAGGTAAATCGTTATGTTTAATTATCAAAAGAAATTACAATATCCTATTAATATTAAAAAGAAAGATTTAAGAATGGCTAAGTTTTTAGTTACGCAGTATGGTGGTTCTAATGGAGAACTTGCTGCTGCACTTAGATATTTAAATCAAAGATATACTATGCCTGATGATAGAGGTAAAGCGTTACTTACTGATATTGGTACAGAAGAACTTGCACATATTGAGATGATTTCAACAATGATTTATCAATTAATGAAAGATGCTACTTTAGAAGAAATTAAAGCTGCAGGACTTGAAAGCCATTATGCAGAACATGGTAAAGGATTATATCCTACAGATGCTAATGGAGTTCCTTTTACGGTTACTTATTTTGCAACAACAGGAGATGTTCTTGCTGATTTAAGTGAAGATATGGCTGCTGAACAAAAAGCAAGAGCTGTATATGAGAACTTAATTAATTTAACTGATGATCCTGATGTCATTGAACCATTACTTTGGTTAAGACAAAGAGAGATTGTTCACTTTGCAAGATTTAAAGAACTATATGATTATTATAAAAAGAAGATGAATAAGACAGAAGATAAATCAATAATGAATAATAGTTATATAGTTAATCAATTAATGGGAGAATATCCTTATAGATAAAAGAACTTTGTATAGTTCTTTTCTTATGATATAATTTTAATAGAATGTTGAGGTAGTATATGAAAAAAAGTAATAAAAATGAATCAAAATATAAAATAACAATTGGTAAATTTTTTAAACATTTACATACTGTTAATAAACATAGATTTAAAGTGTTTGTTTTATGTTGTAAGGCTGGACAACCATGGAGAGGATTACTTCATGATTTATCAAAATATTCTCCTACAGAGTTTTTTGAAGGCGTTAAATATTATCAAGGTACTTATAGTCCTATAAAGAATAGAAAGATGGAAGTTGGATATTCTGAAGCTTGGTTACATCATTTTGGTAGAAATAAACATCATTATGAATATTGGTATGATAATGATACATATGAACCTACACCGATTATTCCTTATCCATATGTTGTTGAAATGATATGTGATCAATTAGCGGCAGGAATGATTTATCAAGGTAAGAAATGGACTAAAGAATTTCAACTAGAGTATTGGTTAAATAAAAGAGAAGGAGCTTTAATTAATCCTAAAATTGATCTTGTTTTAACTAAAGTGTTTACTGATGTAAGTAAACATGGTGTTGATAAAGTATTAGATAAAGAAAATTTAAGAAAGATTTATAATAGGTATACAAGATAATGTTAGATGGATTAAATAAAAGTATAGATATTCAATTAGAAGTATTTGAAAAGATAATTAGTAAGAATGAAAAACTTATGAAGATTCTTGATGTTTTAGAATCATATGCATTAGAAAATTCTAAGTTTAAAAACTGGTATGTTGGTGCAGGTGGAGTTAATCAAACAGTATTTAATTATTATCATGGTTATGAAAGTGATTATGGTATTAAAGATTATGATATTGTTTATTTTGATGAAGATACTTCATATGAAGCAGAAGATGTTATTATTAAAGATTTAGAAGAAAGATTAAAAAATATAGATGTAGTTTCTGATATTAAGAATCAGGCTCGAGTACATATTTGGTATAATCCAAAATATGGTACAAATAGAGAACCTTATATTAGCTGCGAAGATGCTGTTAGTAGTTGGGGAAGTACAGTTACTTGCATTGGCATTAGAAAAGAACATGGCAAGTTGGTTGTTTATTGTCCTTATGGATTAGATGATTTATTTAGTTTGACTATTAGACCAGTTAAAAGATATTTTGATAAAGAATCTTATGAGGCAAGATGCAAAAGATGGAAAGCTAAATGGGATAAATTAAATATAATAGAGTGGTGATTAAATGAAGGTTTTATTAGTAAATGGAAGTCCACATAAAGATGGATGTACAAATGAAGCATTATTAGAAATAAAGAAAACATTAGAAGAAAATGGAATTGATTCTGAAATTTTTTGGATAGGAATTAAACCATTATCTGGATGTACTGGGTGTGGACAATGTTTTCAAAGTAAAAGATGTATTTATAATGATGTTGTAAATGAATTCTTAGATAAATGTGAAACTGCTGATGGATTTATTTTTGGTGCACCTGTTCATTATGCTTCTGTAAATGGTGCGATGATAAGTTTTATGGATAGAGTTTTTTATGGTAAACCAAATTTATTTAAAGGAAAACCTGCTGCTTGTATAGTAAGTTGTAGAAGAGCAGGAGGAACTTCTACATTTGATGTATTAAATAAGTATTTTGCATATTCATGTATGCCTATTGTTACAAGTAATTATTGGAATGGTGTCTTTGGTTCAACTAAAGAAGAAGTAAGACAAGATTTAGAAGGAATGCAAACAATGAGAATACTTGCAAATAATATGAGTTGGATACTTAAATGTATTGAAGCAGGAAAAGGTAATGGAATTGAATTTCCTAAAACTGAAAAGAAAGTTTTTACTAATTTTATAAGATAGACTTCTGTTGAAGTCTTTTTTTTATTTGTGATATAATAATCATAAGGTGAGGAGTATATGAAATTTTTTAAAACAGCATTAATTGGTTTTTTAAGAAGTGTTTTTTTTCTTGTTTTAATGAGTTTGATTTTTCATATGTGTTTTAGTGGATTTATAGAAAAAGCAGTTACTGAAATATTTTTAACAAGTAATGGTTCCATTGAAGTGTTTGAAAAATTTAATATTGATAGAAGTACTTTAGAAAAAGCTGGTAATAGTGAATTAATTAATAGTTTTTTAAATGAAATTATTGATGGATTTTTCTATGATTTTGGACATAGAGAAGTAGTTAAAAATAAAAATTTAATAATTAAAATTCAAAATTTTGTTATAGATAATAGAGATGAGTTAGAAGATTTTATTGGCTATAAAATATATGATGAATTTATTGATAGTATAGATGATATTGTTGAATTACAAGCAGTAGAGGCTAAATATATAGATTTAGTAATGGATAAGGATATACCTAAAATAGTAAGAAGTTTTGTTTTAGCATTTTATGAGTTAAGTCAATTTTCTTATGTACATCTTTCAATTATTTTATTAGTAGTTATATTGGGTATTATCATTGCCCTATATTTCCCATCTTTAGAATGGTTGAAATGCGTTGGTAAAGAAGTATTTTATTGTGGTTTATTAATGTTTTGTATACTTTGTATAATTCATTATATTGTTAGTACTATTACATTTAATATGCCATTACATATTCCTTTTGATTTTATGAGGGCATTTATGATTATTGTTTGTTTTATTGTAAGTGGAATTTTAATATCTCAAAGTTATTTTATTATTATGAAAATCAAATCTAAGAAGAAAGTGAGTGATTTAAGTGAAGTATCCTAAGTTTTTAAAGGATAATGATACTATTGGTGTTACTGCTATGTCTGCAGGAGTTGGTAATTCAAATACTGAGTTTAATAAGTCAATATGTAATATTGAAAAATATAATTTTAATATTATTGAAACTGATAATGTTAGAGTAGCTAGTTATGTTTCTAGTAGTGGAGAAGAAAGAGCAGAACAATTAAATGATTTAGTTAATAATAAAGATGTACATATGGTTATGTGTGCATGTGGTGGTGATTTTGGAATTGAAATGATGCCACATATTAATGATCATTCTATAAAGAAAAATATTAAATGGTATGCAGGAGCATCTGATCCTACATCGTTCTTATATTATGTTACTACTAAGTTTGATATTGCTACTTTATATGGATTTAATGCAGGTAGTTTTGATACAGATGAATTACATGAGTCACAAATTAATTTTTTAAATATTGTAAAAGGAAATATTCCAATACAAAAAAGTTATTCATTATATGAAAGTGATAAAAAGAAAAGAACTAATTCTTATGCATTAGATACAAAAGTAAAGTGGAAATCTAATTATGATAATGTTGAATTTTCTGGTAGATTAATTGGTGGATGTATCGATGTATTAAGAGAAATGATTGGTACAAAATATGACTATACAAAAGAATTTTTAGATAGATATAAAGATGAAGGGATTATTTGGTACTTTGATAATTTTGCTTTAGGAAAAGAAGATTTTTATAGAACTTTATTTCAAATGAAAAATTGTGGATGGTTTGATACTACTGTTGGTGTAATAGTTGGAAGAGTAATGTATCCAAGTGGATTTATTGATGATTTAGAATATGAAGATGGATTAAAAAAGATTTTTGGAGATATTCCTTATATTTATGATGCTGATGTTGGTCATGTTTGTCCTAAGATGACTATGATTAATGGTAGTGAAGTAATTATTAAATATAAAGATAATGAAGGAAGTATAGAATTTAATTTAGAGTAGGAGAGGTTTATGAAAAAGAAATTATTATTAATACTTTTACTTATAGTTGTATTAATTTTCGGAGGAATTGCTTATAGTTCATTTGAAGGTACTGCAAGACATATTATTTTTGTTGGTGCTGTTGTAACTGGTGGATTTTTATTAGGAAAAATAGTTAGAAAGTAGGACTTTGTATGACAAGTGAAGAATTAGAAAGAACAGGTGTACTTAAAGCAATATTAGATAAAGATATAGAAAATGAAGATACAACAATTGGTGAGAGAATTGAAGAATTTGAAGATAAATTAGAATATATTGATATTGCTGAAGATAGAAAAGAAAAATATAGAGAATTAATTTCTAAAATAAAAGAAGAAAAAGAAGATTCTGTAAAAGAATATTTATTCAATGAATTAATAAAAATGCTTTAATAGCATTTTTTTTGTAAAGTTTTGTAAAGTTTTGTAAAGTTTAGAATTTGAGTGATGGAGAGTCTTAAAAATATAATGATTTTATGGTATAATTACTAACTCAAAGGGAGGGATTACTATGGATTTATTAAAAGATTTTTGTAAGTATTTAAGTAAGGTTACAACTATTGAAGAAATTTATATTTATTTATTAGTTGCAACAACAATTGTATTTTTAATATTTTTAGGTTTAAGAAAATTAGGTAAATTAATTATTAATAAGAAATTTACCGATAGAAAGGGTTATTATATTACTCAATCATTTTTAATAATATTGAACATACTTGAAATTTTATGTTTATTATTTATATGGGATGATTATATTAAAAATTTAATGACTTTAATTAGTGTTGTTTCAGCAGCATTAACAATTGCTTTAAGAGAGTTAATTTTAAACTTTTTCTGTGGATTATATATTAAGATTAAGAAGCCTTTTAATGTAGAAGATAGAATTCAAATTGATGATTTGAAGGGAGATGTTATGAATATTTCTGCTTTAAATTTTGAAGTGTTAGAGGTTTCTAATAAAGATGATAGAGGTCAATCTACAGGTATTGTTATTACTTTTCCAAATTCAATAGTTTTCTCTAAAGCAATAAAGAATATTAATAAGGGATTTAAATATGTTTGGGATGAGTTAACAATTAATATTAAGATGGATTGTGACTTAGTAAAGAATAAACAAGAATTATATAAAATTGTTAATGGGTTAGAAGTTGTTAAAAATATTCCTAAAAAGATGAAAGAAGAAGTTGATATTGTAAATCAAACTAATAGAGTTTATTTTAATAAATACGATCCAATTATTTATACTAAGTTAGTTGGTGATCATATTGAACTTACTATTAGATATTTAATGCATCCTAAAAAGAGTAGATATGTTGAAAGTGTTATTTGGAATAAGATATATCTTTCTTATAAAGAAGGAATTATTGATTTATATACAGGACTATCAGAAGACTAGAAATAGTCTTTTTTGTTTACATAGACAAAAATTATTTAATTGTAAAAAATTGGTATGAATATTATAATTGAAATATAAGAATAGGAGTGTTAATATGAAACGATTAAACTTTAATATTAAAGATAGAAAAGTATTAACATTGGGATTATGTTTAATATTAGTTTGTGTGTTTACATTAACAATTGCATATGCAGCCTTATCAGTAACATTAAATATTCAAGGTAGTGCTGAAGTAGTAGCATCTACATGGGATATACATTTAGAAAATGTAAAAGTAAAAAGTGGAAGTGTAAGTGGAACAATACCATCGATTACAACACCAACAACTGCATCATTTTCAATAACATTAAATATGCCAGGAGACTTTTATGAGTTTACTATTGATGTTGTTAATAATGGTTCAATCGATGCGATGATTGATAGTGTAATAAAAGAACCTACATTAACAACTAATCAAGCAAAATATTTAAACTATATTATCGAGTATCAAAATGGAGAATCAATTAATACTAAACAATTAGTATCAAAAGAATCATTTGTAAGATTAAAAGTAAGAGTAGAATTTAGAAAAGATATAACTGCATCTGATTTACCAACAACATCAGAAACACTTAATTTAGCATTTACAGTAAATTATGTTCAAAGTGATGGTAGTGGAAGTAGTGTAATTGATAATGGTGTATATGAACCTGTTAAAGTAGTAAGTGGAGATTTAGATACTGTTGGTAGTGTTATATCTATTGGTAGTGAAAAATTTTATATTATAAGTAGTGATAGCGAAACTGTTACTATGCTTTCAAAATATAATTTATTAGTAGGAAACAAGTTTGGTAGTTCAGGAAATTGTGTAGCACTTGAAAATTCAACAGGAATACAAGATTCAACAGCAATTGGTTGGTTTAATAATTATTCAGACAATAATCCATTAATAGGAACAAAACCATTTGCATCAACAAATTACTGGTCAAGTACAGTAAGTAGTTATCCATCATACGTTTATAATGAAAGTTCATATCTTTATGAGTATGTGGAAAATTATAAAACTTATTTAGAAGGATTAGAAATACCAATTTATGAAGCAAGACTTATTAATTATGAAGAACTTGAAACATTAGGTTGTAGTGTAGATGATTATAGTTGTAGTGGTGCGCCAGATTGGGTTTATGCAACTTCATACTGGTTAGGGTCGGCTCATAAGACTGACAAGGTATGGTACGTTTTAAGAAATAGTAGCTTCTACTACCGCACTTATGGTTATAATTTAGTTGGTGTCCGTCCAGTTATAACTATCTCTAAATCTCTTTTCTAGAAATCTTTGATTTCTTATGGTTATTTATGAAAAGATTGTTTTATAAGAGACTATTTTAAATAGTCTTTTTTTTATTATTTATTTATGTTATTATTAAGATAGAGGAGTGATATCATGGAAGAACCTAGAAAGTTTGAAATAAAGGATAGAACTAAAGCTAAAGATGAACAAACTAAAAGTAGAGTGAGTAAAGCAGTTGTTGCTGGTGTTGTAATTCTTGGTGGAGTTGCAGCGGTTCATTTTGGTGGAGACTTAGTAGATTTTGGAGAAATTTTAAGTGGTAATGTAGTTTCATATGGTCTTATTGCAGTAGGTATACGTAGTGCAATAAGAGGGTTTGTAAAAGCTAAAGAAACTAAAAAAGAAAGAAGAAATGCAGAGTTAAAGCAAATCTTTGAAGAAGTAGAAAGAGAAGAAATGGAATTAGGAGGTAATGAAGATGTTAGAACAAAGTGAAATCCTAACTCTAGATGATAATAAAGAATATACAGTTGCTTTTACAACTATGTTAGATGATAAGAACTATGTATTTTTAATTGAAATAGACAATTATGAAAATAATATGTTTTGTGAATTTGATTCGGAAAGTGGATTAACAGAAGTTACTGATATTGATGTATTGGAACAACTTCTAAAATTATATACAGAATATGTACATGAATAAGATAACTTAGGTTATCTTTTTTTATTGCTTGAATATACTTTTATGAGGTGAGTTATGCAGACATATATTGTACAATCAGGGGATACTTTATATGGTATAAGTAAACAATTTGGAGTTTCTATTGCAGATATAGTTGCAGAAAATAATCTAAGTACCTTTGTATTAAGAGTTGGTCAGGTTTTAAAGATTCCAAGTATTGAGACAACAACTTTATATATAGTAAAAGAAGGAGATACACTTTATTCTATTAGTAGAAAATTCAATGTAAGTGTTGATGACATAATACGTATTAATAATTTGAATAGTAACTTAATTGCCCTAGGTCAAGAATTATTTATACCAGTACCAGGTGATGGTGATTTTGTGTTGTATGAAGTTGTTTCTGGAGATACATTATATTCTATTAGTCGTAAATATGATGTTGATATTCAAACTATTAGGGATATTAATAATCTTAGTAATAATAATTTATCTATTGGTACTTTGTTAAAGATTCCTATAGATGTTAATCCTGGTACGGGAGATTATTCTACTTATATAGTTAAGAGTGGAGATAATTTATATAGAATTAGTAAGTTGTTTAATATGAGTGTTTCTGATTTAAAAAAAATTAATGATTTAGATAGTGATTCATTATATGTAGGTCAAGTTCTTAGAGTTGTTGAAAATAATATTGATACTAATTTAGATGGTCTTAGTTGTTATGGAGATAATTATAAAGAAGTAGAATATGTTTTATATAGAGTAGTATCAGGTGATAGTTTATATTCTATTAGTCGTAGATTTGGTGTTAGTGTTGATGATTTAATTAAACTTAATAATCTTAGTAGTAATAATCTTAGTGTAGGAGATGTATTAAAAATAAGGGAGGTTAATTAATGAATTTTATTTTATATGAAGATTTTAAAAAGACTAATTTATATAATCAATTTATATTAGATAATCCTGATGTTGGTTATTTAAAAATACAAGCTTTTACTGCTTATGGGGCAATTCCAATTGATGATGTTGATGTTCTTATTACTAAGGATATTGGAGAGTATAAAGTAATCTTTTATGAAGGGAAAACTGATAGTGAAGGTATTATATCAGATATAATGTTACCTGCTCCTAAAACAGTTACTGCTAGTGATGTTGAACCTAGTTATACTTTGTATGATTTAACATGTGTTTCTAGAGGATATGAAACAATAAAGAATTATTCTATTGGAATGTTTGGTGATGTTAGAGTTTTACAATATGTTAAGATGAGGCAGGAGAATTTTAATGATTAATTCACCAATTATTCCTACTTTTATTACTGTTCATATTGGAACTCCTCAAGAAGCGGGGAGAAATATAAATGTTCCGTTTGTAGAATATATTAAGAATGTTGCATCAGGAGAGATTTATCCTAATTGGCCAATTGATTCTATAAAAGCTAATGTACTGGCAATAATATCATTTAGTCTAAATAGAATTTATAATGAGTGGTATCGTTCACAAGGATATAATTTTGATATTACTTCTAGTAGTCAATATGATCAGAGTTTTGGTGTTGATAGACAGTTTTTTGAAAAGATAAGTATAGTTGTTGATGAGTTGTTTAATGACTATATAGTTAAAGATGGTCAAGTTCAACCTTTATTTGCTCAGTATTGTGATGGGAGAGTTACTAAATGTAATGGTCTTAGTCAATGGGGAACAGTAAGTGATGCAAATAGTGGTTTAGGGCCAGTTAATATATTAAAAAAATATTATGGTAATAATATTAATATTATTTATAATGCTTCTGTTGAAGATAATATTATGAGTTTTCCTGGTTTTGATGTAGAACTTGGTACTAGTGGTAATTTTGTTAAGACATTAAAAATACAGCTAAATAGAATTGGTCAAAATTATCCAGCAATTCCAGTTATTAAAAATGATAGTGTTTATTTTACTGTTGATATGGTTGATGCAGTTAAGAAGTTTCAAGAAGTATTTAATTTAAAAGTAACAGGTGTTGTTGATAAAAGTACTTGGTATAAAATTAAATATATTTATAATGCAGTTAAAAAGATTAGTGATATATATTCAGAAGGTGTATCAATTGATGAAGCAAGCTTAGTATTTTCTAAAAAGTTAGTTCTTGGTGATGAAGGTACTTTTATTAGAGCATTAAATTATTACTTAAATACAATTGCTTATTTTGATGATGATATTCCTTATTTTGAGCTTAGTGGTGATAAATTTACTAATGATACTTTAGAGATGGTTATTGCATTTCAAAATAAATATAATATTCCAAGTACTGGAGAAGTTAATCAAGAAACTTGGAGAGTTTTAAGAGAGAAGTATCGAAATATTATTAATAATTTAGATGATCAATATGTTACTTATTTAGATGAGTTTTTTCCTGGTAGATATTTAAGTAGAGGAATGAAGGGAAGAGATGTTTTAAATTTACAAAAGTTTTTATATATAATTTGTAAAAATATGGGAGATATACCTGGAGTAGTGGTTTCTTCTGAGTTTGATAGATTAACAGAAGACTCTATTAAATATATTCAAAATAAGTATGGATTTGAAGCTAATGGAGTAGTTGGTCCTAGTACTTGGTATAAGATAGTAGAGTTGTCAAAAGAATAAATATGAGTTAAAATAATATTGGTGATTAGATGAAAAAAATAGTTATATTATTAGTTTTAGGATTAGTTATATTAACTGGTTGTAGTAAAGAAGAAAGTGTCAAATTAGAGAGTGTTACAATGAAAGAAGTTTATAATATTAGTGAAAATATTGAAAAATATCCAGATTATGTTATAGTAGATGTGCGTAGTATAGAAGAATTTCGAAGTGGACATATTAAGAATGCAGTTAATGTACCATTACCTAATATTAACGAAATAGATATTCCAAAAGATAAAAAAATAATAGTGTACTGTAGAAGTGGTTCTAGAAGTACAACTGCAGCAGGAGAATTACAAAAACTTGGTTATAAATATATTTATAATATGGGTGGCATTCTTGATTGGGAATATGAATTAATAAAGGGAGATGAGTAATCTCTCTTTTTTTGAGGGTTTATGAATAAAAAGATAGAATTAATCAAGAGGTATTTAGTAAAAAGAAAAGAAGAAGAGATATTTAATTTAATTGTTGAAGATTATGAAAATTCTAATATTTATTTAGGTCTGATTTATAATTATAGAATCAATCAATATAAAGTATTATATGTACCATTAGATTTAATTGATAATGATGTAGATGAGTATGCTTGTTATCAATTTGTAAGAAGTTCGTTAGTTAATTTTATAATGGAAAATTTAGAAGATAATATTTCTGTTTTTCAAGAAGATATGTTTAGATTTAAATATAAGTATGAGACTTATAAAATTACTATGAAATTATTTTTAGAAAGACAATATTTATTTTTGTGTAATAGATATATTCCGCTAGAATGGGATTTCTTATATGATATTTTAATTTTATTATTTGGACATAGTCCTAATATAATTAGTGAATTATGTTCTGATATAGTATCTTTAATTAATAATATGGATGTTATTGAATATACGATGTCTTATAAATTTGATTTATTTAAAGATAAGTTTATTGATATTTTTTCTAAGAAAGATATAGTTGATTTAAATGTAGACTTTTTAGAGAAGATTAATAATAGATATTATAGTATAGTAGAAGATACTATTATTATTGTTGAATATAATAGTAGGTTTAAAATACTTAATATTTATTGTGATGATTATGATAATAATATTAGTAAGATATATTCTGTACTTAGAGATATAAAATTAGAGAAGTTTAAATGTTTTTATAAAATTATTACTAAAGATGATGTTCATTATTTATGTTATGGTAATGATGGAGATTATTTAAAAGTAATAGATGGTGTTTCTAGTAAGAAAATTATTGGTAATAATATTTATATTGAATATGATAGAGATGGTTATTTAGAAAGATTATTAAAATAAAAAAGACATTAATGTCTTTTTTTATTGTTAATGAAAAATGTGAAAATTGTGTGTTTTTAGCACTCTATATTGACTTGTGCTAAAATTAGTGATATATCTAAATTATAGGAGATGAAATAATGGAGAAAAAAGAGTTTAAATCAGAATCAAGAAGATTGCTTGATTTAATGATTAATTCAATTTATACAAATAAAGATATATTTTTAAGAGAGCTTATTAGTAATGCTAGTGATGCTTTAGATAAGTTATATTATCGTAGTTTAACTGATGAGAAAGTTAAAGTTGATAAGGATGATTTATTAATACATTTAGCATTTAATAAAGATGAAAGAACTATTACTATAACTGATACTGGTTGTGGTATGACTAAAGAAGAGTTAGAAGAAAATCTTGGTACTATTGCAAAGAGTGGATCACTTGCTTTTAAAGATAATATGACTAGTGAAGAAAAAGTTGATATTATTGGACAATTTGGTGTAGGTTTTTATTCTGCATTTATGGTAAGTGATAGAATTGTTGTTAAGACTAAGAGTTATGATTCTAAAGAAGCTTATGTATGGGAAAGTGAAGGAGTAGATGGGTATACAATAGATAAATGTAAAAAAGATGATATTGGTACTGAAATTACTCTTTATATTAAAGAAGATACAGAAGAAGATGAATATTCTAAATATTTAGAAGAATATGAATTAAAGAGTTTAGTTAAGAAATATTCTGATTATATTAGTTTTCCTATTCAAATGGAAGTTACTCGTCATCACATGAAAGATGAAGAAAAAAGAGAGTATGAAGATATTAAAGAAACAGAAACTTTAAATAGTATGATTCCTATTTGGAAAAAGAATAAGAATGATGTTAGTGAAGATGATTATGATAATTTCTATATGGATAAATTTAATGATTTTGATAAATCATTAAAAGTAATTTCTTCTTCAGTAGAAGGTATGTGTTCATATAAATCATTATTATTTATACCTAGTCATGCGCCATATGATTTCTTTACTCAAAATTATGAAAAAGGATTAAGTCTTTATTCTAATGGAGTATTAATTATGGATAAATGTGCTGATCTATTACCTGATTATTTTGCATTTGTAAGAGGAGTAGTTGATAGTGAAGATTTATCACTTAATATTTCTAGGGAAGTATTACAAGAATCTAATAATTTAAAACTAATTGCTAAAAATATTGAGAGTAAAGTTCGTAAAGAATTAGAAGCTTTATTAAAAGAAGATAGAGATAAATATATTTCATTCTTTAAGACTTTTGGTGTTCAAATTAAGTATGGGGTTTATAATAACTTTGGAGCAGATAAAGATAAATTAAAAGACTTAGTTATGTTTTATTCTTCTAAGAAAGATAAACTTATTACTTTAAAAGAATATGTTGAAAATATGAAAGATGGACAAGAAAAGATTTATTATGCTGCTGGTTCATCTATAAGTAAGATTGATAAACTTCCTCAAGTAGAACAAGTTAAAGATAAAGATTTTGATATTTTGTATTTAACTGATTATGTTGATGAGTTCTGTGTTACTGCAATTCAAGAATATGATAGTAAGAAATTTGCTAATGTAGAAAGTGAAGATTTAGGACTTGAATCAGAAGAAGAAAAAGAAGAAGTTAAAAAAGTAAATGAAGAATCTAAAGATATGTTAGGTGCAATGTTAGAGATTATTGGAGACGATGTAAAAGAAGTTAAACTTTCTAAGAAACTTAAGAGTCATCCAGTATGTTTAACAACTAAGGGAGATATTTCAATTGAGATGCAAAAAGTATTTGATGCAATGCCTAACGATTTAGGAGTTAAAGCAGAAATGATACTTGAAGTAAATGAAAAACATCCAATTAGTAATAAGTTAAAAGATTTATATAAATCTGATAAAGAATCATTTGATAAATATACTAAGATTTTATATAGTGAAGCTAGAATGATAGCGGGATTACCAATTGAAGATCCTACTGAAATATCTAATTTAATATGTGAAGTTATAAGTAAATAGAGTGAGAAATCACTCTGTTTTTGTTTACACTTATTTTTACTTTTTGTATTGTAGTTAGATGTGAATAATTATATAATTTATGTATAAGAATTGGAGTGTTTCTATGAAAAGATTAAATTTCAATATTAAAGATAGAAAAGTATTAACATTGGGATTATGTTTAATATTAGTATGTGTATTTACATTAACAATTGCGTATGCTGCATTAAATGCAGTATTAACTATTCAAGGTTCTGCTAGAGTAACAGCTGCAGATTGGGATATTTATTTAAATAATCCTAGAGTTACAAATGGAAGTGCAACTATTGATGTTCCTGAAATTAAAACAAGTAGTACATTAGAATTTAGTACTACATTAAATATGCCTGGAGATTTTTATGAGTTTACGGTAGATGTAGTTAATGGTGGTAGTATAGATGCGATGATTGAGAATGTTGTTAAGACTCCTGAATTAACTACAGAACAAGCAAAATTCTTAAAATATGAAATAACTTATCAAAATGGAGAATCAATTACAACTAAACAAGTGCTTGCAAAAGAAACAACAATGCCAATTAAAGTAAGAATTGAGTATAGAAGAGATATTTCATCATCAGATTTACCAACAACATCAACTACATTAGATTTAGCTTTAACACTAGAATATGTTCAAAGTGATGGAACAGGAAGTAGTGTTAATAATAATGGGGCAGAAGTTAAATTAGTAACTGCAGATGGAGATATTAATGCAATTGGTACAGTTGTTACAATTGGAAGTGAACAATTCTATACAATTGGAACTGAAGGAGATAACGTAAAACTATTATCAATGATGAATATTACTTTAGATGAAAATCCTGTGCAAAGTTCAAGTGCTGGAAATGCAGCATTTTCAAATACAAGTACTGTATATTCAGGAAGTATAGTAGAAGGATATGTAAATAATTATAAAAATGCTTTAGAAACAAATTTGGGAGTTGAAGTAGTAGAAGCAAGACTTATTAAAAATAGCGAATTAACTAATAGTTCTACTTTTGCTTGTAGTTATGGTAGCCCTTATTGTAAAAATAGCCCATATCCATGGATTTATTCAACATCTTACTGGGCCTCGACCTATAATACTTACTTTGTAAGTAGGGTAGAAAGTAATGGTGAATTTGGCTACAGCGCCCCCGAAATTGGCTTCATGTACGGTGTGCGTCCAGTTATAATCATCTCAAAATCTTATTTCTAGAAATTTTATATTAAAATTAAGACTCGCATAGGCGAGTTTTTTTGACTTTTTGGGTGTTTTGTGGTATAATTTATGCCGGTTGAAAAAAAGGGGTTTTTTCAGCTAATATGATAATTAAATTATTTGCTGAATAGTTTAATTAGAATAATTATGGGGGACAAGATGTTAGCATTAGCTAACGAAGTAGAGCAGAATAACTATAATGTTATTTCTGAAGGAATTTCTGATTTTATTAAGAGGTTTGAATTATTCGAGTGGTTCGAAGGATTATTTATTAATATTTCTAAGACTACTGGACTTGTTATTAACTTGGTTTATAATGGTGATAAGCTTAATAAACAAATTTTAAATCTTACGAGTGCGTTTTTTGCACTTATATCTTATGAAACAGGAATATTTATTTCGTTAAATAAGGTTGATATTAATAGTTATACTGATCCGGATTTTAATATGTCTGACTTCTTTGGTTTAAAAACTGGTAAAATTATTAAGGATAAAACTGGTAATATTAGTAATTTAAAGAATTTATTTAATCAAGATGAAGATTATGAAGATGTAGATATTTGTCCTGGAATTCAGTATGTTAAGTAGAATATCAAAACTTCCCGTTTGGGAAGTTTTTTTGTTTGTTTTTTTATAGATTTTTTTTTAGGTGTGATATATAATTATTTTATAAGATTGGGGAGAGTAGTATGGCACTAGCAAAAAAAGAAATTAATAAATTAGACAAGTATTTTAGAGTATTAAATTATTTATCAGTAGCTCAATTATATTTACTTGATAATCCACTTTTAAGACGAGAATTAACTTATAAAGATATTAAACCTAATGTAGTAGGACATTGGGGAACTGCTCCTGGGCAAAACTTTATATATATGCATTTAAATCGTGCAATTAAAAAGCATAATTTAAAGATGATATATATTTCTGGTCCTGGACATGGTGGTCAAGCGATGATTGCTAATAATTATTTAGAAGGAGTATATTCTAAATTTTATCCAGAAATAACTGAAGATGAAGAAGGATTAAAGAAACTATGCAAACAATTTAGTTTCCCTGGAGGAGTATCTTCACATGTTGCACCTGAGACACCTGGATCTATTCATGAAGGTGGAGAATTAGGATATAGTTTATCTCATGCTGCTGGTGCAGTACTTGATAATAAAGATTTAATTGCTGCATGTGTTGTAGGAGATGGAGAAGCTGAAACAGGACCACTTGCATGTGCTTGGCATATTAATAAATTTTTAAATAAGAAGACTGATGGTGTTGTTTTACCAATTCTTCATAGAAATGGATATAAGATTGCAAATCCTACTGTGTTTGGTAGAATGACTGAAACTGAAATAGATAATTTCTTCTTTGGATATGGATGGAAACCTTATTTTGTAACTGGAAGCGATTCTAAGAAAATGCATGATGAGATGGCTAAAGTTATGGATAAAGTTGTTAAAGATATAGAGAAGTTAAAGAAAACAGGTAAGGGAGATTACCCAATGATCGTTTTAACTACTCCTAAAGGATGGACTGGTCCAAAAGAAGTTAATGGTAAGAAAGTAGAAGGAAGCTTTAGAGCACATCAAGTACCAATTGTAATTGATAGAAATAATCCTGATACTTTAAAACAATTAGAAAAATGGTTAAAGAGTTATAAAGTAGAAGAATTATTTGATAATAAAGGAAGTTTAATTAAAGAACTTAGAGATTTATGTCCAACACCTAGTAAATGTATGGGTGCTAGTAATTATGCTAACGGAGGATTATTACTTAAAGATATAATTACTCCTAATTGGCAAAACTATACTTTAGAAATAAAGAAACCTGGGGAAATAATTAGTCAAGACACTATGCAATTAGGTCATTATATTAGAGATTTATTTGTTCTTAATGATAAGAATGATAACTTTAGAATATTTGGACCTGATGAAGCATTATCAAATAGATTTAATCATGTGTTTGAAAAAGAAAATCGTACATGGAATTTTAAAACACTAAAGAATGATGAATATTTAGATCCTAAAGGAAGAGTAATGGATGCATATTTATCGGAACATTTATGTCAAGGTATGTTAGAAGGTTACTTATTAACTGGTAGACATGGATTTATTCACAGTTATGAAGCGTTTGTTAGAATAGTTGATTCAATGGCTAGTCAACATGCTAAATGGTTAAAAGTATGTAATCAAATTCCTTGGAGAGCGCCGATTGCATCACTTAACTATATGTTAGTGTCACATGTATTCCAACAAGATCATAATGGTTATACACATCAAGATCCGGGGTTTTTAAATCATTTAGTTACTAAGAAAGCTGATGTAATTAGAATGTATTTACCTCCTGATACTAACTGTTTATTATCATGTTTTGACCATTGTATTAAGAGTAAAAATTATATAAATGTAATAGTTGCATCTAAACATCCTAGACCACAATGGCTAAATAGAGAACAAGCTAAAGTTCATTGTGAGAAAGGGTTAGGTGTTTGGGATTTCTGTAGTAATGATGGAGGTAATCCAGATGTTATTATGGCATGTTGTGGAGAAACTCCAACACTTGAAACAATTGCAGCAGTTGATATATTAAGAAGATATGTAAAAGGAATTAAAGTTAGAGTAGTAAATGTAGTTGACTTAATGAAATTACAATCAGATAAGACACATCCACATGGTTTAACAGATGAAGAATATAATGAAATCTTTACTAAGAATAAACCAATTATCTTTAACTTCCATGGATATCCATCATTAATTCATCAATTAACATATAAGAGAGAAAATAGAAATATTCATGTACATGGATATAAAGAAGAAGGTACTATTACTACAACATTTGATATTAGAGTTCAAAATAAGATCGATAGATTTAATTTAGTAATAGCTGCTTTAAAAGAAATTCCAAGATATAAAGATACATCAAAAGCGTTAGTTGATTGGTGTTTAGAAATGTTAGAACAACATAAAAAATATATTCATGAATATGGTGAAGATTTACCATATGTAAAGGATTGGAAATGGGAAGAAATGTAGAGGAATATCTTTGATATTTCTCTTTTTTTTGATATTATATAGTAGAGGAGATTTACTATGAGTCAGAATGCTTATTATAATGCTAGTAGAGCAGAAATACTTAAAAGACTTAAATATATTCAAGAAGAAAACATAGTTGATTTTTTTGAAGAATCAGACTCTTTTTCACTTGCAATTTATTTAGCATATTATGCATTAGCAGAAGAAGTATTAATAGAAAGAGATTCACATAATCCTGATATAAATACTAGATTTAAGACTCATATTGATAGAAAAAGATTAGAAGAACTATTTAGAAATCCTAATTTAATAAAAATCTATGAAAAAGAAGCGGATGGAAATACGCCAGAGTGGTTTATTTCAACACTTAGAAATGGAATAATTCATAAAGGACCAAATGTTAATTATAGTAGTCAAATAGTTAATGTTTGTAATGATGGAGAACTTAATAAATTAAATTGTGATGTTGCCTTTGAATGGTTTAGAAATTTTATATTAGATGATTTATTATTACATAGTACAATTAGTGAATATGATTATACTAGTATAATTTCTCCATATAGAGATCCTAGATATGTATCTCCAATTAATGATTTTGATGATATTAGAAAATTTATTGATAATGAATTATTAGCTTATAGTATTAATATAAAACATAATAGTGGGGATGAAATAAGTAGAGAAGAATTTTTAGAATATTGTCGCGAAAAAGAATCTGTTTTTTGGAGTTATTTATTTAGTTTAGAAAATGTAGATGATGCTCAAAAGAAAGAACTAATGATGTATGAATCATTAGTTACTAGTGCAATAGGTACTCCTAATGGAATTAGTGCTAGTGATTATCGTAGATTATTTAACTATACTTTTTATACTGCTTGGTTTGAAACTGATTTTAAAAAGAAATATCCTGGTTATTCAGTAACTGTTAATGAATTTGATAGAGAAAATCCAAAATATAGTATGGTTGTTAATGGCCTTAGTAGAAGTGAAGTTGAAAAGAGAATGTTTGGTTCTTATAGAAAGACTCAAAATTTCTTTAATAAATTACATCCTGCAGTTCAAAGGATGGAGATTTCTTCTTGTTTAAGTAGGTTAATTAATTCAGATAAAGTAGATTATATTTCTCATATGCAATATTTATTCTCAATTTATGATATGCACAAAGGTTGTGGAAAGAATGACTTTGGAATTGATAAATTTATTAGAAAAGTAAATAGTTATAGAAGAGATAATACAAAAATTGAACAAGATTATGCACAAGAAATTTATGATAGATTAAGTGCTAAGGGAGTTGTTCATTCATATGATAAGCAAATTACTGAAATGGTAATGGCATATAGTAATTCAAAAAATGAAGATATTTATAAAAGATGTAGAGAATTATGTACAAAGTTTGATGATCCTAAAAAACAAGAATATTTTAGTTATATATGTACTGTGTTAAAAAATGAATTTCCACAATTTTATCAAGAACAAAGTGATAAGAGAAAAGAATGTGGAGTTTATAGTGATCAAGTTCAAGAAGTATTTAATGAAAATGATTTATATAGATTATGTAATGCAATGTATGTATTTAAAGAAGAAAAAGATGATATCTTAGTAGCACTTTTATATGCACTTGGTATTAATACATATGTTGTTAATAAAGAAATGGCATTTAAAGATGAATTAGTTGATTCAGATTATGATTTTATGGATAGTTTAGATATAGTTGGTTATTCTAAAGATCAATATACTGATTTAGGTAATTTAAGTAATAGAAAGAGTTCTTTAATTAAAAGTTTTAAAGGTATTACAGGAAATATTGCTAATTTAGAAAAAGCAATTGAAAAGATGAGAATAGATCCTAGTGATCCAACTAAATTACTTGATTTAAGTGATCCTAGACTTGTAAATAATCAAGGATTACAAAAAATTATTGCACTTAAAAATCAAAGAAATAATGAAGCTTTAGTTGTGGGTAATGAAATTAATAAGTGTCAAAGTACTATTAGTAATATTAGGACAGCTCAATTTGGAGATACTATGATGGGTAGTTTACGAAATAGTCAATGCGCTACAACAATAAGAAACTGTTTCTCTCATGGTGGAAGAATATTTGTTGATTCTAAGAAACCAGGAGGAGAGATTAGATTAGTTTTAACTGATTATGATGAAGATGGACAATTAAGTGGAGTAGTTCAAACAAACTTAGATAGTTTAATTAAATTTTTCAGTCATAAGACATTTTATGATGTAATGAATCAACGAAATGAATTAGAAAGTATGACTGAAGGAGTACAAGAAGTAGTTCAAGTAGGAAGAGCACGTTAGTAGTAATGTGCTTTTTTGTTGATAAATAAAGAAAAATTTGATATAATGAGGCCATGAGAGGTGAAATTATGTCGACAAAGAAAAATAAAACTTTTCCAATAGTTATTACAAGTATAATTATTATGATAATTATTTATCTTTTTGCAACAGTTGAACAACCTTACATAACATGTAGTAAAAGTACTACAAATGATTTAAATATTAGAGTAGCAGAAGATATAAGTGCTACGATAGATGGTAATAAAATTATAGAAATGGATTTAAATAAAGTTATAGTTTTACCTTCTAATTATTTAGAAGATGACATACATTTAAATAGTATTAAATTTTCATTAAAAAAACATTATGAGTATTTAGATAAAGATGTTGTTAATTATTCAGTTAAAGATGATAGAATTGTTGTTAATGTATTAGTTGATGAAGATGAGACAATAGTACTTAACAATATAGAATTTTTTGAGAATGATGGAAAATTAGAAATGAAAATAAATAGTAATACTAGAAGTAGTGATGTAGTAACACTTAGCATAGGAGATAAATATACTGAGGGAGAGTTTATTACTAGAATGAAGAATAATGGCTATGTGTGTAAATAACATAGTCTTTTTTAAAAGGTGATTAGATGGAATTTGATATAGATAGTATTGTTAGTGAAATGGATTTTACAGGAGGACAATTTGTTACTTGTAAAAATGGATTAATGCTTACTAATAATGAAATAAGTGTTTTAAAACGATATGGTGTTGAATATGAAAAATGTTCAACCTTAAAAGAAATAATTTATTTAGTTGAAGATATTTTAAATGAAGAAGAGGTTGATACTGAAGATTTAGAATATATTTCATCAACTATTTCAGAAAGAGATTATTATCAAAATACAAATAAATAAGAATAGAGGGAAATAATGTCAGAAAAAGAAAAAGAATTT
Source organism: Bacilli bacterium (assembly GCA_045649455.1). GTDB lineage: Bacteria > Bacillota_I > Bacilli_A > RF39 > UBA660 > JAEDES01. The sequence continues at coordinate 7,483 of JAZRPV010000028.1, read as the reverse complement.
AAGGAATTGATGTTAAAATTTGATTTTGCTAAAAGAAGATTAGAGACTGAATTACAAATTTTATTAGAAGAATTTCAATTTAAAAATGGATATAATCCAGTGGAACATACAAAATCAAGAATTAAAAGTTATGATAGTATTATTAAAAAATTAGAAAGAAAAGGATATGAATTAACTGCAGATAATGTTTTGAGACATGTACATGATGTTGTCGGTCTTAGGATTGTTTGTTCATTTGTATCAGATGTATATGATATTATTAATATTATAAAATCATCTCGTCATTTTGTTGTTAAGAATGAATCTGATTATATCAAGAATCCTAAGAATTCAGGATATACAAGCTATCATATAAATATTTTAGTACCGGTTCATTTAGAAGATAAGACCGAATATATTGAAGCAGAAATTCAAATTAGAACAGTAGCAATGGATTGTTGGGCAAGTTTAGATCATAAATTAAGATATAAATTGAATTCTATATCAGATGAACTTGAAAATGGTATGTTAGAATGTGCTGATAAAATGATTGAGATTGATAAAAAGATGCAACAATTGCGTGAATTAGCAAAAAAAGAAAGAGAAAATAAGCAAGAAGAAGTATTATAAAATTTCTTCTTTTTATTGGAGGAATAAGAATGATTTATTTAGATTATAGTGCAACTACTCCAGTTGATGATAGAGTATTAGATACGTTTGTTAAAGTTACAAAAGAATATATTGGTAATCCTAATTCATTACATGAGTTAGGGGTTGAAGCTAAAAAGTTAATTGATGCTTCTACTAAACAAATTGCAGATATATTAAGAGTAAAAGAAAATGAAATTATTTATACTAGTGGTGCAAGTGAAGCTAATAATATGGCTATTAAAGGTATTTGTTTTAAATATAAAAATAGGGGTAAACATATTATTACAACTACTTTAGAACATTCATCTGTTTTAGAAGTTTTTAAATACTTAGAAAATGAAGGTTTTGAAGTAAGTTATGCTAGATTAGATGAAAATGGTGTTGTTGATTTAGAAGAATTAAAAAAGATAATTAGGGATGACACTATTTTGGTATCTATTTGTTCTGTTAATAGTGAAGTAGGTGTAAGACAACCTGTAGAAGAAATTGGTTTAATGTTAAAAGAATATCCTAAATTATATTTCCATAGTGATGTCACTCAAAGTATTGGTAAAGAAAAAGTTGATTTTACTAATATAGATTTAGCTAGCTTTTCAGGACAAAAGTTTTATGGAATGAAAGGTATTGGAGGTTTAATAAAAAAAGAAAGCATTATATTAGAATCTTTAATACATGGTGGGAAATCAACAACTGTATTTAGAAGTGGTACTCCTGCAACAGCATTAATTGTTTCTTTAGCAAAAGCAATGAGACTAGCATATGAAAATTATGAAGAAAAAAGAAGAAAAGTTTATGAATTAAATAAATATTTAGTTGATGGATTAAGTAAATTACCTATTGATATAAATAGTAATGATAAGTGTATTCCGCATATTGTAAATTTAAGTTTAAGAAATATTAAATCAGAGACTATGCTACATGCTTTAGAGAAAGATAATATTTATATATCAACTCAAACTGCATGTTCTCAAGGTAATTATTCTTTAGCGGTATATAGTGTTACAAATGACAAAGAAAAAGCGGGTAGAAGTATAAGAATTAGTCTTTCTCATTTAACAAATATGAATGAGTTGAATAAATTCTTAGAAGTGTTTGAAATTAATTTAGAAAAGTTAAATATTTTGGATAAATAAAAGAAGTTTAAGTGTTTACTTCTTTTTTATTTTTTTGTATAATTATAGTTAGAGTAGAATAAGGAGGAGTTTCATATATGGATAATACTATGATTGAAATACAAAAGGCAGATGGAACTATTGAGAATGTTACTTTGGTTACTTATTTAATTAGTAATGATGGTTTAAGTCAATACATTATTTATACTAAAAATGAGATTCAAGGCGATGCAAAAGATCATGTTATTTATATTTCTAAGGTTCTTAGTAATGATGGAACTTTGACTTTGACTGATGTTAGTGATGTAGAATGGAATGATGTTTTACATCTTATGAAAAAAATAGCAAATGCTGAATAAGAAAGGTGATGATTTAAATGAAAAACCAAGGTTATGTTTATGCAAATAAAGCATTAGAGAGTGCAGTTAGAGATTTAAAATCATCATTTTTTGATATTTTTTATCACAGCCAAGGAACTCTTTTAATGTTAATGACACAACTTGATGAATTAGAAGTTGAAAATCAATCATTAAAAGAAGAAGCTGTTGATTTAATTAATTCGCAAGGAACTCTTTTAAGTGAATCAATGGCTTTAGTTGAAGATTTGATTCGTTCAATTAAAAAGATTGATAATAATGGTAAAAAAATAGATAAATTTAATCGTAGTTATGTAATTAGTCGTAGTAAGCAATTTACTAAGGTTGAAGGACCATCTGTTGGTGTTGCAGTACCAGTAGCAGAAGTAACTACTGAAGTTAAAACAGAACCAGTTACAGAAGCGGTGACTGAAGTTCAAACAGAACCAGTTACAGAAGCAGTGGCTGAAGTTAAAACAGAACCAGTTACAGAAGCGGTGACTGAAGTTCAAACAGAACCAGTAACAGAAGCAGTGACTGAAGTTCAAACAGAACCAGTAACAGAAGCAGTAGCTGAAGTTCAAACAGAACCAGTTACAGAAGCAGTAGCTGAAGCTCAAACAGAACCAGTTACAGAAGCAGTAGCTGAAGTTCAAACAGAGCCAGTTACAGAAGCGGTGACTGAAGTTCAAACAGAACCAGTTACAGAAGCGGTAGCAGAAGTTCAAACAGAACCAGTTACAGAAGCGGTAGCAGAAGTTCAAGTTGAAGAAAGTACTGAAGTAAGTACGGTTTCAACTGGATTAGAACTTGATCCAAACGCTCCAGTTGAGGAGGCAACTGAACCATCAACTGAGAAGCAAAAAAAGTATATAGCTGACACACCTGAAGGAGTAGTTAAAGATTTAAAACAAGCGTTATTAACTATGCCTGGAATGGAAAACTTAAAGTTTGATAATCAAGGGAATCCGGACTTTTCATCAGTTTTACCACAAAATGTGTTAGATGATTTTAGTAGTAAATTTGGATTCCAAGTATCTGTTAAGAAATCATTAAATAAGAAAGATGACGAAATGGATGATGAATCTGTGACAGCAAGTGAATCTACTGTTGAATTACCATTTGCAATGGAACCGGTAATTCCAACACCAGCACCACCTGCACCACCAGCTGCTAATTCAATTAATCAAGGAGAATTGACAACAGAAGCAGTTGTTGAAACGAATACAGAACCAGTAATGTTAGAGGTTACAACTGAAGCAACTACAGAAGTTGCAACAGAAGCAGTAATTCCTGGAGCAACAGTTGCAATGCCAGAGGCAACAACTGAAGCAACTACAGAAGTTGCAACAGAAGCCGTAATTCCTGGAGCAACAGTTGCAATGCCAGAGGCAACAACTGAAGCAACTACAGAAGCTGCAACAGAAGCAGTAATTCCTGGAGCAACAATTGCAATGCCAGAGGCAACAACTGAAGCAACTACAGAAATTGCAACAGAAGCCGTAATTCCTGGAGCAACAATTGCAATGCCAGAGGCAACAACTGAAGCAACTACAGAAGTTGCAACAGAAGCCGTAATTCCTGGAGCAACAATTGCAATGCCAGAGGCAACAACTGAAGCAACTACAGAAGCTGCAACAGAAGCATCTACTGATTTAGCAATGGCTGGTATTCAAGTTGCTATGCCTACTGAAGATGTAGCTATTGAAGGACAAATTTTACCTTTTGGTGAAGTAAGTACAGAAGCAGAAACAGAGCCAGTTACAGAAGCAGCTACAGAGGCAACAACTGAAGATAATACTGTAAGAAGATTTGTTGATCAAAGTGTTAATGTTAAAGCAATGTTAGTTTCTGATAGTCAATATAATAAATTAGCAGGTTCAAGGGTAACTCAAGAAGCTGTATTAACATTTAAGCGTATTTTACCTGAGAAAGGACATAATGGAACACATTTAGTAACAGTTGATTCAACTCATACTGAAACTGCTGCAGTTCCAACAACTGAAAATATGACTGCTGATGATAAAAATAGAACTATTGAAGCTATGATGGTAGATGCAAATAACCTTTATAATGCAGGTAAAATTGCAGAAGCTCAAGCTTTATATGATAAAATAAGTGAAATTAATAAAACTTTGGTAAAGAATTAGGAGAATGAAATATGGTAGAGAATAAAGTGAATATGGGGGAATCTAATGTTGGCTATTATGATGACTATATAAAGAAAGTATTAGATGTAGCATGTTTATCTACTAAAGAGAATTCAGTTTTAATTGGTTTAACAATTGAAGATGGTAAATGTAGAAGTACTGTTGAATTGTTAGAACAAAATGGAAAAAGAGATATTGGAAGAAGTGTAGCTTTTTCTTGTACAGATAGTTTTTATATTAATTTTTTAGAAAGATTAGTTGTTGAATATTCAGATACTACTAATACAGTTGTTGCTGATATTGTAGATGTAGATGGAGATGATCAATTTACATTTAGAATGGTAAGTGAAAATAACGATATGTTTACAGTAGATGGAATTTCAAAAGAATATGCAAAAAAATTAAAAGCTAAAGTTGAGAATAGAGAAAAAGAAAAAACATATGTAAAAAGTTCAGAAGCAGGACTAAGTAATGCGCTTGGACTAACTGTATTAATTTCATTAATTGTTGTTATATTTTTAACACTATTATTATTTGTATGGTAAGCAACCTAGTGTTGCTTTTTTTGTGGATTTTTTTATATTTGTTTGATATACTTTAATAGTAGGAGAATATATATGAGATATTTTTTAAGACGACTTAGTATTTTTATAATTCTTTTATCTTTTATTTTTTTAGGTGGAGGAGCCATTGTTTCATATATTGAGAGTGGTAATATTTTACCTAAAGTTTATTTAATTGGTTTAAATGATTCTGAAGTAAGTATTTCTACCGTTAACAACGAGGGTGCAAAAGGTATTACTTCAAGTAAAGATACTAATGATATAAATAAAACATCAAATAATAATGTTAGTAATAATAATGTTAGTAATAATAATGTAAATAGCGGTAGTAGTAGTAACAGTGTTGGTAATTCTACTGAAGTTGTTGATAATAATCAAAATACTACACCAACACCAGTAGAACCTAGTACTCCTGTTGAAGAAACACCTAGTACAGGTGCAGTTGATGAATCTGTTACAACAGAAGAAGTGGTTGCAGATCCTAATGAAACAATACGTAATACAATTGAAAATAAATACGGTTTATCAATTAAATATGGTAAAGAAACAGAAGGGTATATGGTAGATACATTATCTACATTTCCAATTACTGATGAAAACGAAATAAATAAAGCTTTATTAGATATGCAAAGTACTATTAGTTTATTTCCTGATGATTTGTTTTGGGAATTAAAAAATAATGGTTATCCACTTACAATTTATTTAATAAAAAATTATTCAATAGAAAATGTTACAGGTATTACTGAGTCATATAGTAATAGAGTTAATATTTCTATTGCTACAAATTTTTCATTTGGTGAAACTTTTAATCATGAAGTATATCATTATTTGGAAAACTTTATTACTAAGTTTAAAGGAGCTAACTATAATAGTTGGAACACTTTAAATTTAAGTAACTTTACGTATGGTAGTGCGAGAAGTGACTTATCATATAATAGAACTTATTCAGAAGATGCATATTTTGTTAATAACTATGCTCAAACTTCTGCTAACGAAGATAGAGCGTCTACTTTTGAATATATGATGTTTACTAATAAAGCAAGTTGTTTAAATGCAAATAAACCAGTTTGGAAAAAAGCTAAGTTTATGAGTCAACTATTAGAAAAATATTTAGAAAGTGTTAAACCTGAAGTTACAGAATATTGGGAAAGACATTTATAAAAAAGGTAGGAAAAAAGAATGAAAAGAATATTTATTAATGATAATTATCTTAGAAAAGATGATATAGATTTTGAAGTTGTTAGAGTAAAAGCTTTATTAGTTAATAGTAAAGGAGAACTTCTTTTAGCTCACAATAATAATACATATCAATTAATTGGTGGACATGTAGAAGATGATGAGAAATTAGAAGATACTTTATTAAGAGAAATTAAAGAAGAAACAGGAATTGGTATTTTATCAACAGATGGACCTTTTATTCAAATAACTACATATGATAATAATTATTTTAGTACTGGTAAAAAGGTATGTAGTAAAATATATTATTTTCGTATTTTAACAGATGAGATGCCTAATATTTTGGAAACTCATTATGATGAATTAGAGAGTGAAACAGATTTTAATTTATTTTATGTTAAAGTTGCAGAATTAAAAGAATTTTTACATAAATGTATTGATGATGGTTCAATTGATCCAAGTATTGGTCGTGAGATGTTACTTGTTGATAGAGAATATAAAGAAATATATAAATAGACTTAGGTCTATTTTTTTATTTTAAATATATGTGGTATAATATGTCTTGACGAGGTGGCTTATGAAGTTAGAAGTAAGAAATTTATCAAAAAATTATGGTAAAAAAGAAGTGTTAAAAGAAATAGACTTTGATTTTGAATCAGGAAAAATTTACGGACTTATTGGACGTAATGGTTCTGGTAAAACAACTTTCTTTAATTGTTTAAATGAAGATGTTACAGTTGATGAAGGTAAGTTTTATTTGGAAGATCAATATGGAAGAAATTATTTAAATACAAGTGATATTGGATATGTAATTTCTACTCCTGTAGTACCTGAATTTTTAACAGGAAAAGAGTTTTTAGAATTTTATATTGATATTAATAAAGAGAAAATTACTGATTTAAAGACAGTGGATGAATATTTTGATTTAGTTAAAATCGATAAAGAAAGTCAAAATAAATTATTAAAAGATTATTCACATGGTATGAAAAATAAGATGCAAATGCTTATTAATATAATTAGTAATCCAAAAGTTATTTTATTAGATGAACCATTAACTTCTTTAGATATAGTTGTTCAAGAAGAAATGAAGAAACTTTTAAAATCTCTTAAGAAAGATCATATTATTATTTTTTCAACACATATATTAGAAATTGCAATGGATTTATGTGATGAAATAGTAATATTAAATAAAAAGAAATTAGAAGTAGTAGAGAAAGATAATTTAAATACTAAGAAATATAAAGATAAGATCATTAATTGTTTAAAGGATGAATCTAATGATTAAACATCTCATAAGGAGTTTAAATATAGATATTAGTTATGCGGTTAATTCATTTATATATGGTATTAGAAAGTTACCTATACTTGATGATTTAATTACTGATGATATTTATAAGAGTAAAATTAGTAAACGTATAATTAGTGTTATTAGTATTATTTTATCTTGTATTAAATTAGTAGTTTTTAGATTATGTTATTTTTCAGTTATATATTTT
>JAZRPV010000027.1:0-39930 GCA_045649455.1 Bacilli bacterium | reverse complement strand
ATAAATTTCAAACTTATTTTACAAATATCTACAAAAGTCTTATAATATATATCATGAGGTGAAAATAATAAATAATAAAGTAACAAAAATAATAATTATTATTTTATTAGTATCAATGGTATTAGGAATGTTCTCAACATTATTTTTCCTATAAAAAAAGAATTTAGAAAAACTAAATTCTATTTTTTTGCCATTATTTATTAATATAACCTTCAATCTCAGGATTAATATCTTTTACTAATCCAAAATTAAAATTATATTTATTAGCTATATCGTGTATTCTAGAAGTATCTTGAGCTAAATAAAGCATTAATAATCCTGCAATTCTATTAGCAGTATATTGATCATGAGCCTTTCTATCAGCTTCTGAAATATTATATTTTCTTGTAATATCATCAATAGGACCTAGAGCATATAAGTAATTTGTTAATGCTTTACTAATTACTTCAACCTCTCTATCTTGTTCTTTTAAATGTACTTTTGTCCAAACCTTCATTAACCATCAACTCCTTATAGCTTACTATAATACCATAAAAATTAAAATTAACCAATAAAAAAATCCATATTATTTTAAATATGGATTATTTTCTTTTTCATAACCTAAAGTTGTATCTTCATTATGCCCTGGATATAAAATAATTTCATCATCATACATTAGTATTTTAGCAATACTCATATTCATTTCATTATTATTACCACCAGGTAAATCAACTCTTCCTATACTTTCTTTAAATATAAAATCTCCTACAAACATAACTTCGTCTTCAGGAAAATAAAATGTAACTGAATCTCTTGAATGTCCTGGAGTATGAATACAACTAAATTTAAAATCTCCAATTGTATAATCTTTTTCTTCTAAATTACTTCTTTTAAATATTTTAATACTTCTTTTAGTTAAAAAGTTTCTCAATGCTCCAATATGATCAAAATGTGAATGTGTAATTAAAACACCTAAAACTTTTCGTCCATTAATAACTTCTTTAATTTTATGAAAGTCATCTCCTGGATCTATTACTAAACAATTATCTCCTTTAACAAGAACATAACAGTTCTCATCAAGTGCCCCTGTAACTACTTTAATTATTTCCATATATTTCTACCTCTACTTTTGTTCTATTTCTTTACTTACTAATATATAGTTATAATTCATATCTAATTTGAATGTATAAATATAAGTACCACTTCTTAAATGTTCAGGAATAGTATTTCCTTCAGCTCCAATATATCTAACTTTTTCTTTTAAAGTAATGTATGCTTCTTTACTATAAGCACCTACTAATTCTTTTTCCATTTTATATGAAGTTGAATTTCTACTACCACAATATCCTTGTACAAATTCACCTCTATCAGGAATATATTGGTATCCTCCTAAACAAGAACCTTTTCCTAAATTAATATTAGTTAATGGAAGTTCTACATCATTACCAAATAACTTTTTAACTTCTAATTTTAAATCTTCTTCTTTAAATGCTAATGGTGTAAAGTCAGCTTTACAAGTAAATGGTTCCATTGCAGTTTCAGAGAATAAATTACAATTAGATTCATAAAACTTACCAGTTGGAATTTGTTTAAATGCTAAATATAATTTTAATTGATCATTTAAATCAAATAATGCTAAATCTTCTCTTAATGTAGTTCTAACTTTACCATATAAATCTTGTACTAAAGTAGAATCTAACTCTAATGGTTTTTCTTCAGTAGCATTAACTGGTGTACATTCATATTCCATCTTACTTATCATTGCTTTATGTTGCATATCCATATAATAAATATAACCGCCTAAACCAATAATAATTAATAATAAAAGTTTAACAAAGAAATGTTTTTTCTTTTTCTTTTTAGGAACTTCTTCTACTACCTTTTCTTCAACAACAGCCTCAGTAACCGGTTCAGTTTCAGGTTCTAATTGTTGAATTGGTCTTGGAGCAGCTTTACCACCATCTTCTGGCGGAGCAACAATAACTCCAGGTATATTTTGTTCAACTGGTGCAAAAATAGGTTCAACTGCTTCTTGAGCTACAGTAGTCGGCTCTACAACTGGTTCAGTAGTAACAGCTGGAGCAACAGGTGCAGCAACTGGTTGAGCAGGCACTACAGGTTGTGTTGGAACAACTGGTGCAGGTGCAGCCGGAACTTGTTGCGGAACTACTGGTACAGCAGGAACAACATTAGTATTTTGACCATTTATATTATTAGTATCATTAACCCCATTATTCATATTATTCACCTATCCTACTATATCTAATTTTAGACTATTTTAGAAGTTTTTACAAGTCTAAAACAAAAGAAAAAGAGAAGTATTCCTACTCCTCTGTTCTTTCAAATTGTGAATTATAAAGATTAGCATAAAATCCATCTTTCTTTAATAATTCTTCATGATTTCCTTGTTCAATGATATTACCTTCATTCATAACAAGAATTAAATCTGCATTTTTAATAGTACTTAATCTATGAGCAATAATAAATGAAGTTCTTCCTTCTGTTAATTTATCCATTGCTTTTTGTACTAATTCTTCTGTACGAGTATCTACGTTTGAAGTAGCTTCATCTAAGATTAAGAATGGAGAATCAGCAATCATACCACGAGCAATTGTAAGTAATTGTTTTTGTCCTGAACTTACAGTATCGTTATCACCAAGTACATAATCTAATCCACCTGGTAATGTTCTAACAAAATGATCTACCCCTACTACTCTTAATGCTTCCCAAATTTCTCTATCACTAACATCTTCTTTATTAAACTTAATATTATCTCTAACAGTACCTTCAAATAACCAAGTATCTTGTAATACCATTATAAATAAATCATGAACATTTTCACGAGATAATTCACTTGTTGGTACACCATCTATTAAGATTTGACCATTATTAATTTCATAAAATTTCATTAATAAGTTAACCATTGTTGTCTTACCAGCACCAGTAGGTCCAACAATCGCAATCTTTTGACCAGGTTTAACATCTACAGAAAAATCTTTAATAATCATTCTACCTGGATCATATCCAAATTTAACATTCTTAAATGATATTTCACCTTTAACTTTAGAACTATTTAATCTTCTAGAAATATCCTTTTGATCACTCATTTCTTTTTCATCTAAAAATTCAAATACTCTCTCACTAGCAGCTGCAGTAGATTGTAAACTTCCCATTGCTTGAGCAATTTGATTTAAAGGATTTGTAAATAATCTAACATAAATCATAAAGGCAACAATAACGCCAAATGAAATAATATCATTCATAGTAAGTAAAGCTCCTACTACGCAAACCATAACATAACCAAAGTTACCGGTAAATCCCATAATAGGATGCATTAAACCTGATAAGAATTGACTCTTTCTATTTGCCCCATATAATTTTAAATTTAATTCATCAAATCTATCTAACGCTTCTTTTTCTCCATTATACGCCTTAACTACATTATGACCAGAATACATCTCTTCAATATAACCATTAATATTACCAAGTTCTTTTTGTCTTTCAATAAAATACTTTTGTGATTTATTTAAGATTAAGAACATACACGATAAACCAATTATACTAGAGAAAATTGCTGTTAAAGCTAAAATCCAGTTAGTAATAAACATCATAAAGATACATCCTAACCATAAAGTTCCAGCAGTAACAATAGTAGCTAAACTATTATTTAAATTTTGTGCAATTGTATCTACATCATTTGTAACACGAGATAAAACATCTCCTGTTTCATGAGAATCAAAATACTTAAGTGGTAATTTATTAATTTTCTTACTAATTCTACTTCTTAAACTTTTAGCAAAATAATTTGAAACAGTTGTAGTAGAAATACCTTCTATAAAACTAAATAAAGCACTTACAAAATATAATGACCCCATAATTATAGCAAGTCTTTTAACTTCATCCATATCAATAGAAGGCTTAACTAATCCATAAATAGCTTTAGGTAAATCTTCTAAATTAGAAAGACCATTTTCACTACTCATAAGTCTAATCAATTTAACTTGATCTTTAGAACTAATTAAAATACCTTCATATTTAAAATCATCAAATAAATATTCAAGTACTTTATCAGGTAAAGATAATACTAAAACAAAACTTTCTTCTTCATTAGCATTTTCTAAAGCACTTAATATAGTTCCAACATATAGTTTTTCATCATTTGTAAGTTCTATATCATCAAATAATGTACTTAATTTCTTTTCTATATCAGTATTAGCCATATTTTCACTAATCTTAACACCAATATCTTGCAACACTTCTGTTTTTGGAATTAAACCCACTGAAATAGTATCAGCGAATTCACTTAATTTATTAGGAGTAATTAAAGCTAAAATAGCACTGACCATTGCTAGTGTTAAAGCAAAGATCATTATTACTTTCCAAGGACTAAGATTCTTAATTAATCTAATCATTGAACCTTTAAAATCCTTAGATACTTCATGTCCTCTTGGTCCACCAGGTCTAGGCATTGTCTAACTCCTCCTTTGATAATTGTGATAAAGCAATCTCTTTATAAACTTTACATTTCTTTAAAAGTTCTTTATGAGTCCCAATACCAACACATTTTCCTTCATCTAAAACTACTATTTTATCTGCATTAATAATAGTTCCAATTCTTTGAGCAACTATCATACAAGTAGCATCTTTAGTATATTTCTTTAATTCTTTTCTTAAAATACTATCTGTTTTATAATCAAGCGCAGAAAAAGAATCATCAAATATATAAATTTCTGGATCACGAGCAATAGCTCTTGCAATCGCTAATCTTTGCTTTTGACCACCACTTACATTAGTACCACCACGAGCAATATGTCCATCATATGTATTTTCCATCTTAGATACAAATTCTTCACCTTGAGCAACTTTAACAGCTTCTTTAATTTTATCTAAAGAAATTTCACCCTTACCATTATCACCATAACTTACATTAGATGAAACAGTACCAGTAAACATAACCGCTCTTTGAGGAACATATCCTAACTTATTATGTAATGTTTCTAATTTATAATCTTTTACATTAACACCATCAACTAATACTTCTCCTACTGATGCATCATAAAATCTAGGAACTAAATTAATTAAAGTAGATTTACCACTACCAGTAGAACCTATAAATGCAATAGTTTCACCTCTATTAACTTTAAATGAAACATCTTCTAACACATATTCATCTGCCTCAGGATATTTAAATGAAACATTTTTAAATTCAACAGTTCCAATTTCATCAGTTTCTTTATCAAAATTCCCATCTAAAACACTAATTTTTTCATCTAAAACAGCATTAATACGTTTAGCAGAAATTTGTGCACGCGGAACCATCATAAATATCATAGATAACATTAAAAATGACATAATAACATGCATTCCATAACTAGAGAAAACTACCATATTACTAAATAATGTTAGTTTATCATTCATACCAGCTTTGTTAATTAAAATCGCACCAATAATATAAATACCTAATGTTAAACCATGATTAACTAAATGCATAGTTGGATTCATAATTTCAAAACATCTTTGGTTAAATAATTGAGTCTTAGTTAATTCATCATTAACTTCATTAAACTTACTAGTTTGATACTTTTCTGCATTAAATGCTCTAATAACACGAATACCACTTAAATTTTCTCTAGTAACACCATTAATCTTATCAATTAACTTTTGTACAAGTTCAAATCTAGGTAAAACAATAGCCATTAATGTTCCAACTACTAATAAAAGTACAGAAACACATACAGCAGTAAGTATAGACCATTCTAATCCTTTATCAAGTATCTTAAATATAGCAGATACTGCCATTATAGGAGCCTTAACTAAAGCTTGTAATCCAAAACCAATAACCATTTCTATTTGAGTAACATCATTAGTAGTTCTAGTAATTAAACTACTTGTAGAAAACTTATTAATTTCAGTAAGCCCCATCTTTTCAACTTTTTCAAATATTTTTCTTCTAATATTCATAGAAAAACCAGAAGAAACTCTAGCAGCAAAGAATCCAACTACAACAGAACAAATTAAACTAATTAAAGCACAACAAATCATGATTGCCCCTTGTTCTAAAATATCAATCATCTTGCTACCATCAGTTTGTACAAGTCTTGTAATTGCACTCATATAATCAGGAATCTTCAATTCAAATTGAACATGAAATGCTACTAAACATATACAAATTAAAGCATAAATAACTTCTTTTTTATGCATTTTTCTTAATAACTTAATCATTATAATACCCTTTCTAATTAATAATATATTTATTAATATTAAAACCTCTCACATCGCATAATAGTATGCTACTACATTATATAAAATTACACTTTTATAGTCAATAAAAAAGACCCTAAAAAAAGGTCTAATAAATCAGAAAATATAAATTAATTATCATGAAACCCTTAAATAATTTTTAGCTTCTATCACATCATCAATATAAACATAATTATCTTCATCACCAACGCTCCACTCACACCAATTATCACTATCAAAACAAACAGAATCAACACTATCAATCCATAATCCTAGAGTATTATAATTACTATTAACAAACTCTCCCCACGTCATACCTTCTCTAGCTTGATATGTCTCACCATCAATTCTAAATTCTATTGTTTTATATCCATTTCCTACAGCGTTACTACCAGTACCATCACTTTGAATATACTTAAGTTCCAAGGATAAATCTAATACCACTTGTCCTGTTGGTAAATCAGATGAAGTTAAATCTTTTCTATATTCTATTCTGACCTTAATAGGAATCTCTGTACCTTTTGTAATAAGTTGATTAGTTGTAATTGATTCCCCATTTTGATATGTAATTTCATATCTTAAATATTTTGCTTGTTCTGTTGTTAATCCAGGAGTCATTATAACATTTTCAACCATAGCATCAATACTACCATCATTAACTACATCTATAGTAAACTCATAAAAGTCTCCTGGCATATTTAATGTTGTTGAAAATTCTAATGAAGAACTTGTCTTAATAACAGGAACATCTGTTGTCACACTACCAGATGTCACTCTCGGATTTGCTAAGTGTATATTCCAATTTGCTGACGATACCTGTGCTCTACCTTGAATTGTAAGTACTACACTTAACGCTGCATATGCAATTGTTAAAGTAAATATCGAAACTAATACAATTGCTAAAATACCATATAATATTTTTCTATCTTTGATATTAAAATTAACTCTTTTCATATGTACACTCCCTACAATAACCATTATAAATAATAAACAACTTAATATCAATAAACAATCATATATAAAATACATTTTCACAAATAATGTAAAATCTTATACTAAATCAATTTCAAGTATATCATCAAAAGAAATATTGCGTTTCAAACACACTAACTTTTCATTATAACTATCGATCTTTTTAATAGTTAATTCTTCAGTAATATACTCTCCTCCACTCTTCTTTTTATCCTTAACAAAATAGGTAATTTTAACTCTTTTTATATTACTATTTTTTATTTTATTTAACTTATCATTAATAATTTCAATTTTACCATCACTTAATTCATGTTTTTCCCCGGTAATACGACCAGTTTCTTTAATTGCCTCATCATAACCCGTTAAAGCTGCAAAAGGAGCAAATTGAGCCGCTCTATTAGTAATAGACATAGGCATATGTCTTGACTCCGGTCTTTTTAAATTAATAATATCATCATACTTACTCATGCCTTATGTCCACCTATTTGATTATTCCTTTCAATCGTAGTGCCACCTTCTTCTAAATTCATTCCTTTTAAGATAGCATTCTTCCCATATTTATTCTTTAAATCTATCATTACTAGTTGTAACTTTTCTTCTTCTTTTTGATTAGAAACTTTATCTTCATATAGTTCTTCATCTTCCATATTAAATAAATCAACTTGTTTAATTATTCTAGTATTAGTAGCCTTATCTTTATCAACCACATTTAAAAACGCCATATTAATTCTTCTTACTAATAATCTTTTATCTATTATTCTTTCAAACAATTCTAATGTTTTACTACATAAAACTTCACTAGAAGAAGTCTGATAATCAATGCTAATAGTACCATGACTATGTTTAGGTACACATCTACCATAAAAATCAACTGTAATTTCTCCATCGTAAATTTCTAATATTTTAGGGTTCTCTAAATTTTCTATATCATATCCAATAGTAAGAACAATCTTATCACACACTTTTTTCTTTCTAACAAGATCTAAAACTAATAAATCAATCATTTCTTTTACAATTAATTTAGTTTTTTCATAATTATAAGGACAATGCAATACTTGGCCAGAGCCTAAACTATTAACATTAGGTTTATAACTCTTAACATCTTTCATTGTAACAGGTTCAATACCCCAAGCATGATCAATCAATAGTTCTGCATTAACTCCAAATAATTTAAATAATAAATTTTCATTTTCAATAGAACAACGAGCAATATCACCCATAGTAGTAATATTGTATTTTTCTAACTTTTTAACATAACCTTTTCCTACTCTCCAAAAGTCAGTTAAAGGTTTATGCTCCCATAATAATTTTTTATAACTTTCTTCATCTAAAGAAGCAACTCTAACCCCATATTCATCAGCATCAACATGTTTAGCTACAATATCCATCGCCACTTTACAAAGATACATATTAGTACCAATACCAGCAGTCGCTGTAATTCCAGTAGTTTCATATACATCTCTAATCATTTTAGTAACTAACTCACTAGGACTCATCTTATATATATTTAAATAATTAGTAATATCAATAAATACTTCATCAATAGAATACACATATATATCTTCACTAGAAACATATTTTAAATAAACATTATAAATCCTAGAACTATATTCTATATAAAGTTTCATTCTAGGAGGAGCTGCTATATAATCAACTTCTAAATATTTATTAGTTCTCAGTTCCTCTCCATCAAAACTTTTACCTTTAAATTTACCATTAATTTTTCTTTTCCTTTCGGCATTAACTTGTTTCAGTTTTTGTTGAACCTCAAACAATCTCGCTCTACCAGGAAGTCCAAAACTTTTTAATGATGGTGATACCGCTAAACAAATAGTTTTTTCAGTACGAGATGAATCAGCCACAACTAAATTAGTTGTCATTGGATCTAAATTTCTTTCCCTACATTCTACAGATGCATAAAAACTCTTTAAATCAATACACATATATACCCTATTCATTCATTATCACCAAACTAATTATAACACGAACATTTGTTTTTATAAAGAACAAAATAAAAAAAGATATCTGGCTTCACTGCCAAATATCTTCTCCCCTTACATAATTATATTAATAAATTGAAAAGCTGCCATAACTGAGAATAATAAAATTGCAAGAATTTTAACTACTCCAGTAATTAATTCCATTTTATCAAATTCATAGTCACTCTTTTCACATTCTTTAAGATATTTATCAAATCCTTTAGTAATAATATATTTAAGAGAAACAATAATATAAATTAAAGCTAAACCTAAAGCAACAATTATAATACTTGTCATTGGTTGGAAAGAATTAATTAATCCTACAAACCATACTAATAACCAACTAAAATCCCAAATTGCAAATACGAATATTGCTGCAAAGATTAATATTGCTGCCCATACTGCACAACATAAAATAAATAATCCTAAATCATGAGTTTTCTTTCTCTTACGTCCATCAAGTTTTGTAGCAAAGAAATTAATTGCAAACCAAACTTGATAAATAAATAATGCTGCAAGAACAAAAATTTGAAAACTACTAACATGGCTTAAAAAGTCCATCGAAACATCCCAAATAGCCGCAAATAAACTTTCTTCTGCAAAATTTGTTCCATTAACAACTAACCCTTCTCTAAAAAATTGAGTAAACATTGTCATCATTGTAAAAAGTGGAACTAAACTAATACCAAATGCTACTTTATCAAAGATATTAACTCTATTTTTAAATAAATTTTTCATCTTAACTTTCTTCATCTAAATACACCTCTCTATTCTAAAAATATTATAACTTAACATCATCGAAATTACAATACAAAAAACTTCACAAAAACAAAAAAAACATACCGAAGTATGTTATTTCAATATTGGTAACCTGTACGGGTTTCGAACCCGCGAATACTGCCTTGAGAGGGCAGCGTGTTAAACCGCTTCACCAACAGGTCATATAGATAATGTTCACCACGAACATTATCATTTTAACACCAAAAATTTATAAATACAATATTAAAATTAATTATACATAATGTTAATATCTACATCACCATTAATACCAGGAATTCTACCATTATTACACATTTGCCATACTTTGTATTCTCCTTGATAATTCGTCTTATTAGTATAATGTGCAAGCCATACTGGATATTTATGATCAAACCATACATTTTCTAAATAATATTTACTGCTATAAAGCATACCCTTATATCCAGCTTTTTCCATCTCTTTTAAATATGTCTTTGCAATCTCTGTAATATTATAAAAACTTAAATTAAATTCTTGATAAAAACTCCAATTTTCCCAATCAAATACAACCGGTAAATCTATCTTATATGGTTTTAATTGTTCAATAATCCATTTAGTTTCTTTCTTAGCATTAGCCTTACTATTAGCATAAGAATAAAAATATATTCCAACTGGTATACCTACTTCTTTAAAACCTTTTATATTTCTTTCAAATTTAGGATCAATAAAATATTCTCCATTTACCCCTTTTTGACTACCTACTCTAATAAATACAAATTCAACACCAGCATCTTTAACCTTTTGAAAATCAATATCTCCTTGCCAACGAGATACATCTAAACCAATACTTGTTTTAAAAGTTTTATGTTCATTAACAACATCACTAAAATTAATATAACTACTACTTCCTCCACTACTACTTCCAGAACCAGTACTCGGCTCTTTAACATTTAAAGTAAAATCAGTTCTAGAAACATTACCACTAGAATCAGTACCTAAAAAAGCAACTGAATAACTTCCCGCAACATTATAATCATAATGACCAATTATTTCACATTTAGGATCATTATCATAATTATCACCACAAAATAATTCTTCTTCTAAATTACCAGTATATCCTTTAGTAACACTAAAACTTTTGGAAGAAAAAATCAAAGGAGAAACCTTATCAACTACATCTATTTCAAAAGTATAACTAACTTCAATATCATCAGTATTAATATATTTAAATTTAATAGCTTGTTTACCAACTTTCTTAGTATTAATAGAAAAATCTTTTACAAGTTCACCATTAATAGATTTAATTAAACTAGATAACTTTACATCACTAAAAACATCAATTTCTAAATTATCATTTAATTCAACAATAATTTCAGCATTAGCAATTCTCCATTGTTGATATGCTCTATATCCAAGTAAAGATCCAATCACAAGAAAAACAATCAATAAAACAATAATACTAATTATAATAATTTTATTTTTCATATTATCACCATTATTATTATAACAAAAAAACTCATAAAAATGAGTTTTATTTTTCTCTTATTAAAGAAATTGAAATCACATTGTCAACATTTAACAAAGTATATTCATTTTCAAATACATCAGGTCCATTCATTTTACCTTTTACAAACCCAGGAGTCTCCATTTCACAAGCACCATTATAATAATACATTCTAGAATTTTCTATTTCTATAAATGTATCACTAACAAATTTTAAAACCCCATCAACTGTAATAATAGGATTTAAAACAGATGCCATTAAACTTCCACCATTAGACATACCTGCTCCACTTTTTGTAGAAACTAATACTCTAACTTTTTTATTTAAATATTTATCAAACATTATTTCATTAACTCCTTAAACCCATCAATTAAACTATCTACATAAGCACATCCCATAAAGCAAACCACAGAATCTTTTTCATTACTTAATTTAGAAATAGTTTCATCACTAATAATATCTCCATTATTAAGTTTATCTATAATAATATGTGATGTAATTCCTGGATAATCTTCTTGTCTTTCTCTATTACAATCAATTTCTGTTAAATAAGTCATATCAGCAATATTAAATGCATCGATAAATTCTTGAGTAAAATCTTTTGTACGAGAATAAGTATTAGGTTTAAATACAACAACTAATCTTCTATTAGGATATTTTTGTCTTACTGCATTTAAAGTAACACTAATTTCAGTAGGATGATGTGCATAGTCATCAATAATAACCGCATCTCCTACTTTATCTTCAGCAAATCTTCTTTTAGCATTTTTAAATGTTTTTAAAAGTTCGGCAATAACATCTGATTTAAGACCAATTTCTTTAACTACAGTAATAGCTGCAGCTGCATTCATAACCATATGTTCACCATATAAAGGTAAATCAAAATGTCCAAATAATTCTCCGTCTATATATAAATCAAATACAGATCCACTTTCTAATAATTGCATATTTTTAATTACAACATCATTAGACTCATCAAATCCATAAAATTTAACTGGAGTTTTATAATTAATTTTTCTAACTTGTTCATTATCACCATTTGCAACAACTAACTTTTTAGTTTGATTTGCAAAAATTTCAAAAGTATCACGAATATCATCTATATCTTTATAACATTCTAAATGTTCTGCTTCTATATTTGTAATAATTGAATAAACAGGATGATAATATTTAAAATGTCTATTAAATTCATCACTTTCTACTACAAAATATTTATTATCTAAAGATGCATAACCATCTCCAGCTCCAATAAAATAATTACATCCTAAAGTTCCTTCTAATAAATGTCTTAACATAGAAGAAGTTGAAGTCTTACCATGAGTTCCTGATGCACCAATTGACTCAAACATATCAATTACATCACCCATAATCTCAGCATACTTCTTTACAGTAAGTCCCATTTCACGAACTCTTTTCATTTCAGGATGATCTTCACTAAAAGCAACACTATAAGTAACTATAGTATCTTTATCAATATCATGATCATGATCATAAAAAATAGGAATATTTCTTTCTTCTAACCCTACTTGAGTAAATTTATGACCTCTAGCATCATCATAACCACTTACTTCATTTCCAATATCACTAAGAATTTGTGCAAGTGTCGACATACCAGTCCCTTTAATACCTATACAATAATATTTCATATATCCACTTCCTTACCAATATAAAATAAGTATACATTAACATAACTTTTATGTAAATAAATACACTTTAATTTTACACTAGTATTATATGAAAAATATGCTATAATATTTACCTACACAAAAAAGGAGAAAAATATGCAAAAATATATAATATTAGGTCATGAAAATCCAGATGTTGATAGTATAGTAAGCGGTTATATTTACCAAAACTATTTAAATAGAAGAAACATCGATGCAGAATTTGTAATACCTGATGAAAAAATCGATGAAGACACATTAGAAATTTGTAGAAGATTTCACTTAGAACCTACAAAATTTCAAAAGCCATTAGAATATGACGATCAAACAAAATTTATTTTAGTAGATCATCATAATAGAAAAAACATAGGTGAAGTATCATTAATAATAGATCATCATTTAGATGAACATGAACCAGATACAGATAACTGTATAAACGAACCATCATCTTCTACATCATGTTTAATAGTACAAAGAAATGAACCTTTCTACTCTATTCATGAAATAGAATTAGCTTGTATGGCCGCAATGGTAGATACAGCATCATTCCATAGTACAAAAGGAAACGCATGGGATTTAGATTGGATTCAAAGAATGGTAGAAGAAAAAAATCTTGATTATAATAAAATTTATGAAGCTGGTTTAACAGTAAATGATATATCTAATCCAGAAGAAGTAATGTTTCATGGATTAAAAAATCATAACATTCATGGACACCAAGTACAATCAAGTACAATTCATGTAAATGGAATGAAACAAAACTGGAATCAAATAAACAAAATATTAGGATTATTACAAGAATATATAACTTCATCAGAATTAGATTATTTCTTATTTATAATTCATGATATGCAAAAATTTGAATCTTGGGTATACACACTAGATAAAAATGGTTTCACAAGAAAGAAATATGATGAATATACATCACGTGGAACAACAATTATTCCAGAACTAGAAGAACAATTAAGATATACACCAAAACAAAAAATAAAAACAGGAAATTAATCCCTGTCTTTTTTATTTATTCTTTCTAAATAATCTCTTTTAGAATAAACACACCCACAATAGTCTTGTCTATATAAATCAAATTCTTTGGACAACTCTATACTACGTTTATATCCATTTTTCTTTTTAAAATCAGAATATAAATACGTACAATTAAATTTATCATTAAGAGATTCTCCAATCTCATTTAACCAATCAGTCTTTTTATAAGGACTAAGAGTTAAAGAAGTACAAAAATAATCAAAACCTAATTCATCCGCAACTTTAGCAGTTTCTTCAAGTCTTAATAAATAACATTTATAACATCTTTCACTTCTCTCAGGTAAGTCTTCCATCCCACGAGCCATATCAAAAAACTCTTTAGGATCATATCTACCTTCTATAAGCTTAACTGGGTATTTTGTTTTTAATAAACCTATTAGTTTCTTTACCTCATCAACTCTCTTAATATATTCAACTTCATCAGTAATATTAGGATTATAGTATAAAATACTAATATCAAAATGATTACCAAGTCTTTCTAAACAAGTAGATGAACAAGGTCCACAACAAACATGAAGTAATAATTTAGTACCAGGTACACAATTTTTAATTTGTTCTTCCATCATTAAATCATAATTCATTATACCCACTTCCCTTCCGCTACATTTTAACATAAAATAACAAATTATTCAATAAAGGAATATCAATCATAATAAACACATATAAATTATTATGAATAAATTATTAAATTGTTTTATGACAACTCTATTAGCAGGATTATCTACATCATTAGGTATAATCCCATGTTTATTTAAAAGTCAAAAAGAAAAAATTATTTCTTCATCATTAATGTTCTCTTCAGGTGTAATGATCACTCTCTCTATATTTTCACTTATACCAGAATCTTTTAAATTACTAACGCAAACATTTAATAAAAATCAAGCAATACTTGTAACATTATTTTTATTCTCAGCAGGTATTTTCATCTTTAAAATTATAAATAAAAATTCAAAAACAAACAACAAATCACCATTATATAATTTAGGAATACTTTCACTATTTACAATTATAATTCATAACATCCCAGAAGGTATGGCAACATTTATTTCATATACATCAAATCCAACTTTAGGAATAAAATTAGCAATTGCAATTGCCCTACATAATATACCAGAAGGGATTGCAATAGCAATACCAATTTATTATGCAACAAAAAATCTAAAGAAAGCATCAATTTATACAATTATATCTGGTCTATCAGAATTCATTGGAGCATTAATAACATTTTTATTTTTAAAAGATTATATTACTCCTCTACTTCAAAGTATCACACTTGCTATAACAGCAGGTATAATGATAAGTATATCTATAACTGAATATATACCTAATTCTAAAAAATATAATTCTAAAAATAATGTATATTTTTTTATAGGATCAATCATTATGATAATAACAGAAATATTAACATAAAAAAGAAAAGAAGAGCATGCCTGCTCTCCTCATCGCGTAAATATAAAAATCTTTCTTAATTTATTTTGTGCATATATTTTTGTTTCTTCTTTTGTACTTTCGTACATTAAACATTTTTGACTATTTCGTTTTTATTTTAATTGTTTTTTTATTTATTACATTTCTAATTTTTTACATTTCTATTTTTGAATTTTAAATTTATAAAATTCGTAATATTTGACAACTTTTATTTAAATAAATCTGACATAAGAATTTCTTAAACAGCAATATCAACTCCGGTCATACCATCGTATGTATCTACTCCAACAGAACCAAATTGGAATACACTTCCAAATCCACTAATATGGAAATTATAATTTCTTGATTCATTTAGAGTAATTGCCTTAGTTGCATGCTGATAACTTCCAAACACAGTACCACCGCGAGATACATAAAATTGTTGTGTTATATACAAACTATTTCCAGTACCCAATTTAAAAGAAGCTCCTACACCATCACTTGCATATTTATAAGTTCCAGTAGCATTTGAACTAATAGAATCAGTATAATATGTAACCGGCGTAGACTGTCTTGTTACATTATGGAATAATGCACCAATAACATCATAACTTCTTACCGCTGGATTAGCTAACCAATCCAACGTAATTAATATAAAACAATTTGAACTATCACAAGAACTCGCAATAGACAAACTCTTATAAGAAGTCGTATGATATGAGCCTCTTGCAAACGGATTATCTTGTACTACAACAGATTTCTTATTTAACTCACGATTCATCAAATCATTATCGATAATATTATCATATAATTCTTGTGTAATATGGTTTTGAAATCCTTCCTTATATAATTCTCCAATAAACTGATATTCTTCTTCAGTCATTGAAACACCTTTGCTATTAGTAAAATAAATTTCTTTAGCGTCTACTTGATTAAAAGAAAATAGCAATCCTAAACCAATAGCAATTAAAAATTTACTACAATTACTTCTTATCTTCTTATTTTCACCTCCTTATGTTTCAACTATAGAAAATTTTGTCAAAAAATAAAAGCAATTGCTAATTGCTTTTACCCAAAATATACTTATTCAAATAATTATAAAATTTTTCAGCCAAGATTCTTTCCTTATCAGAACATTCATTATTAACACAATTAAATTTCATAGAAACAAAATTACTATCAATTAAATTTTCATATATAAAATCATTATTTTTAATTACATAAATCCATCTCTCACTATTATTTTTCTCCAACCATAATTGTTCACGTTTATCATAATACTTAAAAACTTTATTATTAATTTTATAAATATAATGATCATCTTTATAAGCGCCGCTCTTTATCATAAATTTTAAAATATTATTTTGGAGTTCACTATCAGAATTAGTTTCTGTATTTTTCAAATCATCAGAACGTTTAAAGAAAGTAAATTTATTATTAGATAAAGATAAAAACATCACTAAATCCATTGATTCAACTTTATCATCATAATAAATATCCATTCTTATTCCTTTTAGAATATCTTCTAAATCATCAAAATAGAAATATTCTTCATAACCATAATTTTCTATTATTAATCTGTCTAAATCATGATTATCATACAACAGTTTATCTTTATCACCTTTCTTAAAAGATAAAGTCACTTTATCTACTTCTATATCATCCGAATGAATTAAATTACCTAATTTAAAGAATAACTTCTGTTTAGTTACAATCATTACACCTTCTTGTAAATAAAAGTTCTTGCTCTTACCACCTATTGAATATACTTTTACTGAATTATAAGTCGCAAAGAAATAATAACATAAGAATCCAACAATCCCTATAAAGAACAAACTAATAAAACTAATTAAAATTCTTTTAATTTTCTTCTTCATCAAAATATGTTTATCTACTATTTCTAAAGCAATCTTTTCGCTTTCTTTAATAATCTCTTTCTTAGGTATTCTTTTACCACTTAACAACTCATTTATACTTACATCAAATATTTCACTTAAAATAACTAAAGTTGAAGAATCAGGTATAGATTTACCTTGTTCCCATCTACTAACCGCTTGTCTAGTTATAGGAATCATATTTGCTAATTCTTCTTGAGTCCAACCTTTATCAGTCCTTAGTTGTAATATAAATTTACCAATATTATCTTGTTTCATATTATCACTCTTCCATATTTTTCCAAGACATATAATATCAATACAAATCTAAAATTAATGTATATTAGTAATTAACAAAAAAAGATTCATTTCTGAATCTTTTTTACATATCTTCTACTTTCTTTTCATAATCTTTTTTAGCTTCAGCTTTTTCTCTTTCTTCTCTTTCTAAAGCTTTAAAGTCAATTTTATTCATTAATGTTTTAGGAAGACTATCTCTAAATTCAAAATCTTTTGGAACTGAATAAACAGCTAGATTTTCCTTACATAATTCTTTTAATTCTTTCTTTAATCTAGAAGAATCTTTAACACCATCTTTTAGAACAATAAATGCTTTTGGTACTTCCATTTTATATGGATGTGGAATTCCTACAACACAACATTTAGAAACATCTGCATGAGATTCAATTACTTGTTCTATTTGAGCTGGATAAACATTAAATCCAGATGAAATAATCATTCTCTTTAATCTTTGAGTAAAGTAAATAATTCCATCAGGAGTAATATATCCTAAGTCACCAGTATGAACCCATTTTTTACCATCTTTATGCTCTTTAATAATCTTTTCTGTTTCTTCAGGATTATTATAATATCCCATCATTACTGTCGGTCCAGAAATACAAATTTCTCCTTCTTCTCCAAAAGGTAATTCATCAGTTGTATCTATCTTACAAATCTTAATATCAGTACCAATCATTGGAATACCAATTGAACCTGGTTCATTAGCTCCTTCAAATGTAAATGAAGCAGCTGCACAAACTTCAGTCATACCATAACCTTTTGTAATACAAATATTAGTTCCATGTGTATGTAAGAAATTATTAATCTTTTCTTCCATACCAAGTGTCATTGTATCTCCACCACTAACCATATATCTTAAATCAGATAAATCTACATCTTCAAATCTCTTATTACTTAACATAGCTTCCCATAATGTAGGAACCCCTACTAAAGCATTAGGTCTATATTTTTGTATATCTCTATGGAATCTCTTAGCATCAAATTGAGGAACTAAGATAACTTCCATTCTTAAACATAAAGGTGCATGCATAGATACACATAATCCAAAACCATGGAAGTTAGGTAAAATTGTCATAATCTTTTCTTTAGGTTTAATTGTTGGAAGAACAAGACCAGCTTGTTGACATTCAGCATTAAAGTTTCTATTTGATAACATAATACCTTTAGGTTTACCAGTAGTACCACCACTATGTAAAATAACTGCTAAATCTTCACTCTTCATATTGCTCTTATGAGTTTTACTATAAGTCATTCCTTTAAATAAGAAACTTCCCCATGTCATAAAATCAGAATCATTGAATTTAGGTTTCTTAATTTTTAAACCTTTAGTAATTGTATAACCAAAAGCAAGACCCTTAGGCATTGAGTCCTTAGGAGAAACCATAATAGTTTTATGAACTAAAGTATCATCAATATGATCTTCTATTTTCTCATAAGCAAAATCTACTAAAACTAAAACTCTTGATTTAGATTCTTGTAAATAATATTTAATTTCAGAACCACCAGATAAAGGATGGATCATATCAGCAACTGCCCCAATTTTATTAATTGCATAAAAACAAATTAATGCTTCTGGTGTATTAGGAAGACATATAGTAACTACATCTCCCTCTTTAACACCAATAGATCTAAATGCTTTAGCAGCATTATCAATCTTATCAAACATCTCACCAAAACTCATTCTGTATCCAAAATAATTTAAGGCAATTAAATCTGTGTCTTGTCCAACACACTCAACCATGTATTCATAAATACATTTATCAGTAATCTTTATTGTATTATCATCCTTATTGTAATAACTTAACCAAGGTTGATCTTCACTACTATTCTTAAAAAATTTATTTATAAAATCTTTAATAATTCTCATAATTACTCCTTTTATTCACTTCTTAAAGCTTCTACCGGATCTTTCTTACTTGCAATTCTAGAAGGAATTAATCCAGCTATTAATGTTAACACAATACTTATAATAATTAATACTACTGCTCCTACTGGAGGTAAAATACTAATAGTTTTTACATCAGTTAAATTTCCAACAATAATATTAATTGGAATATTTAATACCATAGTCATTGCAATACCAATAAATCCAGCTACTGCACCAACTATTAATGTTTCTGCATTAAATACTCTTGAAACATCTTTTTTAGAAGCTCCAATCGCTCTTAAAATACCAATTTCTTTAGTTCTTTCTAAAACTGAAATATAAGTAATAATTCCAATCATAATAGATGAAACTACTAACGAAATAGAAACAAATCCAATCAATACATAACTAATCATATCAACAATAACAGTAACACTGCTCATTAATAATCCAACCATATCAGTATAATTAATTACATTCTCTTCTTTTCCAGCTTTTTCTTGTTTTTCATTATATTTACTTATAGCATCAGTAATAATTTCTTTTTGTTCAAAATCTTTTGCATATAAATATATAGCATAAGGTTTTTCTAAATTAACCGATCCAAGTTCCGCTAACACACTATCATATGTAGCATCAGCTTGTTCTTTATAACGATTAATTACATCAGCAAGTTCTTCTGGAGATAATGATTGTAAATAAGCCATTTGTTGTGGACTTAAATCTTCCATACTAAACTTTTTATCACTAAATTCTAATCCAGTTAAAATATTTCTCTTTGGATTTTCTTTTTGTTCTTTTACAATTTTACTATCATTAATTTTATCAATAACATGTTTTTCTAATGCATCAGTATAGAATACTCCACCTAAAGCATTTTGAGTAACTGCAGCATCTTCATTTGGTTTAATAATACCAACAACTTTAATACTTTCAGCATCTTTTACTTTATTTTCTAAATACTTTTCATCATCTTTACGATACATCCACATACCGTTTACTTTATCGTAATAATCTGTATTAAGAAGTAATTTAAATTCTAGTCCAACAATATCATCATAATCATATTGAACCATTTCAGTTTCAACTTCTTTACCAGCAATTAAGTCTTTATATAACTTTTCTAATTCAGCTTGATCTTTTAATCCTAAAGCATATAAAACATAATCAGTTATTTGATTATTTTCATCAACCATAACAACTACTTCATTATATTTCTTAGGCATTCTACCAGAAACAACTTCATATAATTTATCATTTAATTCTTTATTTTGATATAATTCAGACCAAACACTGCCCATCATAACTGTTGCATTTTCAGGGAAACCTAAATTCTTTAAAACAGTTTCTGGATTAACTTGAAGAATTCCGTCTTCCATTTCTCTAAATAATTGTAATCTTAAATTATATTGATAACTAACTTCACTAGATGCAGCTTTAATTCCACCTTTTCCAGCATCAATATACTTCTTAAAAGCTTCTAAGTTATTAGCTTGTACTTGACTACTCATTAAAGATAAAATTTCACCTATTGTATTATTAGAATAAATCTTATTTTTTTTCTTTTTCTTTTCATTTTCTTCTTGTTTAGAAATATGTTGTGCCATAGCAGAAGTCATATCAATAGATGCAGATTCAATAGTTAAAGGATAAGAAGTTAAAGTTTCTTCTTGAACTCTATCTATATATGTTTGAACACCATTACTTAAAGATAAAATCAATGCTATACCAATAATACCTATAGATCCAGCAAAAGCAGTAAGTAATGTTCTACCTTTCTTAGTCATTAAGTTATTTAAACTTAAACCTAAAGCAGTTTTAAATGACATATTAGTCTTTTTATTTTTCTTCTTTTCTTTTAATTCTTCATTCTTATCAAATTCTTTAGAATCGTTTACAATCTTACCATCTTTTAATTCAATAATTCTTGTAGAATATTCTTCTGCGATTTCAGCATTATGAGTAACCATAATAACTAATCTATCATTTGCTACTTCTTTTAATAATTCCATAATTTGAACACTAGTCTTACTATCAAGTGCTCCTGTAGGTTCATCAGCAAGTAAAATATCTGGATCATTAACTAAAGCTCTTGCAATCGCAACTCTTTGCATTTGTCCACCAGATAATTGGTTAGGTCTTTTATGAACATGATCTTCTAATCCAACCTTTTTAAGTGCTTTTAAACTTCTTTTTCTTCTTTCATCTTTAGATACACCACTAAGAGTTAAAGCAAGTTCTACGTTACTTAATACACTTTGATGAGGTATTAAATTATAACTTTGAAACACAAATCCAACACTATGATTTCTATAAGTATCCCAATCTCTATCAGTATATTCTTTTGTACTAACACCATTAATAACCAAATCTCCAGAAGTATATTTATCTAACCCACCAATAATATTTAATAAAGTGGTTTTACCACTTCCAGAAGGTCCTAAGATTGAAACAAATTCATTTTCACGAAAACTAATACTTACGCCATCTAATGCTTTTTGTTTAAAATTTTCTGTTTCATAAACTTTACTAATCTTCTTAATCTCTAACATATTTCATCCTCCTCATATTTTTTTAAAATATCACTTATTTGCATCGTTAAATCTAAATACTCTTCAAATTTCTCAACACCAATTTCTTCTACAACATGTTTTATCCTTTTAGAAATTTCTTCTTTCATTTCTTGTGTTAGTTTTTCTCCATCATCAGTAATATTTACTAACGTCTTTCTCTTATCATCAGCATCATTTTCTCTAACAATTAATTTCTTATGTTCTAATGAATTAAGAATCGATGCAACTCTAGCTGTTGATACTTCCAAAAACTCACTTAAATCTTTAGAATTAACTTCTTTATTATTAGATAAAAAACCTAAAGCACCAAGTTCTCCTTTATTAAATCCACCAAAGAATTTATCAAAAGAACATTTAGAAGATGACATGAATTTTTCAAAAAACTCACTTATCATTTTCTCATATTTCAAACTATCACCTACTTTTATCTAACACTATTAGTTATTTTATCACTACTATAAATAATATGCAATACTATATAAAAAAACAATCAAAAACAAAAAAAGACTTAAACAAGTTCTACTTGTTTAAAGTCTTTTAATTTTCCTTTATAAATTAATTCTACATTATCAATATTCTCAAAATCTTGAGGTCTAACAATATCAGGTAAATTATTCTCTACTTTCCCTACTTCAACTAAATGTTTAACAAATTCACTACAATAATATTTATTTTTTCTAGTTAATTTCTTATCAAATAATATCGCTGCTAAACCTAAAGTATTAAAAGTATATTTATCTTTTGAATTTTTCATCCTTTTAATTTCTCTTTTAATTCTTTTATATTGCCAATCAGTAACCTCTAATGAATATATAGCTGCTTTTGTATTACGAAATCTCTTAAATGTACCAGAATCTACTTCTTCTTTTATAAATCCACCAATAAATGGATTATAAGCCCAATATCTGCCAAAACTATACATTTCATTTAATTCTGCATCTAACGATAAAGAACTATGGCAAAATTCTTGTCCTGTATAAATATGTACTATTCTAGATAATATAGTTCCAGTATAAGTAAGAACAAAATATATTTTCTTCATACTAACAGCCTCACTTCTATTTTAGTTTAATCGTACCAATAACCTCTTTCATCATATCAAGATTAAAATTATTACTTAAAACTGATAAAATGTAGCGTTTACCATCTTTAAATAAATCAACCTCGTATAATCTAGTCCCTTTCTCTTCATTAACAAGTTCAAACATATAACCTTTATGTACACCATTAATATAATATATTTTATCTACACTTGGCAATGCTATTGATGAAATTAATCTAATTGAGTAGTCTTCTCTAAGCTTATCTAAACTAGTAAAAAGACCATATTTCTTATCATAATCATACTTAGCAAATTCTCTAACTAAATCAGCATCATCTTTTATATTTTTTTCTTCTATAAAATCATCAAAATTACAATAAAACATTTGACCAAAATCTAATCTAGGTGAAGTATCGTATCCACCAATAAACATAAGTTCATCTTCTTTAATTCCATTTAATAATGATTCAAATGTTCCAACAGAAAACATTCCTACTTTTTTCTCTCCATCATATTGATAAAATGTTTCATTCCATTCAGTTGTTTGACTAGGATCATGTTTAAATTGTTTAAAATAATTTCCTACATCAAACCATTCAAATTCTAAATATTCATCTACTTCTTTTTTATCTATTGTAACATCTTCACTATTTTTATAACCATCGATCACTTCATGCATATCACCAATATCAGAAAGTAATGATTTATAAATACCCCAAGTAGATGCTTTAAATAAGATAAATAATCCTATAACAACTAATAAAATACAAACTATAACTAATGATTTATTATTACTTTTATTCTTCTTTTTCATATTATTTTTCCTTTACTAATACTTTAGCTTTTTCAATACCATTATCAAGTACATCCCAAACTTCATCCCCATAAATACTATAAGCAGAATTATAACAAAGCATACAAATAGTCATAGGACCTACTCCACCTGTAGGAGGTGTAATAAGACTACTCTTACTATAAACATCATCAAACTTAACATCACCAACAGTTTTACCTTCACTATTTCTATGTACTCCAACATCTACAATAACAGTTCCATTGCTAATAAAACTACTATCAATAAATTCTTTCTTATTTAAAGCCGCAACTACAATATCACTATTTTTAGTAACATAACTTAAATCTTCAGTCTTAGAATGACATACTGTAGGAGTAGCATTTTCCATTAGAAATAATTCGCTAAGTGGTTTCCCTACGATATTACTTCTATTAATAATTGATACACTCTTACCAACCAAATCTACTCCATATGCTTTAAGTAACACAATAATTCCTTTAGGGGTACAAGGTACAAAAGTACTATTCCCTACCATTAAATTACCTAAACTCTTACTAGTTAAACCATCAACATCTTTTAATGGACTAATTCTATCTAAAATATCTCGTTCATGTTCACGTAAATTTCCAGGTAATGGTAATTGAATCATCACACCATAAATAGTCTTATCTTTATTAATTCTATCAATCTCAGCATATAAATCTTCCAATTCAATACAATCATAATGAACACTTTCAAATGGAATTCCAGTTTCTGCTTCAACTTTTTTCTTTTTCATTTCAGCATACATCTGTCCACCAAAATCATCCCCAATAGAAATATCAATTATCTTACATTTCTTTTTTCTTTTAGTTTCTAAATAATTTCTTAATTCTTCATATAAAACTTTACTAACTAAAGTGCCATTCATCTTTTTTTCCATAAACCCTACCTACTACTTATTAAAAAAATCTCTCTTATTAAATCCTGCAGTCATAAATCTCCATGCCGCTTTACCATTTGTTAACCAATTAATATGTGCATTATTTTTAGTGTTTTTAATCATTTCTGTAACTAAAAATTCACTTACAACATCAGGATAATCTCCTAAAATATTATAAACTTTCTTAGTCTTTTCAGGTAATTCTATCTTCTCACCATTACCTAAAGCATTCGTAATAAAATCAGTAATCATAATACCAGGAGAAAGTCTGCCTATAATAATTCCAGTATTTCTTTCTTTATTTTCTTTTGCAAGTGCTTGAGTAAAATGTGTAATAGCTCTTTTACTAGTGCCATACATATTTAACCCTAACATCATTGCATCATTAGATCCATATCCTTCAATATTATAAATTGCACCTTTATGATGTTTAAGCATTTCTTCCATTACTAATTTAGAACCCATTACTGCACCTTTTAAATCTATGCCTAAAACAAGATCGATTTCTTTTTCACTTAATTCCCATAATGCTTTATCCGGTTGATTAACCCCTGCATTATTAATC
This sequence comes from Bacilli bacterium, assembly GCA_045649455.1. Taxonomy (GTDB): domain Bacteria; phylum Bacillota_I; class Bacilli_A; order RF39; family UBA660; genus JAEDES01. Next base: position 14,461 of record JAZRPV010000027.1, on the reverse strand, counting down.
CAAATATCAATCTCATTATATTCTTCTACAGTATTTTTAATTAAATTAGAAATATCTTCACTCTTAGTAACATCACATATAAAGTGACTTACTTTACCATTCCCATTTACTTTTAATAATTCTTCTTCAGCAGAAACTAAAGATTCTTCTCTAAGATCACTAATAACAACATTAAAATTATTCATTCTAAATATTTTAGCCATACATAATCCTAATCCTCTAGCACTACCAGTAATTACAACAGTCTTCATTTTAACCTCCACTATCATTAAAATAATTATACCACACAAAAATAAAATAAAAGCAACATAAACAAAAAAGAAACTAAAATTTAGTTTCTAAATTATCTCAGAATCATTATCTTTTTCTTTTACTAAATTATCAGTAGATATTGTCCCAAATTCAACAACTTCACTACCAGTTTTATCATATTCATCGAAGATATTTCCAACTACACTTTCAAGTATATCTTCTAAAGTAACAACACCTATAAACTCTTTATTATCATCAACAACAATAGCCATTCCTTCACGTTTAGAATTTAAAAGTAAGAAAGCATCATCAATAATCATTGTACTTTTTAAATTTATAGGTTTTCTAATATGAACTTTTAAATCAAATGTTTCAGTTCTATTAACAATTAAATCTTTTACATTTAAAATTCCCACTACTTTATCATTATCATCTAAAACTGGAAATCTAGTATATCCAGATTTTTTAACAATCTTATAAATTTCTTCTTTTGTCATATTTTCATTAACAATAAATACTTTTCTTTTCTCAGTCATAACATCACTAACAGTAACATCATTAAATTCAAATATATTTAATAATAATTGTTTTTCTAATTCCTCTAATCCTGAATCAGCAATATTACCCTTTAGATCATCTTCATCATTAGTTTTCTTTTCTTTAACCCCTAATATTTTACATACTATATCCGTAGAAAACTTTAACAATAAAATAAATGGTTTACAAACAATAATAACAAAATCTATTACATCAACCATTGCAAAAGCAATTCTATCTGAAGAAGCAAGTCCAACTTTTTTAGGAACTAATTCACCAAATACTAATGTAAAATAAGACAAAATTAATGTAATTAAAACTACTAAAATATTTTCAACTGTACTATAAGATAAAAAAGATATATTAATATAATCAGCTATCTCACTAGCAAAGCTTTCTGCTGCAAAAGCACTAGCTAAAAAACCAGATAAAGTAATCGCAATTTGTATTGCCGATAAAAAACTACTAGAATCATCTAATAATTTAACTATCTTTTTAGCTTTCTTATTACCTTTCTTAACTTCTTTACTTAAACGATATTTATTAATAGATAAAAAAGCAATTTCTGTAGCTGAAAATAACCCATTAACAAAAACTAAAATAACTAATACTAATATGCTAATTAACATATATTCATCTCCTATTATAACTATAAATAATTATAAAATAAAAAAAGAGTTATTACAATACATAAACTCTTTCAACTCTCTTACTAATTGTACACATAACTTCATATGGAATAGTTTCTAAATATTCACTTACATAGTTAATATGTTCATTATCTCTAAGTAATTCTACTTGATCAAAAACCTTAACAGAATCATCTATTTTTACAAATAACATATCCATACAAATATTACCAACTATATTATATTTTTTATTATTAATATATACATATCTACCTGTATTTTTTCTAATAATTCCATCAGCATACCCAATAGGAATAACTGCAATCTTTTCATTATCTACACTAGCTTGATACATACCATTATAACCTAAAGAGTCTCCTTTATTTAAAGTATTAATTTGAATAACTTCACTCACTACTCTAAAAGTAGAATCAAGTTCCAACTTATCAGTGAACCCATACATTACAATACCTAATCTACATCCATTTACAAATTCAGGTTTTTCATAATTAACTAACGCTTCACTAGCAGATAAATGAATAATCATACCATCAGTATTAATAGATTTTACAATATCAGAAAACATACTAAGTTGTTTTACATAAACACTTTCATTAGATGCCTCATATATATGAGAATAAACACCTTCAATTTCAATATTATCAAGTAATCCTAATACTTCTAAAAATTCTTCTTTATTTGAAATACCTAATCTATTCATACCTGTATTAATCTTAATATGGCATTTCAAACCACTACAATCATATTTTCTACTATATTCATAAATATCTCTAGCTTGTTCTAAATTACATATAGATATTGTAATATTATTACTTATACACATACTAATATCATCAGAATTTATACATCCTAAAAATAGTATTGGAATATCTTTAAAATTAAATCTTATATGCCAAGCTTCTTTTAATGTTGCAACCGCTAAATAATTACATCCACCATCTATAATAGATTGAATTGATTTTAAATCACCATGTCCATAACAATCAGCTTTAACAACACCAAAATAATAAGAATAATCATTATACTTATTAATTATTTTTTCGACATTACTTTTTAGATTTCTTAAATTAACTTCACAAAAAGTCTTTCTCATAAATCTCTCCTAAATTATATATAAAAATATTGCAAAGAAGAACAATACACTAGCAGCAAGTACAAAGAAATGGAATACCGAATGAATATATTTTTTCTTCTTTCCAACTCCATAAAGAATCGCTCCAATAGTATATAAAATTCCTGCTGCAAGCGATAAATAAATACATCCGATATCTACCGCTTTCATTAAATCACCAAATGTAAATACAATTAACCAACCCATAATTAAATATAAAATCATACTGAACTTCTTATATTTTTTCATATCAATGGCATTTAATGTAATACCAATTGCAGCACATCCCCAGTTAATACCAAAGATCCACCAACCAATATTTCTTGGTAATGCAACTAACGCATATGGTGTATAAGTTCCTGCAATAAGTAAGAAAATACTACAATGATCAATAATTCTAAATACTCTTTTAGCATTATTAACTTTAAATGAATGATATAAAGTAGACATAGTATATAAAATTATTGATGTTGAACCATATATAACACTACTTACAACGGCATAAGGATCATGATGTATTGCACTAAACACAACGCATAATACAAGTGCCGCAACAGAAAGCAATCCACCTATCCCATGACTAATCGCACTAACTAATTCTTCTCCTAAACTATATTTAGGTATTTCTATTTTATCTTTTAAACTCATTTAATCATCTCCAAGTAATAAAAATTATATCACAAAACAAAACATCCCAATTAAAAATATGCATCATTTCACATAATTTCACACACTTTACAAAAAAAGTAGTTACTAACTAACTACTTTTACTACATCATCTATAACATTCTTTGGAGTGGATGCTCCGGCCATAATACCAACATTTCCAAATACTTTAGAAATATCTAAATCGGATACATTTTCACATATTAAAGTATTAGAACAAAACTCACTACTAATATCATATAATTTACGAGTATTAGAGCTATTCTTCCCACCAATTATAATCATAGTATCTTTATTTTTAGCCATCTCTCTAGTTTCTTCTTGACGAATATGTGTTGCATTACAAATAGTATTCTTAATAATTAATTCTCCTAAATAACTATCTCTAATAACATCACAATATTTTAAGAATTTTTCTTCATTAAAAGTTGTTTGAGCAATAACAACTACTCTATCAAAATCTTTAATAATTCCAACAACTTCATCTAAGTCAGAAATATCTTCAACTATACAAGAATTTTCACCACAAAAACTAATAGTACTTAAAGCCTCAGGATGACTCTTTTGCGCAATTAAAATAATATAAGAATCTTCTAAATAAGGTTTAACAATATTTCTAATATTAAATACCTTAGGACAAGTTAAATCAACGACTCTCATACCACGTCTTTCTGCATCTTCATATATACTCTTAACTACACCATGTGCTCTAAAAGCAACAATACTTCCATCTGGAATATCATCTAAACTATCTACAAAGATAACTCCTTTTTCTTCAAAATCAGATACTACATCTTTATTATGAACTACTTCGCCTAAGCAATAAACTACATCATTAGTTTCTATTTCTTCATTAAGTCTTTTAATGCAAAGACTAACTCCACCACAAAATCCTGCTGTCTTACCTACTTCAATCATCTTATTCCTCTTCTTTTTTCAACTCTTCAAACATCTTAGCCATAGTCTCACTACCATTAGTTAATTTCTTAATAGTAAGATCTTCCGCCTTATTATTTGCAAGTCTAAGATTATCTACACTCTTAAGTAAATTTTCTTTTGTTTTTTGTAAATGATCAATAGTCTTATCAATCTCTTCAATCGCTTTAGAAAATCTTTCACTAGCAAGTCTATAATTACGACCAAAAGCTTCTTTAAAACTATTCATGTTATCTTCAAAGTGTCTAATATCAATATTTTGATTTTGAATAACTTCTAATTCTTTTTTATACTTTAATGAATTAACTGCAAGTCCTCTAATTAATGTAATTAAAGGTATAAAGAATTGTGGTCTAATTACATACATTTTTTCATACTTATATGAAACATCAACTATACCAGAATTATAATATTCATTATCAATTTCAAGTAAAGAAACTAATACTGCATACTCACAATTTTTCTCTTTACGATCTTTATCTAATTCTTTAAAGAAATCTTCATTCTTATGTTTAGTAGCAGTCTCATCTGCTTCATTCTTCATTTCAAACATAATAGAAACAATCTCAGTACCTTCATCATCATAATCTCTAAAGATAAAATCTCCTTTAGAACCAGTCTTCGCATCATTATCTTTTTCAAAATAAGCATTACTAAATAAAGGTCTAAGTTTATTAAACTCAGTATGGCAATGCGCCTCTAAAGATTCACCAATCATCTTAGTAGATTGTCTAGCTTTAAAATCTTTATAATAAGCAATTTGTTCATCTTTATTACGAATCTTATCTTCGTAACCATCAATAATAGATTTTTCTTTTAATAAAGCTTCACTCTTACTAAGTTCTAATTTATTGCTTAAATTATCAATCTCTTTATCTTTTTCACTTACTGCATTTTGTACAAGTAACTTAGTCTCACTATCTTTAAGTTTAATTTCATTTCTTAAATTAGTAATTTCAATTTCTTTTTTATTCAATTCATCATTAAACTTCTTTTCAAGATCATTTTTAGTAGATTCTCCGATATTTTTAATCTCATTCTTTAAATTAGTAATCTCAATATCTTTTTTACTCTCTGCAATCTTAACTGCATTTTCTTTATCTATTTTAGCTTGTTCATCTCTTAAATTAATTTCTCTTTCAAACTCTTTATCTCTTACTTGTTTTACAATAGAATCATAATCTTCTTCGTTAATTTGAAACACTGTACTACAATTAGGACATTTAATTTCATTCATTTATATCCCTCCAAGAATATAATAACATATTTTTATATGTTTTTAATCTTTTCCCAAGGTAAATTTAAATCACTTCTACCAAAATGTCCATAACAACTAACATCATAATAAGAAACATTACGTAAATCTAATTCATTTATTATATTAGATACACTAAAATTAAAATTCTTATTTACAAAATCATATATCTCATCCATAGATACTTTTTCTATACCAAACGTTTCAATAAATAAACTAATATTATTCGCAACACCTATCGCATAAGAAACTTGCACTTCACAACGATCACATAGGCCATGAGCAACTATATTTTTAGCGACATATCGAGCATAATAAGCGCCACTTCTATCTACTTTAGTAGGATCTTTACTGCTAAGACATCCTCCACCAATTCTACCCATACCTCCATATGTATCACATACTATTTTTCTACCAGTTGTACCACTATCCCCAAATGATCCACCTACAACAAACGAACCACTTGGATTAAATAAATACTTAGTATCAATCAATAAATTTGACGGAACAACATCAGAAACAATCCCCATCAAAACACCATCTAATTCTTCTTTAGAAACATTTTCTATATGTTGAGTTGAAATTACAATAGTATCAACTCTAACAACTTTATCATCGTCATATTCAACAGTAACTTGAGTTTTTCCATCTGGTCTTAAAATATTACATCCATTTTTTCTAACCTCAGTTAATCTATAAGCTAACTTATTTGCCAAAACAATTGGTAAAGGCATTAATTCATCTGTCTCATTACATGCATATCCAAACATAATACCTTGATCACCTGCACCAAGTACTTTTCCATCTACTGCATTATCAATTTCACTTGATTGTTTTCCAACCTTAACCATAACATTATATTCTTCAGTATAACCAATATCTCGAATAACACTAAGCGCAATTTCTTCATATGGGATTTCAACACTACATTTAGCTTCTCCATAAATTAAAATAAGTTCATCTTTAATAGTCGCTTCAACCGCCATATGACTATTCTTATCGTGACTAAGTGCATAATCTAAAATTTTATCACTAATTCTGTCACATACTTTGTCTGGATGACCCTCTGTCACCGCTTCACTTGTAAAATATCTTTTCATAAAATCTCCTCCTTTACTTTTATCAAAATAAAAAACTCTTAAGAAAGAGTTTTATGTATCATAATATCTTTCTTATCGATTAGCATTACCACCTTACATATGCAGGTTGGTGTGAGATCAACGAGCTAATTCTCTCCCTCACTCTTGATAAAAGTATATCTAAATTATAAAATACAAATTTATTTTTTTCAATACATTTTTTTACGAAGCGGCATAAGAAACACCAGTATCTACAAAATACGTTGCAGTAGTAGAATGAACACTCTTAGCAGCACTCCAATCATTTCCCGCTCCATTATATACTATATGTCCATTTGTACCAGCACCTCTAAACATTACGTTAGTTGAAGCTTTAACATAACTATTAGAAATATATACAATGTTATTTTTTTCTGAACTAGAAGTACGTAAAACAATACCATAAAAAGGTAACACATTGTCTTTATAAGTTTCCCCGTTTGCATCTACCATATTAAAGTTGCAGTTATCAAAATAAGCAGTTTGATTGCTAGCACCTCCAACATAAAATCCCGCACCATTTGTACCAGCTACAACATCCGATACAGAACCTTCTTGCATTGGTGCCCAGTTAAAATCAGCATTATAAAAATAATGAGGTCCAGACTTCCCTTTCAAATAAATTCCTCCATGACCATAACCATTATATGAACCACCATTTACATAAACTGTCCCTTCAACAGTAACTCCAGCATGAGATCCATCTACATAACAATCTTCCATAATTAAATGTCCACTACACCACACACCTCTACTATTAGACGCATAGTTATTTCCAGCCGCATTAGCTACATAATCTGCAACAGCACGAATATCACAATCTCTTAAAGTAACATTACCAGTACTAGAAACTCCTCTATTTTCTAAAGATACACCAGATTCAACATAAACTGTAGTATTTTCTAACACGATAGAAGAACCATCTTTACCAGTAACACCATTTGCACTACCATTATTTGTATCTAAAGAAGTAATTTTAGCGTTTGATACACGCAAAGTTGTATTGTTATAAGCATATAAACATTGAGTTTGGTTGCTAGATGTACCTGCCCCTGATGTATTTGCAGTATATGTACCTCCATTTACAGTTAAACTACCACTCATAGTACTCAACACTGTTCCTTTTTGTCCTGCAGGAGCATTTACAACAATACTACTCCCAGTATCAGTACCATCAATAACAACATTTGTACTTTGAGTTCTTATAGCAGGAGTAACTGTAGTATTTATAGAATGACCATTTAAATCTAATATTAAATCTGATTCTATATTTAAAATTTCTGTTAACGTAATATCTGATATTAATTGAACTATTGAGTTACCACTTAAGCTATCAGTATAAACTCCAACAGTTCCAGAAGTACTATCAGCATCTGAACTCTCCACAATTGTGCCAGAACCAATTGCTAAAACAGCATCCCCAATATTACTGTAATAAGATACTTCAGATAAAGATGAGCCATTATTATCTACAGATGTACCAGTCCCATCACTTTGAATATATTCAAGTGTTAAAGATAAATCTAATTTAGTTTGACCAACAGGTAAATCAGACGCAACTAAGTCTTTTCTATACTCAACTCTTACTTTAATTGGAATTGAAGTGTTTTTATATAGCGTTTGTTTCACATCAATACTTTCACCGTTCATATAACTAACTTCATAATTAAGATATTTAGCTTGTTCTACAGTTAATTCAGGATTTTTTACAACACGCTCAATCATCGCATCAATAGATCCATCATTAACAACATCAATAGAAAACTCATAAAAATCTCCTGGCATATTTAGTGTAGTAGAAAATTCTAAAGTACTACTTGTTTTTATAACAGGAATCTCATCAGTTGCACTTCCTTTTGTGACTTTAGGATTTGCAAGATGTATATCCCAATCAGCCGAACTCACTTGTGCATTACCACTAATAGTTAACACCGCATTTAATGCAGCATATGCTATCGTTAAAGTAAATACGCATACAATTACAATAATTAATACACTATATAACATCTTTCTATCTTTTATATTAAAATTAATTTTTTTCATAACATCACCTATCATATCATTCAATTCTAATTGTATTATATATATATATATATATAAATGCAAGGTTTTAAAAAAATAAGTTTGTAAAATATACAAAAAAAAAAGCTATTTAAGCTTCTGTCTACTTAACACTTTTTGTTTTATATCAACATTATATACATTAGTACCATAACTTGTACCAGAAGTTTTTACTAAAATCCCTCCAAATGACTCTGCCGTTTTTATAGAAGCAACATTTTTCGGATTAATAACTAAAATAGATAAATCCATCCCTCTTTGAAAAAATACATCACATAAAAGTTCTAATGATTTTTTAGCATAACCATGACCTCTATATTTTCTAAAAACTTCATATCCAACATTTCCAATAACATGAGGTCCATCACTATAATCAACTCCAACATATCCAACTATTGAAGGTGTATCATGTAAAACAATATAATAAATATAATGATCTCTACACTTATATAATTCATATATATCTAGTTCATCATCACATGCGACTAAAACAGAACTTGCAAGAGTCAATTCATTTTCTAATTGTTCTCTATTTTTTCTAAGACTAATAGTATCAACACTACCAGGACTATAGCATCCACGAATTATTTCTTTATCAACTAAATCTATATCTCTTTTAATTTCTTCTGTTGTTCTCATAATACACCTCCTTTTCAAAGCAGATGTATTATACCACAAATCACAAAAAAAGTCACTACTTAGTGACTTCTATCTCAATTCCAACTACTCCATATTTTAAAATATCTTCTTTACTATAATATTGACTCATATCATCAGGATTAGCTACTTCATCTTCAGCATATCCAATAGACACTTTATCAAAATGTTTATAAAGTTCATCAAAACTATCATAATAATGAAGACCCTTTACTAAAGTAACCATTTCTTCTTCAGTAACTCTATTAATAAATTTAATAGAATCACCTACTTTAATTAATTGTCTTTTTTCATCATTTAATCTCATCTCAATTGTTTTAGTACCACTCTTAATTAATTTAAAAGGACTATTATGTAATCTCATTTCATGCATATTATCTTACCAATAGATCATTTCTTTGATCTAATCCTTCCTTATCAGTTAAGTACACTTTAATTAACTTACTATTTTCAAATATAGATTTGATATCATCCTTTAAATCTTCATCATTTTCATATCTAAATTTAAATTCATATGACTTATCTTCTTCTACTGTACTTACAATCTTCTTTTCAACTTTTACAGTTTCAACTTCCTCTTCTTGGAAAGATCTTAAAGTTAAATAAACATACTCTTCATCATTACTATCTTCTATATTAAGTACTTTATATGTTCTAACAAAATTTTGATTTAAACAAAAACTATTTTTATATTCCATATTCAAATCACCAATATAAACATCTTTATTACCACTTAATGTATTACATTGAATAATTTTATAACTACCAACTTTTTGTTCTTTAATAGTACCATTCTTATTATATTTAATATATCCATCACTATAAATACTTGTACCACCATCATCATAAGAATCAACCAAATGTATTCTCTTATATATATCATCTAAACTAATTACTTTATTATAAATAGCATCAATTAAATCATACTTTTCTCCATTAATATTAATAGTTGCTTTATTTAACCCATAATAAAATGTATAAAATTCATCTTCTAAATCTTCATTAACAATTCTTTCTTTAGTAATCTTATCACTATTATTACTATCAACTACAATAAAATTATTCTTTGTAAAAGTAACTGGTCTACATTTATAATTAGATAATTTATTTTTAATTTTAGGTGCCGAATATGCAGGACAAATATAAGTATTATAAAATAACCCTCTATACATATTTTTATCTTTATCAAATACCGCAAATACCGGTTTATTAACACCATAAATACTAATCATATCAAAACAAACACTAATAAATAGTAAAACTACTACAACTAGTATACTAATACCTATAACTAACCCTTTATCAAATTTCTTTTTCTTTTTATTCTTTGCCATATACTTCTCCTACTATTTAACACAAACTGTTATTTCTTAACACCTATTATAACATACTATTTATATTTTCTAACATCTTTTCTATTTCAATTTTATTTTCTATTTCATTAATTCCAAAGCATTTCTTTCCTAAATCCTTAAATGAAGCACCACAATGGAACAATTTTTTTCTATCTATAATAATAAATCTATCATGATAAGAATCATTATTTATAAACGTTACATTATTATATTGTTCTAAATATTTCTTCTTTAGAGTTTCATCTATATTTGATGAAATAACTATTATCTTTTTATTAATTTTTCTTAACAAATCAAGCACTTCTTTCCCAACATAATTATCAATAATAATTATCTCTTCTTTTGACAAATCAAATATTCCAAGTAAAACTGAATACGCATCATAAAAATCCCCTCTGAAAAAAATTGATCTATTAGCAATAACTTTAGGATTAAATTTATCAAATAATTCATCTATCTTTTTAGTATGTTCATCAACTTTTTCTTCCAGCAATAAATATTTATGTGGTAAAACACGCTCAGCATATTTTATATAATGTCTCATATGTACAAAAGTATCCATTATTCTTATACTTATCTCAGTAGCGGTCTTCGATTTTATAATTGTAGCAAGCATATAAACACCTTGTTCTGTAAATGCAATATGTCCTTTTCTAGATCCACCTTTTGAAGTCAATATTTTTGACTTCAAAGAATTATATTCTTCATCAGTAACCCTAAATAAATATCTTTCCGGGAACTTATCTGGATTATTTCTAACTGCTTGATTTATTTCTTTAGTTCCATTTTTACATTCATATAGTTTAGCTAAATCAGAATCAAACATTACCTCCTTTCCATTAATTTCATAAATCATATTTTCGATGTTTATAACATCTTTTTCTGCTATTTCATTCATTTTAAAACCTCCTTTTAGAATAAAAAAAGATATCCCCTTCATCCTATTGAAAGGGATATCTCGCAGCATGCAATAATTCTTCCTTGCCTTAAAGGATTAGAACCTTAGCGTCCAAATTGTCATATTAACTCACGGCAAGATAATTAATACATTTAAAATTTATCACAGTTATTTTTATCAGTCAATCGAACATAGAAATTATTTTCATCTTTTTACTTCGCTTTTAATAAACAAACACATTCTACATGATATGTTCTAGAAAACATATTAAATGGTTTAATACTAATAACATCATATTTTTCTTTTAATAACTTTATGTCTCTTGCTAAAGTAACTGGATCACAAGATACATAAACTAAATTATTTACATTCATACTTAATAATACATTAACACTAGTTGTATCTAATCCTCCTCTAGGTGGATCAACTATAACTAAATCTGTATTATCTTTTATATTATCAATTACATTCTCAACCTTATCACAAATAAACCTTATATTGTTACAATTATTAAGTTTCTTATTCTTTTTAGCATTCTCAATACTTTCTTTAAATACTTCAACACCAACAACTTCATCTACATAATCACTTATATAAATACCAATTGTCCCACATCCACAATATAGGTCCAATACTTTCTTAGGTTTAACTTCTTTAACAATATTTAAAACTTCATTATAAAGTCTTTCAGTAAGCGTTTTATTAACTTGGAAGAATCCCTTATCAGAAATAATAAACTTCTTCTCTCCAATAAAACTCATAATAGTTCTTTCACCTTTAATAACTTCATCATTAATAATTAAACTATCACATAAATCTTCAAGTACTTCATAACCTTTAACTTTACCAGTAATACTAATTAATACTTCTTCACTGTCATTAGATACTCTAATTACAATATCTTTATATTCATTATCACTACTCATCATATTAATAACATTAATAATATGATTAATCTTTTCATCTACTAATAAACATTTATTAATTGGAACAATATCATTACTATTCTTTTTATAATAACCAATTATATTATGATCCCCATGTAAAGTAATCTTATTACGATAATTATATTCTTCTCCAAAAGAAACATCTTCTACTAATACTTCATCAACATCAGCATACTTTCTTAATATTTCTTTTACTTTTAAACATTTATATTCATTCTCTTTTTTATATGACAAATGACTTAGATCACATCCACCACATTTATCTTTATAAGGACATACATCATCAACCCTATCAGAAGAAACACTATAAAAATCTTTAACCCTTCCAAGCATATATTTCTTCTTCTCTAAATTAATTTTAATTTTAACATCTTCTCCAGGTAAAGTATTCTCAACGAAGCAAATCTTCCCATCAATATAACAAATACCACGTCCAAAATGATCTAATTTTTCTATTTTCACTCTCATATAAATACCTCTATCTAATTATAACAAATAATAATAAAAATAAAAATAATTTCCATAATAATAATGGTGATTCTATGTACAATATAAATCCTTCTATTGATTATAAAATTAAAGAAATAATTATAAACAAACAAAAAATTATTCTTATATATAATGATATTTTAGTAAATAAAGAAATGATTAATAAAGAAATACTAAGTAAAATAAAAGAACTTTCTAAAAAACAAATTATTAATCTAAATAAATATTTACCAAATATAAATACTGAAAAAATAAATAAGAAAGATATAAATAATAAATTAAATAATTCTAATTTAATCTTAATTATAAACAATAATATCTATTCAATAGAAGTAAAATTAATAACAGATCGAGCAATCTCACCCTCTACTAATGAATTAAATATTACTGGACCAAAAGATAGTTTTAATGAAAATATAAATACAAATATTAATCTAATTAGAAAAAGAATTAAATCAAAAAACTTAATATTAAAAGAATCTATTCTAGGTAAACAAACTAATACCAAAGTTTCAATTCTTTATATGAATAATATTGCCAATAAAAAATTAATTAACCAAATACAAAATAAAATTAATAAAATAAATATAGATGGAATAATAGATTCATCTTATATAAAGAAATATCTAGATACTAATAAATTATTCCCTACTATAATTCAAACAGAAAGACCTGATAAAGCTTCAATTGCCCTATTAGAAGGAAAATGTATTATTCTAGTAGAAAACTCTCCATATGCCTTAATTTTACCAAGTTTCTTTTTAGATTTCTTTCATACTCCAGATGATTATTATCAAAAAAATATAAATACTACTTTTATCAGACTAATAAGATTAAGCGCATTCTTAATATCATTATTAACTCCTGCTATTTATATCGCAACAACAACAAGAAATTATAATCTACTACCATATAAATTACTAATAATGTTAAAAGCAGGAAGAACATTTGTCCCATTCCCCGCTTATATAGAAGCAATATTTATGATAATATGTTTTGAAATATTAAAAGAAACAGATATAAGAATGTCTCAAACATCATCATCAGCAGTATCAATACTTGGAGGTTTAATTCTAGGAGATGCAGCCGTATCAGCAGGAATAGTCTCTCCAATAATGATCATTGTAATCGCTATATCATCTATATCTGGTTTAATATTTTCATCTCTTGAATTATCAAATGCCTTAAGATCATATAAAATAATTCTTTTAATATTATCCTCTCTCCTAGGAATATATGGAGTATTAATAGGATTAATATATTTAATAATAAACTTAATAAACACAAAAACATTTAATTATAAATATCTATCTCCTATATATCCCTTTAATAAAAATGAAATAAAAGACTCTTTTATAAAATTAAAGAATAATAAAAGAAACTCATATCTAACAAATAATATAAATCGAGGTGACTAATGAACAAACTATTAATTATATTTTTACTAATACCCCTACTATTTATAAATATCCCACCATACATAGAATTAAATAATCTTGCCATTATAGAAGAAATAGGAATAAAACAAA
>JAZRPV010000026.1:0-48506 GCA_045649455.1 Bacilli bacterium | reverse complement strand
TTTATACAATAGGATTGTTATTAGAATACGTAATAGCTTGGGGACCACTTGCGCTTATAGTAATATTCCAACCAGAAATTAGAACTGTTTTAGAGAGTATAGGAAGAAGTCAATTATTAGGTAGACATAAAGTGTTAACTGTTGATGAAAGAGAAAGATTAGTTTATGAAATAGTTAATGCTTGTGAATATATGTCTAGAGAAAGAATAGGTGCTCTAATTGTTTTAGAAAGAGATGTTTCTTTAGCAAATTATATTGAGAAAGCTAAAAAAGTTTATGCCGATTTATCAAGTGATTTATTAGTTGCTATATTCTATGAAGGTAATCCATTACATGATGGTGGATGTATTATTCAAGGAGATAGAATTACTTGTGCTGGAGCGGTATTCCCAACAAGTAATAGTCCTAAGTTAAATAAACGTTTAGGTACAAGACATAGAGCTGCACTTGGTCTTGCTGAAGAAACTGATGCTATATGTATTGTTGTTTCAGAAGAAACTGGACGTATCTCAATCGCTTTAAAAGGTGAACTACTTTATAATTTAACTTTAGATGATGTTAGAATGTTATTAATAGATGAATTAAAACCAAAACAAGATATTGAAATTGAAGAAGAAGTAGAGGAAGATAAAGATGAAGAAAGTATTTAGATTAATAGGTAGAATTATTCGTCTTTTCGGAATGTTCTTTGATAAATGGTTGATAACTCCTGTTACAAAAGTTATTTTGGTTTTAATGAATTTATTTAAAGATAATACTAAGAGTTTTGATAAAATGATTAGTAAGAAATCAACGTTGATTATTATTAGTTTAGTAATGGCTTTTGGTATATTTATTTATATTGATCAAGAATCGAATGTTATGATTGATCAATATGCAGAGATTTTATATGATCAACCTGTTACAGCAGTATTTAATGAAGAATTATATGTTGTAGAAGGTTTACCTGAGAGTGTAGATATTACTTTAGTTGGTCAAAGAAGACACATCTTCTTAGCTAAACAATCTCCATCTAAAGGTGTATCTGTTGATTTAACTGGTTTAAAGCCTGGAAATCACAAAGTTACTTTAAAGTATGCTCAAAGATTAAAATCTTTAGATTATAAGTTAGATCCTTCAAATGTTACAGTAACTATTTATGAAAAAGTTAGTGAAACTAGAAGTTTAACTTATGATGTATTACATAAAGATAGTTTAGATAGTAAATTATTTATTAGTGATATTGAATTAGATAGAGATAATGTTATTGTTAAAGGAGCTGAATATAAACTTCAACAAGTTGCTACAGTTAAAGCATTAGTAGATGTTGATAATATTCCAAATCCTAAAGCTGGTGTTTTAACATTAAAGGATGTTCCTTTAGTAGCTTATGATGCTGAAGGTAAGATTTTAGATGTTGAAGTTGTACCTAAGACAGTAACTGCTAAGATTACAATTACTTCTCCAAGTAAAGAAGTACCAATTAAGATTGTTCCAACTGGAAGCTTAGCATTTGGTAAAGCAATTAAAGCTATTGATTCTAGTGTAAATAGTGTAACTATTTATGGTGATCAAGAAGCTGTTGAAAAGATTGAAGTATTAGAAGTTGAAATTGATGTTAAGGGATTAGAAAAGAATAAAGATTTCCATGTAACATTAAAGAAACCTTCTGGAATTACTGAATTAAGTTCTAAGACATTAACTGTTAAAGTATATGTTGATAACTCTGTTACTAAGGAATTTGAAAATATTTCTATTAGTACTGAAAACTTAAATAGTAAGTATAATGTTCAAGCTTTAACTGAAGATGATAGACAAGTAACAGTTGTAGTAAGCGGAAGTAAGGAAAATGTTGATGCATTAGATCCTTCATCAATTAAAGCTTATGTAGACTTAGAAAAACTTGGTGTTGGTACACATGATGTTGAAGTTAAAGTAACTGGAGATGACTTGAAGTTAACTTATGCTTCTAAGACAAAGAAAGTTAAAATTAAGATTACTGAAAAGAAATAGTTAAGCTATTTCTTTTTTTTGGTATATTAATTTTTTTATTCCATATTATTTACTAGATATGGGGTGAAAAATGAAAAAATTAATTTTATTGATGTGTTGTGTATTTTTATTATGTGGTTGTGGGAAGGTTAATGATAAGGATGTTATCAAAGAATTAGAAAAGAATATTAATAATAAAGTTGGTTATAAATTAAATGGTACATTAGAAATCTTAAATAATGATGAGGTATATGTTTATGATATTTCTGTTGGTCATAAGAAAGATGATTATTATAAAGTAGTATTAACTAATCAGTCTAATAATCATAGTCAAGTTATTTTGAAGAATGATGATGGAGTATTTATACTTACACCTTCATTAAATAAGAGTTTTAAATTTCAAAGTGATTGGCCATATAATAATTCTCAAATATATTTATTAGATAAAGTTTTAGATGATATTAAGAATGATTCTGAATATAAATTTAAGAAGACTGATAAAGGATTTGAAATTACTAATAAAGTTAATTATCCAAATAATAAAAATTTAGTTAAAGAAAAGATTATTTTAGATGATAAATATAATATTACTAAAATATATGTATATAATAGTGAAGATCTTATTTGTATGAAAATGGTATTTGATGACATTGATTATTCTCCTAAATTTAGTGATGATTATTTTGAAATAGATGAAATTATGAGTACATTTGAGATTGAAGAAGTAAAAGAGACAAGCATATTTGAAGATACTATGTATCCTTTATTTATTCCAGATGGGACTAAACTAACTAATGAAGAAAGAATAAAAACAGATTTTGGTGAAAGGGTTATTTTAACTTTTGAAGGGGATAAATCATTTTTATTAGTTGAGGAGACTGCAAGTGTTGAGGATGAGTTCACTATTATTCCAACCTTTGGGGAACCTTATCAATTAATGGATACATTAGGTGTTATGACAGATACTTCTTTATCTTGGACTAGTAACGGGATTGAGTATTATTTAATAAGTGAAGTAATGAGTAAAGATGAATTAATAGAAGTTGCTCAATCTATTTATGAATTGCCTGTAACTAGTATAAAATAAAGGACTTTATTTATTTTTTTCGATATGTTATAATTTTTTCGTGGTGATAACATGAAAAAGAAAGAAGTAATTAAAAAAGAAGAGAGTAAAAAGATTGAAGATGTAAATAATAGTCCTTCTGTTAAAGGAATTATTAGAACATTTATTATAGTTGCGTTAGTATTTGGATTCTTCTATTTATTAACATATATATTAGTTGGTGATTTTGGTACAAAAAAAGATACTAAGGAAGAAACTACTATTCAATATGATGAAATTTTAGCAGGTTCTAGTTTCTCTATGAATACATCTAAATATTTAGTAGTTTATTATGATTTTGATGATGAAGATGCATCTAAAGTTTTAAATGCAATTTATACTTATGAATCAAAAGAAGATGCTTTAAAAGTATATACTGTTGATTTAGGTAATGCATTAAATAAGAATTCTGTATCTGATACATCAAATAAAAATCCTAAAGATGCTACTGAGTTAGCTATTAAGGGAACTACTATTATTAGATTTAGAGATGGTATGGTTAGAGAATATATTGAAGGAACTGATAAAGTAGTTGATTATTTAAGTAAATAAAAAGACAAGTAATTGTCTTTTTTCTATTTATGATTTTATTTTTTAGGTTGTTATGATATGATAATTATATGATATTATGAGGTGATAAAGTGAAGAAAAAGTTATCTGCAGTAATTAAAAAGACTAAGAAAAAACTAAACTTTAAAAAGATTTTTTCTAAGAATAAAGATGATGGTTTTAATATATTTGAAGTAGTTGTTATAATATTTATTTCTGTATTATTTGGTATTATAGTTGGATGTATTATTTCTACTAGTAATTTAGGATTAGTTGGTAAAGAAGCTAGTGAAGAATTACAAGAAGTTATTTCAACTTATACTAATATTGTAGATGAATATTATGAAGATGTTGATGAAAAAGATTTAATGAATGCTGCTATATCAGGTATGGTTAGTATTTTAAATGATCCTTATTCAACTTATTTAGATAATAATCAAACATATAGTTTTAATCAATCAGTAGATGGAGAATATGTTGGACTTGGTATTACAATTACATGGACTGATGGAGATTGTACAATTACTGAGGTTGTAAAAGATTCACCTGCTGAAAAAGCTGGTTTAAAAGTTGATGATTTAATCGTTGCTGTTGATAAAAATGATATAACTAAATCTACACTTGAAGAAATTTCTCAATTATTAACTGGTAAAAAAGGTACTAGTGTTAAATTAGAAGTTATGCGTGAAGGTGAAAGATTAAAGTTTGAAGTTACTAGAGATATTATTCAAATTCAATCAGTATTTAGTAGTGTTAAAGATAATAATGTTGGTTATATTAAAATAGATAATTTTGCTGCTAATACATTTAAACAATTTGAAAAAGAATTGAAAAAATTAGAGAAGAAAAAAATTGAATCTTTAATTATTGATGTTAGATGTAATACTGGTGGAAGATTAAATCAAGTTAATGAAATTTTAGATATGTTCTTAGGTAAGAATGTTGAAATTTATAGAATTGAAACTAAAGGAAAACAAAAGAAAGTTTATACAACTGATAAAACTACTAGAAATTATCCAGTAGTAGTGTTAGTTGATGAAGGAAGTGCTTCTGCTTCAGAAATTTTAGCATCAGCATTCCATGATAAATATAAGAAAGCTACTATCGTAGGAGTTACTACATATGGTAAAGGTTCAATTCAAAAAGCAGTTGAATTACCTGGAGGTTCTAGTTTAAAATATACTACTCAAAGATGGTTAACATCTAAAGGTAAGAGTTTACAAGATAAAGGATTAAATCCTGATGTTGTAATTGAACAAAGTAAAGAGTATTATGATAATCCTACTGAGGAGAATGATGCTCAATTACAAAAAGCTTTAGAAGTATTAAATAAAAAAGAGTCTTAGGACTCTTTTATTGTGTTTATAATTAATTGTTTGTTTTTATCTTTTTTACTACATGTAGTTAGAATTAACTGATTAGTTGATTGTTTATATACTTCAATAGTCCCATCTTTATTTGTTTCCCAAATTGATGTAACTGCATAAATATATTCTTTATTATTTATATTTAAAATTACTTTATCTTTTTCTTGTAATTGATCTAGGTCATTAAAATAAGAATTTGGTGCAGGACCGGAATGGGCTGCTAAAAAGATGATACTATTTTCTTTCTCTGGAGAAAGAGAACCGGGTAAGATGGTAATATTTTCTTCAATATTATTTTTTTTATCATTAACTGGATATAGTGGTTTATTTAGATTTATTTTTTCTATTATTAATGAACCAATAGATGTATTTTCTATGATTGGAGGTTTAGTAGTTATATCTTCTTTAATTGTTTCTTCTAATGTAAGATGTTCAGTAATAACTTTATCTTCTGGAATAGATACAATATTATAATCATTTGTTTTATAAATACCTTTACATATGATGGAATATATAGTTAGGAGAATAATGATTTTAATTTTTGCCATAATAGTTCAAATATATTCAATTCTTTATATGTATCTGGTACAGGTATTTTATAATCTTTTAATGTAAATTCTTCTTTTTTAGTATCTTTTATTTCTAATTCTATTGGTTCTATTTTTTCAAATCCTTCAGTTGTTGTCATTTGTTTTATTGTGTATTTTCCATATTGAAGAATGATTGATGCTTTACCATTTTTATCAGTTATAATTGTTTTTATTAAATTATCTTCTTCATCATAAATGTTGAAGTTTATATTTTCTTCAGGTTTAAAGTCATTACCTGTTCCATATAACTTTGTAATTTCTATTTCTTTTTTTATTACTTCATTTTCTATAGTTATGTCTGCAGTAGGATTTTCTTTTGTAATATTAAATTTATAAGTATTAGTGTTTAATTGATATCCTGTACCTGGAGTTTTTTCTTTTATGTAGTAATTTCCATAATCTAAATCTTTTAATTCTAATTTTGTTTCTTCAAGTTTTATTTCTTTTAATAATTTGTTATCTTTATATAGTTCAAATACTGCTCCTGCTAAAGAAGTATTAGGTTGTGGATTGTTTGTTTTTGTATCTTTGTCAATTTTTTTTATAGAAAGTTTTGTTTCTTGTATATTTACTGTTATTGATAGTTTTATTGGATCTGGATATCCTATAGTTATTAGATTTTGAGAATTACCTGATACATAAAATTCACTTTTTGAACTTCCTTCTAGTTTTTGTTCTAAATTAATAGTATGAGTTCCTGGATTTAGATTTTTAATTATTAAATTGTTATTTTCAATTGTTGCATTATTAGATGTTACTTTGTATTTATCTAATGTATTATTTTTATCTTTTAGAATGATAGTTTTATTTGTTTTATCTGTAATATTAGTTGTTTCAAAAGATGGTTGTTGTTTGTGGTTATTTATTAGTTTGTTTATTTCATTTATTTCAGATGTATATTTTATTACTTTAGGACCAGCTAAAGTATCTGAAAAATAGTATTGAGCATGTGGATATGATGCTTCCCAAATCATAAATTGGGCAATTGCATACCATTTTTGATCTGAGTGATCTTTGTAACCCCAACCATAATAAGAAATTAATTTAATTCTTTCTATTTGCTCATTTGTAAGGTTAGGTGGATTATCAGTTTGATAGTATAATGCTCCAGTATTAAATGTAGAGTATGGTTCTATACAATATGATGGTGCGAATGATTTAGAATGTCTAAATATTCTAGCTTGTTGATAATCAATTATATTATCTTTTAGTCGATTCATATAAATATTATCAATGTATTCTCCTTCAAAGAACGAATGTGATTGTGCATTTACTGATATAAATGATGTGAAAACTAGTATTAAGAAAAGTAATATTTTTTTCATAAAATCCCTCCTTGTTTTCTTAATGTTTTTGATAATAACAAGAAGTTTATTTATTATCAAATGAGGGTTTTTAATTATTTGTATAAAAGTGATTGTGTATATTTATTTTTTTAGTTTATGAAAATTAGTTTTTTGGGTAAAAATAGTATTTTAAAATACAAGTTTAGTATATTTATTGTATAATTAGAGAGAGGTGATAAAATGACAGATATAGAGATTGCTAGAAGTGTAGAAGGTTTAAATATTAAAGAAATTGGTAAAAAGATTGGTCTTGATGATTCTAACTTAGTTTATTATGGTTTTGATAAAGCTAAGATTAAATATAATCCTACAAAAAGAAATGGAAAATTAGTTTTAGTTACTGCGATTAGTCCAACTCCACTTGGAGAAGGGAAGACTACTGTAAGTATTGGTCTTGCAGATGCAATGAATAAACTGGGGAAGAAAGTTGTTGCAGTATTAAGAGAACCTTCAATGGGACCTGTGTTTGGTATAAAAGGTGGAGCAACTGGTGGAGGTAGAAGTCAAGTTATTCCTATGGAAGATATTAATCTTCATTTTACTGGGGATTTTCATGCGATTACTTCTGCTAATAATTTGTTATGTTCTGCTATTGATAATCATATTTATTTTGGTAATAGTTTAGATTTTAAGAAAGTTTTATTTAAAAGATGTTTAGATGTTAATGATAGAGCTTTAAGAAATATTAATTTAGGTAGTAGAGAAGATAGTTTTACAATTACTGCTGCTAGTGAAATTATGGCTTTATTATGTTTAGCTAAGGATCTTGATGATTTAAAATATAGACTTGGTAATATAGTTGTTGGTTTAAATAGTAATGATGAATTTATTTATGCTAAAGATTTAAAAGTAGAAGGATCTATGAGTGTTTTATTAAAAGATGCAATTATGCCTAACTTAGTTCAAACATTAGAAGGAACTCCTGTTATTATTCATGGTGGACCTTTTGCTAATATTGCTCATGGATGTAATAGTATTATGGCTACTAATATTGGTTTAGAACTTGGTGATTATGTTATTACTGAGGCTGGTTTTGGAGCTGACTTAGGGGCAGAAAAGTTTTTAGATATAAAGTGTCGTCTTAATGGATTAAGTCCTGATACAGTGGTTTTAGTAGCTACTATAAAGGCTTTAAAATATCATGGTGGAGTTAGTAAAGATGAAGTATTAAATCCTAATGATGCTGCATTAAAGAATGGACTTTGTAATTTAGAAAGACATATTTCTAATCTTAAGAAATATGGTGTTAATGTAGTTGTTTGTATTAACAAATTTGCAAGTGATACAGACGATGAAATTAAAATAGTAAGTGATTATTGTAAGGAGTTAGATGTTGTAGTTTCTACAAGTACTGCTTATGTAGATGGAGGAGAAGGAGCAATTGATGTAGCTAATGTTGTTATAGATAGTTGTTCTAAAGATTATAACTTCTCATTAATTTATAATGATTCTGATAGTTTTAAAGAAAAGGTTAGAAAAGTAGCAACTGAGATATATCATGCAAAGGGAGTTAATTTTAGTGAACTTGCTCTTGATAAATTAAATAGTTTTGAAAAGAATGGTATTAAGGATTTACCTATTTGTATTGCAAAGACTCAATATTCTTTCTCTGATGATCAAAAGAAAGTAGGGGCTCCTGTTGATTTTGAGGTAAACGTAAAAGATATTTGTTTATATAATGGTGCAGGATTTATTACTGTATTACTAGGTGATATTATGACAATGCCTGGGTTATCTAGAGTTCCTAGTTATGAAAAAATTGATTTAGTTGATGGAGAAATCGTAGGATTATCTTAAGACAATAAAAAAAACATCTGTGTTTCTGTCAGATGTTTTTTTGTTTGTTTCTTTTTTTATTATTTTAAGTATGTATCTAATGATTTTGGTCTGTACATTAATTCATCCATTTCATGTGTTGGAATGAATCCTGGTTTTGCATTGATTACGTCTGGTAATCTATTAACTATTGTAGCACATGTTAATTCTACAGTAGCTGGACGGTTTACTACGATTGTAGTTTCAGGTTCTCCCATAACTGTCCATTCATTTTTATCGAATTCATCTGGTCCATAAACTTTACCAATACATTCAGATTCGATAACAATTCCTTCAGCAGTTTCTGTTGTAACAATAGCGCTCATTCCTGTAGCGTCTCCTGCTTTAACAGTCATACCTAATGTTGAAGATTCAATATCTTCTGGGTAAGTCATTGGTACACATTTTTGTGTTTGAGATGTTACTGTTAATCCAAGTTTTCCAGCTAACCATCCGTTTACGTTCCACATATATGATGGCGAGTAAGTTCCACCATTAATTAGTTCGTCTCTTTCTTCTTTACTCATACGGTCAACACTAGCGATTTTTTCATCGAATTCTTCTAATGTTAATCCTGAACCATGAGCTTCAGCAAGTGCGATTCCGTAGTCTTCTACGTTATATGAAGAACTACCTTTAATTTTTGTAATATTATGTGTTGAACCAGCGATGGCACTGATTAATTCACCCCAATAAATATCTTGGTATCCAGATCCTGTAATAGTACAGTTGTTTTTAACTGCTAATTCGTTGATCTTATTAGATAACACTGGGTTAGAATTGTAAGAGTAGAATGCTTCTTCACATGTAGTGATAGCATTTAATCCTAATCTAGCACATAACATAAGTGGATCTTCAAGGTCACTTAATAAACTCATTGTAGTTACGATTACTACGTCTGGTTTTAATTCAGTTAATAGTTCTTCTGCTTTTTCTACTGAAGTAACTTTAACTCCTTTTTCTTCACATCCCATGATTTCACCGATATCTTTTCCAATTACTGCTGGATTAATATCTAGTGCTCCAACGATTTCTGCTCCTTTCTCGTATACATATCTCATTGTGTATACAGACATCTTTCCTGTTCCATATTGAACAACTCTTATTTTTGACATATCATCCCTCCAAAATCAAAAATTTTACTCCTATCTTTAAGTTACTCTAAATTTTAAAAATTATCAATTTTTTTAATATAAAAAAAGAAGAGTTGACTCTTCTTTTGACATTTCTTATTCAGTTGCTACTGGTTCAGTAGGTTCATCTGTTTTTTCATCAGCTACAGGTGTTTCAACTGGAGTAGTTGGTTCAACTGGATCTGGTGTAACTTCTGGTGTATTTGGTGTAATTACTGTTTGATTATAAACATTAATTGTTGAGACAAAAGTTTGACCATTGTATGATACAGAATATTGATATACTCCAACTTGAGCAGCATTAACACTACTTAAATCTAGAGTAGTATTATTTTTGATTTCATCTGTTAATGTTTGTACTACATATGTACTTAAATCAGTTGAAAGTGCAGTTCCTTTTGGAATTGATATTTCTTTTAGTGTAAATTGCATTTGTGGCAATTGTTTTTCTTTTATTTTAAAAGTACCATTATATTTTTTCTTTTTAAATTGAATTGTATATGTATAAGTACCTGGCTCACTTGCATTAATTGCAGAAGTATCTAGTTTTAGTGCTTTTATTACAGATGTTTCTAGTTCTTCTGGGTCTTCTAAGTAATCTTGAACATTAACACTTAATGGTGTTCCTACTTCTAATTCCATATCTTTTAATTTTATTAAATTTACTTTTGCTGAAGCAACGCGTTTTTGACTTATTTCAACACTATATTGCTTTTTGATCGTAGTTGTATTAGTAGTAGTCATAATAAGACCGCTTCCAATTAACATGATTCCACAAGTAGCGATTGTTATACTTAATGCTCGGCGTTCTTTGTTCGTCATTCTAAAACTCCTTCTTATTATATACATAATTATATATTATTTTCTAGTGATTAACAAGGATAAATTTTTATTGAAAAATAGGGGTCTATATCATATAATAAACTTAAGGGTGAGTTTTTATGACTATAGGATGGTTTATAATTTTTTTATTACTTCTAGTAGTGGAGTTTGCAACGGTTAATTTAGTTACAATATGGTTTGCTTTTGGGGCACTTGTAACAGTATTTTTATCATTTGTTGTAGAAAATATTTGGATACAATCTACTGTATTTGTAATTACATCAGTTATTGCTTTACTTTGTACTAAACCATTATTAAAAGCATTTCATTTATCTGAACTTATTCCTACTAATACCGATAGACTTATTGGTAAAGAAGGAGAAGTTATTAAAGAGATTTCTTTTAATGAATATGGTAGAGTTAAAGTGTTTGGTGAAAACTGGATGGCAACTAGTGATGAACCTATAAAAGAAGGAAGTAAAGTTATTATAAAGAGTATTGAGGGAGCAAAACTTATCGTGGAGAAGAAGAAGGAGGAAAAATAATGCCATTTATTATTTTAGGGGTTATTCTTGTTATTGGTTTAACAGGAGTTAAAATTATCCCACAATCAAAAGCATATGTTATTGAAAGACTTGGAGCTTATCATAGAACTATGCAAACAGGATTACATTATGTAATTCCATTTATCGAAAGAGTTTCTAATATAGTAAACTTAAAAGAAATTGTAAAGGATTTCGCACCACAACCAGTTATTACAGAAGATAACGTTACAATGCAAATTGATACAGTAGTATATTTCCATATTACTGATCCAAAACTATATACTTATGGTATTGAAAATCCAGTTAGTGCAATTGAAAATTTAACTGCAACAACATTACGTAACATTATCGGAGATTTAGAGTTAGATGAAACTTTAACATCAAGAGATGTTATTAATACACAAATGAGATCAATCTTAGATGTTGCTACTGATCCTTGGGGAATTAGAGTTAGCCGTGTAGAAGTTAAAAATATTTTACCACCAAGAGATATTCAAGAAGCAATGGAAAAACAAATGCGTGCTGAACGTGAAAGACGTGAATCTATCCTTAAAGCAGAAGGAGAAAAAAAGAGTGCTATCCTTATTGCTGAAGGAGAAAAAGAAAGTGCTATCTTAAGAGCTGATGCTAAAAGAGAATCTCAAATTAGAGAAGCTGAAGGGCAAGCTGCTGCTATTTTAAAAATTCAAGAAGCAACTGCTCAAGGTTTAAAATTACTAAAAGATGTTGGAATGGATGAACCATTATTAAAATATAAGAGTTATGAAGCAATGGTTGAAGTTGCGAATGGACAAGCTACTAAGATTATCGTTCCAAGTGAATTACAAAACTTAACTACAGCTGGAATTACATTCCATGAAACTGCTCCAGCTAATAATCCTAAAAAGAAACATGCTGAAGTTGCTCCAGCTGCTCCAGTAGCACCAGCTGCAACACCAGTAAATAATAAACAATTTTTAGAAACATTAAGTAAATAATAAAAAAACCACTATTAAATAGTGGTTTTTATTATGTAAAAAATTATAAGTGATAGGGGAACTAATATTTGAAATTTCATTTTTCTAATTTTATGTCTAAATATAAACATTCCAATTAGTGTTCCTAATCCACCACCAATTAATGTTAAGAAGAGTAGAGTGTTTTCACTTATTCTTCTTTTACTTATTATTGCTAAGAATTTATCAAGACCCATTGATAAGAAAGATATTATGTTTATTATTACTAAATAAATCATAGTTTACTTCCTTGATAAGTATCTCTTTTTACCATTTCTTTATCAATATCATTTAAAACACAGAATTTTTTTACTAACCATTGTGGTTCAATTAAATCTTCTAGTTTTGGGTCTCCTGTTATTCTATGAATTACTATTTCTGGACGAAGTAATTCTAATTGAGAAATAGTTATATCGATATATTCTTCTTTTGTTAAAATGTGAAATTTATCTCTTTGATACATATACTCAATAGGAGTATCTTTTAAAATACTTAGCATATGTATTTTTATACCTTGGATATCTAAACTATTTAAATATCTCACAGTATTTAACATATCTTCTTTTGTTTCGTATGGAAGTCCATTAATAATATGAACAACTACATCTATATTTCTTTCTCTTAGTTTTTTGACCATATCTTCAAAACATTCTAGAGAGTGACATCTATTAATTAATTTAGATGTTGATTCTTTAGATGTTTGAAAACCTAATTCAATAGTTAGATAAGTTTTTTTATTTAATTCATCTAGATAGTCTAAGCACTCATCAGATATAGCATCTGGTCTAGTACCGATATTTAATCCGATAATTCCTTCTTGTTCTAGAATTTTATCATGTAGTTTTCTTAATACTTCAACAGGTGCATGTGTGTTTGTTCTGGCTTGAAAATAACCAATATATTTTCCGTTAGGCCATTTCTTTAACATCATGTTTTTTACAGCATTGAATTGCTTTACGATTTCATCTTCTTTATTACCAGCAAATTCACCACTACCTGATTTAGAACAATAAATACAACCACCATAGCCAACAGTTCCATCTATATTTGGACAAGAAAAGTTAGCATTTAAACTTACTTTAAATATTTTACTATTAAATCTATTTTTATAGTAATAATCTAAAGTATGATAACGTTTATTTGAATTGGTGTATTTAAAGTTATTTTTCATATTAGTCCTCGCATATTGTATATAAGTAAACAGCTTTTAATAATTCAATTGGATTTAATAATCCTAAAGTTCTTAGTTCTTTGTAATTACCTTTTTCCATTTCTAAGAATAATTCTACTTCTGTTTTCTTAGTTTTTCTTGTTTCTGTTGTATCTAGTTCTTTAATTCTATTTTTTAATTCTTTTCTTAAGGCTCTATTAAAAGATCTATAAGTATATATTTTTGTATCATCTATGTTAAAGTCTTTTGCAACTAGTTCCATTACTCTTAAAAGTAATTTATCTTCTAATTTGGTTGGAATATCAGATGATATTTTTAATTGTTTATAGAAGTCTTTTGTAGCATTTTTAAATCTTAATACTTTACTAATAATATGTTCATATGTTTGTTGATACATATTATTATTTTTTTCTATTTGACCTTTTTTGAATGTATAATGATTTCCTTCTAATTTATTAAAAGTCTTCATTGTATCATTGTAACCTAAAGCAATATTTCTTTTAGCTCCTTCTTCATAGAAGTTTAAGAAATTTGTTAATTTAGATTTTGGTTTAATTGTAATAGTTTTTACTTTTTTATTTGGAGTTTTCTTAAATCCTGGTGCTGATAAGTCTACTGCAATTATTTCGTCAGCTCCCATTTTTAATGCAAGATTTATTGGTAAGTTATCATAGTAGCCTCCATCAATAAATTCTTCACCATTAATTTCTTTCTTTTGGAAAGCAGGGAAGCATGTTGCGGATGCCATTAAATAATCATCTAATAAATGTTGTTTGATTTGGGATTTTGTTAGTTCCATTGGTTTTTTATTAGTTAAACTATATGTTACTAATCCAAAGTCAATTTTTGATTTATAAAATCTTTTTGTTTTTAGAGCGTCTTTGATAATTTTTTGTATTTTTGTAGTATCCATACCACCATTTTTTAGGAAGTTTTCTCCATATAATTTATATAAATCTACTATTTCATCTGATTCGATGGCGTCTTCACCAAATAAAATATTTAAATTTATTTTCTTCCATGTATCAATTGCTCTTCTATATGTATTTTGTGTAATTAAAGCAGCATTTAAAGCTCCGGCAGATGTTCCTGTTACAATATCAATTTTAATGTTTAATTCTCTTAAAGCTTTCCATACTCCAATCTGGTAGGCTCCTTTAGAACCTCCTCCGGATAATACTAATGCTCTCATTTATACTCACCCTTCTTAAATTATAACATTATTTTATATCCAAAACTAGTGTGTCTAGTGTTTGGAAATGCGTATAAATTATACCATAAAATTAAGAAAAAAGCAATTAATATGGTATACTTGAAGTAGGATGGTGATTAAATGGCTAAAGTGAAAAAACTAAAATTAAAAGGTTCAGTTATTCATGTTCTAAAAATAATTGGGGTTATTTTAGTTATTTGTTTGGCTATTTTTATATTTTATAGATCACAAGTTAAGTCATTAACTAGTATTGGTTATAGTGAGAAAGCAAGTAATTTTATTTTATTTTCTATGAAGAAAGATTATGCTCTTTCTAAAGGGGAGAATAAGACTTTAAATGCTGCTTTTGAGAGTGATGATTATAAAGAAGAGTATTTAGATAATTATAGTAAGATTAATTATCATAATCATAAAAATTTAATTAAGAATATTAATACATTAATTAAAAGAGGTTATAGTAATAATCATATTAATATAATTTTAAGTCATGGTAATGATAGTGATATTACTGAATTTGCTAAAAAAGATAAAGTTAAATACTTGGAAGAATTTTATTATTTAGATTATGCAAAGATTAGATATTATGATGAATATGTAGAATATTCTACGACTACTGGGGAAGATGAAGAAACTACTGTTTTATATATTAACTTAGGTATGGATGGAGAAGCTTATAAAGATATTGAAGTTGTTGATGAATTTAATCATACTATGTTAGTTAATAAGTATAGAAAATTAGATGAGAATTTTGAACCATATGATTTAAGTGATGTTCCTGATGAGTATTCTGCTAGAGAATTGCAAGCTAGTAAGATGGCGATTGATGCTTTTATTGAAATGGCAAAAGCTGCTGAAAAAGAAGATTTAGGAATTCTTATTAATTATGCATATCGTTCTTATAATACTCAAGTTGAATTATGTGAAGAGTATAAAAAATTATATGGACAATCATATGTGGATAAATATATTCCTTATCCTGGTCATTCTGAACATCAAACTGGTCTTGCTTTAGATATTAGAAGTAAAACGACTAGTGTTTTTGCTGAATCTGATGAGTATGACTGGGTAGTAGAGAATGCTTATAAATATGGATTTATTATGAGATTTACTAATAGAGGTAAAAATATTACTGGTTTTAAAAGTGAGCCTTGGCATATTAGGTTTGTAGGGAAGACTGCAAGTGAATATATCCATAAACATAGAATTACTTATGAAGAGTATTATGCAATGTTTGTTGATTTAGATTAAAATAAAAAGACCGATTGGTCTTTTTTTATGCATTTAAGTATTCTTCTAATGTTATATTTTGATTCATTATTTTAGTAGCATGTTCTACGCCAACATATCTTATATGCCATGGTTCATATTGATATCCAGTGATTGATTCTTTTCCTTTTGGATATCTTACGATGAAACCATATTTATGACAGTTTTCTTTTAACCAAGTTCCTGCAGGAGTGGAACCATAATTATTATCAAGTGCACCTACGTCAAATGCTAATCCTGATTGATGTTCTGAGTGACCAGGTTTTGCAGAGTAGGTATCTGCTAGAGCTTGTCCATCTCTTGCAACATAATTATTATATAAAGTTTGTTGTCTTGAATATGATCTAAAACCTGATATGAGAGGAATGTTATGTCCTGCGTTTTTTGCTCCTTGTTGTAACTCTGTCAATGCTGCTGATGCAGCTTGATTTACTCCTGGATTATAATTTGCTGGTAGGGAATATTTTTTATTTACTATTAATATTCCTTTTATATATGTTCCTGGAGTTTTTGGTTTTTCTATAACATTTACTTTTCTTTTTACTTCCGTTTTATTTTTTGATGAATCTTCTACTGAATATGTTACTTCATAAGTACCTGTTTTAGTATTATCAATATTATTAGTAGTTTTAACTTTATTTGTTATATTTTTATCATAATTATCGTTTGCAGTATAACCTGGTTCATTATATGTATCATTTTGATATATTGTTACTTCATTTCCTTGAAGAGAAATCTCTGGTTTTGTTGTATCAACTACTTTAACTTTTCTTTTAATAGTTTTTGTTGTTTTTAGACTAGTTATTTTATATGTAATAGTGTAAGTACCTAGTTTATGTGTATTTACTTTGTTTGTTATTTGTACTTTGTTTTTAGTACCTTCTATTTTTACACCTTTATCTTTATATTTGGAGAATACTTCTATTGTTTCATCTTTACCTATTAATTTTATTTGTATTAATGGGTTAAAAAATATAAAGATTATTGATGTTGTTAATACTAAAATAATTAATAATATTATTGGTATTAATATTAATTTTTTCTTCTTTTTTTTCATAGGTACCTCCAAATTATTTTAATTATAGCATAGGGTAAATATTTTGTAAAAATAAGTATTTATTTGTCTTTTAACTAGTAATATTTTTTTTGTTATGATATTATGTTATTAGAGTAATAAGAAGGTGTTAAGTATGTATCCACTTGGAAAACAATTTGAAGTAGATAATGCTAAGGCTAGAAGTGAAGAAAAATCTATAATACCTGGTAAAAAATATAGAATATCTGTTATTACAGATAGGGTTGTTAGAATTGAATATTCCGCTAATGGTCAATTCGTTGATCGTCCTACGCAGTTGATAAAGAAAAGAAACCTTGGGGTTCCTGATTTTTCTGTGCGTCAAGATCAAAACATTCTAGAAATTGCTACAAAATACTTTGTATTAAATTATATTAAAGAACAACCATTCTTAGGAACAAAAGTTGATCCTATGAGAAATTTAAAAATTACTTTATTAAGTAGAGATAAAGATAGAATTAAGAGTTGGTATCAAGGTCATCCAGAAGTTAGAAATATGGGTGGAAACATGATAAGTGTTGATATGGGAATACCTAAACCTTATGATAAAGGACTTTATTCTTTAGATGGATTCTGTTCTATTGATGATAGTAAGAGTAAAATTTTAATGGAAGATGGAACTCTTGCAGAACCACCAGAAGGTCATACAGATATTTATGTATTCTTATATGATAAAGATTTTAAACAAGCGTTACTTGATTATTTTAAAATGACAGGAGCGCCTGCTTTAATTCCAAGATATGCTCTTGGTAACTGGTGGAGTAGAAATACAATTTATTCTGATAAAACAATTTATGAATTGATAAGAAATTTTGAAAGAAATAAAATTCCACTATCAGTAATGGTGTTCGATCATGACTGGCATTATAGAAATGTTGGAGAAAATAAAGATTTAAAGACAGGATTTTCATTTAATTCTTCTTTAATTAAGGACCCAAAAGCGATGATAGATGAATTCCATAAACGTGGAATTAGAGTTGGTTTATGTGTTAACCCAACTAATGGTATTTATCCACATGAACTTTACTATAAGAAAGCATGTGAATATTTAGGGATTGCTGATTCTAAGATTATAGATTTTGATCCACTTAATCCAAAATTAATGGATATAGTCTTTAAAGTATTTTTACATCCACTTGAGTCATATGGAGTAGATTTCTTCTGGAATGATTCAATGGGTGACAATAATATTAATAAGTTATGGGCTTTAAATCATTATTTATTCTTAGATTCTGGTAGATTACCAAATAAGAGACCAATGATTTTAGCAAGAGGTTCTGTAATAGCACCTCATAGATATCCTGTTTCCTATGGAGGAAGTAGTGAGATTAGTTGGAGAGAACTTAAGAAGTTACCATTTAAATACTTAAATGCTGCAAATATTGGAGTAAGTTGGTGGAGCCATGATGTTGGTGGAAACCATGGTGGAGTAGAAGATGGTGAACTTTATTTAAGATATTTACAATTAAGTACATTCTCACCAATATTAAGATTCCATGGAGCAAGAGGAAATTATTATAAAAAGGAACCATGGTTATGGGATGCTAAGACTGAAAGTATTGCATCTAACTATTTAAGACTTCGTCATAGATTAATTCCGTATTTATATACAGAAGCTTATAATTATACAAAGACTGGTACTACTTTAGTACAACCATTCTACTATAATTATTTATGGGTTTATGATGATGAGTTATATAGAAATCAATATTATTTTGGATCACAATTATTAGTGTGTCCAATCTTAAAACAAAAAGACGATACAATGAATCGTACTATTCATAAATTCTTTATACCAGATGGTACTTGGTATGATTTTATGACTGGTAAGAAATTCCCAGGAAATAAAAAATATACATCATTCTATAAAGAAGATGAATATCCAGTGTTTGCGCATGCTGGTTCAATAATACCATTATCAAATAGAAGCGATTATAATAATACAGGATTACCAGTTGATTTAGAAATTCAAATCTTCCCTGGAGTTAGTAATACATATACTATGTATGAAGATGATGGAGTTACTTCATTATATAGAGAAGGTTATTTCTTAAAAACGTCAATTGATTATAATTACTTAAAGAATCAATATACTGTAATTATTAGATCAGTAGATGGTAAGAGTGGTATCATTCCAGATAGACGTAACTATAAGATTGTATTTAGAAATACTAAACAACCTGATGAAGTTACAGCTTTCTTTGATACTGAAAAGATTAATTATACAAGTTATGTAGATGGTAATGACTTTGTAGTAGAAGTTAAAGATTGCTTTACTTTAGGTCAATTATCAGTTAGTTTAAGGGGAAAAAATATTGAAATAGATGAAGCTAGACTTATCAATGATGATGTTAATAGTATCTTAATGGATTTAAAGATTGATACTTATCTAAAAGAAGATATTGCAGAAATCATGTTTAATGATGAAGTTCCTAGTAAGAAGAGAATTGAAATTAGAAAACTTCGTAAAAAAGGTTTATCTAAAGAATATATGGATTTATTCTTACAATTAATTCAATATATAAGTGAGGTTTAAGATAAATGACAGAAAAAGAGAAAAGAAGATTAGCAGTAGGTAGACTATCTGATTTAAAAGATCAAGCTATTGTTATGAGTTTAGAAACAATGGATTGTGAAGATAAATTAGCTCTATATGATGCGATATTTGAATTATTTGATCAAGGTGAATTAGATAATCAGTTTGAATCATATGTATTTGATGGTATGAGTGAAGATGATAGAGTTAAATTAATTAGATTAGTTAGTGACCATAGAGGATTAGTTTTTTATAAAGGACAAAGTGAATATTGGTTAGATTCTTTAGAAGGATATGCTGTTAGTGATAATGAAATAATTACTTATTCAATTTTTGATAACTATGATTACTTATTAGATTTAGGTAAACGTGGTGGAAATAGAATGTTACAACAATTAGAAGCATTCCAAGATAGTGGATATGTTAATTCTTCAGTTATTGAATATTTAAGAAGAAGTAATGTTAATGATGAGTTACTTGCAAGTATATTATTAGATATGGCTAGAGAAGATAGTTTATATAATATTTTTACTAATGAACAAAAATGTGTTTTATTAGGAAATCCATATGGTAACTTATTTACTTATACTGAAGAGGGAGTAGTTGTTAGATCTCCTATCGATATAGCAGTTGACTTATATAAAGAAGCTTATGATAAAGATATTACAATTGATCAAAATAATGGAGTAGATGTTGTAAGAGGATTAAGAGAATTCTTACTTACTGCGGATATTGATAGAAGTGTATCTGAAAGATCAGATGATTATGTTTTAAATATGTATAGAACTGATGCATCTAAAGATGTTAAAGAAGTTACATTTGATACAAAACATGATTATTTGAGAACATATATGAGTGAATTTGCTCCTGATTATGGTGAAGATGATTATAAGAAGACTTTATAGTCTTCTTTTTTTATTTTTTACTTGAAAAATAAAGAAAAATCTAATATACTATGAGTAATGTTTTTGAAATATTATTAGTAGTAGTAATATTCTTCTTATTTTTAGAGAACTTGTGGTTGGTGAGAACAAGTATTAAGAGTTTATGAACTTGACTAATTTAAAGTATTAAGGGTAAGACCTTTATCTCTATTAAAGCTGCATAGGTAATCTATGAAGTAAGGTGGTACCGCGAGAATTTCGTCCTTATATTTATATAAGGGCGTTTTTATTTTATAGGAGGATAAAAATGGAAGAGTTAGTATTGTTTGGAATGTGTTATGTCCTGGTATTTGTGTTATATCAAATATTTATAGTTTCAAAAGCAAAGAAAAATTATGAAAAAGAGGATAAGAAATATCCAGTAGAAGTTAAATATTTAATGGGTAAATATAAACTGGATATGGAAAAAATTAAATATAATCAGTTATTACAAATAGTGGCATTAGTATCAAGTTTTGATATTTCATTAATGGTTTCAGCAGTTTCAATATTTGATAACTATGTAATTCAATTAGTTGCTGCTGTTGCAATAGTAATACCTGTATTATTAGTTAGTTATTATTTTGTAGGATTATTTTATAAAAAGAAGGGAATGGTAAAAGATGTATAATTATAAAGATATAGAAAAAAAATGGAGAAAATATTGGGAAGAGAATGATACTTTTCATACTGATGTATGGGATTTTAGTAAACCTAAATTTTATGCATTAGATATGTTTCCATATCCATCAGGAGTAGGACTTCATGCTGGACATCCAGAAGGATATACTGCTACTGATATTATTTCAAGAATGAAGAGAATGCAAGGGTATAATGTACTTCATCCAATGGGATATGATTCATTTGGACTTCCTGCTGAACAATATGCTGTAAGTACTGGAAATCATCCAAATAAATTTACTCAAGAAAATATTGGTACTTTTGGTAATCAATTAAAAGCTATTGGATTTGATTACGATTGGAGTAAATCTATTCAAACTAGTGATCCTAAATATTACAAATGGACTCAATGGATTTTTAAACAATTATATAATGATGGATATGCTAAATATGTAGATATGCCAGTTAACTGGTGTGAAGAACTTGGTACAGTTTTATCAAATGATGAAGTAATTGATGGTAAGAGTGAAAGAGGAGGATATCCTGTTGTTAGAAAGAATATGAAACAATGGGTTATTGACCAAGCTGCTTTTGCAGAAAGATTACTTGAAGGTATGGATGAAATTGATTGGCCAGAATCTACAAAAGAAATGCAAAGAAACTGGATTGGTAAATCAATTGGTGCACATGTAACGTTTAAAATTAAAGATACTGATAAAGAATTTAAAGTATTTACTACTAGATGTGATACTTTATTTGGGGCAACATACTGTGTTATGTCTCCTGAACATGAATTAGTAGATTTAATTACTAGTGATGATAAAAAAGCAGAAGTTGCTGAATATAAGAGAGTTTGTGCTACTAAGAGTGATTTAGAAAGAACAGAATTAAATAAAGAAAAAACTGGAGTATTTATTGGTGCTTATGCAATTAATCCAGTAAATGAAAAAGAAATTCCTATTTATATTTCTGACTATGTACTTGCAAGTTATGGTACAGGTGCTATTATGGCGGTTCCTGCTCATGATGATAGAGATTATGAATTTGCCAAGAAATTTAATATTGAAATTATTCAAGTACTTGAAGGTGGAGATATTTCTAAAGAAGCATTTACAGGTGATGGAGTTCATATTAATTCAGGATTTATGGATGGTATGAATAAAGAAGATGCTATAAATGCAATGATTGAATGGTTAGAAGAAAGAGGAATCGGTTCTAAACAAATTAACTATAAAATGAGAGAATGGATTTTTGCTCGTCAAAGATATTGGGGAGAACCAATGCCAGTTGTTTATACTGAAGATGGTGAAATTCACATGTTAGATGATGAAGAATTACCACTTGTTTTACCAGAACTTGAAGATTATAAAGGACATAATGGTAAAGCTCCACTTGAAAATGCAACAGAGTGGAAACAATATGATAAGAATGGTATTAAAGGAGTTAGAGAAACTTCTACAATGCCTGGTTCTGCTGGATCATCTTGGTATTTCTTAAGATATATTGATCCAAATAATGATGAAGAATTTGCAAATCAAGAATTATTAAAACACTGGTTACCAGTAGACTTATATATTGGTGGACCTGAACATGCTGTTGGACACTTAATGTATTCAAGAATTTGGACAAATTACTTATATGATAAAGGATTATGTCCAGTTAAAGAACCATTTAAGAAATTAGTTCATCAAGGTATGATTTTAGGAGAAAATGGAATTAAAATGGGTAAAAGATTCCCTGAGTTCTGTATTGATCCAATGGATATTATTAATAATTATGGTGCTGATACATTAAGACTTTATGAAATGTTTATGGGACCACTTGAAGCTTCTAAACCATGGAGTATGCAAGGAGTTGAAGGTGCTCAAAAATTCTTAGATAGAATCTTTAGATTATATGAATCTGATAAGATTAAAGAAGAAGAAAATAAGAACCTTGAAAAAGTTTATCATCAAACAGTTAAGAAAGTTAGTGAAGACTTTGAATCATTAGGATTTAATACTGCTATTAGTCAAATGATGATTTTCATTAATGCAGTTTATAAAGAAGAAGTATTCCCTAAGGAATATGCTGAAGGATTTGTTAAACTTTTAAATCCTATTGCTCCACATATGGGTGAAGAATTATGGGAAATGTTAGGTCATGAAGGTACAATTGCATATGAGACTTGGCCTACATACGATGAATCTAAATTAACAGATGATGAAAAAGAAATTGCTGTTCAAGTTAATGGTAAAGTTCGTGCAACTATTAAAATTGCAGTTGATGAAGCAGAAGATTCTATTAAGGCAAAAGCTTTAGAAGAAGAAAATGTTAAACGTCATATGGAAGGTAAAGAAGTTGTTAAAGTAATCGTTATTAAAGGAAAAATCGTTAATATCGTTGTTAAATAAGAATTTAAAACACAGAAAAAGCAATGAAAATTTGCTTTTTTTGTTGTTTTGTGGTATAATCAACGAAACCATGAGGGGTGAGGTTATATGAATACATGTAAGAAAG
This sequence comes from Bacilli bacterium, assembly GCA_045649455.1. Classification (GTDB taxonomy): domain Bacteria; phylum Bacillota_I; class Bacilli_A; order RF39; family UBA660; genus JAEDES01. The sequence continues at coordinate 24,964 of JAZRPV010000026.1, read as the reverse complement.
CTGCAGATGCTTCAACAAGATTTGAAAGATTAAATAATGATTTAAAAAGAAGATATTTTATTAAGAATATGGAAAGAATTAATATGATTATGGAACATACTCCAGGGTATTGTGGTTCTTTTGGTACAGGTTATCCTTTCTATGTTCTTGATGACAAATTTCAAGGTGAATTACCAATTATTGAAGAACAAATTAGATATAATAATGAATTATATGATGCATCATTAAAAATAAATGAGTGGCCTTGTGAAGAATGTTTAAATACAAGAGGTTCACGTATGCCGGACTTAAAAAGATATTGTAAAGTTTGTCCACAAGTTGATGATGTATATAAACCAAGAAGAGTTCTTAATAGATTACCAGATGTTGATATGTGGATGATTTGTCAAGATGACAAAATAGAAGATGCTAAGAGAGTAATGGTAGAATTATTTAAGAGTTACGGAATGCATACTTCAGATGTTGATCCAGTTGGTTCAGTAGATGAATTAGATGAAATAGTTACTCAATTAGAAGAAGGTAAGATGCCTAATAAAATGTTACCACTAGATGTACATATTATTAGTTATTCTGAATTTGCTAGTTTACTAGATGAAATTCCTTTTGCAATTTGTAACGCTATGGATACTAATGTAACTCCATATTTACCAATTCACCCACAATCATTAAGAAAAACTTGGCAATATGATGATACTGCATATAACTTTGTATTAGATTTCTTATTAAGTATGACTCCATTTAATTGGGAAAGAAAACTTGATAGAAAATTACAATTATCTAGAATGGTAATTGGTGATATGTTTACAGAAGAAGATTTAAAGGCTATACTAGAAAAGGTTTCACCAGATTCTGTAAAAAGAAGAATGGAAACTAAACAATTACAAAAAAGTTATGAAAGAAGAGTGAGTACATGGAAAAAATAATAGATTTACATATACATACAAATAAATCAGATGGAGCATTAAGTCCAAAAGAAGTAGTAGAAGAAGCAATTAAAAATAGAGTTAGTGCTATTGCAATTGCAGATCATGATACTATTGATGCTTATAGTGATGAATTATTTGATTATGCTGAATCTAATAATGTTATTTTAATTCCAGCAGTAGAGATTTCTACAAAAATTAAGAAATGTGGAATTCATGTACTTGGTTATAACTTTGATTTAAATGATCAAAATTTTAGAGAAAAGTTAGAAAAATTTCGTAATATTAGACATGATTATTTAAATGATGTAAGTAAGAAATTAGAAGAATTAGGTTATAAAGTAAATGTTGAAGAACTTGATAAAATAGAAGCTGTTACAAAAGCACATATTTCATTAGATGTTATTTCTAATAAAGAAAATGAAGAAATTTTAATGAAGAATTTTGGACATATTCCTAATAAAGGTGAGTTTATTGAAACTGTTATGAATGAAGGTTGTCCTGCTTATGTTAAGAAGGCAAGTGTTACACCAATGGAAGCTGCTGAATTAATTAGAAGTGCTCACGGTAAAGCTGTTCTTGCGCATCCTGTATGTTATGGATATGAAGATGGTTTAACTGAAGATGAAATTTTAGATTTAATTAAAGAAATGAAAGTAGACGCTATAGAAGGAAACTATTTATATGTTGATAGAAATGATGTAATGCATGATGATACAGATAAATGGAATATTTTTGCTAAAGAAAATAATCTTATTTCAACAATTGGATCTGATTTTCATAATAAAGATGGTTTAAGACCAGAAATTGGTTTTAGAAATACAGATTTTACAATTAGTAGAGAAGAAATTAGTAGTATTTTAAGATATTTATCTAATAATGAATAATATTTTAAGGGGGTATTAAAATGGGTTCAAAAGAAATAGAAGCTTATTTAAAGTCAGAAGATGTTGATATAGAAGGTTTTATTAATGAACTTTTAAAGGTTGAAGGTATCAATAGAACAATTCTTGCAAAGATTATTTTAGGTGTTGAGCCTAATCATATAATTCAAGAAATGTTTATGGGATATAAACAAAGAAAACAAAGAAGACAACTTTATAGTGATGATAATAAAATTCCTACAACTTTAATTAGTATGTATTATGGATTAGGTGATCGTGCAAACTTTGAAACATTAAAAAATTCGTTTGTATCTAGATATATCAAGAATGAAAGTAAACTAGAAGGTGTGCATAGTCCTGAGGAAATTGAAGGATTACGTGTTATGTATGAATATATTCACTCAGATGATATTGATTATATGTTTAATGTATTTACGTTAAAAGAAATACATGAAAAATTATATTCTTTAACTGCATATCCTGCATTTGGTGGAAACTTTAGAAGAAGTGATGCTTATATTAAAGGATTCCCTTCAGAATTAGTTTCTTATCCATTTATCTTTAGAGAATTAGATAAACTTGATCCAGAAGTATTATATTTAAAAGAAATTGCACCATTTGTTAAAGATAGTCAAGATGCTGACTTCTTATTAGAATTTTTAGATAGATGTGTAGTTTTAGGTTGTGAATTAATTAGAATTCACCCATTCCCAGATGGAAATGGTCGTTCAGTACGTGGATTTATTAATAAGTTATTAGAAGATGCAGGACTTCCTCCTGTATATATTACAGTTGCGGAAAAAGATGAATATCGTGAAGCTATGGGTAAAGCTATTGGTGGAGGAGATTATTCAGTAATTAAAAACTTCTATCGTTATAAGATTTGTGATTCAATAGTTGAACTTGATATTAATAGAAGAATTAGAAATGCTAATGAAAGTAGTAGTGGTGGTAGTACCATTGAAAAAACTACTGTAAAAGAAAAAGTAGATGATTTAAAAAGAAAAGATGTTGAATAATCGACATCTTTTTTTATAAGTTAAGATATTGTTAAATTTTATAAAAAAATATATAATAATAGTATATGAGAATAGGAGTGTGAATATATTGAGAACTAATTTTTATGTTAAAGATAGAAAAAAATTATCATTATTTTTGTTTTTAATTATTATTTGTGTATTCACACTAACTATTGCTTATTCTGCTTTAAATGCTATTCTTACTATTCAAGGTAATGCAGAAGTAATTGCATCTAGTTGGGATATACATTTAGAAAATCCTAAAGTTAGAAATGGTAGTGCAACAATGGATTCGCCTAGTTTAGAGGGGGCTAATCTAATTAATTTTAGTACAACTTTAAATTTACCTGGAGATTTTTATGAATTTACTGTTGATGTAGTTAATGGTGGAACAATTGATGCAATGATTGAAAATGTGATTAAGATGCCTGAATTAGATGATAATCAAAAGAAATATTTGAATTATGAAATTAGTTATCAAAATGGTCAATCAATTAATGAAAGGCAAGAAATTAAATCTGGCTCATCAATGCCAATTAAAGTAAGAATTGAGTATAGAAAAGACTTAAATGCTTCTGATTTACCAACTGGTCAAGTTGTATTAGATTTATCATTAACGCTTGAATATATACAAAGTGATGGGACTGGAAGTGAAGTTAGTTATGGTGGTATGATTCCTATTTCTGCTTCAGGTGATATAAATGATTTTGGAACTGTTGTTACAATTGGAACTGAGCAGTTCTATACAATTGGTACAGAAGGAAATAATGTTAAGATGCTTTCAATGTATAATTTATATGTTGGTGGTGTTTATGACAAATCTACAGAGACATGGACTCCATATGGAGAAGAAGCAACTGGTATGCAAAGTGCAGATATGCTAGGATTTAAATCTAGCCAAGATATTAGAAATGGTACAACTGCTTTTTCTTCACCTGAAAAGAAGGGTAATGTATACAGTGATTATAGTGGTAGTATTGTAGAAGGATATGTTAATAATTACGAAATTTTATTAGAGTCTAATTTTGGAGTAGATGTAATAGATGCAAGATTAATAACATATGAAGAAGCAATTAATCCTAATAATTTTGCTTGTGTAGAAAAAGGTTACTGCTCTGATGAATATCGTTGGATTAGAAATACTTCTTTTTGGACTGGCTCATCATATAATAATGATGAAGATTACTTATGGATTATAGATGGTTATGCTTATTTAGGAAATTACGAATATGATTGCAATTACTATTTCGGTGTTCGTCCAGTTATAGTTATTTCAAAAGATTATTTTTAGAGACTTAAGTCTCTTTTTTTTGACATATTTTGTTATTTATGTATGGTATCTTATTGTTGGTGATAATATGAAAGTTAAATTATTTGATATGGAAGATGAATTAGACTTAGAGGTTGCCATAAATGATTTTTTAGATAATATTTCTGGTGAAGTTATCGATATAAAATATCAGGTAAGTATGGGTATTTTTAGTGAAGAACAAGTATATTGTTTTTCTGCAATGATTATTTATTATGAGAATTAATACTAGGTAGTAGTATTTTTTTTTAGGTAATTTTGTGATATTATTTTTATAAGGAGGATGAGTATGAAGAAGAGTACATTTGTTAAAGGTGCTTTTATTACTACTATTGGAATTGTTTTAAGTAAAATTCTTGGAGTATTATATGTTATTCCTTTTCATGCCATTATTGGTGAAAAAGGTGGAGCATTATATGGATATGCTTATACAATATATTTATTATTTATGTCTTTATCTTCTGCTGGTATTCCTCTAGCGATTAGTAAGGTTGTAAGTGAATATCAAACTTTGGGATATCATAGTGCGAAGAAAAGAACATTTATATTAGGTAAAAAGATTGCTATGGTAATGGGGATGTTTTCTTTCTTACTTATTATATTATTTGCACCTTTTTTAGCTAAATGGGTAATGGGAGATTTAACTGGAGGTAATACAGTTCAGTCCGTAACAATGGTTATTCGTGTTATAGCAACTGCTGTTTTAATCGTACCAGTATTAAGTGTATATAGAGGATATTTTGAAGGACATAGATTTATGAGTCCGCCTTCAGTATCACAAGTTGTTGAACAAATAGTTAGAGTTATTTTAATAGTACTTGGTAGTTATTTAGTTGTGGATATTTTTAAATTATCTTTAACTACTGCAGTAGGTGTTGCTTTATTAGGTGCAACTGTAGGAGCATTAGTTTCTTATTTCTATTTGGTTGTTAAGCTTAATAAAAATAAGACTAAGTTTAATGAAAAGATTAGAAATACTAATGAACCAATTATTACTAATAAAGATATTGTTAAAAAAATTATATTTTATGCAGTACCATTTATTATGATTGATATATTTAAAGCAATGTATAATTATATAGATATGGTTACTGTTGTTAAAGCATTAGTTAATGTTGCAAAGTTCAGTGTTATAGATGCTGAAGTGGTTATGAGTATGCTATCTACTTGGGGATCTAAATTTAATATGATTATTTTATCTATTTCAACAGGTGTTATTGTTAGTTTAATACCTAATCTTACACAAAGTATTGTTAAGAAAGATAAAAAAGATATTAATAAGAAAGTTAATCAAACACTTAATTTATTATTAGTGTTTATGTTACCAATGACACTTGGGATTAGTTTTTTATCTAAACCAATTTGGAATGTTTTCTATGGTACTAGTGAATATGGACCTAGTATATTATCTATTTATATATTTGTTGGTCTTGTAATTGGATTATTTACTGCTATGATTACTGTTGTTCAATTATTTAAAGATTATAAAATGGTATTTATTAGTTTAATATCAGGTGTATTGGTTAAATGTTTATTAAATGTTAGTTTAATTAGAACATTCTATATATTAGGAATACCTGCTTATTATGGAGTGATAGTTGCAAGTTTACTGGGATATTTAACTTCTTTTATTATTTGTATTGTTGTTCTTAAAAATAAATATAAAATTGAATTTGATGAATGGTTAGTAAATTTTATTGATATATTATGTGGCTCATTCTTTATGTATATTGTTTTATTCATTATTAGTTTAATAGTTCCATTAGATTTAGATAATAGAATATTAAATATATTTATTATTATGTTATATAGTATTGTTGGAGCGGCTGTTTACTTTATATTTATTATTAAGACAAAAACTCTAGATAAAATCTTCGGTGAGAAGATTGATAAGTTTTTAAAGAAGTTGGTGAAGTAGATGGATAAAATAAAAAGATGGATTAAGGAAAATAAGTTTATTATATTTTTATTCTTATTTTCTTTTATTATTAGATTAGGTGTTATTGTATTAGTTGAAACACCAATTATATCTGATTTTAAAATGATGTATGATGCTGCGTTAGAGATTGTTAATGGTACTGATAGTTATAAGAGTATGAGTTATTTTATAACTTGGGGATATCAAATGGGACATGTTTTATATCAAGCAGTTCTTTTAAATATAATTAATAGTGTTTTCTTTTTGAAATTTGTTAATTGTATTATTACATCTTTAACTGTAGTGTTTGTATATTTAATTAGTAGAAGAATATGTAGTGATAGAAGTGCAAAAATTAGTAGTATTTTATATTCTATATTTTTATTTCCATTATTATTAAATACAGTTCTTACTAATCAATTTTTACCAGTATTATTAATATTAATTGCATTGTATATACTTTTAAATATTAATTTTAAAAAGAAATTTATAGTTAGTAGTGTAGTAGTTGGGATACTTCTTGGACTTAGTAATATTTTTAGAAGTGAAACTATTGTTATTATATTTAGCATTTTGTTATACTTTGGATTCTTGTTTATTACTAAGATTGATTGGAAAAAGTTAATTGTTAGTTTCTTAATTATATTTATGGGATATTATGTAGTATTTAATGGAACAAGTTTATTATTAAAAGCAACTGGTGTTAGTCCAAGTGGATTAGATATATTAAATAGTTCATGGAAATTTGTTGTAGGATTTAATTATGAGTCTAATGGAATGTATACTGATGAAGATGCTAGCTTATATTCAAGAGATAGTGAGGCTGCTGATAAAGAAGCAATTAAGAGAATTACTCAGTTTGAAAAGATTCCACTTCATTTTTTAAAGAAGACTAAAGTACTTTGGTTTAATTCAGATTTATCATGGTCTATTAGTATGGATGAAGTATATTATAAAACATTAAATATTATTAATCAGTTGTGGATAATTTTATTTAATATTCTTGCTGTATGTAGTGCGTTTAGATTTGTTAAATTAAAGTTTGATAAAGAACATGTACTTATGTGTTTAATATTACTTGTATATTTTGGAGTATATTTATTAATAGAGGTTATGCCTAGATATGCTTATAGTTTACAAGTATTTGAAGCAATTATAATTGGAGTTTCTCTTGATTATATATTTAAGAGAATTAAAGTATTAAAAAAAGGAAAGTAGTTAACTTTCCTTTTCTTGTTCATTTGATTGTTCTTCTTTTTCTAGTTCTTCTTTTAAAGCTTTTTTGCTTCTTTTCTTAATAATATTACGATAAATTGGAACTAGTTTAGTAAATACAAAGTACATTACCGGGTTTATTACATAATCCCATTCACCAATAAATTCTACATAGTCTCCACCAAATTTACGTTTAAATTCATGTAATCCCATTAGTGGATTATCTTCTCTTAAGTCTCCAATTGTTCCAAATTGGTCATAGATTCTTAGACCTCTAGATTTACAATATCTTAAGTGCTCATAGTATGTATGATAATTAACATATGTTTCAGATAAGATGTTGTGGTTACCTGCATAAAGTACCCAGGCTTTATCTCCATACTCAATAATCATATGCGCACTAAGAGTAACTTCATTGCCGTACTGTTTAGAGTAGTCTTTGTACTTATTTATTTCTGATTGTGTGTTTTCTTTTTGTTTTCTTAGTTCTTCTAGTTTTGTTTTTGCACTTTTACTTAGATTATCTATTGGTAGAATAGAGATTTGATCTACTATTCTTTTTAGATTTTTTTCTAATGATTTAATAGTTTTATTAAAATTTATTTTTCCTAATAAAAGTGTTGCTTTTGAGTTTTTATTTCCATTAAATATTTCATATAGTGTTTCATAATAGTCTTCATTATATGAAATAAAATCTTTTCTTGATTCAGTTAGAGTCATAAGATGATAGAATTCTTTAATATCTTTTTTTGTTCCTATAACAACTTCTGTTTCTAATTTTTCTGATTTTGCAATACGTTGTTTTGTTGTTTTAGATAAATGGTTTTCTATATCTTCCATTGATTGTTCTAAGTTAATTCTAAATGAATATCTTGGTTGTGATGTTTCAAAGTTTTTAGTAAATCCTAAGTGTTTGAAACCTGCTTTTTTAATATTATCAAATACTACTTCTGGATCATAAGTTAATTCTTGTTCTTCATTTTGATAATCATAAGATTTTCTTATTATATCTGGATCTATTTTTACAAAGATTGCTTTTCTTGTTTTTGCGAATTCTACTACTTTTTTAGTCATTGTTTTTAGTAATTCTTTTTTATTAAAATCTATTACAAAGCCACGTGGGGCATATAAATAACACATATTCATTGGTAAGTGTTTCTCTAGTAGAAGAGTTGCAGCAACTAATTGATTATCTTCTGTTGTTAATCCTAGATAATGTGGAGTAAGATTCTTTTTAACTTTTGCAAATTCTCCCCAAGAAAGTGATTGTAAGAAATGTGATTTATATTGATGATTTCTTACATAGTTGTCATATTCTTCTTTATCTATTGTTTTTAATCTTAACATTAATTGTGCCTACCTTTCGTATATATATTATATACAATTTAATCATAACACATAATGAGTAATTTTGTAAAAAAAAAGAACACATTAGTGTTCATAACATATGATAAGAGTCATCTTTTTGTAGATAGTTGGTTTTATTGGAATTTTCTAATTCTTGTATTTTTTGTTTTAGATAGTTTATTTCTTGTTTTAACTTTTCTATTTCTTGATAGATATTTGGTTGTATAAAAGGGGGAAAACCTATATTCATATTTATACCTGACTTTCGTTTTATTATATGCAACTATAATTATTATGTGATAAAATATAAGTAGGTGATTGAAATGCGACTTAGAAATGTCAAAAATAAAGATGAAATATTAAATGCAAGTGAATACTTAGTTAAAAATCCAGAAGAATATATTGGTAAATGGAAAGAAGTATTTGGAAATGATAATCTTATTTATATTGAAATAGGTATGGGTAAGGGTAAATTTATTATTGAGAATGCTTTAAAATATCCAGATATTAATTTTATTGGTATTGAAAAATTTGATAGTGTTTTAGCTAGAAGTTTACCTAAGATACCTGAAGGTGTTAAAAATTTAATGATTATTAGAATGGATGCTTTAAATATAGAAAAAGTATTTGATAAAGAAATTGATAGAATTTATTTGAATTTTTCAGATCCATGGCCTAAAGTTCGACATCATTTGAGAAGATTATCTAGTAGAGTATTCTTAGAAAAGTATAGTCATATTTTTAGAGAGGATTCTTCTATTTATATGAGAACAGATAATCAAGGATTATATATTTATTCTCTTATGAGTTTTAGTGAGGGTGGATATGTACTTAGTGATATTACATTTGACTTACATAGTACAGGTGAAGAGTTAATTACTACTGAGTATGAAGATAAGTTTTCTAGTAAGGGAATGCCTATATATGCTGTTGTAGCTACTAAAAAAAGTGTAAAAAAGTAAAATAATAGTAAAATATTTTTACATTTATAAAAAATTTGATATAATGTATTAAGAGTAGGTGAAATATGAAAAGATTAATTGTTTTACTCTCTGCAGTAATGATTTTAGTTACTGGATGTAGTGCAGTTAAATTAGATACTGCTGATATTGGAAAAAATATTAAGAATTTACTATCAAAAAAAGTTGATTTATATAATGTACATTTTGATGGATATAAATACTATGTTCCTAAAGGACTTAAATTTCTTCATAAAGAAGAATATAATGCTTCATTTATAGATAAATATAATAATAAATATTACTTATATGTTGATGCTATTGGGTATTATCATAAGAGTGATTTAAAATATAATATTGAGAATGATATACATTATTCCAATCTTTTAAAGTTTAATAAAAAAGATGGATATATTAGAATTGAAGAAATTGATAACAAATTTTATATACAGTTTGTGTTTAATTATGCAAAGATGGAAGCTTACGTTAAGGAAGAAGAACTTTCTACTGTAATTACAAATATGTGTTATGTTCTTAGAACTATTAAATTTAATGATGCAGTATTAGAGAGTTTGGTTGGAGAAAACGTTTTAAGTTATAAAGAAGAAAACTTTACTTTATTTAATACAACGGATTCTAAAGAAGTTTATTTACAAGCTGCTGAAGATGGATATGTTGAAGAAGAGAAAGATGTATTTGATGATGAAGACTTCGACATTGATATTGATGAAGATGTATTTGATGAGTAGTTGAGAGGTGAATTTATGGGTATTTTGGATAGGTTAAAAAATGCGCTTTTTGAAGAAGAAATAGTAGAAGTAGAAGAAAAACCTAAAAAGCCAAAAGCTAAGACTGATTTTTTCAAGGAAAGAAAACAAGACAAGCCTATTGCTAAGAAAGTTGTTTTACCTGAGAAGAAAGAAACTAAAGTTGAGGAATTAGAAGAAATTGATTATGTAGATGAAGATTTTGAAATTTCTCCAGCTGTTAAGGAACAATTAGAAGAAAGTTATAGAGAAGAGTTTAATGTTTCTGATGAAGATCTTAAAGTTGAAGAGGATGTATTTGATGATGTACAACCTGAACCAGAGATTGTTAAAGTTTTAGATTATGAAGAAAAAGAAGTTCTTCCTGAAATTAAAGAAGAACCTAAATATTATCAATCTAAACCAGTTGAGAAGTATCCTTATGGAATGTCTTCTAATAAGTCTACATATTCAGATTATAGTGGTGGAGCTTATGAGAAAAAAGATACAAGAACTCATTTTACACCATCACCAATTATTTCTCCTATCTATGGTATTTTAGATAAGAATTATAAAAAAGAAGATGTAGTACAAAAAAAAGAAGTTAGATTAACTAGTAGTTATTCTAGAAGTAATTTAAATTTAGATGATGTTAGAAAGAAAGCTTATGGTTCAACTATAAAAGAAGATTTAGAAAGAGAATTTATGGATGATTCTGTTAAAGAAGAACCAGTTTATAAAGAAGTAAAAGAAGACGTTAATCTATTAGTTGATTTAAATGAAGATGAAAAACCTTCTGTAAAAGAATTAACAATGGGAGATGCTTTAGAATATTTTCATGATTTAGGGTTAGAATATAATGTAGATTATGTTGATGCATCTAACACTGTTGGACGTAGAGTTAGAGATAATTATGATGATGAAGATTCTGCGGAAGAAGTTAGTAAACTATCAAGATTAGATGAAGAAAGAGTTGAAGAAAAAACTACAGAAGTAGTTGAAGAAAAGAAAGAAGAAGTAGACTCAGATAATTTATTTGATTTGATAGATTCAATGTATAAAGAAAATGATTAGGAGGTTAATATGGAACTTTTAGATTTATATTTGCCAGTACTATTATATGTATCTGGTATCATATTATTAATAGTGTTAATAGTTTTAGGAATAAAATTAATTAAAGTATTAGATAGAGTTGATAGAGTAGTTGAAAATGTAGAAGAAAAAGTAAATGCTTTAAATACTACATTTGATGTTATTACTAGAGCTTCTAATAGTATTTCAACAATTACTGATAGTTTTGTTAGTAATGCGATTGGGTTTATTTCTAGAATTTTTAATAAGAAAAATGAGGAGGATTATTATGAGTAAAAAATCTGGATTTGGAAAATTTTTAGCAGGAGCTGCTATTGGAGCAGGATTAGGGATTTTATTCGCACCTAAAAAAGGTAGTGAAACAAGAGCAATTCTTAAAGAAAAATTAGATGATTTAATGATTCAAATTAAAAAGATTGATATTGAAGAAATCAAAGAAGAATTTGAAGATAGAATTCAAGAAATTAAAGAAGAATTAGCTGACCTAGATAAAGAAAAAGTTTTAGAATTAGCTAAAGAAAAAGCTGTTCAATTAAAAAATAAAGCTCAAGAATTGGTAGATTTAGCTATTGAAAAAGGAACTCCAATTTTAAGAGATATGGCTGAAGATGTTAAAGTTAAAACTTTAGAAGTATCTAAACAAGTAGTTAAAAAATTAGAAACTAAAGAAAAAACAAAATAAGTCGTAAGACTTATTTTTTTTGATATAATATAGTAGAGGTGTGTTATGAAATTATTTAAGAAGTATGGTTTAGATATTTTATTTAGTGATAGTAATCTTGATTATAAGGGAGTATTTTCTTATGATGTGGATTATTCAAATATTATTAATGATAATTTTATAGTACAAGGTATATGTAAGAGTGATGAATATTTCTTTATTAGTTGTTATAGTAAAGAAAAAGTTAATTCTAGAGTATATATTTATAAAGATGAATTTATTAGATATGTTGAACTTGATAATAATAGTCATGTTGGTGGAATAAGTTATTGTGATAAAGGATTTTTATTTATTACTGAGAAGAATGGTAAAGTTAATTGTTATAAGTATGATGATTTTATAAGAGGAGAAGTAGTTCCTGTTGAATGTAATATAGATATATCTAAAGAATTATCTGGTAATGTTAGTGCGGCTACTTTATATTATTATGATGGATATTTATATGTATGTACTTGTAGTTATATAGGTAGAATGGTGAGATATAAGTTATCTTTTGGAGAGAAAGTAAGTTTTACCGAATATAATGTTTATTCTGATTTACCTGCTTGTATACAAGGAATTTGTATATTTAAATATATGGATAATTTGTATTATTTATTTAGTCAATCTTATAGTAAGACTAAATCATGTATTAAGTTATTAGATTCTAATTTTAATTTTTTAGGTCAATATATTAGTAGTTTTATTGGGATAGAAGGAATTGAATTAGATAAAATTGGTAATATTATAGGCATATTTGAAAAGAATCTTAGTCATAGTATTTTATTTAATATAAGTATGCTTAGAGGTGGAAAGAAGGCTTCTTTGGAGAAAAAATATTATATTTATGGGGATATTCATCAAAAAAAGATAGATAATGTTAAAAAAAGGACTTTGTAAATATTTTATTTTGTGGTATAGTATATTTAATATTTTTGTTGATAAATATATTAGTAGTATTTATTATTTGTTTTAGAGACTTAGTGGTTGGTGGAAACTAAGAGATAATAAATTATGAATTACAATATTTGGAGAAAAGCGTTAACTGCGTTAAAGTTATAAAGTGCATAGGTTTTATACTTATGAATTAAGGTGGTACCGCGAATATTTCGTCCTTATGGATGGAGTATTCGTTTTTTTTGTTAGGAGGGATGTTATGCATACTGAGTATGAAGTGAGAGTATTAGAAATTGATGTAGATAGTATCAAAGAAAAACTTGAATCATTTGGAGCAGAGTTTTGCTTTGATAAATTACAAAAACGATACGTTTATGATTTTATTCCAAAAGTAGAGAGTAAATGGATAAGACTTAGAACTAATGGTGATAAGACTACTCTTACTATTAAGAATTTAGTATCTTCATCAATTGATGGAACTCAAGAATTAGAAGTTGAAGTTGATAACTTTGAAAGAACTAATTTAATTTTAAAAGAATTAGGTTATGAAGCTAAAGGCTATCAAGAAAATAGAAGAGTTCAATATATGCTTAATGGATGTGAAGTTGATATAGATTATTGGCCTATGATTCCTACATATTTAGAGATTGAAGGACCAAGTGAAGAGGCTGTATATGATACTTTAAAATTATTAGGTATTGATAAAAAGAGTATAACAACTCGTGATGTACAAGGAATATATTTAGATTATGGATTTAAATTAGATGAAATTAATGATTTATCATTAGAGGAGGAAAGAAAATGACATTATTTGAAGAATTACAATGGAGAGGTTTAATTAAAGATGTTGCTGGAGAAGATATAGCAGATAAATTAAATAACGAAAAGATTACTTTTTACTGGGGAACAGATCCTACTGCGGATAGTCTTCATTTAGGACATTATTCTTCATTAGTTACTGCTAAGAGATTAGCAAAAGCTGGACATAATCCTATTTTATTATGTGGAGGAGCTACTGGATTAATTGGTGATCCTAGACCAACTGCAGAAAGAGAGATTATTTCTAAAGAAAAATTAAATGAAAACTTAGAAGGAATCAAAAAACAAGTATTAGGTATTTTTGATGGTAAAGCTGAAGTTGTTAATAACTATGATTGGTTCAAAGGATATGAATTTACAGATGTATTAAGAGACGTTGGTAAATATATCAATGTTAATTATATGTTAGATAAAGATATTATTCGTAGAAGATTAGATTCTGGAATTACTTTTGCAGAATTTGCATATATGTTAATTCAAGGATATGACTTCTTATGGTTATACCAAAATAAAAATTGTATTATGCAAGTAGAAGGTTCTGATCAATGGGGTAATATTACTACAGGTCTTGACTTAATTAAAAAGAAACTTGGTAAAGATGCTTATGCATTTACAATGCCATTAATTTTAGATAAATATGGTAATAAATTTGGTAAGAGTGAAGGTAATGCTTTATGGTTAGATGAATCAAAAACTTCTAGCTATGAATTATACCAATACTTAATTAATGTTGATGATGAAATGGTTATTCATTACTTAAAAGTATTTACTTTCTTAACTAAAGAAGAAATTGAAGACTTAGAAAAGAGAAATAATGAAAATCCACATTTAAGAGAAGCTCATAAGGCTTTAGCGCGTGAAATTATTACTGATTTACATGGAGAAGAATCATATAATAATGCTGTTAAGATTAGTGAAGCTTTATTTAGTGGAGACATTAAATCATTTACTGGTAAAGATGTAGAAGTTGCATTTAGTGGACTTGAACCATTTAAGATGAATGAAGATAGTTTATTAATAGATGTACTTGTAAATAATGGAGTATGTTCTAGTAAAAGAGAAGCTCGTGAATTTATGGGTAATGGTTCTATTACAGTAAATGGAGATAAGATTACTGATTTAGAATTTATGGTTACTAAAGATGTTTGTATTGATTCTAAATACATTGTAATTAGAAGAGGTAAAAAGAAATATCATTTAGGTATATTTGAATAGGAAACTTGGTTTCCTATTTTTTTTATGTTAGAATAATTTAGAGAGGGTGGTAGAATGGAAAAAATAAAAAAGATATTAAAGATTGTTGTAGGAGTATGTTTAATTGTACTTATTATAGAATTTGGTTATGTATTTTATAACTTAATTATAGATGAAGGTAAATCAATTTATTTTGATGGTATTAATGCTTTATATGTTAATAAAAAGAATTATATTACTGTTGGGAGTAATAACAATAATGAACAATTCTTAGAAAGAGCGAAGATTACTAAATATAATCAAAAGAAAGAAAAGTTATTTGAAAAACTTTATAATAAAGGATTCAATGGGGCTTTCTTTGATGTAGTGGTTGATGATAAAGATTTAATTGCTGTTGGTAGTTATGAAAAAGATGATAAAGAACATGAAAATAATTTAAGAAGTGCTTTGATAGTAAAGTATGATGCTGATGGTAATATTTTATTTGAATCTGATTTTCAAGTACTTGGTCAATCTAGATTTGTAGATGTTAAAGTAGTAGAAGATGGTTATTTAGTATGTGGACAAAGTATTTATGATAATCTTACTATTGGAGATTCTAAAAAAGGTGGAGCTTTTCTTGTTAAATATGGTAAAGATTTAAAAGTAGAGTGGAAAGTTAATTATGGTAGCAGTAAACATGCTATATATAACGATATTTTAGTAGATGATGATAAGATTTATGTAGTTGGAAAGAATGATGAAAGAGTTGGTATTATTTCTATTTATGAAACTGATGGAGATTATGTTAGTACTACTAAATATAAAAATACAGATAATTTAGGATTTACTGGTATTAGTAAGATTGATAATAGATTATTTGTTGTTGGTGGAAAAGTTAATGGTAACGATACTGGTAATACTGATGCTTTAATTGTTAAATATAATTTAAGAGGAGAGTATCGAGGGGAAGTAGTTTATTCAAATGATGCAAGTGAGAGATTTAATCGTGTAGAGATTGATGAACATGATAATGTTATTGTAATTGGGACTACATCAAGTCCTAGTAAGAAGAATACTGGAGACGGAGTTTCTGTTTATAGTTATGATGGTTTAATTGGTAAATATAATATGGAATTAGATGAATCTACAGTTATTAATTATGGTGATGAAAGAGATGACTATTTTACTGACGTTAAAGTTGTTGATGGTAAATATTTAGTTATTGGATATTCTTCTTATGAAGATGGTAGTTATTTAAGTAAATTTATTACTTATAGTGATGCTTTAAAAGTATTAGGAGTTGAGTAAATGAAAATAGTTTTAGTTAGACATGGTCAAACTGAAGAAAATTTTGAAGGTAATATTTGTGGTCTTAAAAATGAGATGATGAATGATACTGGAAGAAGACAATGTCAAAGATTAAAAGAAAAACTTAAAGATATAAAATTTGATTTTTGTTATATGTCTCCTTTAATTAGATGCGTTGAGACTGCAATTATATTAGTAGGGGATAGAGTAGAGACTGCTCCTGATAAAAGATTAATTGATCGTGATATGAAAGATTTAGTTGGTAAATCAAGAGATGAAATTAATGAGGAAGATTATTGGAAACTTGAATGTAAAGATGTTGAATCTGTTACTGATATGTTTGATAGATGTAGAAGTTTTTTAGATTATGTTAAGGAAAAACATAAAGATGAAAGTATTATTGTTGTTACTCATGGATCTATTTATAGAGTACTTCGTCATATTATTTTAAGTCATGATATGGATAATTTATATGATGGTATAATTCCTAATTGTCATTATGAAGAATTTGAAATTTAAAATATGAGGTATATATGAAAAAAATAATTTTTATTATTTTATTATTAATGATTTCTATTAATTGTGTTTTTGCATCTTCTCCAGCTAAGTTAAAGAATTTTAGTTCATCTTCTGTTTTAAAACAAGGAGAGACAGTTGCTATTGATACAAAAGTTATTTATGGAAATGCAGTTGGTTATCCATATCCTTATGTAGAATATTCTTTTAATTATGATACTGATGTGTTCGAATTTGTTTCTTTTAAGTCTAACTATGATTTAAGTTATGATTCAAATAAGATGATTGTTAAAGGTGACAATAGTTTTATATTAGATACTCATGTTTATAATGAAGAAGAGGCCGAAACAATTTGGACTATATCATTTAAAGTAAAAGAAGATGCCGAAGTTGGAGAATATTTTATTGCGGATCAAAATTTTTCTATAATTAAAAATAATAATATTTATGAAGATATTGTTACTAAAGATGTTAATATTAATATTTATCTTGTTAGTAGTATTATTCTATTAATTGCTGTTACTACGGGTGGATTAATATATATAATTTTAAAAACAAAAAAAGCTTAGAAAATCTAAGCTTTTTATTTTTTTACTTGTTGTAGAATTCAACGATTAATGCTTCATTGATATCAGCATTTAATTCATTTCTTTCAGGCATTCTTACGTAAGTAGCTTCCATTTTGTTTTCATCATAGTTAATGAATTCAACTCTCTTAGTTACTTTTGATAATGCTTCAGCAACAACTTTTAAGTTTTTGTCATCTTCTTTCATAGCGATAACATCTCCAACTTTAACTCTGTATGATGGAATATCAACTTTCTTTCCATTAACAGTTACGTGTCCGTGGTTAACTAATTGTCTAGCAGCACGTCTAGTTGAAGCGAATCCAATACGGTATACTAAGTTATCTAATCTTGATTCTAATAATCTTAAGAAGTTAGTACCATGAATTCCTTGCATTTTTTCTGCTTCTAAGAATGTTTTATGGAATTGTCTTTCATTAACTCCATACATGAAGCGTAATTTTTGTTTTTCTTTTAATTGAGTTCCGTAATCAGATGATTTTCCTTTACGGTCAGCTCCGTGTTGACCAGGTCCGTATGGACGACGAGCTAATTCTTTACCAGTTTCAGTAATTGAGAAACCAACACGTCTAGCTTGTTTATAACTTGGTCCAGTATATCTTGCCATATTTTTTTCTCCTCTCGACAAATATATTTTTATACAAATCGATGAAATTGATTAAGCCGTAAATTAGGGAGTTTTATTTTCGCTAAACAGCATTGTTACTTGTTTTTTATAAAACACATTAATTTACTCCAAATCCGCTGTTTCAAGGAATTTGCAGTTATAATTATATGTTAAATTTGTTGATATGTCAAGGAATTTCAATGATTAGAAGAATTAAATATGGGATTTTTTTTAAAAATGTAGAAAAAAGTAGGTTGATATGATAAAATACATATATATTGGATAGTAGAGGTGAGGATATGGAAGGTTTATTTCTTTATACCGGATCAATTATTGTAGTTGTTCTAATTATGATTATTGTTATTATTCACTTTATAAGAAAAATAAAAGTAAAAAAAGTTAGAAATAAAGCAAAAGACTTAGAAATAGATAGAAATGTTGTTGCAAGTACACCAGTACTTTTAGAATTATCAAAAGTTGAACCAATTATTAAAAATGATAAGATGGAAGAAAAATATAATAAGTGGCATGAAAGATTTATTGATATTAAGGAAAAGAAACTTACACTTATTGATGATATGTTAATTGATTTAGATGTATTTATTGATAAGAGAGATTATAAAAATTGTAGAATTAGAATTGCAAAGATAGAACTTGAGATTTATAAAGCTAGAGAAGCAGCAAGACATTTATTAGAAGAAATTAAAGATATAACTTTAAGTGAAGAAAAATATCGTTCAATAGTAATTAAGTTAAAAACAAAATATCGTGGTTTAAGAAGAGAATATGAAGAACATAAAACTTTATATGACGATATGCAAGAAGCTATTGAATTACAACTAGATAATATTGAAAGAAGATTTTTAGATTTTGAAAAAGTAATGGAAGTTAATGATTATAATGAAGTTGTTCATATTGTTAAAGCTTTAGATACAATGATTGAGCATATGGAAATTATAGTTAATGAAGTACCAGATGTATTATTAATGGCAAGACAAATAATACCTAATCGTATGAAAGAAATTAAGAATATTTATGATGATATGGTTAGTCATGGATATCCTTTAGAGTATTTAAATATTGAATATAACTTTGAAGAATCTAATAAGAATATAGAAGCTGTTTTAGATAAAGTTAAAATACTTAATCTAGAAGGTTGTATGTTTGATTTAAAAGTTATGTTAGAATACTTTGATTCATTATTTATAGACTTTGAGAAAGAAAGATTATCTCGTAAAGTATATGAAGAAGTTTCAAGAGATTTTGAACGTAAGATTAATAAAACTAATAAATTAGTTAATGATGTTTATGAACAATTAGATGATATTAAGAGTATGTATGATTTAGAGGAAGAGGATTTATCAATTATACATGAAGTTAATAAAGTGTTAGTTGTTATTAATGATGATCATAGAAAATTAGTTGCTAGAGTTAATAATAATAGTGCTCCATATTCAATGATTAATGAAGAATTAGAAGGTTTATCTATACGTTTAGATGAAATGGAAGATGAATTTGATAAAGCTTTAAAATCACTTGGTAATATGTATGATGATGAAGTTCGTGCAAGAGAGCAATTAGAAGAAATTCAAACATTCTTAAAACAATGTAAGACAAAGATGAGATGTTATAAATTACCTGTTATTACAGATGATTATTTTGTACAATTAAGTGAAGCTAATGAAGCTATTTTAGAAGTAGTTGCTGAGCTTGAAAAGAAACCTATTGTTATTAAAACATTAAATACTAGAGTTGATACTGCAAGAGACTTAGTATTAAAACTTTATAATACTACTAATGATATGATCAAGACTGCAAGACTTGTTGAAAGTTCTATAGTTTATGGTAATAGATATAGATCATATTATGAAGAAGTAGATAGAAGTTTATGCGATGCAGAAATTCAATATTTTAAAGGTAATTATAAGAAAGCATTAGATATTGCAGTTAAGTGTATTTCTTATGTTGATGAAGAATATAAGAGTAGACTTACAACAAATAATTATGGAGATTAAAAGAGATATAAATCTCTTTTTCTTATGTTGATAAAATATAAAAATAATGATATTCTATATATATGATAGGTTGGTGATACAATGAAGAAAAAAGAAGATAGAGGTACACTTATAATGGTATGTGTTGCATTATTAGTATCAGTTATTACTCTTACTATTGCATATGCTGTTTTAAGTACAACTTTAAAAATAAAGGGAACGGCTAAAATTAATTCGGCTACATGGAATGTAAATATTACAGCTGGAGATGATTTTACAACTTATGGAAGAGCAAAATTTGGATATCCAACAATTAAAAGTACAACTATTAGTGATATGAAAGTTGAATTATATCAACCAGGGGATGGAGTTAAGTTCCCATTTACTGTTAGAAATGATGGTTCATTAGACGCTAAGTTAAAAGAAATTAATAAAGGTACTATTAGTTGTTCAAGTACTAATCCTGTAAATGCACAAAAAGTATGTGATAATATAACTTATACAATTAAGTATGATGATCGAAGTGAAATTCTTGAGGGTGATGAAATCAAGAGTGGAGGAGTTCAATTCTTTGTATTAGAAATTATGTATAATAAAAATTCTGATTTTGTTTCACCTACAGAAGTAAGTATTGATGGAATAGATGTAGTATTATTATATGAACAAAAGTAAGATGACTTAGGTCATCTTTTTTATTGTGATTTTGATATTATTATGATAAAATATGCGTGGTGGAGGTATACTATGGATAAAGTTATATTAATAAAATATGGTGAATTAAGTACAAAGAAGGGAAATTTAAATTTCTTTATTAAGACTTTGTTTAATAATTTAAAAAATAAATTAAGAGATTATGATGTATTAATATCTAAAGATAGAGCGAGAATGTATATTGAATTTAAAGATAGTGAACTTGAAGATATTAAAAATATAATTGATAAGACTTTTGGTATTCATATGTATCATATTGCAAATATTGTTGATACTAATTTAGAAGTTATTAAGAGTAGTGTTTTAGAAATTGTTAAAAATGAAAAATTTTCTACATTCAAAGTTGAAACTAAGAGAAGTGATAAGACTTTTGAAGTTCATAGTCAAGATATGAATCATGTACTTGGTGGTGTTATTCTTAGAAATATACCTGATATTAAAGTAGATGTGCGTAATCCTGAATTACTTGTTCAAGTTGAAATTAGAGAAAAACATAGTTATATCTATTTAAATAGTTATAAAGGAATTGGTGGATATCCAGTTGGAACTCAACCTAGAGGAATGTTAATGTTAAGTGGAGGAATTGATTCTCCAGTAGCAGGATATTTAGCAATGAAAAGAGGAGTTAAATTAGATTGTGTATATTTTGAAGCTATTCCTCATACTAGTATTGAAGCTAGAAATAAAGTAGTTGATTTATGTAGAAAACTTGCAGAATATACAGATAATATCAATTTACATGTAGTTAATTTTACTCCTATTCAAGAAGAAATTTATAAAAATTGTAGAGAAGATTACTGCATTACTATTATGCGTAGAATGATGTATCGTATTATGGAAAAACTTTCTAAAAAATATAAAGGATATGCAATAGTAAATGGAGAATCTATTGGTCAAGTTGCTTCTCAAACTTTAACTAGTATGAATGTAATTAATAGTGTTACAAATATGCCTGTTATTAGACCGGTTGCATGTTTAGATAAATTAGAAATTATGGAAATTGCAAGAAAACTTGGTACATATGAAATTAGTATTTTACCTTTTGAAGATTGTTGTACTGTGTTTGTTCCTAAACATCCAGTTATTAATCCAACTATTGAAACTTCTGTTGAAGAAGAAAATAAGTTTGATTATATGAGCATGATTGATGAAGCAGTTAAATCTATTAATACTATTAAAGTAAAAGTAGAAAAGAATAATGAATATTCTGATTTGCTATAAATTGGTAATTAAAATTAAGTATTAAATTTTATTTATTTCACATTCTATTAGTGTACAGGAGGTGAAATAAATGAATAACAAAAAGAATTCTTCTATGAAAATGAGAGTTCCAGGTGCTAAACAAGCTATTGAAAAAATGAAATATGAAATAGCTAATGAATTTGGTGTAAATTTAGGACCAGATGCTACTAGTCGTGCTAATGGTACAGTTGGTGGTGAAATTACAAGACGTTTAGTTCAAAACGGAATGAATCAAGTAAGTGGAAGCTATAACAAACAATAAGTTATGAAGCTTAAAAGATAGGCCTATTGGTCTATCTTTTGTTTTGTGCTATTATAGTATTAGGTGATAATATGAAAGATATATTAGTTAATATTGCAGCTGTACTTGAAAAAGAATATCAAGATAAATATGTAGATGAAGAATTTTTAAGATGGATATTTGATGAAGTGGTAGAATTTTTAGATATTAGAGAATTTGTTTGTAATGGTTTTAAATTTGGTGGTCCTGCACCAATGATATTTGCTGCTGGTGGATATGATAGTCAAAATAAATGTATTAATTTTTTTGATCTTTCTTTACCTTTAGCAAAAAATGAAGTTCATAATGATATAGGAATTACTGACGAAAAAAGAAAAATTATGGCTACTAATATTTTAATGATTAATACTTTACTTCACGAAATTGAACATGCTCATCAAAAGAAAAAATTACTTAGTGATTCATATGAGGGGTATTTATTAGGGTTAGAAGATGGTAATCAGGAAACTATTAGTACATATGATTTTATGCCTAGTGAGAGATTTGCTGAAAATATAGCAAATGGTCAGACTAAAGTAATCTTAGAGAATATGTGTGTTATTATGCCTGATGTTGAAGCTTATTTAGAGGAAAGACGTAATCATTGGTTAATTAAAGGATATATTGATACTTATAATCAAACTGTTAGTTATCCAATGAAAATGTACATGGAATCTCATGGTAAGAAATTTTCCGATATGAGTTTAGTAGAATCGGTTCTTACATATCCAGAACTTGAGGACAGATTATTCTATGGATTACCTATTAGTGAAGAAGAATATTTATTAGTTCGAGAGAGAGCAGGTTTAGATAATAGTAAAAGTATATATTCTTTATGGTAGCAGAAATGCTACTTTTTCTTTGTAATTTATTATTTTTATGGAAAAAGTCATTCTTTTCGTGTATAATACTAGTAGATTATTTGAAAGAGGTGTATTAGATGAAAATTATGTCAATCAATGCTGGTAGTAGTTCATTAAAGTTCAGTTTATTTGATATGGAAAATGAACAAGTTATTGCTAGTGGATTATTCGAAAGAATTGGGATTGATCAAAGTGCCTATACAATTAAATATAATGGTGAAAAAATAAAACAAGAGATTGATTTACCAGATCATAGTGTAGCAGTTTCTATTTTATTAGAAAAATTAGTTGAATTAGGTATCATTAAATCATTAGATGAAATTAATGGTGTTGGACACAGAGTTGTTAGTGGAGGAGATAGATATAGTGAATCTATTTTAATTACTGATAAAGTAGTTCAAGATATTATTGAATTAAAAGATTATGCTCCATTACATAATCCTGCACATGTACTTGGAATTAATGCATTTAGAGAAGCATTACCAAATGTACCAATGTCAGTAGTATTTGATACTGCATTCCATCAAACAATGGATGAAGTTAGTTATTTATATCCAGTACCATATAGTTGGTATGAAAATTATAAAGTAAGAAAATACGGAGCTCATGGAACTTCTCATAGATATATAGCTTTAAGTATTGCTGAAGAATTAAAAAGAGATGATTTAAAAGTTATTTCTTGTCACTTAGGAAATGGTGGTTCAATTACTGCTATTAAAGATGGTAAGTGTGTAGATACTTCTATGGGATTCACTCCTTTAGCTGGTATTATGATGGGAACTCGTTCAGGAGATATCGATCCATCAATTATTCCATTTGTTATGGAAAAAGAAGGAAAGAATGCTGGAGAAATTATTGATGATTTAAATAAGAAATCTGGATTCTTAGGATTAAGTGGAATTAGTAGTGATTCACGTGATATTGAAGACGGTATTGCTGCTGGAAATGAAAAATGTAGATTAGCTCAAGATAAATATATTAGAACTGTAGTAGATCATATTGCTAAATATTATGTTTTACTTGGTGGTTGTGATGTATTATGCTTTACTGCTGGAATTGGTGAAAATAGTAAAGGTGTAAGAGCTGAAATAGTTGAAAAGTTAGCTTGTTTAGGATTTAAATTAGATGCTCAAGCTAATGATGTAAGAGGGGAATTTAGAAAGATTAGTGCAGATGATTCAAGCTCATTAATTTATATTCTTCCAACTGATGAAGAGTTAATGATCGCAAGAGATACTCTTAATTTAATCAATAGATAGGAAAATGTGTGATGTTTAGAGAAATATATAAGAAAATTGAGGAATATGATACTATTGTAATTGCTAGACATATTGGGGTTGATCCGGATGCTTTAGCAAGTCAATTAGCATTAAGGGATGCTATTAAGTTAACTTTCCCTGAAAAGAAAGTTAGTGCAATTGGAACTGGTAGTGCTAAATTTTACAATGTTGGTAGATTAGATAAATTAGAAAAAGTAGAAAATGCTTTATTAATAGTTTTAGATACTCCAGATCAAAAGAGAGTTGATTCAGTAGATTTCTCGCAATTTTCTTATATGATAAAAATCGACCATCATCCGTTTGTAGAAAAATTTTGTGATTTAGAATATATAGAAGATACTGCCAGTTCTACTGCTGAAATTATAATGAATTTTATAATGAGTGTGGATCTTAATTGTGATGAAAATATTGCATCAACACTTTATTTAGGACTAGCTAGTGATTCTAATAGATTTTTATTTGATAGTTGTACTTCAAAGACATTTGGTTTAGTTTCTATATTTTTAGAAAAATATAATTTTGAACTAAGCGAAGTTTACAAAAAGTTATATTTAAGACCAATGAATGAGGTT
>JAZRPV010000025.1:0-2826 GCA_045649455.1 Bacilli bacterium | reverse complement strand
AATGTTATAAAAATTAACATAAAAATAATCTTTAATGTCGATTCTAATTCATTTGAATTAAATAATGAAACAGAATATACAAAATCATCTGTTTTATATGAATATAATGGAAGAAAAATAAATATTATTCTAACAATATCTAATAGACAAAATAATAACCCATTATATTTAGATATATTACTTTGATTTTCTGTCTTTGCAATTTCTAATATTTCTTCACTTGATAATAATTTATCTAATGAAACATTAAATATTTTAGACATATATTTTAATGAATCAATACTTGGATAACAAGTTCCATTTTCCCATTTGGATACTGCTGTTCTAGATACTAACATTTTTTCCGCAAATTGTTCTTGAGTCAGTTTATTATCATTTCTTATTTTTTTAATTTTCTTACCTAATTCCATTATTATCACCACGTTTATAAATTTCTATTCTATTATACCATGAAAAAAAGCAAATCTTTTATTGATTTGCTCCACAAATTGTAATTTGAATTACTATTTAATTTTTTTAACTGGATGTCTTATAACCGTCTTTAATTTGCTAACATCACATTTTCTTGGATCGCTTAAATATATCTCGTGATGATACCTTTTATCAGTTATATCAAGTTCATATCCATTTTCTTTCAAAAATTCGTGCATTAAATTAACTGTTGTTGGTTCATCATCATAAGAACCAAAGTGCATACATTGAACACATAATCCCTCATCATAGGTTAAGAATTCAACTCTTGAAAAATCTTGTTTCTTTTTCTTTGTTGCTTCTTCAATAGCCCACTCAAAGTCTTTTTTAGTTACAAAATCTGGTAATCTAATAATAGATATAAAGTGCATAGCATTTTTATTATCATAGTCAATGTTACCTTTTAATCCATCTTGCCACCAAAATCCTTCTAATGGTGGAACAACATATTCAAAGAATCCATCTATTTTATAAGTTCCTTTGTAACTCATTTTTAATGTATAAGCAATACCATATAATAATCCTATTGTATTTTGATAATCCCCATTTTCTTCGTTAGGATTTCCTGTACCTCTAACTGCTATATAATTCATTTTAGGAATATCTACTATACTAGGTTTATTTTTAGGCATATAAAATTCTTTATATTCTTTTTTATAATCAAAAGCCATAATTACATCTCCAATCTTTTTAACAAATTACTATTTATCTGTCAGTTATATTATAGCATAATAAAAGACTAGATTACTCTAGTCTCTTGTTTTTATATATTCTCTTTTAACATATTTTTAACTGAAAAATATGTAATTATAAAATATCCCCCATATATCATTATGATTATTATAGCGGTTACTATTATAGATATTGTCATACTAAAAAGTTCTGCATTCATAATAAATATATCTAATATTTTAATACAAACTATTATACCAACAATTGAATGAATAATAGCTATTAATAGTGGAAACATAAAGAATATTCCTATTTGTTTAAATAAGGCTTTATTAATCATTTTCTCATCTGCTCCAATATTTCTAATTATGCTGAATCTCTCTTTATTATCAGTGCACTCAGATAGTTCTTTTAAAGCAAGAATAGCAGCACTTGATATTAAGAATACTATACCTAAATATATTCCTATAAATGAGGCCATAGATGATAAACCTATACTTGATTCTTTAATATTAAGTTTAGTCTCACCATCAACATGTACAAATGCTGGCAGAAGTTCTCTACTAATATATAAATTTTCTTCAAATTTGGCAATTTCATTTTTATCTTTGTTTTTATAATTACCAACTAAATAATTGATATATTGATTTTTTTCATCAATAATTTCATCTGCTACAACGAATATACCATAATTTGTTTCCATACTACTTATTTCAACAAATCCATCAATACATTTATCATGTTTTGGTTTTAATTTATTACCAAATATTTCAATAGTAGTTTTATCTTTTAGAACTATATTTCTTAAATCTACAGATTGATTATAATTGGAAACTATTATATATTCATCTTTATTTAAGGATAATTCTTCATTGCCGAAGTAATGTTTAACTTTGTTATATTCGCTTACTTTCATAACATATTCTTTAGTATCATATCCTAGAAAAGGATATTTTTCTTTAATACTTTCAGCATTTTGTCCTAAAGATTTTTCGAAAGTAAAGTTATTATCTATATAAATATTAAACTCATCATAATTTTTTAACATAGTTTCTATTTCTATATTGTTTTCTTTATATATTTCAATAACACTTTTTTGCTGATACATAATTTCTTCAGTTGTTAGATTATTATAATCAACATTCATCTTTTTATATAGTTGAATATCTGCTGTTGCATACTTTTCTATCCCTTTATTCAAAGACTCTTTTATTGAATAAGCGCTTGATAGCATACAAATAGTAAAGAATAGCATTAAACATATTATTGTTGAGGAAAATACCATTGTGTTAATTTTACTACTAAATTGTCTTAAAATAAAACTATTAAGACCTTTATAATATGTTTTCTTCATAGTCATAAAAACGTTTAATAATAATCCGGATAGTGACCAAAATATAAAGAATGTTGAGATACTACCAAGTATTATTGGTATTATAATTTCTTTAAAGTCTGCATAATTATATTTTAATAAAACTAAATAATATGTATATCCTAGTACAATACTAAATAATATAAAAATAAAAGTACATAATCTTTTGTTCTTGAATTTTATAGACTCATTTTTCTTTTTAGCATTCAATAAATCAATAAGTTTGCATTTATTAATACTAATAGTATTAAATATCATTACAATGAAATACATAATACAAAAATAAATAATTGTTTTAATACATGCACTTT
>JAZRPV010000024.1:0-12764 GCA_045649455.1 Bacilli bacterium | reverse complement strand
CCAAATTATGATTTTGGATTTAATCCAAAAATATATGAAAAAATAGCTTTACTTGTTCATTGTAATGATACAACAGAAGTTTTAAAGAATAAAGATTCTAATCAAATAGTTTTAAAAATAATTGGTGATTATGGTTATGGATATATGTTACCTATAAGGAACTATTAATGATAGTGTTTATTTTAGGATTAATATGTGGATTCTTTATATGTGCATGTTTAAAGGTAAGTGACAGATGAAAGTAAGAGATTTAAAAATATATATTTGTGGAGGTATAAAATGAAAAAATATTTAATAATTTTAAATGGTTGTGATGATCATACTGATTGTGAAATTGAATTATCAGATGAAGAAATAGAATTATTTGTTAAAATTGCTGAAAAAATAAATAAACATAGTAGATATCAATGTCAACCTACTATAAGTGTTTATAATGATTTTGAACGAACAGATGAACTTGGTCATTATATTTTTTATAAATATGATGATCAAAAAGATTTATTAGGGGTGTATGTAAATGAAAAAGACTAATATCTGGTTAGTAATTAAAAATATAGAAAAGGGATTTACATTTACAAAATATTTTGAAACTGAATTTGAAAAAGATAAATATAAAAGAAAAATAAAATATATTAAGGCGTGGCGATTAGTAGAAGATTCAACTGATATTAACTGGAATTACAGTTAATTATAAATTATTAAAAGAGGTGATCAATATGTAAGAATTATATAATTATACAAATCAAAAAATAAAAATAATATAAGAAAGAAGGAATGAATTATGGAAAAAGAAAAACAAGTAAAAGAAGAAATTAAAGAGGAAAATGCAATAACTTATCGTGAATTTGGTGGTGTACAAAAAAGAAGTACAACACAAGCTGAAAAATTTACAACTATTGATTTAACTGATGTTAAAACTTTATACAATTTAGAAAATGCTGAATGTGATTATAAAATTAATGATTGTGTAGATCAAAAAATTAGAGTAAAAGATGTTTTAATAAAGAATTATTATAAACCATTAGATGAACCAGTAATTGATGAAAATGGTGAAATAGTACGTGAATTTGATACATCAAGAGTATGTATCCTTATAGATGACGCAGGGAAAACTTATGTAACAGCAAGTAAAATGTTTACAATTCAAATGATGAGATTTATTAATGATTTTGGTGTAGATGTTATTAAAAATGGATTAGAAATTAAAATTGTTAAAAAGAAAGTTAAAAATTCTTCAAATACATCATTAGGATTTGAACTTATTTAAAAGGTTGGTGAAGAAAAGTGAAGCAAGTATTTTATGATTTAAATGAAAGTTATTATTTTTCAGATATATCTGATATGAGATTTTACTTTTCTTCTTCTTTTAATAAAAAAAGATTTGAAGAAAGGTATCAAGAATTTATAAAATGTGAAGAAGATAAAATAAATGCAAAATATGGTATAAAGTTAATATTAAAGAATTATTTATTATTAAGTTTTTATACTAAAATTGAAAAAAGAGGATTCAGAGCTTATACAAGAAATGCTGAAACTGAATTGATACCTTTATCACATGATACATTTTATTTTACAGAGGTTAATTTAAATGGCTTCTCAAATTAGATGGAAAAGAGGCGACTATGTTAGACTTGGACGTGCTGTTGCTGATTTTAATAGAAAAGTAGAAGCAGTTGAAGTTGAAGGTAGTGATCTTATTCCTTTAATGAAAAATTATGAAGCTTTAAAGGATCAAATAGTATCACGTAAAGAATTAAATAGAATTATAAAATCATTAAAACGTGCTACAAATGATAATTTGACAGAAGTTTATGAATTTCCTTCTGGTGAAGTTGTTACACAGTGGGAACGTAAAGAAATACAATACGCAAAAAGACGTGCATTAATTAATTTAGACAGAGAACGTCAAACTCTACTTCAAGAAAATGAATCAATTGGAATGGGTTATGAACGTTTATCTGAAATAAATGCAATTGAAAAATCATTTAATACACTTGGTACACGTACTGGTGTTGATTTTAAAAGAGTAATGAAAAGGATTTTATCAATTGGTAGAAGTGATTATAAATTAAGTAAAGATATTCAATTTAGAGAAAACTTCTATAAAGCATTAGAAGATATATCTAATTTTAGTAATTATGGATCTTTAATAAAACAACTTAATAAAATTAAAAATCCTTCTAAATTTGTTGAATATGTTAAAAAGTCACCAGTATTAATGGATATCTTTTTATGGTATAAAGATTCTGATGTTACTGTCTATGGTGGATTTTCAAATAATGAAGAAGCTTTTGATTCAACATTAATGTTTCATTTAGGAATTGATCTGAATGAGTGAAACGCTTTACAGCTGATTTTGAAACATCTACATGGATTGAAGATTCATCTTTTGTTTGGGCATGGGCATTATGTGAAATTGAAAACACACATAATATAGATGTTGGAAATACAATTGAAGGATTTTTTGAACGTATAAAGCGTGAGAATAATCCATATATTTATTTTCATAATTTAAAATTTGATGGTGAGTTTATATTATTCTATTTATTAAAAAATGGATATGAATATGTGGAATCACGTGAAAAAAGAAGTAATACATTTTCAACTTTAATTAGTGATATGGGAATGTTTTACCAGATTGAAGTATATTTTGATGTAGGTAAAAAAGTTAAGAAAGTAACATTTATTGATTCATTAAAAATTATAAATCAATCTGTTGATTCAATTGCTAAAACTTTTAATTTAAAATTAAGTAAATTATCAATTGATTATAATAAACCTAGAAAACGTGGTCACATCTTAACAAAAGAAGAAACAGAATATATTGAACATGATGTTGTAATAGTAGCGAAAGGTCTTGAACATTTATTTAAAATGGGATTAACAAAAATGACAGCTGGAGCAAATGCTTTATCTGAATATAAAGAAATTATTAATTTAAATAAATTTAGATCATTATATAAACCATTACAATATGAAGTTGATCAAGATATTCGAGCTTCTTATAAAGGTGGATTTACTTATTTAAATCCTATTTATAAAGGTAAAGATGTTTCTTCTGGATCTGTTTTAGATGTTAATAGCTTATATCCATCTGTTATGTATGACGAATTATTACCATTTGGCGATCCATTTTTCTATGAAGGAAAGTATATTGAAGATAAAGTATATCCTTTATATATTCAGCGAATTACTTGTTCTTTTAAAATTAAAGAAGGAATGATACCAACAATACAAATTAAACATCGACAATTTGTAGATAATGAATATCTGGAATCATCTAATGGTGAAATTGTAGCTTTAACTTTAACTAATATTGATTTAAAGTTATTTTTTGAACATTATGATGTATATGATCTAGATTATAGTTGTGGTTGGAAATTTAAAGGAATGAAGGGATTATTTAAAAATTATATAGATAAATGGATAGGTGTAAAAAATGAAGCAACTATACTTGGTAATAAAGGATTAAGACAAGTCGCAAAAATAATGTTAAATTCTTTATATGGTAAATTTGCAACATCATTAGATGTACAATCTAAAATACCATATTTAGAAGATGATATAGTAAGATATAAATTAAGTGATAAAGATAGAAAGAAAGGTGTTTATTTACCTATGGGTGCGTTTATAACAGCTTATGCACGTGACAAAACAATACGTACTTCTCAAAAAATAAAAACATATTCTATTGAAAAGTATAATAAGGATATGTACATATATTCTGATACTGATTCAATACATACATTATTACCTATTGAAGAATTAAAAAAATTCTGTGAAATAGATGATGTTGAACTTGGTAAATGGAAACATGAAGCAACATTTACAAAAGCAAGGTTTATACGTCAAAAAACTTATCTTGAAATGATTGATGGTGAAATGAAGATTACGTGTGCTGGATTACCTCAAAAATGTTATGATGAAGTTGAATGGGAAAAATTCAAAGAAGGAATGACAGTTGGTGGAAAATTGATGTTTCATCATGTTAAAGGTGGTGTTAATCTAGTTGAAACAGAGTTTACAATAAAATATGATAAACAATTAATAAATGCTATTAAAATGTTGTAAAATATGGTATAATAGTATTAAGGTGAAAAGGTATGTATATAGATAGTTATTTGATAGGTTTATCTTCTGATAAATCAATTCAATTATTAGTTATAGTTATTGTTCTAGACGTTATATTTGGAATACTTCGAGCAATTAAAGAACATGAAACTAATTCAACAATAGGAATAAATGGTATAATTAGGAAAGTTGGAATGATAATTACAATTATATTTTGTTATATAATAGATGAAATTGTAAATGTTGATCTAACTTTCTTTATACCAGAAACATTAAAAGAAGCTTTAAACTTCTCTAAATTTGGTATAACTTATTTATTTAATAGTTTATTTATTGTATTTGAGTTTTTATCAATTTTAAAAAATATGTATAAATGTAATTTACCAATTCCAAATAAATTGAAGTTGGTATTAGAAAAAATATTAAAGGAATTTACAAGTGAGGTAGAATAGAAAAATGAAAAAATATGTAATTAAGAAATCTTTATTTCCAGAAGGTAACAAGACACATATAGTAAATGGACGTGCATTATCAAAATATGGTATATGTGAAGGACGTGTATTTAAGGGAACTTATGAAGAATGTAAAAAATTCGTGGAAGAAAAACACACCAATAAATGAATATTTTAGTCTAACTAAACATAAATGTAAGTGTGGACACGTTATGAATTTTTATACATCTATACCATATTTAGAATGTGAATATTGTGGTCGTCTAAATTTTAGAAATAAAAAATGTGAATTTGATTATAAAGTTAAAAGGAAAGTGGTTAAATGAGAGCTAATGAACAAAAAATAGCAAGTGATGGTTATGAAGTATGTATGTTTCCTTGTGAATGTATGTTTTTAAATGTAAATAGACCAGAACATGAGGTTTATGCTTTAGACTTTTTACCAGTAAATGCACAAGGTGCTTCTATAACACATATGCCCGTTTATGCTCCATTTACTGGAACAATAGTATATACTGGAAATGATCATAACTGTATATTACAGAGTAATAACAAAGTTCATACACCCAGTGGATTAAAGTATGTACGTGTTTTAGTTGCTCATAGTGATAATTCACCACCAGCTGTATCAAGTGAATTCAGACAAGGTTTTCAATATTATACTACTGGTAATTATGGATATTCATTTGGTGAACATTTACATATGGAATATGCTGTTGTAGATGATCCAAGTGTTAGACAATGGAATCAAGGTGGTATAGGTTTATATGGTGGTTGTCATATGTGGGAAGCATTATATGTAGATGATACATTCCTAGCTAGACCTGGATCTTATAATTGGTTATTATTTGGTGAAACACCACCAGTACCAGGTGAAGATGATAAAAAGAGAAAACACTTTCCATGGCAAATATATGCTAGAAGATTAAGAAGAAAAAGACATTGAAAAATATGAGAAAATATATTATAATAGAAAGAGAAGGTATAATATGGAAAAGAAGAAAAAAGAAGATAATAATTTAACATTTTCTTCAATAACAGAATCCATAAAAACTAAACTTGGTGAAGAAGAAAGTGCTAAAATATTAGATGATGTTGCTAACATTTTAGTTTTAGAAAAATCTGTTAATGATTCAATTGTAGAAAAAGATAAAACAATTGATAAACTAAAATCTGATAAAAACACATTAATTGAAGTTAATGGTAATTTAATAAAGAAAATACCAGTTGGATCTGATGATGATGATAATGGATTTGGTGATCCTTCAATAAAAGAAGAAAAACCAGAAATATTTGATTTTAGAACAGTTTTTGATAAACGTGGTTTTAAAAAGTAATTAAGAGTAGTCATTACGATCTCCTTATCATATTATCTGGAAATTTAATTATTTCCAGATATTAGTGTATTAAAATTTAGTACATTAATATCTGTAAATAATTACAGAAAATAGATAGAAAGGAAAGTGATAAAATGAATCCATCTGATGGAATCACAAGAGCATTGAATGAGATTAGAGAAACTCTTATTCAAGACAATAGTTTATATCAAACTCAATTACCATTAGTTGATCACTATACTTCAAGTCAAGTATATGGACAATCTTTACTAGCTTTACCAAGTGATTTAAGAAATAAATTCATTAATACATTAGTAAATAGAATTGCTTATACTAGATTTGTTATGGATTATTTTGAAAATCCTTTACGTGAATTAGCTGGTGATGATCTTCCACTTGGAGCAATTGGTCAAGAAATTTACATTAATCCTGCACGTGGTAGAGTTTATGATATAGACGATTTTGCTGGATTACTTGCTAAATATGAAGCTGATGTTAAAGCTGAATATAGTGAAATCAATTTTGATGTACAATATCCAGTTACTATTATAAGAAAGGAATTAGAAAAAGCATTTGTTACTTGGGGTGATTTTGAATCATTCATTTTAGGAATTTCTACTTCATTATATAATGGTGCTTATATTGATGATTGGAAATATACAAGAAAATTAATAACTGACGCTTATAGAAACAATAATGTACAAATGCAAACATTTAGTTTTTCAAATGCTTCAGCTCCAACAAGTGACGAGTTAAAAGCATTTACAAAAGCTTTAAGAAAAGCATACCTTGATTTTAAATCACCATCTACTAAATATAACGCATGGGCAAAAGTTGGTGGATATGGTAGAAGTATTGTTTCATGGTCTAAACCAGAAGATATAGTAGTATTTATATCAAATAAATTAGCTAGTGAATTAGATGTCGATGTACTTGCTAATGCATTCAATATGGATAAAACTACATTAGAAGGTAAAGTATATAATGTACCAGATTTTGATTTATATGATGATGATGGTAACAAAGTATATGATGGATCTAATATTTACGCTTTAATCTGTGACAGACGTTGGTTTAAGATTAAAGAAAAAGATATGTTTATGGATGAATTCTACAACGCTAATAATAGAAGTTGGCAAAATTATTTAAATGTTATTAAATCATTTAATTATAGTTTATTTGCTAATGCTTTAATGATAGTTGCTAGTGTACCAAATATATCAATAACTAGTGCTTCATTTAATGAAACTAATCCAACAGTTGTAGAAGAAGCAAGTATTACATTATCTTTAACAACTGTACCATTCAATGCAACTGAAACAGTTACATTCGCTTCTAATAATGCGAAAGCAACTGTATCAAAAGTTGATGATAGACACGTTACAGTTACTGGATCTAATGCTGGAACAGCTAAAATTACAGCAAGTGCTAATAATGCTTCTATTGCTAGTGTTGATGTAACAGTTACAGCTGCAGAAGCTTAATATATAAAAGTTGATAGGAATGGGAAACTATATTTCCTATTCCTATTTTTAATGAAAGGAATGATTTTATGGTAATAACACCAAATTCAACAATTATATTAATAAAATCACCTTTAAAATTAGATGAATCTAATCAAATTACTTTTTCAAGTGTTCACACTCAATTTTCATATTTTACAAGTTTACCACATTTAGAATATGATAATTGTTCTTATCAAAGAAAAGATGGTGTAATTAGATATTTAACTGATGATAATTTAAGTTATGAGGATATACTTCAATATAATTATTGTATGTATAATAATACTCATTATAAAGATAAATGGTTTTATGCATTTATTACTGATGTTAAATATGTTAATGATGGTGTAACTGATGTAACAATTGAAACTGACGCATTTCAAACATGGCAACATGATATTGTTTATAAAAACTCTTTTATTGAACGTGAACATGTTACTGTTGCAGATGATACAGTAGGAAATCACACTATACCAGAAGGACTAGAAACTGGTGATTATGTATGTGCAGGTGTTGGAAACCTTGCTAGTAATTTAAAAGATTGTTATGTTGCAGCTATGACAACAGTTATTCCAGATGATTTACCAGTAAACACATTTAATACTCGTTATGGTGGCGTTTTCTGTGGTGGTGCTATGCTTGTATTTGATTCATGGTTAAGTGCATGTAATTTTACACGTGCTTATGATTTAGTTAATAAACCAGAAGCAATAACATGCATGTTTATGATACCAAAAGCTTTAACTGGAACTATTAGTTCATGGACATTATGTGGAATGACAGAAGGAAGTCACACTATCAATTTTCAATGTGCTGTAATACCATATAGTGACGCTGAAACATTAATATCTGGTCCAATTGAAGTAGTATCACCTTCTTCATTAAATGGATACACGCCAAAAAATAATAAATTATTATGTTATCCATATAATTATTTTTATGTATCTAATACTGTTGGATCTGATGTAGAATTTCATTATGAAGATTTTTCACTTAATAGACCTTCATTTAAAACTATTGGTTGTGTAACACCTGGAGCTTCAATAAGAACTGTACCAATGAATTATAATAAATTAAATGATACAGCAACTTCATATAATCATTTTAATTGTGGAATACCTGCTCCAAAATATCCAATGTGTGGTTGGACAAATGACGCTTATACAAACTGGTTGACAGAACAAAGTGTTAATAATACACTTGGAACTGTTGGAGGTGCTGCTGGAATAGTTGTTGGTGCTGCATTAGTTGCTACTGGTGTAGGAACAGCTGCTGGTGTTGGATTAATTGCTGGTGGTGCTGGATCTATTCTTAACACTATGAAATCTATACATGAACATTCTATGATACCACCTCAAACAAAAGGTAATACTAATACTGGTGATGTAGCGTTTGCTTCTGGATCATTCGAGCAACCTTATTATAAAATGACTATACGTTATGAATACGCTAAAATGATTGATGATTATTTTACAATGTATGGTTATAAGGTTAATAGACTTGCTACACCTAATATTAGTAAACGTCCAAATTGGGATTATATTAAAACAATAGATGTTAATTTAGAAGGAAATATTCCAGAAGGTGATCTTGGAAAAATACGTGATTTATTTAATAAAGGTATAACATTCTGGCATAATACTTCAACATTTTTAGATTATTCACAAAATAATAGGTGATAATATGATTATAATTGTTAATAAAGATGATGTAAGAACTGTAAGAAATATGTGCTTTTTAAAATCTATTTTTTACAGATTATATTTAAAAATTAGAAGATATAAATATCAAATATTAAAGAAAGGAGACTTTAAATGAAAAGAAGTAAAAGAAAAGCAAATACACCATTTTTAGATAGTGCTGTTTTAAATGACGCAACCTATAATGATTTTTTAGAAAGATTTAAAAGAGTTGCTACTTCATTGTTTGAATGGGAAAATTTACCAGAATCAATGGACGGTAGATTTCTAGAAAGATGTCTATATTATGAAGGTAAAGCAAGTGCTTTAAAGTCTAAAAAATATGGATATATCAATTTAAAAACAACTGGTAATGGTTATGTTAATATATATGGTTTACCTACAAAATTAAATTGTTTTTCATATGATTATCATGAAATACGTGATTTATATACTGGACTTAATCCAGATGATG
Source organism: Bacilli bacterium (assembly GCA_045649455.1). Lineage (GTDB taxonomy): Bacteria > Bacillota_I > Bacilli_A > RF39 > UBA660 > JAEDES01. The sequence continues at coordinate 3,245 of JAZRPV010000024.1, read as the reverse complement.
ATAGAGAGAAAAAAGAAAATAAAGAAGCTATTTTAATAATGAATAACTTTGATCAATTACCAACATCATCAGCTATGGAATTATTTGCGTATAGACTTTATATGGCTCAAAGAACAATTGATGTTAATATATCAGCTCAACGTACACCAGTTATTGTTGTATGTGATGAAAAACAACGTCTAACAATGGAAAATTTATATTCACAATATGATGGTAATAGACCATTCATATTTGGTGATAAAATGCAATTAGAAGAAAATAGTTTAAAAACTCTAAATACACAAGCTCCTTATATAGAAGATAAAGTAACTACATATAAAAAAGAAATATGGAATGAAGTTTTAACATATTTAGGAATTAATAATATTCAAATTGATAAAAAAGAAAGATTAACAACAGCTGAAACAAGCGAAAATAATGAATTAATAAATTTAAATCTTCAATCAATGTTAGCTCCAAGACAAGAAGCATGTAAACAAATGAATGAATTATTTGGTTTAGCTGGAACTGATAAAGAAATTAAAGTTAAATTAAGAAGTGATTTACGTAATATTATTAAAAATGAATTATCTAATGTTAGAGATCTTGAAACAGAAAATATTGAAGATAAAGAGGTGATAATTGATGAGTAAATATACTATGGAATTAAGAGAATTATTTACAACAATTAAATTTTCACCAACATTATATACAAGATCAGAAGTAGAAGGATTTTTTAAAGATTATGAATTATCAGATTTTCTAACACAAGATCAAATTGATGTTATTGAAGAAGCTGGTATCTGGACAAAAGATAAACTTGCTAAAAAGATTGTTGATCATTATTATATGAGTGAAATTGGATTTGAAACTATTGGTTTATTTATTCATTTTGCTAAAACTACAATGAATGAAATAATGGAAAAATATTTACCTATGATATATTCAAGTAGTATAGAATATGATCCATTAATTAATGTAGATTTTACAGAAACATTTGATAGAGAAGCTACATCAACTTCAAATTCAGCAAGTAATAATTCATCACTTGCAGTTTATTCTGATACACCACAAGGACAAACAAATAAAGCTACTATTTTAAGTGGTAGTTATGCAACTTCAACAACTGGAACTGAATCTGATTCTGGATCAAGTGGTGCAACTGGTGCTAATGAAAGTTATACAAAAAGAACTGTTGGTAATTCTGGTGTTTCAGCAACAGCTCAAAAAATGATTGAATTATATAGAAATAACATTATTGCAATAGATTCAGAAATTATAAAAGAATTAAATTCATTATTTATGGGATTATATTAATATGATATAATTAAAATAGAAAGGAAAGTGATAAAATGAGAGATGAAATAGAAGAAAAAACAGTTATTTTACCACCATTTAAACATTTTATAATGAGCGTTGGTGAAATACCTTCATCTTATTTAGAAAGTATGACATACTATGAAATGTTAGTATGGTTTACAAATTATTTAGGAAAAACAGTTATTCCAGCAGTTAATGAAAATGGTGAAGCTGTTACAGAACTACAAAATTTATTTGTTCAATTACAAACTTATGTAAATGATTATTTTGATAATTTAGATGTTCAAGAAGAAATTAATAATAAATTAGATGATATGTATGAATCTGGTGAACTTGATGTATTAATTAATAGATTCTTCCATAAATTTTCTGGTGAATACATTTATGCTGATGATTATGATACATTAGAAGAAGCAATTGCAGCAGCTGATACAAGTTATGGTATTTTATATTTATCACCAGGAAAAACTTATGAAATGAATGAAAGTGTTGAAGTTAATAATAACTTATCAATAATTGGTAACAATGCAAAAATTGTTTCAAATGTTTTAGATGATTACATGATAAAATATCAAAATCCAGTTTCACCTAATAACTGGGATTTATTTGAAAAATATTCAATTAGAGATTTAAAAATCGATTGTAATAATAAATCATATGGATTCTTATTAATTGATAGATTCCATTATGGTGAAATTAGTAATATTCATATAACTAAAAATAATAGTTATGCTTTAAAAATAAAAACAGTATATTGGTCAAAATTTAATGATATACATGTACAAGATTGTCATGGTGGTTTATTCAACTTATGTGGTACATTCTCATCTGTATTAAATCTATATTTAGGATCAAATCAAAATTTATTTACAAATTGTTCAATAATAGATTTTAATAAAAGTGGTAATTGTTATGGTATAACAATAACACAAAGATGTAATCAAAATAGATTTGTACAAACAACAATTCAAAATTCTAAAGACAACAATGATGATTTAGGAATTGGATTATATATGTCAAATGTTACTAATAATGTATTTGATAGTTTCTACGCTGAAAGTAACAGAATCCATGTATATGTAGAACAAACAGAAGGGATTGATTCATTTGGTAATACATCATTCTATAATCCATATTTAGGAACAGATACTGGAGTACAATGTTTAGCTTATATTAAAGACAATGTTGCTAACTTCTATAATCCTACATTCTACTATAATGATTTAACAGCTGGATTAAATAAAACATTATTTATATCACATCATTCAACTGGAAAGTTATCATTCATTCATATAGAATTAGACATGCCTTATAACATAAAACCAGGAAATATACTTCTTGCTTATTATGATGGTACAACATACACTAATTATGAAGGATCTAATCCAAATAGTGGTGAATTTGGAACAGTATTCTCTAAACAACCATATAATGGTAATACTTTTAATATAATGCATAGAACATCAGTTAATCCTTTATATGTTGACCAAGTAAGAGTAACAACAGAAAGTGATTCTTTACGAGTTTACAGATATGGAATGTTTGGAAATAAAAATGGAACTTATCCAATTCAAATAGCACTTGCTGGAAATACATCTGAAATACCATCAGCACCAGTTAATGGATTAACATTCTTTTTAACAACTGTTAATAAACCAATAACATATTACAATGGACATTGGTATTATGCAGATGGTACACAATATAATGCTTAATACCTTGACAAGACATGATATAATATGATATAATATAATATGAAGATTTGTATAGATTATATATTCTTCATTATTGTAAATTCTTTTAAGTGTTCTCCAATGATATGAACATGGTGACAAGTGACATGCTTTTTTCTAGCGTGTGACAACGTTCCCTGGTGTGTCATTTTGGGGAACTTTTTTAGTGGGTTGAGGAAGAAAAATAACCCAAGTCGGAGGCCAAGCGGTCTT
>JAZRPV010000023.1:0-2122 GCA_045649455.1 Bacilli bacterium | reverse complement strand
ATTTACACCTCTCTCATTAATGAATTTAATAAATCAATTTGTACTCTTAAATCATGCAATTTTTCTCTATAGATTTTCTCTTGATCTATATAATCTACGTTTTCGATTCTCTCTAAATAAAAATTGTATAATTCTTCTAGCATTCTCAATTCGTGAATAATTTTCACTTCTAGTTTACTCATTTCTCCTAACCTACCTTTCTTTAATGTAATTTTATTTTACTATACTATTTTCAATAAGTCAATACTTTTTTAAAAACTTTTTTGTAAAGTGTAAATAATTTACAAATTAATAAATTTATGATATAATATAAAGTAGTGATGTATTATATTCAAAATATAATGATCTAGCTGGAATATCATATGTGAAGAGCATACCAGTTATTGATTTTGGAGTGATGTCCTGTTATATTATATAATACTATTGCTATTGAATTAAAGGAGTGTATGATATGGATAAAAGTTTCTATTACAATTATGATAGAATAATCTCATATAATGCACTCCTTAATATTTTAATTGGTGAACGTGGTGTAGGTAAAACTTATGGAGCTTCTAAATTAGTTGTTAAAGATTTTATAAAAAAGAAAAGACAATTTATATATTTAAGAAGATATAAAACTGAATTATCTAAATCAATGAAAAAGTTTTTCTCTGAATTAATAAAAAATGAAGAATTTAAAGAACATGAATTAACTGTTCATGGTAACACGTTTTTAATAGATGATGAAGTAGCTGGATATGGAGTAACACTTTCAACAGCTCAACAACTAAAATCAACTAATTTTAGTGATGTTTACTATATTATATTCGATGAGTTCTTAATTGAATCTGGACAAGGCTACTATCTAAAAAATGAAGTACTTTCTTTTTTAGGATTAATTGAAACAATTGGGCGTATGCGTGATGTAAAAGTTTTTATGTTAGCAAACGCCGTTACTGAAGTTAATCCTTATTTTTTGTTTTTCGACCTAGTACTTCCATATAATAATGATATTAAACTTTTTAAAGATGGAATGATTCTATTACAATATATGAAAAATGTTGCTTATCAAGAAGCTAAAAAACAAACTAAATTCGGAAAGTTAGTTGCTGGTACAGAATATGAAGATTACGCTATTAATAATACATTCACAGATAATAACAATGTCTTTATAGAACACAAAACCGGACAAGCTAAATTCTCATTTTCATTTATATATAAGGATATACAATTAGGAATATGGATTGACTATAATAATGGTAAAATGTATGTTTCAAATGATTATATAGATAATGGATTAGTTTTTGCTACTACTACCAATGATCATTCACCTAATACACTTTTATATTCAATTGCTAAAAAGTATAATTGTTGGAATAGTTTTATTGAAAATTATAAACTAGGTAATGTGTACTTTGAATCAGTTAAGATAAAGAATATCTGTAAAGATGTTATTAAAAATTTAATAGTTAGGAGGTGATTATATGACATATCAAGAATTTAAGAAAAAATACAATGGTAAATATATTGATTTTGATGGATATTATGGATCACAATGTTGGGATTTAGCTCAATTTTATTTCAAAGAAGTTCTTAATCTTCCATCATCTATTCTTTCTGGCTGTGGTAATGTTAAAAACATGTTAGTAGAGCCAAAACTATCAGTATTAAAAGAGTATTTTGATGAAGTTAAAACAACTGAAATGAAACAAGGTGATGTATGTATCTGGAGTTCAAATCATATTGCTATTTTTGACCATTGGGACGGTAAAAGTTGCTGGTACTTTTCACAAAACCCTAATAAATGTCAAGTGATGGTAATTAATATGTCTGGATTACATGCCTTTAGAAAAAAGTCTGGAGCTTCTTCTGAAAAAGTTGACCAAATATTACATAAAGGATCTAAAGTACAATTGACCGGTACTTATACAGTTAAAGACATAAATGTTAAACAGAATACAGCTTTAATTAATATAGCTGGAAAAGACTATTGGATTTCTAGTACGCCATTAAAAGAAGTCTAACCCCTTGACAAATCTAGTCAAACTGTGTTATAATTAATTAGTTAATAGGTATTATGTCACGCCTCATTAATGTTTAGTGTTCTCCATGATCTGGAGTGTTGCTTGATGTTCCACAG
>JAZRPV010000022.1:0-12262 GCA_045649455.1 Bacilli bacterium | reverse complement strand
CTCTAGAAGAAGAAGTTCCCCAAGTGACACCAGTATCACCAGCACCACGAGAGCAACCTCTAGATCGTTAAGTTCTTTTACTTATATTAATTATTCAGTTCCATAAGTGAATGATCTATCACTACCAGCACCAATTCTTATAGTTTTAATTGTTTTAGCTGTTGTATCAATAAAGAATAAATCTATAATATCTTCTGTATAATCACCTAAACTTCTTGTAACAGCAGGATTTTGATTTGAACCTCCGTAAGCGTCACATTGGGTACAAATAATAGGGTAGCCTTCAGCTTCTAAAGAATAATCATTATGTATATGACCTGTTAGTAAACATATCATTTCACCGTTTGCATTAGTAAAATCATAAGGTATTGTTACATAACCAGTATTAGTACTTCCAGAAGTTTTAGTATTATAACCATTAAAGATATTTCTTATAACTCTACTTGTAGAAGTAATAGTACCTTCATAGTTTTCATCAACACCTCCAAAGAAGATATGTGTAACACCGATAACACCGTAACCTTCTGGTACTGTTGCAAGTGTATTAACTAACCAATTTAATTGATCACCATCTTCTCTAATATCAGCATCTTGACTTTTTGTATCTAACATAATATATCTTATTTTCATAGCTTCATTATCAAAGTAATAATAACAATCTTTATTTAATTTAATATAACTTTCTTCATATTTCTTAAATAATAAAGGGTATAATTCTTCAAGAGTAAGTCTGTCTCCAGGATCATTAGCATACGGGTTAAAATCATGATTACCAACAACATTTAATAGATTTATATTTCTAAACTTATAATTAAACTTATTTAATAAATCAATAGCTTGTTCTTTAGTATGAGTATTTAAGATATCACCATTATTAATATATTTCTTTAATAAAGTATTATCAGTTAAATATTTTAATATTTTATGAGTATTTTCACTACTTTGAGATACATGATAATCAGTGAAGAAACCGAAATAGTCACCATGATTACCGATATCATAAATAGCCTCATTAATATCATCAAGTTTAGCGTCTAGATATGTTTTCCAATAATCTGGAATATCTTCGTCTAAAATCTTTTCTATATTATCAGTGTTTTCATTTATACGATCAAATAATTCGCATGAAGTATCAATATATATTTTAGATACGAATGTATTAACGTCAGCTGTCGTACTTACATTTTTCTTTCTAATTAATAAACGATAATAATAATTAGTTCCAGAAGTATCTAATTGATAACTACCTTCTTGCCAACCAGCAAGACTATTAAATGAAGCATAAACTAAACTATCATCATTATAATAATAAACATTTACCTCATAACCTTCAGCTATTTTAATAGTTGTACCTGGAGCAAGTCCTGCAGTACTAAAAAATCCTGTTGTTCTTACTCCATATTGATAAGTTCCTTCATCGTAGTTCATACCATTTGTACGAATACCTCCAAGTTCAAAGTCATCTGGATCGTATTCTAGTTTATCAGTAAAGTTTTTTAAATAATTAACTTCGTTTTGTAAAATTAATACTGTATTACTATCTTCTGTAGCTTGATAAGTTCCTCCTATCTCCCAACTATCACCATCATAATAATACCATTTGCCGTCAGTAGTATTTACATAAACACGATCTGTCTCTGTCATTTCACTTGTACTTGAAGCAACTAAAGGAGAGCCACTTGTAGCAGCTTCAACTCTAGCGTTCATATCAACTAATTGTGTATTAACATTATTTTTAAAAGTACTAATTTCATTATTGATTTCAGTTTCATAACTTTGATAAATAGGATCAACATAATTTTTAATTAATTGTGTTAAAGTTCCATTATCAGCCATTTCATCAAGTTTTTTATTAATTTCTGTTTGAACGTCTAAATTTTCAAAGTAATTTTCTACGTAGTCATGAAGTTGTATATATAAACCTTGTAGTTCAGATACAGCTTCACCATTATTATTTATTGTAGGTATTACTGTATTTTTCATATATTCAGTAAACCATACTAACATTTCATAATAAGACATTGTTTCTAAATAACTTGTAGGAAGTTCACCTATTGACATACATAATCTCTTAAATGGAGGAAGTGTAGTAACAGGTTTTAAATTATTATTCATATAATCATCTCCTTATCTTTATTATACCATATTTTTTAGTATAATCCCATAAATAATATATCTAATTCATTAATAATTTTACGATCAATAGCAATTATATTTTCACGATATTGAAGTACCATTTTTTGAGCTGTTGCAGAAACACCTGAATTACCTTTAACTCTTTTTGTATATTCTTCAGTAGTATTTCCTTCAGTTGTAGTTGTATCACTTATAGTTGCTTCGTTTTCGTTAGCACTTGTACTTGAAGCATAATTACCAGCTAGTATTCCTGCTTTAGTTATTTGTCCTTGTGGAGTATTAGAACCTACTACTAAACCACTTGAAGAATTACTAGAACTTGAATTACTTTCTCCTGTATTATCTGCAGAACGATTAAATGTTTCGGTATAATCAACGTTAACAAGTGGATCATAATTAATACTTGCCGAGTAAATAAGAGGTAAATATTCTTCCATTAATTCTTGCATTAATACTTTAGCATAGTGTTTAAATAATCCAATTGTTTCAAGTCCACTTTCTCTCATGTAATAGTGATCTACTATTTTACGAGCTAGTTTGTCTTTATTCCAGATACCTGCTTCATTTATAACGTCTATTTGATCTTGCGTTAAATAATCACTTAACTCATAATCTTTAAAGAAGTTTTCAACTTGACTTCTTGTATAAATTGGAGGTTTCCATTTTATTGGTTCAAATAACTCTCTTAATTCAAAAGTATATTTACTCATTTACTTCTACCTCCTCTTTTTCTGTTTCTTCTTTTTCTAAATTATTCATTAATTCTCTAGTTGTAGACATTTCTCTTTTAATGATATTATATAAGTCAGATCGTACTCTAACACTAATTTCTTTATCAGTTCCAGTAAATCCGTACTTTTCATTAAATTGTCTACAAGCTTCTTGTCTAGGAGCTAGAAAAGATTGAAGGTTTAAGTTTATTAGTTCATTATTACTATTAGCTTCGTCTGTAACAAGTCTTTCTTTTTTCTCTAACATTATATTATTAACACCTAAATAAGTAAGAGCTTCGTTCCAGATTTCTTTTTTATATTCTGTTATTTTATCTGCAACGTATGGAGCTTGAGTATTAATACAACGAATAGTATTTTCTCCTAGTTGATCTTTATCTCCAAAAATAAACGGTTGATTTCCATTATATTGCTGGTATAAGTTTTCTAGGAAAAGTCTTTGTTTTTCATCAGCTATTAATAATACTGGCGTTTTTTGGGCTATAATATTCACGTCACAAGTACGTTGAGCTTCAAAAAGCCTCCATGCGTAAAGTTCCATACTTGAAGCTGTAGGTAAAGCTTCCCAGTTGTTTTGAACTAAAATACATTCTTCATATTCTTTCTTTTCTAAATCTTTTTCTGTTAGCATAGGATTTAATCCAGTATATAAAGTTCTCATACTGTTAAAATCATAACTAAAACAATTTAATTTTGTTGGTAAACCATAAATATTAATATAACCATTTCCAGCACATTTGGTATTAATAAATCCATATTTCTTATCTTTTAAAAGAGCTGCTTTTCCGTTAAAGTATAAACATAATTCAAGATATCTTGCGTTCATACTTTTAGGAAGGTTTACCCATTCAAACATAGATAAAGCTATTCTTCTAAAGCGTGATAAATAATCAAGGTAAGTGGAGTTATTTAATTCCATACTGTCAGTAAACTTATAGTTTCCATTCTTATTTCTTTTCATTTTTACTCCTTCCTATGTAACTATAGTGTTATTTTGTGAATAATCCAAGAATGTATTAGGATTATGCCATAATGTAACACCTTTATTAAACATATTTTTAATTTTATCAATATCTCCTTGAGGTATATTTCCTATTATATTACAACCTAAAGTTTTTACATAATTCCAATTAGTACGTCCTGTAATATTAGGTATTTTTAATTCATTTACTTTATAACCGAACATACTAAAGAAGTCATCAATTATTTTTGCATATTCATATTTTATACTCATTTTATAATACCAGAAACCTATTGCACCTTCAGATAAAGTAATATCTCCAGAGTTTATACTTCCTTTAGCTTGAACTGGTACATAAGAATAAGATTTTTTAAGAGCCATTCTATCTAAATAATGACCGATACTATTAACAAGTATTTCACTACCACGTTCAGTAAAATTTGCTGCACTAGACGGATTTTCTTCATTAGGTGTTGGGCTAAATTGACTATAACCGAACTTAATATCTTCTACTAAAAAGTTAGTTGCGTTTTGTGTTAACCAGTTAGTGTAAGCGTCATTATTCCAAGAACATGTAGGGTATTTACCACAACTTATTCCATAACAATATTCACTCCAACTATAACGTCCTGTAATATTCCAACAATCATATTTCTTATAGTTTGTAGGCATTAATTTAATGCTTCCTCCGACAGTTATAATACCATCTATTTTAAAGTGTGGAGTACTTACAAAGTCCTCATAATTATATTTAACATCTGTACCTGCGTTATTAGTAATATATAAATAATTAAACTCTCCAGTAAATAATTTATTATTCTTTGGAGCGTAACCATTTAACGTACTATTTCTTGAAATTGTTTTTCTAATTATTTCAACTGGTATTGATAGATCAGGAACTCTTTTACCTTGACAAGTTTCAACAGTTGCTGCTGTGTCGTCACCATCATATTTAATCGTTAAAGTATCTAAACTTGTAGGATTATATAAAGCTTGTGGTAAAACAAAGACAGTTGCTATATTATCTCCATGTCCTGTACGATCATAACCTTTAATAAACTTACCTGCTTCTACGTTATCTTGAAACATAAAGTAAGTTAAACCAGAATATAAATTATTCATAGTTTGTCCGTAATAACCAGTACTTCCACTTCCAGGTAGTCCGTTTTGTGGACGTGTAACACCAATATACGTATTAACTAAATCCATTCTAGTAAACTCATCACATTCATTAATAACAAAGTCTCCTGTATCTAGTCCTTCAGATAAAGTATGAAGGCCTACTGTATCATCGTTAACATGTTCTCTTTCAACGAAACATTTTTTATAAGTGATATCAAATTGCCAAGTTTGCCATACGTCTGTTTCAAGTTCAACGTAACACATTCCAGGATTATCGAATGTAACACCTTTAACGAAAGCGTAAAACCATTTATTGTCCCAAGCAGTATTTTGATACATACAATAATTATATTGTATTAAATCTTCATAGGTAACACCGTTTAGTTCTGAATCAGTAGGAAACCTTACAACACCTTCTTTTCTTTGATAAGTTGCATTACTACATTCTAACTTTGGTAAATTATAAAAATAGTTATATTGAGTAGTTGCATTTGAGAAGGTTAGTTCGTTCATATAATCCATTTCAATAGGATTTTTTAATAGTATTATTCTTGAGTTTGGAGTTATTAACATATTTATTCTCCTTTCATTATAATAAAATAGAGACTAGGGTATTAATCCCTAATCCCTATTTGGATTTTTTATTAATCAGCTGCGTTAACTGTAACTGTAACTGTTGCTGTAACGTTTCCAGCAGTTGCTGTAATAACGCTTGAACCAGCAGCTACACCTGTAACTTCAACTGTTCTATTATCTATTTTTTCAACAGTAGCTTTAGCAACTGTTCCTGAAGTAAATGTAACTGTTTGAGTTGCAGGGAATGGTGTTGTTGTAAGTGTTAAAGTGATTTTTTCGTCTGCTGTTACTTCTGGAGCAGTTTCATTAAATACCATACTTGAAATATTTAATGTTGGTTCTGCTTTAACGATCATATAACCATTTGCAAACATTGAGTAGCAGTATGATTTAATAACGTTAAGATATGATTGCCAACTACGGTTATTAGCATTATAGAACTCGTCCATAAACATATCTTTTGAACGTATTTTAAACCATCTTCTATCACAGATAAATGCAATAATGTTTGATCCGTCAAATTGAACTTGTCCGTCATCATCAACTAAATCGAAGTTCTTGATATAATGTACTTTTCCTTTTAAAGCTGCTTTGTCAACATTGAAAGCGTTTGCTAAAACTGAAACGTCAAGTTGTGAAGCTAGTTTATTACTTAAGAATACATGTATATCTTCTGGTTTACTCCAAGAAATAATACTTCTTCCATAACCTCCAACTTTCTTCCAAGCGTTATATGCAGTGTCTGGTTCTTGCATATTTAAGTAAGTTTCACGAAGTAAAACTGTTAACGCTTTTAATTCGTTATCTGTTGGAGTACTTCCTGCAAACGTAAATGTTTCCATTTGAACGCTGTTTGAACGGTAAGCATTAGTAATAAGTCTCTTTGTATATTTATAATCATCGATATAAGCTCCATTATATAATGAAGTTGATATACCCATTAAGAAACTTTCAAAGTCTCCCCAAGAAACAAAAGCTTTTTCTAATTCCTTTCTTATAATTGTTACTGGATACTGAACGTCAAAGTTGATTTCAGTATATTCTGCTTTGATATCACTTTCATATTTAGCAAGTAAACCTGCAAAATCGTTGATATCATAAACTCTTCCTCTTGCTGGATTAACGTAAATCTCTTGACCTATTGCTCCTAGTGGTAGATCATCACCAGCAAGCTCTTTCAAAGGATTTTCGAAATAATCCATCATGAACCTAGTATAGGCAATTCTATTAACTAATGATTGAATAAACTTATTTCTTAAATCACTAGGTAAGTTTAATAGAGATTGTCCGTAAACTTGACTAGAAGTATAATCATCAACTAAAGGTATTTGTGTTTGATACAAAGTGTTATCTTGAATAAGAGTATTTCTTATTTCATTTAAAGCAGTTTGTAAACCTTCTGATGGGTTCATAATTTTATCTCTCCTTTCTCTAGTATCTATTTAATAGATACCTGAAGGAAAAACATTGAAAAAAATGTTTTTTCCTCAGCTACCTATTAAGTAGCTGTTACCAATTGTAAATGAAAAATTATTATCTTCTAAAACCGTTTTTATCAAAAACAGTTTTAAAATCAAAGTTTCTAGGTTCTTCTTTTTCTTCCTTCTTTTCTTCTTTACCAAAAGGTACTTGTTGAAGTAAATTACCGTTAGCTTCGATTAACATATCTTTATCTTTTTTAAGTTTAGTAATTTCTTCGTCTTTCTCTTTGATATTCTTTTGAAGTTCATGATCGTAAGTAAGAATACTTGCTAAATCATCAGCAATTTTTCCAGCTTCCTCTTTACCTAGTTTTTCTTGTATTTTATTAGTATATTCTTCTATCTTCATTTAGTTTCCCTTACTTTCATTATAATATATTTTTACGTTTTTGTCAATTTCTCTCCCTTAATTTATTAGCATACAAAACCCATTTAAACTTATATTTAGTACCTCCTGTTGGAGTAGGTTCTGGGTGACCTCCTTCAAAGTTTCTCCATACATAATTACCAGGACTTTGATAAGGGTTAGTGTCATTAATCCATAAAGCATTATAGTTATGTAACCTTTTTGGACGTGTATAATCAGTTATATGATATTTGTATTCAAGAGTACCAGCTCCTGTTGAATAAGATAAATTATATCTTCCGTAACCTGTCTCCAAGTGAACGTGATCCTTAAATATTCAGTATAAGTCGTTAGTTTATACTCGTCTTACGACAGCTATATATTTCTATATAGAATAGACTATATCTTTACCTACGTCTTTACGTTTAGGTATCTCGCACTTCGATACACTTGTATCTACTTCCTTATAGGAATAGTCGTTACACTTTACTACTTACGTAGTCTTAGTTCGGTGTTATCTACGTCTTTACGTTTAGATTTTCACCGAGTTCACGAGATTATATTTAATTATTTCTAATTAAACGAGCAATAATTTACCCGTCACGTTTCCTCCAGTACCAGTTTTATTAAACATTTCACCTTGTCTTTTAACTGTTCCAATTGAATAATATGTATTATTCTGTATATCGTTATCATGATAAACAAGTATTGTTAAATAATCTATCATTCCATTAGATAAATGTACTGTATCTAAACTTTCCCAGACAGCACAACATTCTGTTGTATCTTTCCATATTAATTTAATATCAACGGGAGCATAACAAGGATCACGATAAACTCTTCCGTTTGCGTTCCAACCTAAATAGTCAGTAGCCCAATATACACTAGGATTGTGACTAAAAGTTTCATCGTCTCTTTGTGATATATGAAAACCTTCTAACGGAAATAATGCAACTTGTTTTCCATTATTATCATATAACGTTTGACCTGCTCTCATAAATCGAACACTTCCATTGCTTGTTTACCATTCATTACTAAAATGTCCTCTGGGTGATCTTTTATATATTTTATGATATCTTGTTTATCAATTAATTGTACTTCTATTTCACCTTTAACAATTGGTTCTTCAGGTGTTAGTGATTTTTCATCACACCAACCTAAATCACCTGTTGTATTATAAGGGTGACGTGAACCAACAGCTATTCTTGTAACTGTTGTATGTTTATCTTTAGCATAACTTGTTGGTTTAGTTGCATTACTAGAATAATATAACTCTCCAGTAAGAATAACTTTATCTCCAACTCTATACTTCATCGTTTTCCTCCACTTCCGGAAGTCCTGCTATACTTGTAAGTAAACTTAATATTCCAGAAAGTAAACTAGCACTTCCTACAAGTAACCAATTTACTTCACTCATAACAGCACTTGTTCCTATTGTTGCAATTGCTGTTTGACATACTGTTTTAATTGCTCTTATACTAGCACATTTAATCCATTTTTTAAAATTATTTTTCATTTGTGTACCTCCTTCATTAAATCTTCACAATATATTTTTGTTTCACTATTGTAACCTAAACTTAAGTAGTTATCACAAGCTTCTAGTTTATCGTGTAATGGTACTCCTTCACTCCAGATCATCGTCCTTAAAGTTGTTTTCTGAAGTAAAGATAAATCGTTTAAAAAATTATTGTATAATTTATAACCTGTAATTATTACACTTATAAATCCTATTATCATGACAATTAATTCTTTTGTTGTTTTAAGCGTTTCAACTAACTTTTTCATATCATACTCCTTTATTATATTATATCATAAATATTTAAGTTTCTGATATTATTCTTCAATTTATAATCGTATTTTATAGTAAAATCAGTTTCTACTAATTTTACTCCTCCTTTAACATGTTTAAATGTAAGTTTTCCTCCACAGGTAAAACCTTGTTTAAACTTTTCCCATTCAACATATTTATAACATTCTTTAGGCATACCAGCACAGGTTATTTTTACTTCATCGTCTATTAATTCTAGGTAACATTTTTGTCTAACGAAACGAGCTTTTTTAAAAGTACTTTCATGTTTCCATTTACCAAGCTCCACGTTATCAATTTCACAAAACTGTCTTAATTCTTCTATAGGTAAAATTGTATGAATACTATCTGTATCTGAATAACAGTACATATCTATACCATACTTTTTAATAGAATAATCTTTTATAGCTTGACTTGTTCTGATTGTTTTTTCACGTGCATAACTTGTTATAAAAATACCAATCGGTAAATAAAGTCCTTTCTTTGTTTCTTTCTCCGTTAAATAATATTTTACTACTCCGTCCTCAATATAAGGACATTTACTTTGTACGTCAAGACTTGTTGCAAATTTTCCATATAAAGAGTTTAAAGCAATTTTTGCTATTTGTCTCATTCCTTTATTTCCTGATAAAGTAGCTTCATTTTTTACTTTTACCCATTTATCAATATATTCAGTAAATATTCCATTCATAGCTTTAAACTTCCAACCACACTCATACTTTAACTCGTAAACATTATATTGATCTAAAAATAATTTTAAATCAACACTAGAAAGTACAAGTGTTATTATTTCACCGTTAGAAGTTTCTAGATATTCGTTTTCTATAAAATAATTATGATATCTTCCTTTACCATTCTTAATCTGTATCGTTGGTATTTTACCAGGTTTAATCTCAAAAGCACAACTTAACATTTGAATATATAATGGGTAAACTCTATCTTCTTCATATTTTCCTTGAAAAAGAATAGGTTCTCCTATCGGCATAGGACATTTATACATTACTGAAGGGTATAGACTATTTACGTCTAAAACAACTCCTTCTCCTATATCTTTTTCTTTATATATAGGATTTAAGTATGTAAAACCTCCCTTGTACGCCTGTCTCATATCTTTATCAATATTATAGTTAAGTTCTGGAAACATTCTTTCATATCGTCTTTTTGAGTGTGTTTTTTGAAAGTCATGTAAAGCATTACTTCCAGCTGTCATATACTCCATACCTTGTTTAAATAAAGTATCAAGAGCTAACGCCATGATCTTAACGTCATTTGTTATATAATCTTTTTCATAATCCTTTAGTTCATAACCGTAAGGACGTACTCTATCATAATCAAGCTCTAATTTACTTATAGGTAAACCGAAGCTTTTAGCTACGTCTTTAACACTCATATTAATTATTTTTAAACTATCTATAATTGTAACCTTTTTTGTTTTTCTTCCTTTAACATGAAAGTATATTTCCATAGAATAGAAAAGTCCCATATCACTTATTAAAGTAGTAAAAGTTTTATCTTTCTTTTCTTTTCTATCTTTTATATATTCATAACCATTATTAAATAAATAACTTATAATAAACTCTGCGTCAAACTTCAGATTGTGAAAGTAAAGCGTTGTATTATTGTGTTTAATACACCATTCTATAAAACTTTCAATGGTATTACCTATTATTAAATTATCAGGATTACCTATTTCACAGGTAGCCCACGCCCAGACATAAGTTTCATCAGGTAACCAAGTTGCAGTTTCAAAGTCAGCTGTATATTTCTTCAATTAATCTTTTATCTTTAATTGTTCGAATATAGCTGTATCAAAAGCTTCTTGATTACTACTAAATCCTCCATACGTTTGAGCAGTTGCTTTATCTTTATAAAATAAGAATAAATCACTTAAAATATTACTTTGTTGAACGTACTCAAAAAACTTAATTGGATTTTCAATACTTTCTAATTTATCACGTAATAAATTATAGTTTTCATAATTACTCATCTCTTTTAAACTATTCATAAAGTTTTCACGATAAACACTAGCTCTCCATAGATCATAATCTGTTTTACCCCATGATAAAGTCCTTCTTCTAGTCCTTTCAAACTCTGATCCAGTACGATTGAATAAATCTTCTATACTTTCTTTAGTTCTTAATAACTGTTTAAACTCTCTATCTCCCATAACGTTAACGTCACTTTCAATTATAAATCTTGCTTTTTCAGTTAACATTGAAACACCACGTTTTTGAGCTTTTAAAAGTTCACTTTTCTCCCATTGAGTTATTTGTTCTCCAGATTGTAAAGTAACTATTCTTTGTTGACTTTGCTTTCCAAACCTCTTTAAGGATTTTACTATACGGTTTAATTCACGTCTAGAATAAATCGTATCACGAAGTTCTTTATAATTCATTTCTTCTGGTAAAACATTTACGTCTATTACTTCAAGTTCAGATACTTTCTTATTAAATTGTCTAACAGCACTACTTAATCTTGCATAATCACTTCTATTCCATCTTATTACTGATGGAGTTTTTCCGTTTTTCATTTTAACACTTCCTAACTAATTTTAAACACAAAGTCTTGTGATAACTCTATTATATCATTATTAGTATTATAAGTTAAAACTTTAAAACCTCTTTTTTCTATTTTTTTATAATAAACTAAAACTAAATAATCGTATATATCAATATTAACGTGATACTTTGCTTTTAATTTATTAAACTCTTCTATTGCAAACGCATGATAACCCTTTAAAAATCTTTCTTGATTAAAAGCACTACTAAAATAGAATATATAATCATGTATTTTAGTAATGTAATTACTTTCGTTTAGATCATATTCTACTCTTTTCATAATTCACCTCCATTCTTTAAAGAAAAGAGTTAGTTTAATCAACTAACTCAAATCCTAAAGCTTTATTACTACTATTCTTAACGTCTTTTTCAATTATTCTAATTTCTAGACCTTCTTCAATAGATTGAATACCGAATAAATTAATATATCTCATCATTTGGTTAGTAAACATTTTACTTCCAGTAACATAACTTTTACCTTCATCATCAATTAAGATACACACTTTCTTGTATTCTTTATCTTTAATGATATTTCCGTTTTCAT
>JAZRPV010000021.1:0-13132 GCA_045649455.1 Bacilli bacterium | reverse complement strand
TGACTAAGTACAACAATCGCACCAACCGTTATAAGACAACCCACATAGTAGTACACCAACACGTTTATACAACACCTAACCGTTTATCCTAGTACAAAAAGACCCGAGCCAAAGCCCAGGTCTAAACGAGTAGTGCTAGTGCTAACTGATTATATTTGTGCCTTTTAAATCAGTAATAAGTTCGTTCAATTTAGTGGCTATTTCTACGGTTGTAGCAGTACCTGTATTAGGTAATACATCAATACTTGGTCTTGTGCTAATTGGTATACGTTTTAATGCGTTACTATCTTTAATATATAAGCCACCATTATACCATATGTGACCATTATCCATATTTGCAATAAGCGGTATTTCATTGTCAGTAGCACTTAAATTAAGATTCTTGATATTCAGTTCTCTTGGTGAGTAAGCAGTATTAAGTACACCATCAGTTGCACATCCGTATGCTTTATCAGCATTGGTTGTCGAAGTGTAATATAATTTAGTATCTCTTTTAGCATCTACTTTAAGGGCATAAGCACTCATTTGCGATAATCTTGTAAACATTATATTGTTTTCAATATATACATTTAGTTGAGATGGACAACTTGTAAGTTCAACAAGAGCCTCAGTAGGATAATCTGTATAATATATAATATTATTGTTTTTTACACTGATTAGAGTGTCAAAAGGATCTGTTATTGTATTAAGATTAATAATTCTTGAAGATGTAAATGTCACAGTACCATGATGAGGATATGTAATATTATTATTTTCAACTATTAAATGAGTATGATTAAAGCTAACATTCTCAGAATTAATTATTTTGCTAACAAATTCAATCCAGTTATTTGCTACATATACAAATCTAGTTAGATTATTAACATCAATAAAAGTGGTTAAGTTCCAAATATTAGAGTTAGTAATTCTTACTGGGTTAGAGTTAGTCATTTTTATACCAGCACAAGGTTGCCAGATATTAGTTTCATTACTTCCGGCAAAGGTACATTTATCAATAAATACAATATCAGCATGGTCTAATTCTAGTAAATGCCCACTACCTTCAGCAATATTAATTTGATTTAAAGTTACATTAGTAATATATTTTATTTTTAAAACTACTGATTGACTTCTATCACCAGCAATTGTCAAATTATTAAGCCTTAACTCATTAACCATTGTATTATTTCCAATAATTAATTGACTTTCATTATATAATTTTATTCCTGATTTATTATAATTAATACCAGTTATTGTTAGTTCTTTTCCATCAGTGACAACTATATCACTAGTACATTTATATAAACCATTAAGAATAATGTTTTTACTTAAGTCAAAGGCTTTTTGTACATAAATAGTATCATCATGAGTACCATCACCATAAGCACCTAGTTTTTCAGGAATAACAACTTCATCTATTATTAATTCAGCAATTAAACTGTCATCAGCAAGTTCAATAATAGTCATTTCATCAACAACATCATCATTAGTTATTGTTCTAACTTTATATCTTGCACCACCGCCATCATTTAAAGTATGATAACCGTAAGTTTCAGCATAAGAACCATCTACTAAATTAGTAGCGGTTTTCATATCTGACACAGTATCAAAAGCTAAAACACTTTTTAATTGAATATAATCTGTTATAATTTCTTCTAAACTACCATCAGTTGCCATTGCATCCAATTTATTATTTATTTCTTCTTGTACATCTAAATTATCGAAATAATGTTCAACATAATTTTTTAATTCTTGTACAACAACATTTTGTTGTTTCACAGTAGGAACAATTTCATTTTTTAAATAATTGTAGGTATATATTAAACATTCAAGATATGTCATACAATCATCATAACTTGAAGGAATATAACCTAAGAATTTTACACAAAATTCTTGAAAAGGACTTAAAGGTCTTATATCTTCATTCATATTTCCTCCTTAATATAAACCCATAAACAATTTATCAAGTTCTAAGATTATGTCTTTTTCAATACTAACAATATTTTGGCGATATTGTTCAATCATTTTTTGAGCAGTAGCTGAAACACCAGAATTACCTTTTACATTTTCGGTATAATTTTCACCAGTATTGGTATTAGCAGTTGAATTATCATTAATTGTAGCAGTCGATTCACTCGCACTGGTATTTGAAGCATACTCTCCGCCTAGGATTGCACTTTTTGATATTTGTCCTTGCGGGGTATCTGATTGAACATTTAAGCCGGAAGCATTATTCGTTGAAGTCGAAGAATTATTACCAGTTGTTAGAATTGCTCGACTGTATGTTTTCGTATAATCAACATTAATTAAAGGATTGTATTGAATACTGTTTGAATAAATAAGTGGAAGTTTACTTTCCATTATTTCTTGCATCATAACCTTTGCATAATGTCTAAATAAATTATCCGTTTCAAGTCCAATTTCTCGCATGTAATAATGGTCGACAATCTTACGAGCTAATTTATCCTTACTGAATATTCCAGCATCATTAATAACCTCTATTTGTTCCGATGTTAAATAATCGGATAATTCATAATCTTTGAACCAACTTTCAACGGTTTCTCTAGTGCGATAATGACATAGTGTTCTTAGATCCATTGTATAAGTAGCATTATTCATTGAAAGCACCTTCTTTTTCATCATCTACACCGTTGTGATTATAATCACTTACGATAGATTCTTCTTTTTTAATAACATTGTATAAGTCACTTCTTACTTTCACAGATATTTCTTTATCAGTACCAGTAAGTCCGAATAAGTCATTAAATTGTTTGCAAGCCTCTTGTCTTGGTATTAAGAATGATTGTAAGTTAAGATTAACTACTTCATTGTTAGCATTAGCTTCATCAGTAACTAATCTTTCTTTCTTATCTACTAAAACATTATTAATACCCATGAATGTTAAAAATTCATTCCAAATCTCTTTTTTATAATCAATCAACTTATCTGCTACATAAGGGGCACCGGTATTAATTGATTTTAAAACACCACTTTGAAGTTGGTTTTTATCACCAAAGATTACCGGTTTATTACCATCATATTGAGCATATAAGTTTTCCATAGTCAACCTTTGTGTATCATCTACTACCACTAATACAGGTGTTTTTTGAGCTTTAATATTAACATCGCAAGTTTTTTCTGCTTCGGCTAATCTTTGAGCAAATAACTCAATAGTAGTGTGAGTAGGTATCGGATTCCTTTGTCTTGAGTTCATGACAAGGATACAACTATCAGTTTGGGCTTCTTCATCCTTAACACCAGTATATAACTTACGGTCAGTTTCATAACCGAAAGAATAACAATGTAATGAAGTTGGAAGTCCATAAATGTTGATTTTACCATTCGTACAACATTGGGTATTAATAAAACCGGAGTCTTCATCCTTAAGTAAAGATGCTTGTCCGAAATAGTATAAACACTCTTCTAAGTATCGTTCATTCATACTCTCTGGTAAATTAACCCATTCAAACATGGATAAAGCGATTTTCTTAAATCTTTCTAGGTAATCAACATAGGTAAGTTCCGTACTTAACATACCATCTAATAATTGTGTTTTATTAGGTTTAAATTTTCTTCTCATATATCCTCCTTCCTATGAAACGATTGAATTAGTTCTTGAGTAATCTAAATAATACTCAGTTGTATGCCATAAAGTTATTCCTTTATTAAACATATCTTTAATTTCTTGGAGATATTCTTGTGGAACATTTCCTTCGATAATAGCACCATCAGTTTTAACATAATTCCAATTACTTCTTCCTGTAATATTCGGCACTTTTAATTTATTAACCTTATACCCAAATTTTGTAAAGAAATCATCTAACATTACCAAATATTGGGGTTTTAATCCTCGATAATAACCTGTAAATGTTAGTTTACCTGAAGCATAAGTGACATCGCCATTATTAGTATTACCTCTATCAGATTCAGGTACTAAACTTTCTTTATGGATATCAACAATTGTGTTAATAGCACTTCCAACACTACCAGCAATCATAGCTCCACCTACAACTTGCATACCAGGAGCAAACATCAGTCCAGCACCGATACCAGCACTTGCAACTGTTCCTATTCCTTGAATTGCTAAATTAACACCATTTTGCGTAAGCCAGTTTGTATAAGCATCTACTGGAAATGAACAGATAGGAAATTTTCCCATATTAAGTCCATATTCGTTATTATCACCATCTGCTAAAGTACCACTTGTTTTATAATCAACTGGAATTGCTCTTATTGAGCATCCTGGAGTTATCGAACCAATAACTTTAACAATACCTGTATGATCATTATTGTCTTTAAAATCTTCAGGTTTAAGTTCAACTGAGCCACCTGAGTTATTTGAAAGCACATAAGTCATATAAGGAGCATTAAATAATTTTCTATTTCGTGGTATATATCCATTTATAGAAGTTGGATGTAGAGGAATTGCAATTGAATTAGTATTAGTTTGAGAAGTTGTTTGATTAACAACAGCAATTCCATTAGTATTAAAACTAGCAGTAGCATAACCAGATAACCAGTCTGGACACATAAAGATTGCAACAATACCATCACTCTTACCACCTTCAGCTATTCTTGTAATGGCTTGAGATAGTGAAGCATTATCTCTAAAAATATAATAACTAGAACCACAGAATACACCTCCATAAGTTCCGCCACCAACATTAGTAGTTCCATCGTTAGGATCTACGGTTGTGCTCATAACTGGATGAGATGTACCAAACCCAGTAAATTCAGAGATAAATCCATTTTGATAATCACCATAAGGTAAACCTTCATCAATTAGGTTTTGGTAATAACCATCATTGTTAACATGTTCTCTTTCAACATAACACCTTTTATATATTAAATCAAATTGCCAGGTTTGAAAAACATCTTGTTTAATATAGATATTAGTCATGTGATCATTATCATATTCCATCTTGATAATAAAAGCATAAAACCATTTATTAGAATAGTTTTTATTCTGATACATAACATAGTTATATTCTAAAATATTATCAATATGTTCAGGATATCTAATAATACCATCATGTCTTTGGTAGGTAGCATTTTCTAAAGTTAAATAATCAAGTCCACTAAAATAACTATATTGTGCATTTATGTTAGGAAAAGTTATTTGATTTTGATTATCCGATTCAATCGGACATTTTAAAATTCTAATTTCTGAATTGGGTGTAATTGCACTCATTTTATTTTCCTTTCTTAATATAAAAATAAGGAAGGGATTTTATCCCTCCCTTATCGGATATTATCTTTAAGCACTAACAGAAGTAATAGTAATTGTAGCAGTAACTGTTCCAGCATCACCCACTGATGAAGCAGTAAGTGTTGAAGAACCACTACCAACACCAGTTACAACAGCAAGTCTTGGATTATTAGAATCAGCTTCTACCGTAAAGATACCAGCACTACCCGTAGTATAAGTGATAGTAGCATTACCCCAAGCAGGTGTAGGTACTACTTCAACTTTAGTAGTCGAACCTTTGTTAACTGAAGCACTTGAGCTATTAAATGCTAAACCAGTGAAATCTACACTAGGTTGTGATGTAGCAAAAATTACACCATTTGCAAATAATGAGAAATTGTATAATTTTATTAAGTTCAAATAGTATTGAACACTTCTATTATTAGGGTTCCTGAATGATTCTAAGAACATATCTTGTCTCTTAATACGGAACCATGATCTATCAGCCATAATACCAACAATATTAGATCCATCAAATATCTTAGTTCCTTCATCATCGTATACATCAAAATTATCTACAGTCATGATGTTTCCTAATAATGTAGTTTTATCAATATTAAATGCATTTGCTAATACTTCAACATCTAATTTTGCTCTTAAACTATTTTTAATAACGAATACGATATCTTCAGGGTTAGTCCATGTAATAACAGGTCTTCCTTCACCTCCACATTTAGCCCAAGCATTATAGTTGCTTGATGGTAATTGGAAGTTTAGATATAATTCTCTAGCTCTTTCTACAAAAGCCTTCGCAGTATCTGCATCTGTTATAGCAGTAACTGTTTCGATAACAGCTTTGTTATCTTTATAAGCACCTGAAATAATATTTTTAACATTCTTATATTCATCTATAAATGCACCATTATATAGTGAATTAGAAAGTCCATCAATAAATGTTTCAAGGTCTCCCCAAGAAGTAAATGCTTTCTTTAAAGTGCTTCTTGAGAATGTTACAGGATATTGTAAATCACTGTTTATTGCTTGATATTGTACCTTAACATCAGCCTCATATTTTATTAATAATCCAACAAAATCGTTAGGATTATATTGTCTTCCTTTAGCCGGGTTAATGTAGATTTCTTCACCAGCATATCCTAAAGGAATACGGTCACCTTCAAGTCCTACGAATGGGTTTCTGAATGATTTGATTTCAAAAGCAGTATAAACTAGCTTATTCATCAATGCATCACACCATTCATTATATACTTGAGGCATATTTAAAATTGGTTCAGCATATTTACCAATATCGGTAGTAGAATCGATAATAGGTATATACTGATGGAATATATCAGAAGATACTTCTCTGATACGGTTTAAACTTGTAATTAAACCTTCACTTGGATTCATTTTCTTTTCCCTTTCCTTTCATTTTTTGAAGTTGCCTTTTGAATCGAAGACACTTCGAAAATCGAATGATTTTGGTTCTTCTTTGTCTTCATCTTTAGATTGGTGCGAATCATAATCCGAAGCCATCGGAACCTGTTGTAATAAATTTCCATTTGCGATAACTAATTTTTCATTGGTTTCTTTAAGTCTTTTAATTTCATCATCAGCCTTCTTCATACGATCTACTATTTGAGTATTAGCAGTTAATAGCTTACCAATATCATCCGCAATCATACCTGAAGCTTCTTTTCCGACTTTTGTTTCAATGCTTTCAGTAATCGCAAGTAGTTCTTCATCTTTCATATTATCATTCCTCCTAAATTATAATATAATATTTATTTAAAGTCAATTTTATACTTGACAAATCTTAAAAATTGTGTTTGTTTCGTAATTTCCTTGCATATAATACCCATGGGAATTTTTTCTTACCTCTTGTTCCTATGCGACCGTTATATTCCACCCAAGGATCACCGGCACCATCCACAATAACGGTGTCATTAACATAACAGCAATCATAGTAGTGAGCCCGGTTCGTTAAGTCAAAATGCCCTTGAGCTTCACCTGGTCCAGGTTCTCTTCGGGTAAATCCTTCATATTGTCCTTTACCACAACATGAGTGGATATGATCTCCCGTAACATTACCCGTGGTTCCGGTTCTTCCTAAAAGAGCACCTTGTAAAACCATATCTCCTACATTATGCGGTGGGTTATCATCGTGAGTAAAATTGATTGTTAAATAATCAACTGTACCATCCGCAAGATGTACCGGGTTTACTGATTGATATACTCTTGTATTAGAACCAGCATCCCATATTGCCACACAACGAAGAGTACAGGGTGCATAAAAAGAACAGTGAGTTATATGTCCATTAGCACCCCACCCTAAAAAGTCAATATTATAGGTGTTAGCATGAGAATATTGTCCATTTTCATTTTGGGATATATACATATATTCAAAAGGAAATAAACATATTTCTTTACCATCTGGTGCAACCATCGTTTGCATTGCTAACATAAAATCACCTACTTAATTTTAATGCAGTATTCAGTTTCTTTTTTAAGACATATCCAACCTGAATAACCACGACCCCATATTTCATTTTTATTTACTTTTATTTCTAGTACATCAAACTTAGTACCTTTTTTATAGATTGCATCGGCATTAGGATTAGAAGATGTTGCATGTTTTTTACCATCCTCGGATAAATCTTTAACCTTTTTTGGTGGATAGTTTGTTCCTGCACCAGTTCTAACATACATATTATATAAGGTTTCATATAAACCTTTGGTATATTCGGTATCAATAAATAGTGAATCATCTAAAAGATAAGGATATGGATCTATTACTTTTCCATTTTCCATAATACCAAAATGTAAGTGAGCACCTTTACTATTACCAGTATTTCCCATGTAACCAATAACATCACCTTTTTTGATGTTTTGTCCTAACTTAACTTTAATGCTTCCTTTTTTCATGTGTAAGTATCTTGAAGAGATTTTATTATTATGTCTAACTTCAACCCAATAACCGCCACCCTTATCTGCATATTCGTTTCTTGAAATAACACCATCATGAACACAAATTATATAATCGGTGGTTGTGTTTTTTCCATTATAAGAAACTAAATCGATACCACTGTGAGTGGGGCGGGATGCATTTCTTGTCTTATAATCGGATGTTACATAATGAATACCTTTTTGTAAAACATTATTTTTTACTTCAATTAAACCTTTCATTAGTCATCCTTTCCAATTATTACAAAAGCCATTAACATGAAGCCTAAAATAAAACCTATTAAAAAGTGTAACATTACTTATCCTCTAGTTCAGGAAGTCCTGCTAAAGAAGTAAGTAAAGATAAAATACCAGATAGTAGTGAAGTCGATAAAACAGTTAACCAATCAACTTCACTAATTGTTAACCCTACCGGTATCATTGCAATAGCAGTTTGACAAGTTGTTTTTAATGCTCTTATCCCAGCATATTTAAACCATTTTTTCATAATTCCTCCTATTTCTTCATTTCATCTTCTAAAAGAGTAACTCTATTTTCAACCTTATACATTCTATCAATAAGGTTGTTATGTTTAGACACTTTATCCTCAAGTTGCGAAAGGCGGTACATAACAAGTTTGTTACTTGCTAATATACCTCCTATCGAACCAACACAAGTTCCAATTAAAGCTAAAACACCAACCACAATTTCATTCATATTATTCACCAATTATATTATAGCATTTTATAATAATGGTAACAATATTAATCTTTTATTGTAAAATCAGTATCTACTAACATTACCCCACCTTTTACATGTTTGTAAGTTAATTTATGATCTTTATCATTTTCTGAAGCTAAGACACTAAATCCCGCTTCAAAATTGTTAAAGTTAATATATTTTCCTAATTTTTTCGGTAGTCCTGCTACCGTAACATTAATTTTATCTTCATAATCTTCTTCAATATAACATTTTTGTCTTATGAATTTACCTCTTTTAAATTTACTTTCTAATTTCCAATAACCTAGAATATAATCATCAATATCTAAAAATTGTTTAAGCTCGTTTTCGGGAAGTTCTAACATGTGAATAGAATCTGTATCTGAATAAATATAATAATCTTTACCGTATTTTTTCATTGTATAATCTCTAATTTTTTGGCTCGTTTCAATGGTCTTTTTCCGAGCAAGAGCCGTTATAAAGGCACCAGTCGGAATATATAAACCCTTGGTAACTTCCATCGGATATAATCCATATTTTACAATTCCTTCTTCATTGAGGTAAGGATATTTACTTCTTTGCACAGGGTTTTTCGCAAATTTGCCATATAGAGAATTGAGCATTAATTTTGCTATTCGGTATAAAGCACCGTTCCCTTCTTTTTTGGCTTCAATCTTTTTATCTGACCAGATATTAATATATTCATCAAATAAGCCTTTTATTTGTTTAAATTTCCAACCTGAATGATAAGTTATATTTTTAACATTATAGTGTTTAAAAAATAATTCTAAATCAACATTGGTAAGTGTTAAAGTAACAATATCTCCATTTGTTGTTTCAATATATTCATTAGGTATGTAAGATGGACTATTCTTTATTTGAATGGTCGGTATCATGTTTGGTTTGATATCAAAAGAACAACTAAGCATTTGTACATATAACGGATGTAAAATGTCTTTTTTGTATTCCCCTTCAAAAAAGATAGGTAACCCAAACGGAAGTTTTTCGTTTTTCATAACCGAAGGATATACGGGAGGGAATTGACATCAAGTACAATTCCACACACCACCTCCTTATTTTGATACTTAGGCGAAAGGTAAGTAAAACCACCTTTGTATGCCCCTCTAATATCATAATCAATCTGATAAGGTATTTCCGGATAATAACTATTAAAATGTTTTAATATTGACTTATAATTGTTTAAAGCATTAGAACCAATAGTCATCTTTTTTAAATCTTCTTTAAACATAATGTCTAAAGCTCGTGCCATAATCTCAACATCATTTTTAATGTATGCTATTTCATCCTCGGTTAAAATATGGTCTACACTTCGATTTTCTTTATAATCAATCTCTAGTTTTCTAATCGGTAAATCAAAATCTTTAGCAATCTGTTCAACCGAAAAATTGAGAATTTTTAAACTATCATAAATTGTTACCTTATTAACATGCTTTTTATTATGTGTATCAAAATATATTTCTAAAGAGTAGAATTGTCCCATTTCACTTATTAAAGTAGTGAAGGTTTTATCTCTTCGTTCTTTTTTGGTTTTAATACATTCATAACCATTATTGAGTAAATAGCTGAAGATATATTCTGAATCAAATTTTAAATTATGAAAGTAGAGTACATAGTTTTCTTTCGGATTAGCACACCAGTGGATAAAATCTTCAATATGGGTGCCATAGATAAAGTTATCAACATTACCTATTTCGCAGATACTATATGCCCATACTCTACAATCATTTTCATCTACATTTGTTTCAAAATCAGCAGTAAATTTTCTCAATTTTATTTCATATAGTCAGCCACTATATCATCAATATTGTTATACAATTCATCGTATAAAGCCGTTACTTCATCTTTAATGTTTTCAGGGTTAGCATAACCCCTTGAGGATTCCGGATAGTATTCGGCAATTGCTTGAATTGCTTTTTCTGTATTAAATAAATTTAAAAATTCGTTTTCATCTAATAACATAAGTTTACTTTTAATATAGGCTATTTTGTCTTTATCATAACCAACATAATAACCTAAGTTAAATAACATCTTATCTTCATAATTATACATGAAGAGCTCTTTACGGTATCGCTCTCTTCGAAGACTGGCTTCAATCACTCTTTTTGCTTCATTAAAAGCCTGTTTACCTAAACTTTTTAAATTAAAGTTTAGGCTTCCTCTTCTTGCTTTTAAATTAGCAAGTTGCTGACTACCCATTTGAGCATAAGTAGCAGATTGTTCGACCCCAAATACCGTTGGCTTTATATTTCCATATTTATTTATTTGTCTTGTTAAACTTGCCTTTAATCTTCTTAGACTACGTTCGGTTTCTTCTAGTTCATATTTAGAAAGTGAAACACCACCAGGGGTAGTAACCGTTTTTTCAATACCTCTTTTCGAAAATCTTTTTAAAGATTCTAGTTTTCTTTTTAATTGCTTTCGATTATTTACCTCTGATAATATTCCTTTAACAGTTACTTTTTCCGGTAGGTATAAATTATCTTGTAGCTTTTCAAGCCTTGCTATTTTTTGATTGAAATTAGATACAACTCTTCTAATCTCACTTTGTAATCCTTTATCATATCTAATAGCCATAATTGCTTACCTCCTTAAACATATTTTAAGTAACTAACATTTATTGTAAATCCTTGGTTTTCTTGTATTTCTTCATCTTTAAATAATACTTTAAAACCACGTTTTTCAATTTTCTTATATAAAGATAGTGCAAGGTATTCCGTACCTTCAAGATTAACTTGATATTTACTGATAATCTTCCTTGATTCAATATCTACATAAGAAGATAATTCTTTCTTAAATTTTTCGATATAAAATTTTGAAGAGAATACAAAGGTAAATCTTTCATACTTAAATATATAAGTTGATTCATTTAAGTTATAATAAACTTTACCTAGTCGCATAATTAATCCTTTTTGAAATATCCCCTGATATATGGTCTTTTTTCTTGGTGTTCATCGCCATAAAAGGCAATAATATTTTCATTTTCATTAGTTTTACCTGACAAATAATCGTTGCCTTGTTTAGATTTATATTCCCATAATGTAATAATTTCTTCACCCGTAGAGCCATCATCTTTAAGATCATAAATCCTTACACTTGGTTGTTTATCGTTTTTCTTTTGATTAAAGAAAGCTACAATTTTGTTTTCGCCAGCATTACCACTTAAGTATTTTACACCATTTTTACCTTTATGTAACCATAAAGTAAAACACTCTTGTAAATCAAATCTTTCCTTTTCTTCTGTTTTAACTTCTTTTTTAGAATATTTCATAGTTTAATCCTCCTCTTTCTTACCATTAAATATTTCTTCCATTTTCTCAACAATGAATCTAGCAGTGTTAACTTCATTTTCTGTATTTTTGCTGATATCCTTCGGGGTTATCATTTTAACATTAACATTCCCCTTAGTTTCTTCGTTAATTTCTACTTTTAATTTTAGCATTATTACACCTTCCTTTCTGATACTTAGTAGCACCATACTGAGGATGGCATATCTTTTAAATAATAAAGAGTTTCCATAAATATCCTTACATCCTCAGTATGCTACCAGTAAGTAGCATCTTAGTTATCGTTTACCGCCCCGACCTTTTTTA
Organism: Bacilli bacterium; assembly: GCA_045649455.1. Lineage (GTDB taxonomy): Bacteria > Bacillota_I > Bacilli_A > RF39 > UBA660 > JAEDES01. The sequence continues at coordinate 694 of JAZRPV010000021.1, read as the reverse complement.
CCACAAGCCATAATATCACCACCTATTCGATATAACCAAGTCTAATAAGATTATATAATATTTTTTCACAACTTTTATCAATATTATATTTGGGGTTGTAATACATTTCAATTCCAGTGTAATAACCTTCTTTATCAAAACATAAGTAAATACCTCTTAAGACTGGGTATAAATACTTACCCTTTAGTTTTATAAATTTATCCAGATAATTATTATTGATTTTCATTTCATCTCCTTTAATTATATTTAGTATATTAGTATATACTAAATATAATTAATTATCTTTTCCTTGTAATATTTGTAATAAATCATTTTGTATATGTTCAACTAACTTGGCTGTTTCTTCATTGACAAAAGTTTTTCCTGCCTCTATATATGCAATTGCTTTATCTATTCTTTGTTGTAATTCATCTATTTTTATTTGTTTTAAATAATTATCTGTACATAATCTTGTAATTTCAAAAGTTAATTCATCATGTGATTTTAATTTTAAATCAATTGTTGCCATTATCTTCTCCTTGTAATATTTCTAACATTTCTTTTTGGAATTGTTGTAATATTTTGCTATCAAATACTTCTCCATAACAATATAATTTATCTATTGCTTTTTCATTTCTTGATTTGTAATTATCATATTGTATTCTCCAATAATCAATTTCTTTTCTATAACCTTCTCGATATTTTTTTAATTTTT
>JAZRPV010000020.1:0-3491 GCA_045649455.1 Bacilli bacterium | reverse complement strand
GCACTTGATAACATACAAATAGTAAAGAATAACATTAAACATATTATTGTTGATGAAAATACCATTGTGTTAATTTTGCTACTAAATTGTCTTAAAATAAAACTATTAAGACCTTTATAATAAGTTTTCTTCATAGTCATAAAAACATTTAATAACAATCCAGATAATGACCAGAATATAAAGAATGTTGATACACTACCTAGTATTATTGGTATTATGATTTCCTTAAAGTCTGCAAAATTATATTTTGATAAAACTAAATAATATGTATATCCTAGTACAATACTAGATATTATAAAAATAAAAGTACATAATCTTTTGTCTTTGAATTTTATTGACTCATTCTTCTTTTTAGCATTCAATAAGTCGATAAGTTTACATTTATTAATACTTATAGTATTAAATATCATTACAATGAAATACATGATACAGAAATAGATAATTGTTTTAATACATGCACTTTGACTAAATGTAAATATAAACTTTTTCATATTAGCTTCAAACATATTTGCAACAACTATACTCATTAATTGTGATGCTAATATACCAAATATTATTCCAACTATCAATGATATAGTACCTATTAATAATGTTTCAATAAAAAGTATTAATGAAATTTTTTGTTTGCTCATTCCAAGTGTTAAATAAATACCAAATTCTTTATTTCTTCGTTTAATTAAAAATCTAGAAGCATATATAATTAAAAATCCTAAAATAATAGATACAAATACACTTACCGCAGATAATACTACATTCATTAACTTTATAATGTTAAGAGTTCTATTTGATACATTTAATAATACTGTCTGGCTATCCATAGAATTAAATACATAAAATATCGCTACTCCTAGGACTATAGTAAAGAAATATATTGCATAATCTTTGAAACTCTTCTTAATGTTAGACAATGATATCTTAAAGAGCATCATTTAAATCTCCTCCCAATTGTGTAATAACGTCAATTATATTATTAAAGAATTCTTTTCTTGAATTGTCTCCTTTTCTTATTTCATTGAATATTTTTCCATCTTTGATAAAGATTACACGAGTCGCATAACTTGCGGTAAAAGAATCATGAGTAACCATTAAAATTGTTGTATCTAGTTCATCGTTCAAATAATTAAATTTTTCAAGTAACATTTTTGATGATTTTGAATCTAATGCACCAGTTGGTTCATCAGCAAGAACAAGTTTTGGATTTGTAACAATTGCCCTAGCACTTGATACTCTTTGTTTTTGTCCACCACTCATTTGATATGGATATTTGTTTAATACATCTGTAATATCTAACTCTTTAGCCACTTTATTTATTCTTTTTTCAATTTCTTCTACTTTCACATTTTGAATTGATAAAGCAAGAGCAATATTTTCATATGCAGTTAAAGTATCTAATAAATTAAAATCTTGAAATATAAATCCTAATTCTTCTCTTCTAAATTTGTTTAGTTTGTTTCCTTTTAATTTTGTTACATCAATATCATCCAAATAAATTTTTCCATCAGTAACTTTATCTATAGTTGATATACAATTTAATAAAGTTGTCTTACCTGATCCTGATGCACCCATTATTGCAACAAATTCTCCTTTATCTACATCAAAAGAAATATCATCAATTGCTTTAGTTATATTGTTTTTGCTGCCATAACATTTTTTTATGTTTTCTATTTTTAATATTCTACTCATTACTTTTCTCCTTATATATTTTTATATTAAGTAACAAATTATAATTTGTCTCTTATCTATATTATAACATAATAAAAGAATAGACTATTCATCTATTCTATAAATTGTAATTTGTATTACTTTTCTTTTTCAAATCTTCTTGTTTCTCCGTTGAAATCTAATTCTAAAACTGTTTCTGTAGAATTAACTATTTTAATATTTGTTACAGTCTCTTCTGTTTCTTCTAAACAATCTAAAGTGATTTCTTTAGTATCATCATTATATGAGTAGGTTTCACATAAGTCAGAATCGTTTACTGGGTTACCACAAGAACAATAATAAACAAATCTACCATTTGATTTAAAAACTATTGTTTCCACATCATTTTCAGCATCTCGTGTCCAACTGACATCCGTAAACGAATAGTTACTATAATCCTTTTCTTTGTTTTTTTCTTTTATTGATCCACAACCTGTTAAACTCAAAACCATAGTCCCACATAATATAATAGCAAAAATTGTTTTCTTCATAATCATTTCTCCTAACTAACAAATTACTATTTATCTGTCAGTTATATTATATCATAATAAAAGACTAGATTGCTCTAGTCTCTTATTTTATTACTTATTGTTTTTTTCATTGATTGCAGCTTGTGCAGCAGCTAATCTAGCAATAGGTACTCTGAATGGAGAACATGATACATATGTTAATCCTGCTTTATGACAGAATTCAACACTTTGTGGATCTCCACCGTGTTCACCACAGATTCCTAATTTAATATTAGGTCTTGTAGCTTTACCTTTTTCAGCAGCCATTTGAACTAATTGTCCAACACCAGTTTGGTCTAATTTAGCAAATGGATCTTGTTCATAAATCTTAGTTTCATAATATGAATTTAAGAATTTACCAGCGTCATCTCTTGAGAATCCGAATGTCATTTGAGTTAAATCGTTTGTTCCGAATGAGAAGAATTCAGCTTCTTCAGCAATCTTATCTGCAGTTAATGCAGCTCTTGGAATTTCGATCATTGTACCAATATGATATTGGATATCAGATTTCTTTTCAGCTTTAACTAATTCAGCAGTTTCTACAACTACATCTTTAACAAATTTTAATTCTTTTACTTCACCTACAAGTGGGATCATAATTTCAGGAATGATTTCAAATCCTTCTTCTTCTTGAACTTCAATTGCAGCTTCGATTAAAGCGCGAGTTTGCATTCTAGCAATTTCTGGGTAAGTAACTGCTAAACGACATCCTCTGTGTCCCATCATTGGGTTAAATTCATGTAAATCGTTACATACTGTTTGAACTTTTTCTACAGTAATTCCCATAGCATCTGCTAATTGTTTCATTTCAGCTTCAGTTTTTGGAATGAATTCATGTAGAGGTGGGTCAATGTAACGAACTGTCATAGGACGTCCTTGTAGTTCTTTATACATTTCTTTGAAATCACCTTTTTGATAAGGGATTAATAAATTTAAGTATTTTTCTCTATCTTCTACAGTTTCTGATAAGATCATTTTTCTTAAGTTGAAGATTCTTTCTTCATCGAAGAACATGTGTTCTGTACGGCAAAGACCAATTCCTTCTGCTCCTAATTCGATAGCTTTTGCAGTATCTTTTGGAGTATCAGCGTTTGTTCTAACACCTAATGTTCTGTATTTGTCAGCCCATTCCATAACACGTCCAAATTCACCAGCGATTGTAGCATCTACAGTTGGGATTGCTCCATCATAAATGTTACCTGTTGTACCATCGATTGAGATAATATCTCCTTCATGATATGTTTTTCCAGCTAATGTGAATTCTTTCTTTTCTTCGTTCAT
>JAZRPV010000019.1:0-20994 GCA_045649455.1 Bacilli bacterium | reverse complement strand
ATTAATTTTATATTCTACATATATTCTAGTATTAGAGAAGAAATAAACTTTGAAATACCAAGATAATTTATTGTACTTATCATCTATACCTTACTTAGAGAATTACTTAACAAAAAAAGACACCTATAAAAGATGTCTAATTCAATTAATACTCAAATTTCAAAAATTACATTAATATATTCCTTAAGATTATTTGAATCTATTGCTTGATTAACATTTGTATCCATTAGATGATCAAAAGAAAATTTAATATGTTTATTTTTAGACAAGCCATTTTTTCCTGCCTTAATAGACTTCTTAAGTCCAGATAAAAACCAAATATTGAATTTTATTTCCCACTTACCTCTTAAATTAAATTCATTGATAAAGGATAATGCATCTTTAAATTCATCTTCTGATATTTCAGCAGCACCTTCAAAAAAAGTTTTTAAATTTGAATAATTAACTTTTTTCATTTTAAAATTGTCAAAACTTTCATCTGAAACAAAGTTATTAAAAGTTAAACTATTAAAATCAAATCTCTTTAGTCGTAATTCTTTTTCCTTTTTTCTAATCGCAAAAGCATATGCATTAACTTTGCATATTTCTTTATAATATATTTTATATTTTTCATCATATAAATTCATACAAATTTTATAATCAGGATGATATTTATTAATATTAAAAATATCATTAACAATATTTTCTACAACATCTTTTTTACAGTAAAAATTTTCTACACCATAATAATCTGTATAACAAACACCATCAATTACATCATCAATTCCATAATCTTTATCAACAAAATAAAGTGGTATAACATTCTTTTTTAGATTACAATTATTTTCTAACATTTTTTTTAATTCTAAAACTTCTTTTTTTCCATTACATGGATAAGATAAAATTTCATAATTAGAAGAAATATATTTTTTAACTTGAGAACGATAATAAATATAATCTTGTCCCTCAACAAAACAAGCTGCAACATTATTAAATAAATCATATTGCTGTATAAAAGTCATAAATGCAGAAACAGCTGAACCCTGTTCATCAATTAATACTTCTTTAAAATTCATATACTACCTCGAAATAGTTATATAATCTTTTATATCGCGAGTATTAAATTTATATTCATTATCAAAAATAAATGGCGAATGTGTAATTACCATTATAAAACCACATCTATTCGAATCAATAATATCTGGAATTAATTTTTTTTGCCAAAGCAAAGATAAAGATAACTCAGGTTCATCAAATAAGATGACATTTCTATCATTAGAATTTAAATACAACTTAGAAAAAAGTGATAAAATCTGTTTTTCACCAGAGGACAGATTCTTTAGTGAAATTTCATTCTTTGAATCTTCTTGTTCTACACTACATTCAATTTTAAATTTATCATATTTAACACTTTTATTTACTAAATAATTATTACATGCATTTTTAAAATTTTCTAAATTATTATCAATTTGCATATTTGTCTCATAAATGTTATTTAATTCATTAATAATTGACAATAAATATTTTGAAAATTTATCTTCATAACTACTTTTTCCATCAACTAAAGAAATTATTCTTTCTTTAACATTTACATCAATTTTTTCCGCTAAACGAGAAAAAACTATATTTAATTTTGATGCTTCAAATTTTTTATTTTTAATATCATTGTCAAAAGAACTGTCATCATCAGTCATAAGTACGTAATTAGTTAATAAATTTGATGTCATTGCCTTAAAACCCTCATTTGTATTGTTTTTTAAGGTTTTACACGCATCATCAATTGCACTTTGAACATCATCCATTCCAAACTGCAAGTATGAAAAGTTACTTTTTTTCCTAGCTTTTTTATAAAAATCTCTATCATTACGGCTATCTATATAACTATTAAAATCTTCTTCAATTCTTCTATATGTTGGCAAATAAATAATTTGTTGCCACTTTTTCATATATTTATATATTTGATATTCCCATCCCTTTTTAAATTCATTTTTAAATGAGTTATCATTTAAAATGTTATTAAAAATTCTCTCTAACGATACCGTAGAATAAGAATAATCTAGTTTATATTTTTTTAATAAATTATTAAATAATTTTTCTTTTGTCTCATCATCATAATCAAAATTATCAAATAAACCTTCTCTTAACATTTCCATATATATTTTATTAACAATAAATTCATCATCATGAAAATGTGAAGTATAATAATTTTTTGAATAATTATTAATGTTTTCTTTAGACATATTTTTCTTTTCAATGCGAACAGTTTCGTTATTACCTAATGTCAAAATAATCTCTTTAAAGTCAATTGTTGACAAACTCTCAGTGTCACTTTGTAATACATAACTAAGTGCATTTAAAATTGTAGTTTTACCCAATCCATTTTCTCCTACATATATATTGATATTGGATTCAAACGGAATATCAACATCATAAATTCCAAATAATTTTTTTATAACAAATCTTTTTAAAAATAATTTATTTTTCATATAACCTCCATAACATTTTATTTACTAAATTAAATATAACACAAACAATTATAAAACATTTATAACTTCCCCAAACACCAAACTTTCTTCCGTGAATGAAATAAAAAACAAGTCAATCGACTTGTTTTATATTTCTACATTAATCCCATTATCAATAGTGTAATTGTTGATACTAATATTAATCCTATACAAATAGATTCTTTTTTAGTAATCTTTTCTTTTAATACTTTTCTACTAGTAATATTAGTAATTACTGAATATATAGAACTAAGTGGTGTAACTACCATCATATCTCCATAATTTAAAGCAAATGAGTAAAATGAATTACCTATTGGAGTAATCATAGTACCTTTAAGTATAGTCTTATCTGGTTTTCTAAATTTCTTCTTTTGAATAAATATAGAACTTAAGAAGAATACACTAGCTAAGAAATAAATAATACCTTTGTAATAATATAAATCATATACTGATAAATTACTTAAATAAGCATCTTTTTCAAAATAAGTAGAGAATGCAGTTAAAAGCATATAAATAACAGCAAATAATATACCTAACTTAGGATGTGGAGCATAATCAGTTTTTTCAGTATCACTAGCAAGTACAATAATAGATATAGCTATTACAAATACTAATATAAGTCTTAAAGGACTAGCATGTTCTCCTAATAAGAATATACCTAATAATATATCTACTACTGGATAAGCAGCCATAATAGGACTAACAGAAGATAATTCTCCATTCTTAACAGTTTTATTTAATATATAAGAACCTGTTAAATCACACAGAATTATAGGTAAAAAACATAAAAAATCTTTTAATACAAAACTACCAAATATATATCTTTTAAATATTAATGCTACTAATAGATATATTACAGCTCTAGTAAAATATTGATAAAAATATACATTAGATGAATCTTCACTCTTAGATATCTTAGAATATTCAACTTCTCCTAAAGACCATAATACTGCAACTATTAAAGCTAAAATAATTCCTACTAACATAATATAACCTCTTTATAATTACTTATATAATACTTATATCATAAAAACATAAAAAAAGATATAAAACAAATATTTTATATCTTTAAGATCATGATTAACCACTAAGTTAATTCTTTGTACTTATTTAACTTGTACCCTAGTTAGAGAGATACTTGATGAATGATGTAAGTACAAAGATAAATAAAAAGAAGAGATAAAACTCTTTAACACTAACCTGAAATTTCTTTTTTCAACCCCTTAAACTCCAATTTATTTTTCTCAAATTCAAGCATTCTAATAGCGGTTAATATCAAAGTATAAGTTTTATCGTACCATTCAATTAATTCATCATCTTTCATATTTGCTACAAACTCAATTTTTAATTTACCATCTTTATTATTATGTCTAATATGTAATTTATTTAAATTAAAAAATATATAATCTTCTAGTTCACTATTTATTTTGCCAATCTGGTTTCTTAATGGTTCAACATACAGACCAAGTTTTCTTAATAAATCTTGCTTAGCTTTTACATCATTTTCAATTTTAAAGTCTTTATAATTTAAAATAACTTTAGCAATATCCTCATCTTCTACAGTTAATGCTGTGTCAAGAGCATCGGCATCGTCTTTAATTAAAATAACTTTACATTCTTCTGTTTTTTCGATTCTATATCCAAGAACATTCAAAACATAATATATATTATCGATTAAGACTTTATTAACAACACGATAATATGGTCTCTGAAATCTAACAAACTCAATCATATTTAAAGTCAATTCTATCAAATACAATATATCTTTAGTCGGAGACAAAAAAGTTGTAGCGCCTAAATTTAATTCAAATAAAATTTCATTTAAGTTAGTACAAGTACCTCTATACGGCCAATCCTCAATTACCTTATTAAATGCATCCTCAATTGTATATTGATTACCAGTGTAAGCAAATAAATACGTTTGTTTTACTCCTTTATATATCTTTCTATACTCATTATCTATATTTAAATTTTTACCAATAATATCAAAAATACTTTTTCCCATCTTTACACCTCATTCCTTACTCATAACTATCTAAATATTTTGGTAATATAGTTATAATTTCATTATACTTATTAAATCGATATAATAATATTTTCTTATAAATAGGATACATTCTATACAAACGATCATGACATCTCACAATACTAATAAACTCTAACCTAATTTTCTCATATATAAAGTTTAATTCTCTAACCACTAACTGCAAATCTAAAGTACTTAATTCCTGCAATTCTTCTTTATAATATATACCTAAAGAATAAGAGTTTTGTCCACCAACAGAAAAAGAAAAAGATAGATTATGAGGTTCATGAATAAATTTGTTTCTAACACAATAAATATTAATTAAAGACTGCTTTATTGATTTTTTTCCTAATACATTTTTATAATCTTCTACTATATAACTAATTCTATTTTTTAAAAGTAAAATTCCATCACTTTTTAAATAAAAAATATCTTTATTTCTATTATAGCTATAAGGGATTATTCGAAGAATTTCTGTAACCAAAACATAAAATAATTTCATATTTTTTTCAGGACTATATTAAATATTGTTTTTAACCAAACGATTTAAGACTTTATTTATATTATCTAAAATACTCATATAAGTAAATATATTACTTAAATATTCCTTTGTATCTGCGTCCATCATAATAACACATCTCCACTTTTTTCTTTTCTAAGATTAGATTTTTTTCTACTCTTTTGTGTTTGTTTCTTTTCCAACAGTTCTGCTTGTTCATTATAACAAATTATATATAATTCACTAAACAGTTCTTCCAGTCTATCATAAATTCCATCTTCACCTTTGACAAGTTTTTTCAATTCAGAAAAGCGTCTTATAGAAAATAGAACTATAAAAATACAAAGAGTAATACAAATTAAATACGGAAAGGCCATTTCAAAACTTTCAAAGTTAAATCCATCTTTTGAAACAAACGCTAATAAAACAGAAACCAATATTGCAATAATAGACCAAAAATTATCATTTCTAATTTGAGGTTTAACCAAATTTCGATAATGATCAACAATACATTTTAATGCACAACAATTAAAAAGCTTATTTTTCTTCAAAAATTTAGTAAACATTTGTTTTTCTTTTAACAGAATTATTTCATCCAGAGACTGCCCTTTTACGTCTTTCTTGCTAAAACTTATATACAATTTTGTTTTTAATTCTCTTTGACAAATTTCTTTCATAATAAATATTGTTAAAAACACTAAAAAAAACATCAAAATTTCCAAATTCAGTAATTTAAATATTAATAGCAATAGAACTATTAAAAGATATGTCACAAACATCTTAAGCTTAATTTTATTATATGGACTTTCCCTTTTATATAAATTTTCAATTTTGTTATACATAAAACACCACACCTCACAAACAAAAAATAGAGCTAATTCCATCTTAAATAATTAAGAAAGAAAAACTCTATTGTATAACTACTATTATAACATAAAACGCTTCAAAAAAAATTTTTTTCTAAAATACGCAAACTTCTTTATTGAATAGCACCTTAAACACTTAGTTCAACTAAAGTTAAAAAAGTCAGGAGTTTCTCACTAACTTCTTTTTATTACATAACCATATTAAGTAATGTTTCATAACTATCAACCATTTCATATTTAACTTTATCATTTGATAAACTTGCAAAATGCCTTCTAGCACATTCAATTTTAGCTTTTTCAATTTCTCTAAGTTCAATTGAATCCATACTTCCTTTAGTCTCAGCTATAAAATAAATATATCTGAATGATAGATTATCAAATACTATAGCCCAATCTGGATTATAACTCCCCATTGGAGTGTCAATTTTAAATCCTCTTGGAAGTTTTGCATAAACTGTGACTTCAGTTCCAGCCTCTAACTGTTCAGCAAATTTCTTTTCATTAATTGAATCATACTTTAAAAAATCATAAATATGTTTTTTTACATCTATTGCATTTTCTCCAAATTCTGCATTAACATTGTTTACTGTAAATATTTCATTATCATATTTTTGATCAACTTTATGATATGTTATTCCTTCAATAACTGTAGAAGCCTTCTGTTCATTTATTAATCTAGAAACCTTACGAATAAATTCTTCTGGATTATATTTATAAATATTAAATTTCGACGGAGATATTTTGGACAATATTTCAATAACTGTTTTTCTCGTTAAACTTGTATCTCGTACTATTTCACCAACTAAATCATATGGAGTAGTCGAAGGTATAAAGTTTTCTACCACTTCTGTTTTTTGTTTAGCAGCTGTCATTGAATCACCAGTCTTAACTTCCGTAACATTAATATTATCCTTTTGAGATCCTTCTGTAATAACAACTTTCATCTTATTTACATTTAATCTAACTTCTATTGATTCTACAGCTTTGTCAATTAATTCCTGAGAGTCAAAAGCAACTTCATAACTAGTTTTAATATTTATTTTGTTCCATAAAGCTTGAAACTCTTCTTTATAAAAATTATTATTAGGAATTAGTTCTGAAATGTTCTCTTTCCTTGCATTTGTAACAAGCTTAATATTATCTGTATCATATACTTTTTGCACTAACAAAATTAATTCATCATTAAATTCTGTAAACCCTTCAAATATCATTTCATTATTGTTCACAGCTTCAACAAAGTTTTCAGTAACCCTACACTTTTCATCAACATAACCATTACTTCTTAAATAAAGCATAATATTCATTGAATTAACATCATCTAGTTCGAGTTTTTGACCTAATCTATTAACTAAAAATTGTTTAGACTTAAAATACTCCGTTGTAATAATTCTTGGTCTTTCTGATAAAGAACTATAAATATCATCTTGTAATGCTTTAGCAAATGTATCATAGGACTCACTTGCTATAACTGTTAATGTATTGATATCATGAAAATTAGTATCTAGAACTGATTCATCTTGTCTATCTCCATTATTATTAACGCAAATTCTTAATCCACGTCCTATTTCTTGACGTTTACTAATATCAGAATTACTATGCTTTAAAGTACATATTTGAAATATATTAGGATTATCCCAACCTTCACGCAATGCAGAATGTGAAAATATAAATCTTACAGGTTCATCTAATGACAGTAATCTTTCTTTATCTTTCATAATTAAATCATAAGCATCTTCATCAAAACTTGTATAATTTCCACTAGAATCCTTTTTTATCTCTTTTTCATTATCAATAAAAATCAATTCACCATTATTATCTTTTCTTTTTTTATCTACTGAAAAATATCCGGCATGAGTTTTTGCAAAACAAATATTATCTAAATATTGTGTATATTCATCATTACCTAATTTACGGTAATCTACAATTGCTTTTTGATACTCTTCTTCAAACCATTGGGCATACTTACCTTTCATAGGAACGCCATTTTCATACTCCTTATATTTAACAACTGAATCAATAAAAAATAACGATAAAACTTTTATTCCCCTTGTATACAATTCCTTCTCTTTTTGCAGGTGAGTTCTAATTGTTTCTCTAATCTGTATTCTTATTATTTGATCATCATCAACATCACCAAATGCTTGACCAACTTTAATTTCAACACCATTTGTAAAATAAACTTTGTCACAGCGATTGAATCGACAATCAATTTCACTTACAATATAACCTTTATAGGCTGTTAATCCTCCTGATTTTATTTCAAGATTATCACCTGATTTAACTTTTATAAGTCTTCTTGCAGTACCACTATTAGTTTTAACATCTATTTCTAACAAAGCCTCAGGATCGTGTTTTTTACTAACATTAACACTATCCAAAAATAAATATGTACTTTCAGATTTATTATTTAATAATTCTATCCCTTTAACATTTATCTTTTTAACCAATTTTTTGTTATATGCATCAATTGCATCTAATTTATAAACTTTATTGTAATCTCTTTTGTGAGTAGCAGAATATCTAATTGTAAATAACGGCTTAAACTTAGATAATGTTTGTTCAGTTTTTTCACCAATTTTTTGTGGTTCATCAATTATTAATATTGGATTAACTTTATTAATAACATCTATTGGTTTTCTAGACTGTAATTCATCTATTTCCATATCAATTCTTTTATTAGCTGCACTTGTACTATTAAATGCTTGATAATTAATAATCATTACTTGAATAGAATTATCAGAAGCAAATGAATTTATATTAGCAATATTAGAACTATCATTAGAATCATAAACAAAAGATCTAATTTTTTTATGATATTGTTCAAGAAAATGATCTTCTGTTATTTCAAATGATTTTTTAACACCCTCACGTATTGCTATACTAGGAACGATAACAATAAATTTACTCCAACCATAAACTTTATTAAGTTCATACATTGTTTTTATATATGTGTAAGTTTTACCTGTTCCTGTTTCCATTTCAATAGTCAATTCAGATAATGGTTCATTATCAGTGAAATTAATTCCATTTTCATTTTGAATATTTCTTATATTATTTCTTCGTTCTATTGCAGTTAAAGTAATAGGATGATTTCCATATGCAATTAATTCAATATCTTCTTTTTTTTCCAAAAGAGTACCGGCATCAACTATTCTTATATATCTACCAACAAAATCTTTTTTTGTTCCTTTTTCCTGACCTTCAAAACATTTAACAACACTCTGAACAGCTTCTTCTTGATATTCTTGTTGTTTAAACCTTAACTTCATTAATTTCACCTCCAATTATAAGATATTAATTTTTGTATTTGGAGAAAGTTTTTTTAATCTTTCTACTAAGTTAATCTTGTCACTATCAGTTTTAAATGCATCATCCCTAAACACTGCCATTAATGGTGTATTTTTAGAAATTTCATCAATTACAGCGAGATCAACCGATTCATCAAAACAAGCTACTAATTCGCAATCATTAACACAATAAACTATATTATTTTTTATGGTTTTTTCTTCTACTTTGTAATCTAAAGTTAATCCTAATTCAAGAATAACACTTGTTAACAAATCATCAGCGTTTCTATCTTCTTTAATGTTAGTTTCAAATAATTTTAGCTGAGATTGTTCCAGTTCACTTGGAATCATATAAAATTCATCTTTCATATTTGAAGAATCAACTTTAAACACCCTGAATCCATAGTCAATATCAGATTTTGTTTCTTTATAAATCTTTTTCGATGCTTTTTTTATTCTATCTTCACCAATATCACAAATTGTTTTATATCCATCCTTATAAGCTTCACTATTTTCGTTACACAATTCAGGTAATTGTATCATAATAAATTGTCTGTTTTTATTATCTATTGAATTTAAATTTAATACCGAATGAGCAGTAGTAGCACTTCCACTAAAGAAATCTAAAATTATATCATTATCAGATGTACAAATTTTCAAAATATCATTAATATAAATTAGTGATTTAGGATTATCAAAGTAATTTTTTCCACCAAAAAGATTTTTTAAAATTTTACTACCACTTCCCGTATCATATTCAGGCTTATACCATAATGTTTTTGCAGATTTCATTCTTACAGAACCATCTTCTATTGTAGCTCTCATTTTTGTACAAAGACTTCCCGAATTATTTAACACAAGATTTATATCTTTTTCTGCAAAGAAAGTTTCTAATCCCCATCTCCATCTACCTAAATTACCTTTTTCATCTTTAGGTAAAATAAAATTATATCCAAGTTTTTCATATTTGTTTCTTAATTTTTCTACTAATTCATCATTAAAAGTATCACTTGATGAATCATAAATTTCTTTATATTCATCAATTTCTATTGTATCAAAGTACCCATCTTTTTCTAATACAGGATAATACATGTATGGTCGCTCTTCCCTTTTCCATCCATTTCCAGTTTTTCTAAATCCGATAGGCTTATACTTACTTATCTCATCTTCAAATTTATAGTCATTTTCAACTTCTTCTGATTCAATCTCAAACCCTTTAATAGAAGCTTCACTTTTGTTTTTACAATATACAACTAAAAACTCGTTACAAGTTGCAAAAAATTCAGAATCAGATCTCCCTTTCAAATTATTAATTGTTGATATTATTCCAAGTCTGTTTGATTCACCAAAAATCATATCACAAACTTTTACTAAATTAACAACTTCATTTGCATCAATACTAATAAAAATCACACCATCATTTTTTAGTAAATTTCGAGATAATTTTAATCGTGGAGTTATCATAGTTAACCAATTACTATGATATTTACCAGCAGTTTGAGGATTACTTACCAATCTATTACCATATTCATCAATCTGACCTGATTGTAATAATTCAGTATTAGCATCACTTTTAAATTTATCGTTGTATATAAAATCATTTCCTGTATTATATGGAGGATCAATATATATACATTTAATCTTTCCTAAATAAGAATTTTGCAATATTTTTAAACTTTCTAAGTTATCCCCTTCAATATATATATTTTTTGTTTTTTCAAATTCTAATGATTTTTCTTTAACTGGTCTAAGTGTAGATGTTGTATTATTATTAGCTATATATATAGCCTCATTTTTACCAGGCCAACTTAATTGATACCTTTCTTTAGATTCATCAATATAAGAATCCAATTCTTGTTTTAAAATTTCAAAGTCAATTTTATTTTCAGTAAAAACTTCAGGAAATAACTCTTTAATTTTTGAAATATTTTCTTCAACAAAATTTCTTGATTTCATATTCAAATTACTAATTTCTTCCATTATATATTTTCTCCATTTCACATTCTTTTTTTGTTCTATATTATATTCAAATCATCTATTCAATTGTTTTTCAAAACTTTGTTTTAATATATTTTTTATATAATCTATATCTGAATCTAAATTAACAAAGATACAACGGTCATTTGTCCATTTATATGATTCAGCTAATTCTACTACAAGCCCTTTTGGATCATCATAATCACCAGTCATAATAACATATTTTAAACTGTTAACTTGGAACCATAACTCAATAAAATTTTTTCCATAATTATAAGACAAATACACAGTTGAAGTACCTCTTTTTATATTTTCATTAAGAGATAAAATATATTCATTTATTTCTTGATAAATATTTATTAGTTCTGGTTTTGTACTTGCCATTAATTTATTCAATTGATTTTCATCAAATAATATCTCTTTTACTTTAGATTCTTCCTGTTCATTTATAACTTCAGTCGAATCAACCCATTCATCATCTTCTTCTATCATAAAATCTAAACCTAAGAATCTTTTTCTTTCAGCTAAATTAGGAATTATAAAATCCCATTCTTTTTCCATAAATTTAACTATCTTTAATCCTCTATCTAAGATTTCTTTTGAAGTCCAATCTTCACTTCTGTTTACTTCTAATTCATTATGTGAGCCATCACAAAATCTCATTTCTTTTTTTCTATCAAATGAATAATTTTGTAATGAACTATTAATTGTTTTAGATAACGGTAATAAATTACCAATCGTATTTGTTAATTTATGTTTATTATTATCTGTATACATATTATAGTTATTTAACCAATATTCATCTGTTGGCGTTTGCGGATAAATATGTTCTATAGAATAATGATCTTTTTCATCTTTTTTAAATATATCTTCTGGCAATAATCTAACACTAGATGCCATACCACTCATCAATTCTCTTTCATATTCATATAATACATATCTTATTGATGACCACGAATAGAATCCATTATTGTTCTTAAATAATCTATCAAATTTAGTATAGATACCATTCATATTAGCAACTTTATTATCACTTAAGAAATCAATATCATTTACTTCTTTTAAAACATCAGCGTAAGTAACATTATTAAAATAATAATCATGCGCTAAGTTGTAGAAGAAACTATTTTTATAGGTTCCTAAATAACCGTTTAACCTATAATGTAAGAATACAAATCTTTCCATACCTTTTAAAACGGCAACTTTTTGTTCTTCACTTAAATTATTTTTAGATAATAAAACTGTTGTTAATGGTTTAAAGTTTACATATCCTAATCTATTTAATCTTTCAATATACACTCTTATATTTTTATTTTCTATTTCATGTGGATAATGTATTTGATACCAATATGGGATTAACGACTTCATACTATTTATATAATTATTTATTGTTCCTATAGTAAGTTTTTCTTTTTTACTACTTACTTTTTCTTCTTTTTGTATTTCATCATTATCAATATCCTCTTCTTCAATTGATAAGTCAGTATCTTCTTCTTTTATTTCAAAATTATATTCATTTGATATATTTTGTTGTGTAAAATAATCATTTAGTAAAAATGAATCATAAGTTACTTTATTGGAACGAGTATATCCAAAATACATCATCCAATGTGCTTGTAAAAACTCATTATCATTTAAAGGTTTTAATTTATTTTTTCCTAAATATTCATATACTGTTTTCCAAGTTTCATTAATATTATTTCTAACTGCTATTTTATTATCTTCTGGGACATCAAAAACAGTAGATAAATATATTAATCTATTTTTTAATAATTCTAAGTATGATAATCTTTTACCACGATTATTCATTGTTTCAAATGCAATAAAAACATTAAAATCATTATCAATATAATACATATTAAATTTTAATCTTTGTGTAACTTTTTTAAATATATTTTCTAATTCATTAATTCCTTTTGATTCAACTAATTCTTTTATTTTAGTTTCAAAAAATTGTTTAGACTTTGCTAAATTTAATGTATAAAAAGTTTCATCTACAGCAAGTGGATTTGAAGGCTCTAGTATTCTATATTTGAAAAATTGATAACTTGGATTATCTACTTCGTATCCAAATTTATAAGTTCTTATTGTTCCTTGTGAATCAGGCTTTGTTTGAACTAAATAATCTTCTTGAATTTTACTCAAAGGAATACTATTTATAAAAATTTCATTTAAAGATTTATCTAGATTTTGATTTATATAATAATTAACAATTTCATTAATAAGAATTATAAATGTAGTTAATCTTTGTTGACCATCAACAACATGATAAGGAACATAACCCCAGTTATCAATTAACCATTTCTCATCATTCCATTTTTCATTATTAACATAATCACTATCAAGTTTTTTTAATGAAATCATTCCGGTATAATGATCTCTATCTGGTAATAAATTTAATAAATCACTCCAAAATTCTTTTAATTGTAATTCTTCCCATGAATATCCTCTCTGATAATCAGGAATTCTAAATATCTTTTTATTAAATAAATCTTGTAAAGATAGTAATTCGTTCATAAATACCTCCTAAAATTTAAGCACATATATCATATAAAACAATTATATCATAGACGTATTTCTTAATCATTTATTTTAACACATTTAGACACAAAAAGAGAGAAAATTCTCTCTTTATAAACTAATTATATACTCAGCAAGTGGTATATCTGCAGGAGCTAAATCATAACTTAATAATTCATCCTTACTTACCCACTTATATTCTGAATGATCATGTAATTTAAATTCACCACTAATATAACTACAATCATACAATCTTAAATCTACTATCTTAGTAGGATATTCACATATATTATTAATTAAAAACTTATTAGCTTTTATCTTTAATTCAAACTCTTATTCTATTTCTCTTTCAATAGCATGAAATTCATCTTCATCTTGTTCTACTTTACCTCCAGGAAATTCCCATTTACCCATTCTATTCTCATCTCCAGTAGAACGTCTAGCTATTAATACTTTATTATCTCTCATAATAAGAGCAGCTGCTAATTTAACCATTTATTTCACCATAATTACATTTTATCACAAATTTATTGCTTTTTTTGTTTTAATTCTGCAGTAACTTTATTTACAGCGATTATAATTCCATCAAATAATTCATATGCATAATTATATAATCTTTTTATCTCATTTTGGGTTCCTTTTAACTCAGATTCTTTAATTTTATCACAACTCATTTTGTAAGTTTTTGATTCATTATAATCTAATATTTTATATATTTCTTTAGTGTTAATTGTTTTATTTTTTACATTTATTTTCTTTTTAGTTATATTATCAACTTTTATAACAACATTGTCTTTTTCTATTTCTAACTCAATTTTACTTATCATATCTTTTCCACCTTCTTCTTATTGTTTCTTCTCCACCATCTAATATGTCTGCAACTTCTTTTAAAATGTTTATTTTTTTATCGATGTCTTCATATTCCAATGTTCCATTTATTATATTAAGTTTTGAATTAACCTCTTTTAAAATTATTACATTATCAACATCTAAATTTACAACTAATTCTGGTTTATGTGTTATAAATAAAACTTGTTTAGATTCTCCCATTCTCCTTAAAATTTCAATTACTTCTGAATTTAATTTAGTATGAGAAATATCATCACCCGGTTGATCTACTATATACAATTTTTTAGAACTTTCATCTGCTAAAACATCCAAATATATTAACGCGTTTTTTCCAGGAGAATTTCCTTGTTCTAATGGCTGTTCACTTCTTAATATAATTAAATCTTGTTTTAAATATTTTTGCTTTATATAATCTTCTACTGCTTTTTTATACTTTTCTTTTGATTCTTTGCCATCATCTTTTAAAGTTTTCTTTAACTTATTATTAAAATCATTAGTAGTTAATTTTTCTGCCCTTTCAACTTTTGATATATTTGATAATGGAAATGTTAAAATATCATTTATTTCTTTAATACCAATAGTTTTATAAGCAGTACTAGTAACAAATTTATATTTTCCTTCCTCATGACTTTCCATTTTTAATGTAATTGGTTTAAAATCATTTAATGTTGGCGAAATACTTTTGCTGTTTACTTTAATATATTCAACAATTTTATCAGATACAGAAACAATATATTGCCTATACAGAGTTAATTTATTTTCTTGAGCTTCTGACAATGCTTTATTCTTTTCTTCAATTGATTTACAAACCAATTTTATTGCCGATTTAATTTTAGAAACTATAATTTCATTATTGTTCTTATTTTGATATTTTATTAGCAACTTTTCTAACTTTAAAATAATAGCATCCACTATTTTTTTATCAAGAAAATTATCCATATTTGCTAACTCTCTTAATATTTTAATAATTTGACTAATTTTTTCAATTATTAAAGTATAATTTACTTTATTATTTTCTAAATTATCAACAATTCGTAATAAATAAGTTGAATCTTCCACATCAGATGGAATTATAATATCAAAATCCAATTCATTTTCTTTATCAGCTATATTTTGATTATGTTCAACGCAATTTAATAATTTATCTACATATGAATATATTTCATCATAATTATTTGTAGAATCCAACTTTTTAAATTTATCTTTAAACAATTGAATATCCAATAGCTTTGTTCCGGTTTGAAATTTTTCTCTTATCCCACCTTGATAGTCGTATTGAATTTTATTTTTTTCAGTTTGAGAAAACGAGGCTATATTAAGTTTCTGATTTTTTAAATAATTCTTATATCCTTCTTTTTTTTGTTTTTCTTTAATTCTACTAAATTTCGGGTCAAACAATGATTCTAACAATAAGCTTTTTCCTATCGAATTATCTCCAATAATTACATTTAACCCAGGGGATAAATTAATATTATTTTCTTCACCATTTAATTTAATTTTTAATTCTGAAATAAACGGTTTTTGAATTTCAAATGGGGCTGTTGTTATTCTTTTTGGTTCAGTTAATGCCATAACCAAACCTTTAAATGTTGGCAATGACTTAATATAACAATATTTTATATCAGTTTTATCTTTTTCATCTTGTTGTGGATATACCTCCCATACATGACAGTCAGTTCCAGTTATATATCTTAAATTTGATAATTGTTTTTCATATTTATAATCATTTAAAATTCCTTCTACTTTGCCACTTCTAAACTCTACTGCATCAAAATAATCTATTCCAATTATATTATCAAATTCATTTTCTCCAATTTTAGACAAATTTTCATTCTGATTATTAGCGTTTATACCACTTTTTTGATGTGCAATAAGTAAAACGCTTAAGTCAATCTCTTTCAATATCTCTTTAAATGTTTTTTCAGTGTAAGCATTACCTGAATTGTTATCAAATTTTGTATTTATTTTTGACGATATTTCTTTTATTTTTTCATAATCATTATCATTAAATATTGTAATAATATGAATTCTTTCTCCCTTAAATTCAACATCAAATTCAACACCTGGTAATACTTTCTTCAACTCAGTACCTTCATGAAATTTTACTTTATTATACATATCCAAATCAAAACAATTATGATCTGTTATTGATATCATTTCTACATTATTTTCTTTTAACTTTTTTATCAATACATCTACATTGTCGATTGTATTTTTTCCAACTTTTGTGCCGTCTTTTTTTTCACTTGCAATACTATGTATGTGTAAATCAATTTTTACCAAAGATTTAACTAAATTTTCCATTACCACACCTCACTTCAAAAAATAAACAGTATCCATCTTAAAAAAGAATGATACTGCTATTCTTATATACATTATACAACAAAATTCACATTTTTTTAATATTTGAAGTGAAATACCTTTATAATTCTTTATTTTATACCTATTTAACACATCAAAATTCATTTTTAGTATAATTTATCAATAAACTTGTTTTATTTAAATTTAGCCGTCTTAATAACCAATTAAATTATCTAATGCTAACTAAACTTATGACCACCAGCATTTATATAATTAAATATATTATGTTTTATTCAATTATAAAAATTAAGATTATTTCTTAATTTTTTTCTTTATAAATTTAAATACAAATACACACCCAGCAATTGGCCCTACTAATATAACAATAATCAATATATAAAATAAAATTGTTCCTATTAACCCCATCTCATTAATTTCAACTTCATAAGTAAGTTCATTATTATCTTCATCAATTGTAACTAAAGTTAAAATATTATCTCCTTTTAGATTATTAATATCATTGACTTCGTTATCATTTAAATATATTTTAACTATAGCATTTTCACCACTTAATTTATATGAAATCCCATCAAGAGTTTCTCCTTTTGTTAACGATATTGAAGCTTTATAATTATCAAACTCTATATCATAAGATCCTATTAATAATTCTATAAAAGTAGCAGTTCCTTCTCCTTCTACTCTTTTTACAATTAGCTTATATTCTTTTTCAGAACTATCTTCTGCAGTAACTTTAATAATTATTTCATTTTTACCCATTACAAGCTCTTTTTGTTCATAACTAACTTTTGCCTTTTTACTATTTGTATTAACTTTTAAGATTAACGTTTTCTTTGAAGTTTCAGTAAACATATTATCAGATACATCTACATCTTTACCATTTACCTTTAAAGACTTAATAGAAGCATCATTACTAATCTTTTCTTCACTTTTTTCAACTTTTTCATCCTCTTTTTCTACACTATTATTAGTTGATGGTTTGTTAGTAGATGTTGAGGTATTATTTGAACTAGAACTATTTCCACTATTAGTACTAGGTTTTGTATTGTTATTAATATTAGATGATGTATTATTGTTCTGATTTGAATTATTATTACTTGGTACATCATTACTTACAGGTGGAGCTGGTGTTGGTTCTGGCTCCGGTGTAGGTTCTGGTTCAGGTGTTGGAGACGGTTCTGGCTGTGGTTCGGGTTCAGGATTATTAGTTACTGGATCACTAATCTTCACACCATCTTTATTAAATGTTTGTCCTTTAGAATTAGAATAAGTATTACCACTATGACAATGATATTCATTTTGTTCTAATCCCCATTTAGCACAATTAGTTCTACAATAATGACATCCATTACTATCTAATCCCCCTGGATGTGCATTAACATCAATTGGAAAAATAAACATACACAATAAAACTATAAATATTAAAATTATTTTTTTCATAATATCACTCCTTAAAATTATTTAACAATAACTTCTTTAAATTCCATATACTCACTATATACATCTTCCGTACTTATTTTAGTTTGAGTTCCTTTATACATAATAAGAGTATCATCTATAATTTCACATTCTAAAGTTAAATAATAATCAGTATTTGAATAAACAATAACTGTATCATTGTCAATAATTCTATATCTATCTATGCTACTTAATGAAATATTAAAAAAGAACCCAACAAAAACAAGATAAATAAATAACATTAAAGGTACCCCATTTACAAAATAAAATAACACTTGTCGAAATTTACTTTTATAATTCATAATTCTACAAATAAAAAATACATTAACACATTCATACAGCAATAATGCGAAAAAATAAATAAAAATAGTCCTCAAATTAGCATTTAATTTAACATTAAAAGCAATACATAAATTAATAGACAAAATAGTTACAAATAAAATAAAATTATCATAATTAATTAACTTTTTTTCTTTTATATTTCTTATAATCTTATAAAAACAATGGAATAAAAAAAGCAAACCAAAACACAGTAATATAGCCAAACATAAAGAATAAAAAAAACCCCTATCACTATATTTATATAAATTAATATCCAAACCATAGTAAGCAAAATACATTCTACCAATTAAATATTCAACAAACTTAAATACGTTTGATAAAAATACTCCTAAAAAAGTAAAAACTGCTATTAACCAAGCATAATTCTTTTTTATTAATTTAATAAATGAATTTTCTTCCATATACAACACTTCCTTTACTGAAAATACAATATCTCAACATTACTATAACTCTTTTAAAAATTCCTACACGATAATTCCTTGAATTATACTATTTCAGGTCATGAATTGTCGAATTATGTCGATTTAATAAATCTATTTTAAATAAATTAATTTTATGTTATAATAACTCACTGATTTAAGGAGGCCTATTATGATTCCTAATAAGAAGATAACTATGGATGAATTTCATGATCTTATTACTTGGAGAAAATTAACATATGGTGGAGAAGCTATTATCTGTGAAAGTGATAATCCCTATTCTTTATATAAAATCTTTACTAACTTAGATAAACCTAAACCTATGGGTGAATCTAAAGAAAAAAAGATTGAACTACTACATGAACTAAAACCAGAATACTCTATCCAGCCTATCTCAACAATCAGTCTTAATGATATTATTATTGGTTATGAAATGACTACTGATTTTGGATTAGAATCATATAAACCATATCAACTATCTCCTGAAGAATTAAAATACTTTTTAATTAAAACTAAAGATATCTTAGAATACTTCTCTTCTCTAGGTATCATATATGGAGATATAGAACCTAGAAATATATTATTTGATAGACAAACTGGTGACATTAAATTTTGTGATATGGATAATATCAGTATAAATGGTCTACCTATAGATAAAATGCCATTCAACTTACAATTCTATGAAGATCATAGAGAAATTGACTCTTCTGTTCATCCATTCATGCATAATATTATGACTTTACGCGCAACAGGTCTAGATTTATACTGGGCTAATAGATTTGATATTAGAAAACACTTTAAACGTCCTGCAGTAAAAATAATTCAATCTATGAGTAAACCTGAAAACTTTAATAGTGAATATATTGTTCAATATATGAAAAAATTGAAATAAATTAATAAATTTTATATAATATTCTTGCAAAGAAATATTTCTTTGTAGAACTTAAAACGTTCTTATGAAGTGTCCTATAAAACGAGGGTTGAGCACTTCAATAAACTACAAGTTTTACTTGTAGTTTTTTTATTGACTTTAACTAATAAAAAAGTTATTCTTTAAGTATAAAGGAGAATGTTATGAAAGAATATACTTATATTATGATTAAGCCAGATGGCACTAAAAAAGGCCTAACTGAAGAAATAGTTAGAAGAATTCATTCTAAAGGATATGAAATAAAACTATTTGATGTTAGAAAATTAACAGGAGAAATCCTAGATGAACATTATGCTCATGTAGCAGATAGACCATTCTATCCAGCTATGAAAGAACATATGATGTCAGACTATGTAGTACCTATGATTGTATATGGAGAAAATGCAATTCAAGGTATGAGAGATTTAATGGGACCGACAAAGCCTGCAGAAGCACCAGCTGGTACAATCAGAGGAGACTTTGGAAACAAAGAAAACTCTGGAGAAAATGTTATTCATGGATCAGACTCTCAAGAAAATGCTTTAATTGAAATTAAAAGATTCTTCAACATAGACTTAAAACATGGAGAAGAATATACATTCACAAAATAATAAAAAGAGACTTAAATTTTAAGTCTCTTTTATTTTCCTTAAATATATAATTAATAATACTAAACTAATAATACTTGGTATAAATGAAATATATAAAGTATTAGGTTTATACTTAACTTCTATCTTATAATTTCCTTTATCTAATTCAACACCCATAAAAGTATCAAGTAATTTAATCTTCTCTACTTTCTCTCCATCTACATAAACATCTAAATCTTTATCATATAAAACAGATAAAAATAATATTCCATCTTCTTCTACTTTTATATTACCATTTATTCCATTATTAACTTCAGTAACATCTAACATACTCTTCTTAAGAATATTAATATCTTCTATATATGTTTTATCTCTATAATAAGAAACATATACTCCATCAATTTCATCATAAGTATCATCTTCATCACACTCTATAGTAATATTAATCT
>JAZRPV010000018.1:0-4517 GCA_045649455.1 Bacilli bacterium | reverse complement strand
CGTACTGATACACATTGAAGACAAGAAAGATTAGAAGATGTAGTATTTACAATTAATAAGAGTATGGGTAATGATACTACATTTAATTATAAAGAGAATAAATATAGTCCATTTTATGGTGTTTATTATGGGCAAGCTGCTATAAATATTGAACCTGATGAACTTATTTATTTAACTAATGATGTTCTTGATAATGTTATTGTAGAGGATTTAGATGGTAATAATAAATTATATGATATTGATGCATTAGATGGAATGGATTCATATGATGTATTTGTTGGTGGGGCAACTCCATTTGTTAAGATTACTAATCCTAATAGTAATACTGATAAAGAATTAATTTTATTTAGAGATTCTTTTGGTAGCAGTATTGCGCCATTACTTGTAGAGAATTATAAAAGTATTACTTTAGTTGATATGAGATATATGAATATGAATCTATTAAAAGAAAAAGTAGATTTTAAGAATAAAGATATTTTAATTCTTTATAGTACTTTAATTATTAATGATAGTAGTACTTTAAAGATATATTAAAAGTAGAATTTCTTCTACTTTTTTATTTTGTATGTTAAACTCTTTATAGAGGGTGAAGTTATGGAAATTAAAAAAGTTAAAAGTGAATTTGGTCCTGATGATATAGTTGTTACTTCAGGAGATTTAAAATATCAATTATTTTTTGGTGGAGATGGAGATTTATATTGGTCTTGTATTGATCTTGGTAAAGAGACTAATGATGTTGTTAGATTTCCAATTACAAAAGAAAATTATATGTTATATTCTTTGATAGAAGATTTATATGAAAGAGTTAAAACTTGTCATGTATTTGATGTAAGTGAGTGTGAGTTGGAATTTTGTGAAGATGAGGATGAGATTCGTAAACTGTATGAGAAAAAGAGAAAGAGTAACGAGGATTTAAAAACTTTTAGTAATTATGCTAAGTTGTTTGATCAATCTACTGGTATTATTTCATGGCATGATGATGAATCTATTTATGAAGAGGGAAATGTTGTGAATATTATTCCAGGGGATGAAGAATTTATTTTAGAATTTGTACCTGGTGTGAAGTGTGATGCTTATGATATGATTGGGATTCGTTTTAGAAATTCTGGTAGTACTTATACACCATTTAATAATGTATTTATGAGAATGTATAATCAGTTTTTAGAATATGATCCTGATAATCATCAAATACATATTGAAGAAATTTTATATAAAGAAAAAGTTAAAAAGAAATAGAGGTGTTTTATGGCAAAGTTTGTATTAATTGGTGGGGGAGATGTAGGTAGAGGAAATACATCTTATCAAACTGAAGTTATTGATAAAAAAGTTGTAGAACTTACTGGTAAAGTTAATCCTAATTTCTTATTTGTTGGACTTGCAAGTAGTTTTTCTGATTCGTATTTTGATACTATGAAGAAGATTTATAAAGAATTAGGATGTGAATGTGTTTATTTAAAGAAAAAGAATATTATTAATAATCCTGATATTGTAAAGAATAAAATTGAAGCTGCTGACATTATTTATTTTTGCGGAGGAGATTCTGTAAAATTAGTTAATGATTTAAAAGAATATGGAATTGATAAATTATTAGAAGAGAAAATTAAAAGTGATGTTGTTATAGCGGGCATTTCTGCTGGAGCAATTATGTGTTGTAACAAAGGTTATTCTGATTCATTAAAGATGCGTGGTGAAAGTGACAAATATGAATTTGTTGAAGGATTAGGTTTTGTTAATATTAATTTCTGCCCTCACTTTGTAATGGATGGAGATAGATGTAAAGAGTTAGTTACTGATGTAACTGATGAGGTTATTGTTTGTGTAGAAGATGTTTCTGCCTTAGTAGTTACTTCTGAAGGTGATGTTATTGGTAATGTATATTTATATGATGGAGAATTTAAAAAGATTAATTATTTAGATATTAAATAATATCTTTTTTTTTAATCATTTTTACTTTATAATTATTTTAGAATAGGATGATAGTTATGAAGAAGATTATTTATTTTGTTGTAGTAGTTTTATTTTATTTAGGATGTTATTATTACAATGAAAATAGTGTTAAAGAAGAGTATAAGATTTCTAGTGATGGATCTTTAATTATTAGATATTTAGATGTTGGGCAAGCTGATAGTATTTTGATTGAAAATAATTCTAAGTTTATGTTAATAGATGCTGGAAATAATAGTGATGGTAAATTACTAGTTGACTATTTTAAGAAACTTGGTATTAAAGAATTTGAATATGTAGTAGCGACTCATCCACATGAAGATCATATTGGTGGGATGGATGATGTTATAAATAATTTTTCAGTTAAAAACTTTTATATGCCTGATGTAGTGACAACTACTAAAACATTTGAAGATATGATTGATGCGGTTGAAAATAATGTCTTTAAAGTTAGTGTTCCTGAGGTTGGAGAAGAATTTAATTTTAGTGATTTATATTTTAAAGTTTTACATGTAGGTGATGAAAGTTATGATGATTTAAATGATGTATCTATATGTTTATCTTTAGGATATGGTAAGAATAAATTTATATTTATGGGTGATGCTTCTAGTAAAGTTGAAGAGTTGATAATTGACAGAGGTTATAATATTACAGGTGATGTATTAAAAGTAGGACATCATGGCTCTAGTTATTCTTCATCAATTAATTTTTTGAAAGAAGTTAAAGCAAAATATGCGATTATTTCTGTGGGTGAAGGTAATAGTTATGCTCATCCTCATAGTCAAGCGATTAGTTTACTAAATAAAGTTAATAGTGAAATTTATCGTACTGATTTAGATGGTACAATTATTGTAACAAGTGATGGAGAGAATATTAAAGTTATTAAAGATGAGGTTTGTTTGAATGGATAAATACAGTGTTGATAGAATAGAAGAAAATATTATAGTACTTGAAAATATTGAAAATAAAGAAATTATTGAAATAAATAAATCTGAACTTGATTTTGAAGTGGTTGATGGAAATATATTAAAATTAGTAGATGGTAAATTTGAATTGGATCAAGAAGTTGAAGTTAGTAGAAAAGAATCTTTAAGAGATAGATTAAATAGGTTAAAGAATAGATAATGTTAGAAGACTTTGTAGATTTTGTATTTGATAAAGAATTTAATAATATTGATTTTAATAAATATTTTGATTATGTAGAGATTAAGAGTTGTAGTTTTAATAATTGTAAGTTCAATAATGGTACTTATCAAGGATTAGATATTAGTGATAGTACTTTTAAATTATGTGATATAAGTAATGTTAAATTAAATGATAGAAGTTATAAAAATGTAGAGTTTAATAATTGTAATATGGTAGGGATAGATTTTTCTGATTCATATTTAGAAAATGTTGTTTTTACTGGGTGTAATTTAAATTATTGTAATTTTAGTGGTTGTAATATAAATAATATTAAATTTATAGATTGTAGTATTAAAGAGGGATCTTTTAATATGATGAAATGGAAGAAAGTTACTTTTACTGATAGTAATCTTTCTAGTATTGAGTTTATTCAAAGCAAGTTAAAAGATATAGATTTAAGTTCTTGTATTATTAATGATATTAGAGTAGATATAAATAATTTAAAAGGATGTAGTGTAAATTTAGAACAAGCACTTGAGTTGTCACTTTTAATGGGAATAAATATTAAGTAATTATTAAAAAAAATAAAATAGTATGATATACTATTTTAAGAATAGAGGGTGTATTTATGGATAAGAAAAAATATAAATATGAAAATAGTACAGTGTTTATGGTTATAGCGATACTTGCGATGTTTATTGCATTTCCTCCACTAGCTAGAGTATTTTATCCTGAAGAGATAATGGAAGAAGAAAATGAAGTTAGACTTTTCTTATATTGTTCTAAAGAAGATAAAGAAGAAGGATTTAGTGTATCAAGTAGTGTTTATTATTTAAATGATGAACCTCAAAAAAATACAATTAATTTCTTTGATTTAAAAGCTACGGCTAATACTGATCCAACTCCTGCAGAAATAAATCCAGGAGAAGAAAGTGCATCTGAAATAATTGTATTAAATAGAGCGGATACTACTATCGAATATAAGAAAAAGAGTATTTTTGCTGAATTAGAGTTTTTTAGAAATTTACAAGGAGTTAACTTTGTTGATAATAGAACAAGTTATAGTGCAGAAGTTACAAATGACTCATTAATTGTAAATGAAGGAAATGAAGAATTAAAGAATTATTTATTAGATATAGATTCTCAAGATAATTTTTATGTAGGTTTAGGTTATACTTGTAGAAGAGAAGGATCTAATTCTTAAGAATAGATTTTATATCTTTGTTAGTTAGTTTAATAGAATTAGGTTTTATACCTAATTCTTTTTTTGTATTTATATGTTTGTTTGTATAGATTGTTTTTACTTTATTTAAATAGATTGTTTTCTTTGTACTTTTATTTATTTCTTTTAGACAAGATTTTATATTTTTATTAGTAGATTCATAATATTTATATTCATATCTAATACTATTATCTTCTTTTATAGGGATTATTTCTTTTAAATATAG
>JAZRPV010000017.1:0-12968 GCA_045649455.1 Bacilli bacterium | reverse complement strand
GGGTTTTAAAGGGAGATGATTATTCTTATTTGTCTTCTTATGCTCTTAATTATATTAGGGAAGTGTATGAAGAAACTGGGGATATTATTTTAACTGAACGTAATAAGAAAGAGAATGAGGCTTATTTAAATCCTGATTATGTTTTATATTTAGATTATATTAATAGTGGGATAGAGGTTTTAGAAGAAGATTTTAATAAGTATTTATTAAATAATAAAGATAATGTTTATAAGATAGAAATTATATGTAAAAATAAAAAAGAAGTTTCTAATATACTTAATACTATTAATAACCAAGAAATTTTAGTTAATACTAGAGTGGTTGAGAAAGATAATTTATTCTTTATAGAAATATATAGTAAAGTTGTAAATAAACTTGTTGGATTAAAAAAGATAAGTAATCTACTTAATATAAAGATGAAAGATATCATTGGAATCGGGTGTTCTTTGAGTGATACTTGTGTACTTGAAAAGGTGGGTAAAAGTATTGCGATTGGGAATGGCTGTAATGAAGTTAAAAAGATATGTAATGAAGTAGTTGGTTCTAATGAAGAAAAAGGTGTTCAAGAGGTTTTAAAAAAATATTTATAATAACTTATAAGTAGAGGTGATAGGATGAAGAAAGTTATTTATATAGGTATTGTTCTATTACTAATACTTATAGGTTATTTTTTCTTTAATACTAATAATAGTAATTTTATATATGATCACGTTTTAATTACACATAATAATTCATATGGAGAGAGTATATATAGTATTTATAAAGATAAGAGAATTGATAGTAGTGAAGTTGAATATAGAAATGTTATTGATAATAAGATTAATGAAATATTAGATAATTCTTATACTTTAAATTATCCTTTAGTTATATATAATCCATATGATGAAGATAATTTAAGTATTGGAGTTTATTTTAATACAAAAGAAGAATTAAAAATAAGTTATGAAGTTACTACTAGTGATAATTCTTATAAAGATAAATTTGATAATTATAATAAAAGTCATGCTTATATTATTAGGATAATTCCTGGTAGTAGAAATGTTATAGATTTAGTTGGTGTTTCAAAAGATGGGAATAAATTTAGTTCAACTATATTTTTTGATGCTACTGATATAAATGCTAATAGTTAAGTTTGGGATGGATATTATCTTTTGATTTAAGATAAATTTTAATAGTATTAGTTAAACTAGTACTATTTTTTGTTTGATATGAGAATATCTTTGTATTATAATATGTGTAGTGAGGAGGGGCTTATGAAATTAATAGTAAAAACTGAAGGGGAATTATTAAAGTACCTAGAAGAAAATTTAGATATGCCTAAGAAAAGAATAAAACAATATTTAACTCATGGATCTATTTATGTTAATAATAATAGAACAACTAAATATAATTATAAATTAGTTCCAGGTATGAATATTACAATTGATACAGATAGTAAGAATAAGAAGACTTTACCTTTTGAAGTTTTATTTGAAGATGATCATATTATTGTTGTTAATAAACCAAGTGGATTACTTACAATTGCAACTGAAAAAGAAAAAGATAGAACATTATATCATATTGTAAGAGAATATTTAGTTAGTAAAGATAAAACTGCTAGAGTATTTATTGTACATAGATTAGATAAAGATACTAGTGGTATTGTTGTACTTGCTAAAGATGAGAAGACTAAAAATCAATTACAAGAAAATTGGAATGAATATGTTACCTTAAGAGAATATGCTGCAGTAGTTCACGGACAACTTAAAAAGAAAGAAGATAGAGTTGTTCAAAATCTTGGTGAGACTAAAACTAATTTAGTTTATGTTGCTAAGAAAGGTGAAGGGAAAGAAGCAATTACTAACTATAAAGTAATTAAAGAAAATGAAGATTATTCATTAGTTAGTGTATTATTAGAAACTGGTAGAAAGAATCAAATAAGAGTTTGTTTCCAATCTTTAAAACATCCAATTGTTGGAGATAAGAAATATGGTATTAGAGATAATGGAGCAAGACTTTATTTACATGCTAATAGATTAAAGATGTATTATCCTGTAATTAAGAAAGATATTTTATTTGAGACTGCTAATCCACAAGAATTTAAAAAGATTATGAATTAATATAGGAGGATTTATGGTTATAGATGTTAGAGATTTATATGATAATTTAAAAGATTATATGAATAAAGAAGTTACTTTACAAGGATGGGTTAGAAATCATCGTAAACAAAAAGAATTTGGTTTTATTGATTTTAATGATGGAACTTTCTTTAAGAGTGTTCAAGTTGTTTATGATAATAAATTAAGTGACTTTGATGATATTCAAAAAATAAAGATTGGATCTGCGATAGAAGTAGTAGGGAAGATTATTGAATCACCTGCTAAAGGACAAGATTTTGAAGTGCAAGTTGTTTCAATTAAATTACTTGGAGATTGTCCTGATGAATATCCAATTCAACCTAAAAGACATACTAGAGAATTTTTAAGAGAACAAGCTTATTTAAGACCTAGAACTAATTTATTTAGTGCAGTATTTAGAGTTAGAAGTGTTGCTGCTTATGCAATACATAAATATTTCCAAGATAGAAAGTATGTGTATTTCCATGCACCACTTATTACTGCAAGTGATTGTGAAGGTGCAGGAGAAATGTTCCAAGTTACAACACTTGATTTAGATAGAGTAGCTAAAGCTGGAAAAGTTGATTATAGTAAAGATTTCTTTGGTAAACCAGCGGCACTTACTGTAAGTGGACAATTACAAGCTGAAACATTTGCTATGTCTTATAAGAAAACTTATACATTTGGTCCAACTTTTAGAGCTGAAAATTCTAATACTAAGACTCATGCTAATGAGTTTTGGATGATTGAACCTGAAATGGCATTCACTGATTTAGAAGGTGATATGAATGTTATGGAAGAAATGCTTAAATATGTAGTTAAATATGTATTAGATAATTGTAGTGAAGAAATGGATTTCTTTGATAGTTTTGTTGAAAAAGGATTAAAAGAAAAACTTAATAAATTAGTTAATTCTGAATTTGTTAGAATTGATCATGAAGAAGTTATTAAAATATTAAAAGAAGCTCCAGTTAAATGGGAATTTACTCCAGAATATGGAGAAGATATTGCTAAAGAACATGAAAAATATATTACTGAATATTTTAATGGACCAGTATTTATTAAGAATTGGCCTAAAGATATTAAAGCATTCTATATGAAACAAAATGCTGATGGTAAGACAGTTGCTGCTGTTGACTTAGAAGTTCCAGGAGCAGGAGAATTAATGGGTGGTTCTCAAAGAGAAGAAGATTATGATAAATTAGTAAATCGTATGAAAGAATTAGGAATGGAAATTGAAGGACTTGATTGGTACTTAAATTTACGTAAGTATGGAGGATGTGTTCATTCTGGATTTGGTATGGGATTTGAAAGATTATTAATTTATCTAACAGGAGTAGAAAACATTAGAGATGTTATTCCATTCCCAAGAACACCAGGTAATTGTGAATTTTAAGAGACTTATGTCTCTTTTTTTGTATAATTTTTTTTTATTTTGAACATTATATTAGTGGGAGGATTTTATGAAAAAGATTTTTATTATTAGTTTATTATCTTTATTTTTATTAACTGGTTGTGGTAATGATATGAGTCCAACTGGGGCAGTTGAAAAATTTCTTAGTAAATATCAAAAGATGGATAGTGAAGTTTTAGCTCAATTAGATAAAGTTGTTTCAGAAGATTCTGATATGTCTGATGAACAAAAGAAGGAATATAAAACTTTAATGGAAAGACAATATCAAAATTTAAATTATAAAATTGTTAATGAAGAAATTGATGAAGATAGAGCAACTGTAGATGTAGAGATTGAAGTATTTGATTATGCATCTTCTATAAGAAAAAGTGAAGAATATTATAATGAAAATAGAGATATGTTTGAAGAAGTAAGTCATGAAGAAAATGTTGATAGAGAAGATGGTAATATTATTGAAGCATCTTCTAAGTATATTGATTATAAAATTGAGCAAATGAAAAATGTTTCTGATAAGATTAAATATACTTTGATTTTTGAATTAGAAAAAGAAGATAATGAGTGGAAAGTATTAGAAATTAGTGATATTGATAGAAAAAAACTTCATGGATTATTTTACGAATAAAAAAGAGTCTTTTTGGACTTTTTTTTTATTTTGTTTTTTGATATACTTGTTATGATAGAGGGTGAATCGTGATGCTAGGGAATATTATAGAGATAATAGACAACAACGTTATTATCAAGCTAACTATTGATATTACAAATCAACCTAACTTAGTTAGTTTACATGTAGTATTTGAAGATGGTGATAATAGAGTAGTAGGAGAAGTAGCACAAGTAACGCAAACAAAAATGGTTGCGAATATTTTGGGTGAAATAAAAAATGGATATTTTACTCCTGGATCTGCTATTAAGCCTTCATTTAAGTCTAAAGTTAGATTAGTTAAAATAGATGAATTAGCAACTATATTAGGTGATCAAGAAACTAAGTTTGGTCAAACTAACTT
The DNA here is from genome assembly GCA_045649455.1 of Bacilli bacterium. Taxonomy (GTDB): domain Bacteria; phylum Bacillota_I; class Bacilli_A; order RF39; family UBA660; genus JAEDES01. The sequence continues at coordinate 8,454 of JAZRPV010000017.1, read as the reverse complement.
TGGTACAAGTAATATTTATCCTGGATATAAGATTAATGTTAATATTAATGATTTCTTTAGTAATCACTTTGCAATATTAGGTAACTCTGGAGCTGGTAAGAGTTGTAGTGTTGCTTCGATATTACAAAAATTATATACAAGTAGTCCAACACCTCCTGTTAATTCAAATTTATTTTTCTTCGATGCTTATGGTGAATATACAAATGCATTTGGAAAAATACATCAAGAAAATCCAAATTTAAATTATCAAGTATTTACTACTAACTTAGAATTTGGTGAAGCTGAATTATTAAGAATACCAGTATGGTTATTAGATGTTGATGATTTAGCATTATTATTAGATGTAACAACTCCTACACAATTACCAATTTTAGAGAAGACTTTAAAATTAGTTCCAATTTTAACAGGTAGTAGTGAAGCAGTTGTTAGAAGAAAAAATGATATTATAGCGAGAGCTTTACAAGATATATTATTATCAGGAAATGATTCTACTAAGATTAGAGACCAAGTAATCGGAGTTTTAACTAAGTTTAATACTTCTTCTTTAAGTCTTAATAGTCAAATTGCTCAACCTGGGTATGTTCGTACGTTGAAACAATGTTTATTCGTTGATAAATCTGGAAAGATGCAAGAAATGGAATTAGTTGTTGAATTTATACGTGGATATATTATGGATGAGGAAGAAGCAATTCCTGAAGGTGATTTAAATAAATTTTATAACTTAAATGATTTAGAATTAGCGATGGAATTTGCTTTAATTAGTGAAGGTATTTTAAAGAGTGATAAAGTATTCGATTATGCGAATGTTGTTAGTGTTAGACTTCATACTCTTGCCAGTGGGGAAAATAAAGAATATTTCAATTTCCCACATTATGTTACAAGAGATGAATATATTGATTATTTAACTACTAATAAAGAAAATGGTGGTAAGTGTCAATTAATTAACTTTAATATTAACTATATTGATGATCGTATGGCAAAAGTTATTACAAAGATTCTATCAAGAATGTTCTTCTTAAAAGCTTCTACTTTAAAACCTCGTGGTAGTAGAGCATTCCATGTAATTATTGAAGAAGCACATAGATATGTTTTAAAGAATGATACAGATAAATCTTTACTTGGATATAATATATTTGAACGTATTACTAAAGAAGGTCGTAAGTATGGTATGTTCTTAGCATTAATTACTCAAAGACCGAGTGAACTTTCTGATACATGTATTTCTCAATGTGCGAACTTTGTTATTTTAAGAACATTGCATCCACTTGATTTAGGATATATTAAAGATATGGTACCTAATGTTTCTTCAGAGGTTGTATTGCAACTTAAGAACTTGAAACCTGGTAACTGTATAGCATTTGGTAATGCATTTAAAGTTCCTATTTCAATGTATATAGATTTACCTGATCCTAGACCATTAAGTAACAACGTTGACTTAGAAAGCGTTTGGTATAAGGAACCTTCTCAAAATATAGTGGCAAATGGTTCTGTTAAAGAAAATGTTGTTGATACAGGAGCGGTTAATACACCAGTTGTATCTGCAACAGCAGCTGTTGCAAGTGCAGCACCTGTGTCATCAAGTATGCTTACACAAATGGCACCAGTACAACAAGCACCTGCACCAGTTGGTGGACCACAAATTATTGGAAATGTGTAAAAATAGACCTTTTGGTCTATTTTGTTTTGTCTAAAATTTTTTTATTTGATATACTATAATTAGGAGAGTAGTATGAGAAGATATAATTTTGCTAATAGAAAATTTTATATTTTTATATTAACTATTATGGTTTGTTTGATTGGTAGTTTAAGTATCGCTTATGCTATTTTATCTACGTCATTAAATATTACAGGTTCTGCTGACATAGTGGCTTCTAACTGGGATATTTATATTAGTAGTTATTTAGAAGTAGATAGTGGTAGTGTTACTGATGAGTTACCTGTTGTTAATGAAACTCAAAATCATTTAGATTTTTCTGCAAAATTGGAAGAACCAGGAGATTATTATAGATTTGTTTTTAGAGTTAAAAATAAAGGTACTATAGATGCAATGATTGATAGTATTATTAAGACACCAGAGTTAACTGAAGAGCAGGCAAAATACTTGTCATATAATATTGAATATGAAGATGGTACACCAATTAATGAAAAACATTTTTTAGCTAGAGAAGAAGGGCAAGTTAATATTGCAGTTACAATTGCTTTTAGAACTGATATAGAAATTTCTGATTTACCAACAGAAGATATTGAATTAAATTTAGGATTAACAATGGTATATGTTCAAGCTGATAATAGTAATGTTGTTCCTACATATAATATTGAAAGAAAGATTACTGTATATTCTTTTGTTTATGATTCATTTGGAGAAAGAACTCATATGACAGATGATAGTATTAGTTTGTTAGATATGGATACGTATGAAACTCATGAATGTACAATTACAGGAGAAGATTCTTATTGTGTATTTGATAAATTATATGCTGGTAGAACGTATAAAGTTTCACTAGCTAAGAATCCTGGTTATATAATGAATAAAGCAACTTTAAGAGATAGTGAAGGTAATTACAATTCTATTTTTGATGGAAATGGTTATATTACTATTCCTGCTGATTATAATATGGATAATAATTATGCTAAATTTTACTTTGATACTATGGTTCCAGTGGAAAGTGCTACATATAGAATTACAATTTATGTTAGAGAAGCTGATAATACTTTAGTTAAAGTAGATAATTCTTCGGCTACTGTTGTTAATTTGCTAACTGGTGATTCTAAAACCAAAGAGTTAACAATTGATGAGGATGGATTATATATTTATTCAATTAGTGAAATTATGACTGGAGTTCCTTATGAAGTTAGTTTAAATTTAGGAGATACATCTTTTACTATTGATAAAGTTATGGCAAAAGCAGGTACAGATGAATATATAGATGTGAATTATAATGGTAAGGCTAATCAGTTTATTATTCCTAGTACTATTAGAGATTCTTCAAATGTAAATGTAAGAGTTTATGTTACTTTGAATTAAAAGACTAAAAATTTAATTTTAGTCTTTTTCTTTTTGCTAAGTTATGTTAAAATTAGTTATAGTATATAATATGTGTATTAGGATGGAGGACTTGTTTATGGGTTTTTTTAAAGATATAATCGGTGGAGATGAACCAAAAGTAGAAGCAGCAGAAGAAGAATACTATAGTGTATCAAAAGAAGAATATCATCAACAAAATGGTATGGCTGGAAGTAAAATGATGCTTTTAGAACCAAGAGCATATTCTGAAGGACAACAAATTGTTGATTATTTAAAAGCTAGAAGTGCAGTTGTAGTTAACTTAAAAAGAGTTACACCTGATCAAGCTAAGAGAATTATTGATTTCTTATATGGTGCTATTTATGCTATTGATGGTAAGATTCAAAAATTAGGTGGAGGAATTTTCCTTTGTACTCCTAGAAATGTTAATGTAGAAGGTAATATTAGTGATGATAATGCTGCTAATAATACTAATACAAAAAATAACCGTGGTAAAAAAGAAAATGATGATGAAGATTTCTTTTAATATTTAATTTATAAGTATTCTGAGGTGAGATTATATGGATAAATTTAGTTATGAAGCTAATGGATATAATCGCAAGGAAGTAAATCAATTTATTGGTGATGTAATTGTTCAAACAGAGAGTATTATTGAAAGAGTTAAAAGTCAAAATACTGAAATAGAAAAATTAAGGGCAGAACTAGAACATTATAAAAGTATAGAAGATACATTGAAGAAAGCGATTATTAAAGCAGAAGAAACTGGTGACAATATAAGAAGAATGGCTAGAGATGAGTCAGAAAGTATTGTTACTGATGCTAAACATAATGCTAGTAGAATAGTTAATGAAGCTTTATTAAAAGCTGAAAGAATTGAGAACAATGCAGAACTATTAGAAAAGAATATGAAAATATTTAAAAGAAAATTAAAAGTTATAATGGAACAACAAATGGCTGTTGTTGAAGAAATAGAAGTTTTAGAACTGGATCCACGATGATTCAGTTTTTTTGTAAAAATGGAGGGTTTATATGAAAGCAAGAAATGTTAGATTATGTAGGAAAGTAGTTGCAATTGCAATGGCAACATCATTTACTGTAGTAGGAACTGCTGCTAAAGTAAGTGGAGATGAAGTGAAGTTTTCTCCAGAGTTAGTAAAAGGTCATTATTCTGATGAAGATGTTAAACAATATAAGAATGAATTAGATTATATTATTAGTGGTGGAGAGTTAAGAAAAGATAAAGTTTATACAAAAGAAAATAATAGAAGATTAAATTATAGATAAAAATTTTGGTTGTAAAATAAAAAGTTTTGTGCTATATTAGTTTGGAAAGCAAGTGCGAAAGACGTAATATTGATGAATTTGTAGAGAACTTGTGGCTGGTGAAAACAAGTATGAAGTTGATATTAAGATCACTTTCAAGTTGTGATTTATGGATAAGATAAATACGGTAACGCGTTATAGTAATCAAGATAAGTAAATTATTGATAGATAATTTTCTTGTAAATTAAGGTGGTACCACGAACTATTCGTCCTTATAGGGATGAGTAGTTTTTTTATTTAGAAAGGGAGGAATAATTATGAAATTTGAAAAATTAGTTCAAGGAACAAATGAAGAAATTGAAAAGAAGTTTATCGAATATTGGGATGAAATCGATATTTTAAAGAGAAGTATTGAAACTAGAGATGAAGCTAATAAGTTTGTTTTCTATGATGGACCTGCTACAGCAAATGGACATCCAGGACTACATCATATGCTTGCTAAGTTCTTAAAAGATACTTTCTGTAAGTATAAAACAATGCAAGGACATCAAGTATATCGTAAAGTAGGATGGGATACTCATGGTTTACCAGTAGAATTACAAGTAGAAAAAGAATTAGGATTCTCTGGAAAAGGTGATATCGAAAAATATGGTATTGAAGAATTCAATCAAAAATGTAGAGAAAATGTATGGAAGAATGAAAAATCATTCTCTGATTTAACTAAAAAGATGGGACAATTTATTGATCTTGAACATCCATATGTTACATATAATAATGATTATATTGAAACTGAATGGTGGATTTTAAAGAAATTCTTTGATGAAGGATTATTCTATGAAGGAAGTAAAATTTTACCATATTGTCCAAGATGTGGTACAGGACTTGCTTCACATGAAGTTGCTCAAGGATATAAAGAAGTTTCAGTTAATACTGTATATGTTCCGTTTAAATTAAAAGAAGAAGAAAATACATATTTCTTAGTATGGACAACTACTCCATGGACATTATGTGCAAACGTTGCATTATGTGTTAATCCTAATGAAACTTATGTTAAGTGTTTATCTAAAGGATATAACTTTATCGTTGCTAAAGCTTTAGCTAATAATATTTTAGGTGAAGATTATGAAGTTGTAGAAGAATATACTGGTAAAGATTTAGAATATAAAGAATATGAACAATTATTACCATTCTTTGAAGTTAATAAAAAAGCATTCTTTGTAACATGTGATAACTATGTTACTATGAGTGATGGTACTGGTATCGTTCATATTGCTCCTGCATTTGGTGCTGATGATGCTCAAGTAGGAAAGAATTATAACTTACCATACTTAAATCCAGTAGGAGAAGATGGATGTTATTTAGATGGTCCATGGAAGGGAAGATTAGTAATTGATTCTGAACTTGAAGTAGATATTATTAAATATTTAGCTAGTGAAGATAAATTATTTAAGAAACAAAAGATGACACATGACTATCCACATTGTTGGAGATGTTCTACACCATTAATTTACTATTCAAAACCATCATTCTATTTAGAAGTAACTAAGATTCAAGATAAAATTATTGAAGCTAATAAGAAAGTAAATTGGTATCCAGCATATGTTGGTGAAAAGAGATTTGCTAACTGGTTAGAAAATATGAATGATTGGGCTATTTCTCGTAGTCGTTATTGGGGAACACCACTTCCATTATGGAGATGTGAATGTGGACATGATATGATGATTGGTTCTAGAAAAGAATTAGTAGAACTTGCAGTTGAAGAGATTGATGAGTCAATTGATTTACATAGACCATATGTTGATGATGTTCATGTTAAATGTCCTAAGTGTGGAAAACATATGACTCGTGTTCAAGACGTAATTGACTGTTGGTTCGATTCTGGATCAATGCCATTTGCACAATATCATTATCCATTTGAAAATGAAGATTTCTTTGAAAAACAATTCCCAGCAGATTTCATCTGTGAAGGTGTTGATCAAACTCGTGGTTGGTTCTATGTATTATTAGTAATTTCAACATTCTTAAAAGGATGTAGTCCATATAAAAATGTATTAGTAAATGACTTAATCCAAGATGCTGAAGGTAAAAAGATGAGTAAATCTCGTGGTAATATCGTTGAACCATTTACTACAATGCAAAAATATGGTGCAGATACTGTTAGATTCTATTTACCATATGTTTCACCAGTATGGACTCCATTAAAATTTGATGAAGAAGGATTAAAAGAAATTTATTCTAAATATATTTCAACATTTAAAAATGCATATTCATTCTTTGAAATGTATGCTAATGCTGATAATATTGATCCAAGAGAATATAATATTCCAGCAGAAGATAGAGATTTAATTGATAGATGGTTATTATCTAAATTAAATAGATTAGTAAGAGATGTTAATGCTGCTTATCAAGAATATGATTTAAATAAAGTAGCTAGATTAATCGTTCCATTCTTAAATGATGATTTATCTAACTGGTATATTAGAAGTAATAGAAGAAGATTCTGGGATAGTGAATTAACTGAGAGTAAAAAAGCAGTTTATTTAACTACTTATGAAGTATTAGTAACTTTATGTAAGTTATGTGCTCCAATTACACCATTCTTAACTGAAGAAATTTATAGAAACTTAACTGGAGAAGAATCTGTTCATTTAGCAGAATTCCCACTTGAAAATACTGATTTAATTAATGAAACAGTAGAAGAAAGAATGGATTTAGTTAGAGATGTATGTTCTTTAGGAAGATTCGCTAGAGAAGAAGTTAATATCAAAGTAAGACAACCAATTCAAAGTTTAATCTTACCAAAATCAGATGAAATTATTATTGGTGACTTATTAGATGTTATTAAAGAAGAATTAAATGTTAAAGAAGTAGTATTTAAAGAAGATATGACTACTTACTTAGAATATATTGTTAAACCTAACTTTAAAGTTTTAGGAAAAACACTTGGACCAAAAATCAAAGAATTACAAGAAGTATTATCTAAATTAACAAGTAAAGAAATCGCTCAAATTAGTGATGGTGGATTAACTGTTAAATTAGATGGAGAAGATTTTGAATTAACTGATGAAATGGTATTAATTTCTATTAAACAAAAAGAAGGTTATGCTTCTACAAGTAATAATAGAACTTGTGTAGTTCTTGAAACTGAATTAACTGAAGAATTAATCTTAGAAGGACTTGCAAGAGAGTTTGTAAGAAAAGTTCAAAGTTTAAGAAAAGATGCTGATTTTGTAATTACTGATCATATTAATATTTATTACAATGGTACTGAAGCTATTGATAAAATGTTAGATATGTACAAAGATTACATCATGGGAGAAGTATTAGGAGAAAAACTTGTTAAAGATGATAAGTTAGAAGAATATTTTGAACTTAATGATGAAAAAGCAGCTATCAGAGTAGAAAGAATTTAATAATAAAAAAGACACTAAAGAATAGTGTCTTTTTTTTGTAAAGTTTTTATTATTTTTTATAAAATATTGAAATTATAAACTCGTATATAATACAATGAATTTATATAAGATAGGTGAGATTATGAAGAAATTGAATTTTAATATTAAAGATAGAAAAATATTAACGTTAGGATTGTGTTTAGTAGCAGTTTGTATATTTACTTTAACAATTGCCTATGCAGCATTAAATGCAGTGTTAACAATTCAAGGAAATGCACAAGTAAGTTCTGCTGATTGGGATATTCATTTAGATAATCCTAGGGTTACGCCTGGAAGTAGAACAATAAATGTTCCTGAAATTAAAACAAATTCAATGTTAGAATTTTCTACTACATTAAATATGCCAGGAGATTTTTATGAGTTTACAGTAGATGTGGTGAATGATGGATCGATTGATGCGATGATTGAAAATGTAGTGAAGAGTCCTGAACTTACAGTAGAACAAGCGAAGTACTTAAAATATGAAATTTCATATCAAAATGGAGATTCTATTAGTACAAAGCAAACTTTAAGTAAAAATAGTAGTATGCCAATTAAAGTTAGAATAGAGTATAGAAATGATTTAGCAGCTAGTGATTTACCAACTGGTCAAGTTGTATTAGATTTATCACTTATACTTGAATATATTCAAAGTGATGGAACAGGAAGTAGTGTTACTAATGGTGGTGTTGATTTATACGCTGTTGGAACTGAAAAATGTTTTGGTTCAGAATG
>JAZRPV010000016.1:0-8379 GCA_045649455.1 Bacilli bacterium | reverse complement strand
TTTGTTTGTATTTTCAAACTGTAGCTTATTCTGCAATTAACTCTACAATGACAATAAAAGGTGATGCTTATGCAAGAGTTGATGCAGATGTTAGAATAACAAATTTTAAATTATCAAGTTCTAGTTCAAATTCTACTTCATTTTATGAAGAGTTTAGTGTTAATACAATAGCATCTAAATTTAATTTGTTAGATAGTTCATCCTCTATAGTATTTGATGTAGAGGTTACTAATTATGGTTCTAGTGATGTTGGTATATTACAATTGGTAGGAACTGTGCCAACTGGTTTATCTTATGAAATAATTAATTATACTTTAAAAGATAAAATATGTGATGATACTGGTAAATGTAATCAAATGGCAGTAAAGACATTTCAAATAAAGTTTACTGGTACTTCAGGAGAATATGAAGTTAATTTAGAGTTAGACTTTAGAACTTATCATAAAGTTACTTATACAGATATAACTAATAATAATTATCCAACAGAAGTAATTGATGGTGGAAATTTAAGTATTACTTTTACCGAAAATTTAAAGAAAGTAACAATTTTATCTGATGGTACTGAAATTGGTCATTACGATCAAATAAATAGTGGTCAAACTATTACAATAGAAAACATATCGAATGATATTGAAATTAAGAAAAAAGATCCTGTTGCAAAATTAGTAAGTGGAAAGATAGATGAAGTAGGTAGTGAAGTATGTATAAAAGATGAATGCTTTTATATCATTAGTAATGATGGATCTACAGTTAGTATGTTAGCAAAATATAACTTATATGTTGGAGGAAAGTATGAAAATAGTACTTGGACAGCATATGGAGATGATGCAACAGGAAAACAGGATTCAACTATGTTGGGTTTTGTATCTAGTGGTCAACCTTATAAAGGAGTAACTGCTTTTTCAGATAATGATTCATATTACACAGGAAGTATTGTAGAAGTATATGTAAATAATTACAATACATATTTAACAACATTAGGAGTTACTCCAATGAAGGCTAGACTTATTACATATGATGAACTTGTATCTTTTGGATGTAGTAAAGATGATATGAGTTGTAGTAAAGCACCAAGTTGGGTTTACTCTACTTCTTATTGGACGGGGTCGGTTTCTTCTGGACCATGGTTCGTTTATACTAATAAGAACTTTTACTACACACATTCAAGCTATGTTAATTGCTTTGGCGTTCGTCCTGTGATTGAATTATCTATTGATGATATTAAATTACCTGAAAAACCTGTTATGGTTAGTGGAGATTATGATACCGTTGGTAGTGAAGTTGCTATAGGGGATGAACATTTTTATGTTATTTCTAGTACAGATGATACAGTAACTATGTTAGCAAAATATAATTTACATGTTGGATATGTTGCTACACCTGTAGTTAGTGATGTGAATTATAATGTTAATAACTATAATGTTAGTCCTTTAATTATGACATCGAATGATGCTTATGTGATGCCATTATCACCACCAACAAGTGATCCGCTAGAACCGGGTGGAGAAGAACAAAATGTAGAAACTATACCTATAGAAAATCCTTCGGGTATTCAAGATACTAGTGCAAAAGGTATAACTGGTGATTCTTCTTATATAGGAGTTGATAAATTTTCAGAAAATTCTTATTGGACTTATTATGTTAATGGTAGTGGCAGAGTTTTATATGAAAAGTACGGAACAACTTATCCAGCATATGTATATGATACAAATTCAAGTTTATACTCTTATATTGAAAATTATAAAATATTTTTACAAAATTATGGTATTGCTATTTCTGATGCGAGATTGATATCGCATGAGGAATTATTGGCTTTAGGGTGTAGCCAATCCTCTTGTATGTCTGCACCAAGTTGGGTTTATTCAACTTCATATTGGACAGGTAGTGCATATAATATAATGTATGTTAAATATATTGAATCTGGAGGGGATTATTTAGAAGAACTCTTTGATATAAATGGTTATTATGGTGTACGTCCAGTTATAACAATTTCTAAATCTGATTTTTAAAAGAATTTAATCATGGATATTAAGTTCTTTTTTTATGTTATAATGATTATGGTGGTTTAATGATAGATTATGAAAAGTTAAGAAAAGATTTAATAGATTATTATGGTACAGCGATGAGTTTTAATCCTATGGCGATTATGGATCTTAGTAGAGTAGAATCTGCATCAGATGATGAGTTGGTAGAGATTGCTAAAAGAAATAATTTTGATTTAAATAAATATATTAAGAGTAAAGTTTATTATAAGTAGGTGGTTATATGTTAGAGTTAAGAGAACCTTATTTAGAAGATAAAGAAAGTGTTTTAGAATTTAGAAATTCTTTTTCTAGTGAAAAAACTGCATTTCCTATGGAAGGACTTGCTAATTATAGAGTTATTATTGATTATGAAAATTGGTTAAAGAAAAAAGAACATGAAGAAACTGAAGTATATTCTGGTGAAAAATATACTGAAAAGACATATATTTTAGTAGATGAGAATAATTATATTTATGGAGCTTGTAATATTAGATATCCTTTAGTTGGTAATTTATTTAATTTAGGTGGAAATATTGGATATGCTGTTAGACCTAATGAAAGAGGTAAGGGTTACGGAGAACAATTATTAAAACTTGCTATGTTAAAATGTAAAGAATTAGGTTTAGATAAAATATTAATTACTGCAAGAGTTAATAATATTCAAAGTAATAAATTAATTGAAAAATGTGGAGGAGTTCAAGATACTGATTATTTAGATGAGATGTCTGGTATTATGTTTCATAGATATTGGATTAATTTATAGGTGATATATGAGTTTTGTTTCAATGCTTTTTACTAGTGTTGGTTTAGGAATGGATGCTTTTGCAGTTAGTATTTGTAAGGGTTTATCTATAAAGCGTTATAGTATTAATAAAAGTGTTATAGTTGGATTATACTTTGGATTATTTCAAGGAATAATGCCTTTGATTGGATATGTTTTAGGTAGTAGTTTTACTAATATAATAAGTAGTTTTGATCATTATATTATTTTTGTATTATTATTTGGTATTGGATTTAATATGATGAGAGAAGGATTATCTAAAGAGTCTATTAATTTAAATGATTTAGTTAGTTTTAAAGAGATGTTTCCTTTAAGTATTGCAACTAGTATTGATGCTTTAGCAGTTGGGATAACATGTGCTTTTTTAAGAGTTAATATAATTCAAATGATTATGGTTATTAGTATTATTACATTTATTATGACATTTATTGGTGTAAGAATTGGAAATGTTGTTGGTATAAAGTATGAGAAGAAAGCTCAAATTATAGGGGGAATAATTTTAATTAGTCTTTCTATTAAAATATTAATTGAACATTTATTTTTTTAGAAAAATAGGATAGAATAATAATATAAATGGAGGGTAATTATGGATAAATGTAAATGTGATGAAACTTGTACATGTGGATGCCAAGAAGGTAAAGAATGTACTTGTGAAAAAGAATGTTGTTGTGGTGAAGGAAAAGAATGTCATTGTGGTGATGAATGCCACTGCGGTGATGATTGTTATTGTCATGATGAAGATCATGAAGGTGAATGTGAACATAAATGTTGTTCAAAATAAACAAATCTTTAGGGGTTTGTTTTTTTATGTTATAATTTAGGAAGAAGGTGATTATATGGATATACAAACTGTTACAATTGCAAATGGAATGGATTTTTTAAGACAAAGATCTGTTGAAGTTGATATAGAAAATGATAAAGATTTAAAAGATGATATAAAGAAATTAGAAGAGTATTGTTTAAGTCATGATGTTATGGCAATGGCTGCTGTACAAATAGGTGTTGCGAAAAGATTAATTTATTTAAAAAATACTAATATTGAATTAATTAATAAAATTAATAATGATGAAATGGAAGATACTTTTAATGAAGCGAGAGTTTTAATTAATCCTGTTATTATAAAAAGAGAAGGATTAACTGAATTTTGGGAAGCATGTGCTAGTTGTTTTGATAATTGTGGAAGAGTACTTAGACCTTATAAAATAAAAGTAGAATATTATGATATTGATAATAAGAAACATATTGAAGATTTGGTTGGATTTGAAAGTACAGTTTTTTCTCATGAGTATGATCATTTAAATGGAATTTTACATATGGATGTTTGTGAAGAAAATATGTTAATGTCTAGAGAAGAAAGAAAAGAATTTAGAAAGACTCATGATTATGAGATTATTAAGACTGAAGGAGATTATGAAGAATTAAAAGAAGAGATTCATAATAGCGAAACTTTAAAAGCAGGATGTTATTTAGTTGATAAAGAAAATAAGAAGATTGCATTAGTTTATAGAGAGAAGAAAAATGATTATTCTTTTCCTAAAGGGCATTTAGAAGAAGGAGAAACTTTAAAAGAATGTGCTATAAGAGAAACTGCTGAAGAGATTAAAAGAGTTGCAGAAATTGTAGATGATGATGCATATATTGAAAGATATATTACTCCAAAAGGAGAAAGATGTGCTTGTCATATGTTTATTGCAATAGATAAAGGAAAAAGTGATAATACAAGTACTGATACACATGAAGTTGTATGGGTTGATTATGATGAAGTATATTCTAAACTTACTTATAGAAGTTTAGAGATGTCTTGGAGAAGAGTAAGAGATAAAATTAAAAAAATATTAGAATGATAATTTTATATTGGTGGTGAGAAGATGATAATACTTGATGTTAATAAATTATCCAAAAGCTATGGAGTAGAAGAATTATTTAATGATGTATCTTTTTCATTAAATGAAGGAGAATCTTTAGCGATAGTTGGACCTAATGGATGTGGTAAATCTACTATACTTAAGATAATTGCTGGTATTGAAAATTGTGATAGTGGAGTTGTTAGTATAAAGAAAGGATCTAAAGTTGCTTATTTAGATCAAATGGGATCTGTTAATAATGATTCTAGAACTGTTTATGAAATACTTAGTGATTCATTTGAAGAAATTAATAAAGTATCTAAACTATTAAAAGAATATGAAAAGAAAATGGAAACCGATTATAGTGAAAGTACTATACAAAAATATTGTACTTTAATGGAAGAATTTAATAATATTGGTGGTTACGAAGTAGATAGTAATATTAATACTGTTGTTAATGGGTTAAACATTAATAGAGATTTATTAGAATGTTCATATAATAAATTAAGTGGTGGGGAGAAGACATTAATTCAACTTGCAAAAGCACTACTTATTAAACCTGATTTAATACTTTTAGATGAACCTACTAATCATTTAGATATTAAAAGAATAGAATGGTTAGAAGAATATATTAGGTCATTTAGAGGTGCATCTGTTATTGTTTCACATGATAGATATTTTTTAGATAAAATGGCTAATCAAATACTTGCCATAGATGATTATGGAAAAGGAAGAATTTATGCTACTAATTATTCTGGTTATTTAGTTCAAAGAGAAAAAGAGTTTGAAAGAAATATGGCTCAGTATGGAGATGAACAAGAAGCTATAAAACAATTGGAAGCTAAAGCTAAACAATTTATGGCTTTAGGTATGGGTAGAAATAGTTCGGCTCTAACTAAACAAGGAAAAACGCTTTGGGAAAGAGCTCAAAGAATGAGAGCAATGGCTATTAAAAGACCAATTGAACAAAAGAAAGTAAATGTTTCATTTATTGAGAAAAATAAATCTAGTAAAAAGATTATTGTTGCAGATAAAGTAAGTGTTTTATTACCTGAAAGGAAAATACTTGATAAAGTTAGTTTAGAAATTAACGTAGGAGACAGAGTAGCATTCTTAGGAGAGAATGGTTCTGGTAAAAGTACTTTTGTAAAAACTATTATGGGTATACAAGATTTAGAAGTTACTGGTTCTATTGAAATTGGTCCTAGTATTAAAATTGGTTATATACCACAAATAATAGAGTTTGTTGATGGTAATCAAACATTATTAGAATATTTTTGTAGAGCGGTAGGATTACCTGATCAAAGATGTAGAAGTATTCTAGCAAGATTTAGATTTGATTCTGAAGATGTTAATAAGAGAGTTAAAAATTTATCTGGTGGAGAGAAGATGAAAGTGAAGTTAGCAGAACTTTTACAACAAGAAATTAATACATTAATATTTGATGAACCTACTAACCATATAGATATTCCTACTAAAGAAGTATTGGAAGAAGCATTAGAAGAATATTCAGGTACTTTAATATTTATTAGCCATGATAGATTCTTTATTAATAAGTTTGCAAATAAAATATTTGTTTTTAATAATGGTAAAGTTAGGGAATATTATGGTAATTATGATAAATATAAAGAAATAATTGAGATGGAGTAGTTTATGATAAGTTATAAGAATGAGGAAATTAAGTTTAATGGATGTCCAGGATGTGCTTATGCTAAAGGAGAATTTTCTTTACCTTGTGGTATGGCATATGAAGATGAGTTATTTACTTTATCACAAGATTGGGAATTGCCTATAGAAGGATTTATGGTTGTATCTCCAAAGAAATGTTGTGAATGTTTTAATGAGTTAACAGAAGATGAACAAGTTAAAATTATGAGTATTGTTAATAAGACAATTAATATTTTGAAGAAGCATAATATTTGTGATAGATTTAATGTTGTATTTGAAGAAAAGAAAGATAGACATTTTCATATATGGATTATGCCTAGACATAAATGGATGGAAGATAAGTTTGGGGATATGATTGACTATATTGGAGAAGTATTTGATTATGCTAAAAGTAATTTTAGAGATGAAAAGACATATGAAAATATTGCTAAAATTACAAAGATAGTTAGAGAAGAGTTTTCTAGTAAATAGATAGGTTGACGACAAGACAATTATTTATATGTAATTATTTGTAATATTTTAAGAGAAAGCATTGCTTTCTTTTTATTTATGATATAATTATTTATAACGATGAGTAAAAAAATAGAGGAGTTTATATTATGAAGAAACCAAGTGATGCGACATGGTATGTATTAAAAAAATCAAAAAAATATATATTTTGGAAAATAATAATATCAATTATTTATAGAGGTATTATTATGATTACACCAATTATTTTTGGTGCGGCAGTTGATATGGTTACTGCAGGTAAATATAGAGATGCTATTTTAATTTCACTATGTGGAGTTTTAGCAGTTATTTTATTTAGAATTAATGATATAATTAACACTTATTCTTGGCATAAAATGTATAATTGTATATATGATAATTATACAAAGTTAGGTGTTAATAAAGTATTTGATAACTCACTTCATAGTTTATCAAGATTTAATATTGGTGAATTCTTAAATATTATGAGTACTGATATAAATATAATTGCTGACTTTTATTGTCAATTAGTTATGAGAGTTATAAGAATATTTGAAGTATTAATTATATTTGTATATTTCTTTATGATTGATTTTTATATTGGTGTTGCTGGAGTAGTTATGGGAGTTATTTCTTTAATAATTATTATTTTATCTAGTAAGACAATTGAAAGATTAAATAGAACAAAAGCATATGCCTTTGATAAAAGAAATACAATTATAAATGAGTTTTTATTAAGTATTAGAGAAATTAAAGCATTTAATATATTTGAACCTATTAGAAGTAGAATTACTAGATCTACAGAAGATTATACTAAGAAATATTTAAAACAAAGAGTTGGAGAAGATTCATTTAAATTCTCTATCTTAGCATTTATTGAAGCGTTTAGATGGGGATTATTTATATATGGAATTTATCTAATTTCTATTGGTAATATGGAAATGGGATCTTTAGTTATTATTTATAACTATTTTGCTCAATTAATTGAAGGATTCAGTGAATTTACTACTATTAATGTTGGACTTAGACAATTAAAAGTATCTGAAAATAGATTCTATCAATTAGTTATTTATAGTAAAGATAAGTTAATGCTTGATAATAAATTAAAATTAAATAATTATAATATTAAGTTTAGAGATGTTGTTTATGGCGATAAAGAAAATCCTAGATTAAAAGGTGTATCTTTTGATATTAAGAGTAAATCTATTAATGCTATTACAGGATTAGTTGGTGCTGGTAAGAGTGGTACTGTTGATTTATTATTAAAACTTAATAGACAACATAGTGGTGATATTACTATTGGTGGTACTGATATAAATGATATTTCATTTGATCCATATTATGGTTTAGTATCTTGTATTGATAAAGATGATAGATTCTTAAATATTAGTATTAAAGAAAACTTATTATTTGTAAAAGATAATTTTGAAGAGATTGTATTTATATGTAAGAAGTTAGGTATTCATGATGAAATATTAAAATTAAAGAATGGATATGATACTGTTTTAAATAGTAATGAAGATACATTAAAGCAAAATACTAAAGTATTACTTAATGTAGCGAGAATATTATTAAAAGATACAAGAGTTATGAT
>JAZRPV010000015.1:0-42918 GCA_045649455.1 Bacilli bacterium | reverse complement strand
GTTATTAACAACATCAACAGTAAACTCGAAATAATCACCTGGTTTACTTAGTGTTGTACTAAAACTTAGTGAGTTACCTGTTGTTATAGTTGGTACTGTTGTAGTTGCACTACCATCTTTTAGTTTTACATTTGCTAGATGTATATCCCAAGCAGACGAATTTACTTGAGCATATCCACTAATATTTAATGTTGTAACAAGGGCAGCATAAGCCATTGTTAATGTTAGTACTGATACCATTAATACACCTAGTACCATGTATAACATCTTCTTATCTTTAATATTAAAGTTTAACCTCTTCATAGAATCACTCTCCTACCTTTATACAATAATTATATAATTAATAGTATTTTTTTACAATCTAACAATTTTTAACTTTACAAAAAAAATAGTTGCCTTAAGCAACTATTTTCTTATCCAATAATATTCATTACTATCATGGCAACTGATCCAATTAAGAAGAACCATGAAATAAACTTATTAACTGCGAATGATTTCATCTTATCAACAGTTCCATCACCTTCATATTCGATTTGTTTTATCTCAACATATGGAACAGGACTTCTTCTATACCATCCAGTAATTTTAACACGTTTATTCATAAACTTCTTACTATTAAATAACGCTGTTAATTTATCCATTATTCTAAATACTCTTTTATAATCTAAGAATATAATTCCAGTTTCATCTTGTAAAACAAAATCTTCATTAAAGATACAACCAGGATCTCCTCTACCAATAATCACACCAGATAATTGACAAGGTATTGCAGTAACACCACTAACTTTAACTTCACCAAGTAAAGCTGCAACTTTAGTTTCAACATAATCTTTATCTTTATGTGTAAATGAAAGTTTTATTAAATGTGCAGCACAAAGTCCTCCAACCATCGCTAATAAATAATTAACCGGATCAGTATCAGGATTTACAACAATCATAAATATCATTAATACTAATAACCCAACAACAGTAATCCATGGTAAACATAAAATAAATAATTCACCAAAGAAATCATCCCAATAACTTTCAGGTTGTTGGAAGTTAAAATCAATATATTTAGGTTGTCCAAATTGAGGACATCTTTCTGATATTGCTTTTAATCTCTTAGATACATTTGGATGTGTTGAATGTAATTCATACCATTTAGCCCATACATTCCACATTTCCCACTTCATCGCATCTAATATTCTATTCTTATTAATTTGTCCACCACTATAACTTGTAATAGTTAATGACTTAGATGCATTTGAATCAAATATACCTAAAGTGTTTTGTTTATTAGCAGAACTCTTTCCAGCATGAGAAGAAGAAACTCCTAACCCATAAGCAATCTTAACTAAAGCTTCTCCTAGCCCAGTAGGATTACCAGTCACATTAATTGCAAAATCATCAGCATAATATTCTCTAACACGAGAGAACCATAAAATTACATATTGTGAAATTACATAAAATACATATGCAATAATTCCAATAACTGCTAATTTAGAGTCATCTTTATCATCAATATTACTTGTAAATGCATCATAAATATAATATAAAACTAAAGGCACTAATTGTGCAAAAGTCATTAAAGCCATATCATAATGAACAGCATGACCAATTTCATGTGCAACAACAGTTTGAACTTCAGCCGGAGTTAATCTTTCAAATATCCCTCTAGTTAAAACAATTCTAGCATCATTCTTTGTATGACCATACGTAAATGCATTTGGACCACCATCATCAATAAATCCTATTCTAGGATATTTCATGTTATTAGCTTGACATACTTGATTAATAAATTGCACTAAATATTCAGGCATTTGATAATCAAATCTAGCCTTATAAAACCATTTCATTGATAAATCAGTTAAAAATGGCGAAATTAAAAACTGAATTACCAATATAATAATAGATACAAGTATAACACCTCCAAGTGGAATACCGCACATAATACATACTAAGAACACTACTGCAAAAAGCATTCCATATAAGCATGCTATAGTAAACAACGAAACCCCTACTAAATTTTTCATCTTACCACTCCTATCATATAAAAATTATAACATAAAAAAAGAAAGATAAAACTATCTTTCTAGTAAACTTAAACTTACTTTACCTTTTTCTAAAGAAATATCATCAACATAACAATCAACAATATCCCCTACACTAACAACTTCACTAGGATGTTTAATGTACTTAGTTGTTAATTTAGAAATATGAGCAAGTCCATCATTATGTAAACCAATATCAATAAATACTCCAAAATCAACAACATTTCTAACAGTACCTTGTAACTTCATACCAACAACTAAATCTTTAATATCTAAAACATCACTCTTTAATAATGGTTGAGGCATTTCATCTCTAGGATCTAAATTAGGTTTCTTTAAAGATGCAACTACATCTTCTAATGTATAAATATCAGTACCTAAAGTTACAACATAATCATCTAATGTTAATGAATCAAGTTTTTCAATTAATTCTTTAGTACCAATATCACTCTTACTAAATCCAATCTCACTTAATAGTTTTAAAGCTACTTCATAACTTTCAGGATGGATAGCTGTTGCATCTAACACATTATCTCCATCAGTTATTCTTAAGAACCCAATAGCTTGTTCATATGCTTTATCAGTAAGAAGTTTTTTCTTCTTAATTTCTTCTCTAGAATTAATTCTTCCATGTTCTTCTCTATATTCAATAATCTTTTCAATTGCTTTCTTAGTAACACCAGAAACATATTTTAATAATGAACTTGAAGCTGTATTAATATTAACTCCAACACTATTAACACATTTTTCTACAACGAAGTCTAATGAGCTAGAAAGTTTCTTTTGAGAAACATCATGTTGATATAAACCAACACCAATTCCATCTGGTGGAATTTTAACAAGTTCTGCAAGTGGGTCTTGTAATCTTCTACCAATACTTACAGCACTTCTTTTTTCAACTGCTAAATCTGGGAATTCTTCAATCGCAACAGGAGATGCACTGTAAATTGATGCTCCCGCTTCTGATACAATTACATACTTACAAGTAAGATTATATTCTTTAATCATTTCAGCACAGAACTTTTCAGATTCACGAGATGCAGTACCATTACCAATTGCAATAATATCAACATTATATCTTTTAATTAATTGAACTACTACTTCTTTAGAAAGTTTAATTCTACTCTCACTATCTCCATTTAAGAATGGTTTAATAACAGTTGAATCTAAATATTTACCATTCTTATCAACAACCGCTAATTTACATCCATTAACAAATCCTGGGTCAAATGCAAGTACAACTTTTTCTTTCATTGGAGGAGTTAAAAGTAATGCTTCTAAGTTCTTACCAAAATTATCAATAGCAGATTCTTCTCCTACTTCAGTTAATTCACTTCTAATTTCTCTTTCAATAGATGGTTCAATTAATCTCTTATAAGCATCATCAATCGCTTCTTTAACACTTTCAACTACAAAACTCTTATCATTTTTAATTAACTTCTTTTCTAAGAAAGATAAAACCCCATCTTTATCAACATCAATACTAACATTAAGAACTTTTTCATTTTCCCCTCTATTTAAAGCAAGAATTCTATGAGGTTTAATATACTTAACAGGTTCATTATAATCATAATACATTTCATATACTTTACCTTCATCTTCAGCATTCTTCTTTACACTAGAAGAAATAATTCCATTCTTATAAAAATAACTTCTAATATATTTTCTATAACTAGCATTATCACTAATCCATTCAGCAATAATATACTTAGCACCTTCAATACACTTATCTACTGGTAAATCATCTTTTACAAATTTAGAAGCCATATCATTTAAATTTCCATTAGTTGGAAAACTCATCATCATCTTAGCAAGTGGTTCTAATCCCATTGCAATAGCTTCAGTAGCTTTAGTCTTTTTCTTCTCTTTATAAGGTCTATATAAATCTTCAACTTCTACTAATTTAGAACAACTTAAAATATTATTTTTAAGTTCATCAGTCATCATACCTTTTTCTTCAATAAGTCTAATAACATCTTCTTTTCTTTTTAATAAGTTCACTTGATATTCATAAACTTCATTAATACTACGAATCATTTCTTCATCAAGTGCCCCTGTAGCTTCTTTTCTATATCTTGCTATAAAAGGAACTGTATTTCCTTCACCTAACAATTCTAAAACTGTCATAACTTGTTTTTCTGTAATATTTAAGTTACCAGCAATTTCTTTAATAATCATTTCATTCATGTTGTAACCTCCATCCAACAATATTTATTTTATCATAAAACAAAAAAAGAGCAACAAATGCTCTTATTTTTGTTGATTTACTTCTGGCATAGTTTGAAAATTATTTGGAGTTGGTTTAATATTTTCCACAATCGAACTAGCAGAATTTGTATTAATATTTTTCTTTTCCACAACGTTAGGAGTAACTTGTGTATTATTATCCACAAGTGGATTACCGGTATTAGCAACAATTTCAGTACTGTCCACAACTTCTGTAGAAACTGTATTATTAACCATACTATTATCCACAGGCCCAGTATAAACATCTTTAACATGTGTAACTACAGGAACCTCTTCTTTTATTTTAGGTTCTTTTACTTTTTTAGGTTGACCTTTTCTACTATAAATAATCATAAATAATATAATAAGTAAAACTATAAATACTACTTCACCTATAGCAGCATACATCCATGTATTAACTTCTGTCTTATCTTTTGCATTCATAACAATAGTTTGACTTGCGAAATGTTTAATAGTATCAGAAATTTCTAATTCTAAGAATCCTCCCTTAACAGATACATTCTCACTAATCTTAGTAATTTCTTTATTTTCATCATTATAAGTATATAAATAAATAACATCATCTTCACTATATTTATCATTTACAAAATACTTAAATAATGCTCCATTAGGTATCTCAATACAATCAGAGAAATCTAAGAATACTCCATCAGCATAATTAAATGCTTTCTTAAAATCTTCTCCATCTTCTAACTTATCAATTACATTTAAATTAAACTTACCAACAGTACCTAAAACTTCTCCACTAAGTACCCAACTATAAATTAATTTATTATCTTTATCATATTTATTAAATCCAAAAGTCTTTTTACTATTAATGATTTTAGTTAATTGTTCTTCTGTAAGTTCTAATCCTTCACCCATATTAATATCATAATTTTGTCCTAATTTAACTAATGCATCTAAATCATTAATTGTATTAAATTGGCTTCTATTAACAATAACTTTATGAGTAGCAGTATTTCCTCTTTCAGCAGTAACAACTATATTAAAATGATTTTCTCCTACTACTAAGTCTTTTTTACCAGGATTAGCAACTTTACTTTTACTATCTTGTACTACAGAACTTATATCAACACTAGTAACATAATTACTTACATTTAAATAATAAACATTATCTTTTTTAGCAACCTCTGTTCCATTAATAGTAACTTTACTTAAATTAGTATTAGTACTTCTTGTATCTACTGGCGGAGGTGTATAAGTCGGTTTAGCTTTAACATTAACATTAATTCTATATGTTGATGTTACAACTTCTTCATCATAAGTAGCCATATCAAATGCTGTTACTGTAATTACTGCACTACCTACTGCATGACCCGTAACTGTAATAGTTGCACTACTATTATCTAGGAATGTTGATCCCATCGATACACTTGCAACTCCAGCATTTGAACTAGAAATTGAAACTCCTCCAGCTGCGTTATTAGCTCTAACAGTAAATGAAGAAGAACTTCCCTGTGTAATGCTAATATTAGTTGTCGAAACTGATAAACCACCTGCTGCAAATACAGTATTAGGAATAATAAATAAACTTATTATAAATAATATTTTTATCAAATTCTTCTTCATTTTATTTAGCCCCTTTCATTATTATATTCTTAATTCTAACATAATCTAATGCCGAAATATTTGTATCATTATTAGCATCAGCTGCTTTAAAATATATTGTCTTACTATCAATTAAATTAGTCTTCATAATATGATTTTTTACTTTAACATAATCAAGTGCCGATATTTTACCATCTCCATTAATGTCTCCTCTAATAATATTAGAAAATTCTAACACTAACTTGTCACCATCATATATCTTTGTTTTACCACCTGTATAAATCAAATTATCTTTAGTAGTATCAACCTCTACTTTAAAACCTTCACTAACTACAAATTTCTTTTTAAAATCATCAACTGTAGTCTTATCATCTATCATATCAATAATATTATTAGATTCATCAATCTTATAATTATCACTAGTAAATGTTAAATTAAGTTTCCAAATAGCATATAGATTAACAACGCCACCATCTTTAGTAGTCAACTTAGAAATCTTACCAGTATATCCTTTACCAGTACCATCACTCTTAGTATTCCACTCTTTAAATGTATAATTTTCTCTTTCATATACATTCTTATGAACACTTACTTCATCAGTATATTTAAGATTAACTTCAATATTATCAAATTCTCCATTATAGTTATAAACTACTTTATAACTAATTTCTTTCCAAACTGCATATAAAGTTAAATCTTCTATAATACCATCAATTATTTGTTTATCAGTATACTTATCTCCACTACCATCACTCTTAGTATTCCATTCTACTAAAGTATATCCTTCTCTAACAAACTTATTATCATTCAAACTAAATGGTTTATTTAAATTAACTGTTTGTTTTTCACTTAAATTCTTTCCATCATTAGAATTAAATGTAATTACTGGATTTGCCTTCTCAACAATAATAACATTTATTTCTTTATCAAATCCATCATAATAACTTGTCAATTTAATTTTAGTTATACCAGTCTTAACACCTTTCATATTAAAACCAGCATCAATAGTTAAATATTCTTCATCAACATTACTTACTACAATATTATGAGCAGCTTCAATATCAGGAGTAATATAATCTAATAAATTTCCTCCCTTATCCATACCAATAATAATATCATCTACTTCTGTATATGGATAACTAATATTAATTGGACTTGGTAATCTTGAAATTTCTTCATATGTATTTGATTTCCACTTAGTAGAAAAATCAGACCAACTAGAATAAGTACTACTATTTACTAATTCATTAATTGTCTTCTTAGAACCATATGCAGTTCCACCACTAAATACAGTCGCTCCATTTACATAATATAAATTACTTATTTCAGCTTGAGTAATACATTTATTATCGTTGTATGTACCTATCATACTGTTATATGTAATTAATTCATCATCTAAAACTTGTCCCGTAACAATAATATTTTGTAAATCAGGTCTAGTATATTTAACCTCACCAATTAATAAACTACTCTTTGTAACATTTCCATCAAATCCCTTAAAGTTAACATTTCCAACATTTAATATATTTGACATTAAAATAAAGCATTCCATATTTGTATAACCAGCAGCACTTTCAAGTGTTCCAATCATACCACTTGATATATATCCACTTACCGTAGACGAATTATAAACTGAATCTATTTTTGGATAAACACCAGTATTTTCATATCTACCAACTAAGTTTCCAGCACTACCGCCAGTAGATGTAACACTACCTCCAATAATCTTTACATTATTAATATTTACATCTAAACCATGTCCAACTAAAACTCCACTATGACTTGAACCAATAATATTTGGTTTTTCAATAGTAATATTTTTAATTGTAACAGCATTAGCATAAGCAAATAATCCACTAACAGAACTATTTACATTAAGACCTGATATTTTATATCCTCCACCATCTAATCCACCTTTAAATGGAATTGATGATGTACCAATTGGAGTCCATTTTTTTGTTAAAGTAATATCATTTCCAAGTTTAAAATAATATCCACATGAAGTACCAGAACATTCAATAGTATCACGCATCATTTCTAATTCTTCTTCTGTTGTAAGTATAAAAGGATCAGACGATCTACCAGTTCCTCTAATATGAATAATTCCATTTAAAATAACTTTTGAACTAGCAATTTCCTTATCATTATAATACATCTTTAATGTATAAGTTCCAGCATCAACCACACCATTAATAGCAAAAATAGATAACACTTCATTATTCGCTACTTTTGATTGAGGAATACCATCATAATTATTATCATTATAAACAAATAAATTATTAGTAATATCAGTATTACCATCAAATAATTTATAAGTAACCATTTCACCTGATTTTATATTCTTAGTCTTACTTAATAATTCAAATTCATAAGACATATCTGCCATACTAGTATATATTTTTTTTACTTCAGTATCATTCATTTTAGCTTCAACTTTTTCATCAACATTAGATGTAAAAGATGAAACTGTTCCACTTACTAAATTTGAACCATAAAGTCCAACTACTTGAACTTTAAATGTATCATTGTCAATGACAATACCTTTATCAGATAAATCAAAAGTATAAACACCAGGAAAATCTACACTTATAGTTTTTACATTTGAATAAACTTTTGTCCCTACTGTTACGTTTACTCTATAAGTACCTGAAACTGCATAAGCTAAAAATTTTACTTTTTCTAGTTTCTCAAGGCTACTAAAATTCTTAGTATGTGTTTCTGTTTCATTTGAAACAACATATCCATTCCCTAACGCAAAGAAATTATCATGATAATTATTATCCCAAGAACGTTCTTTTAAATTTGCAAGTTCAGTAGTAATACCAAAAGTTGAACTAAGAGAATCATATGCTAAATATAAATATTGATATCCCTCAGGAACAATATCTCCCCAAGAATTTTTTAACAGCCAAGCACCTTTTCCTTCAACCAAGTTTTCTTCAGGACAACTTGCAATACTAGAACTATGACCACTTTCAGTTTTACAATATTTATAAGAATAATTGTCATCCCATCCTATAACATGCATCGCATGTCCAGAATCTTGATTACAATTATTATCAACTCTAACAATAGCTTTTCCATCAGTATTAAGAGAACCACATGTTGCATCAGGTGATTCAGTACCAACATATGCACCACCATAAGAATAAACATAACTTTTTACAATATCTAAATAATATTTAAAATCTTCATCAGTATAATCACTTGCATAATTAAAACCAGGTATCGAAACAGCAGTATCAACTTCATAAATACCACTATCATATCCCATAACATCTTCTAAAAATTTAGGTTGATCAGAAGAATTAAATGGAATACGACTTTCATCTGCTAAACCAATAGCATTTCCTAATGCAACACTAGACATTAAAAAATTCCCACCAGATGTTAATGGTCTATATCCATTATTATTAATATAATTATAAATACCATTTGTACTAGTAGCATAATCTAATTGTCTTACTGAAAATAATTGACTTTGACCTTCAACATATTCCGAATTAGAATTTTTTAATAATAAACTTTCAATTTGTTCTCCCGTTGTAAAAGCCCAACATAATCCTGTAGTTGATTGATTTTTCATCGGACCAACATAATTCTTACCATTATGATTTCTTAAATCATATGAACTTGGTAATACTAAATCACCTTCTAATTTTCTAAAATCATAATCAATTGTATAAGGATCAGGTATATTAGATACCTTTTCTTTTTCCTTACTAGTTAATTGTAAATACGCAATATAATCAGGATTTAAATAAACCTGATTTTTCTTTTTATTTTTCTCAGTTAAAATTACTTCACCAGTCGCTTCATATGCCTCTGTAACATACTCCTTAGCTTCTTCTGGTAAGTAAGAATATTCTTCACTCTCTAAGACTTTTTCTATATCAACATTAACATAATTGTAAATGAAAATACCGCTTAAACTTAGAGCTAAAACAAATATAAAAATAATAAAAATAAGTTTTTTACGAATTATTTTCATATTACAACCCACTTCCGTATACTATAGAATAATTGTATCAAAAACAACCCTTTTTTTAAAGATATAAACATAAAAAAAAGAACAATATTTTGTTCTTTTTTATTACTTAATTCTCTTACAAGTATAACCTGCTGCTTTCATATTTTTTTCAATACTATCCATATCTTGTAAATACTTATATTCTGGATAAATACCACCAGCTTCTGAGTATGCAGCATATGCTTGTTCTACATCAATTTTTTCATAATCAAGAGTTTGAGTTTTAGTTAATGTCCCACCTAATAATTTACAAGAAACTTCAATTCCACTTAACTCAGTTGTTGTTTCTTTTAATAATAAACAATCATTGTTTAACTTATCTAATTCTTGTTCATCTAGATTCATATCTCCTCTAGTTTCACTTGTATAGTATAGTTTTTTAAATTTATTATCAGTAAATTTAAAATTATATTCAAATTTTAAATCAAAATTATCTGAAACTCTCTCAATTTCACATTTTAAACTACCAGTTGTAATCTTTGGTTGCGTTAAGCTAGCTTGTTCTTCTTTTTTTGCTCTCATAAACTCAGATATTTCAGGCATAAAAATTATTGTTCCACCTAAAACTACCATTAATAAGAATGTAAAAACTAACTTTATATTACTTACTTGAAATTCTTCTGGTTTAATTACAACTTCATTTAATTGAATAGTACCATCTACACCTGACAATTGTACATCCCCAGACTCTTCTATTACTGGTTCAGTTGCTTCTTCAACAGGAGCTTCTGTTAATACTTCTGTTTCAGGTTCAGTTTGTACTTCAGGAGCAATCGCTACTGGAGGTGTAACGGGTATAATACTATTAGGATCAAATACTTCTAATACTTCTGTTTCTTCAACATCATCATATCCATATTTTTCTTCATTCACGACTACCAACTCCTATTCTAATATTTATTATAGCACAACAATCTATCTTAAACTAGATATTTTTGTTTGAAAGTTATCACTATTTATAATATAACTTCCCGCAGTAACAATATCCGCATCACAACACTTAGAAACTGTCTTATCATTAACCCCACCATCTACATTAATAACAGCAGGAATATTATAAGATTTTAATAATTCTCTAACTTCTTTTATTCTTTCTTCACTTTCTTCTATAAATGATTGTCCACCTTTACCAGGTTCAACACTCATTACTAATACCATATCTAAATAAGGAAGATATGGAACTAATTCACTAACTTTAGTATTTGGTTTAATTGATAAACCTGCTTTAATACCATATTGTTTAATCAGCTTCAATAACTTAGTAATATCTTTATCAACCTCAACATGAAATACAATATATTCAGTATTTAAAGATGCATATAAAGGTATATATTTTTCAGGATCTTCAACCATTAAATGAACATCTAATCTCTTAGAAGTATATTTAGAAATATGTTTTAATTCACTATAAGGCATTGTCTTATTACTAACAAATTTACCATCCATAATATCTAAATGAATATAATCAACATCAGTTAAATCTAATGCTTTTAAATCTTTAACTAAATCTCTACTACTTAAAAAAGACGCACTAACTTTCATTATTTATCCTCCCCTATAAAATTAAGATAATTTAAATATCTACTCTCAAGAATTGCTCCTTCATCAACCATTTCTCTAATACAACATTCTCCTTCTCTTACATGATTACAATCTCTATAAGGACAAGGATAATCAAAGAATTCAATAAATCCATCTTTAATTTCTTCTTTCTTGAATTGAGAAAAATCAAGTGCTGAAAATCCAGGAGTATCCATAACTTTACCACCAAATAATTCAAATAATTCAACTACTCTAGTAGTATGTTTTCCTCTACCTAAAGCATCACTAATCTCACCAGTTTCTAAACTTAATCCTGGATGTAATTTATTTAATAAAGTACTTTTTCCAGCTCCTGTTTGACCAGTAAATACACTTGTCTTACCAGCAATTAACTTCTTAATTTTATCAATCTCATAATTATAAACAACTTTATAACCAATACTTTCATAATATGAAAGTATCTCTCTAAACTTAACCCTATCTTCTTCTTTTACTAAATCTTCTTTAGTAATAACAATAACTGCATCTACACCATGTAATTCCATTGTTACTAATAATTTATCTAACAAGTTAGTTGAAAAATCAGGTCTAACTAAACTAGTAATAAGAAATGCTTGATCTATATTACTAACTTTAGGTCTTTGAAACTCACTTTTACGTGGTAAAATCTCTTCTATTAAACATTTCTCTTTACTGAAAAGAACATAGTCCCCCACTAATGGAGTAATATGTTCTTTTCTAAATATACCACGACATTTACAAGGATAAGTTTCACCTTCACAACTAACTATATGTAAATCACTTACAATTTTAATTATTTGTCCTTGCATATATCCCCCTATATATTATTCAGTACTTTCAGTATTCCCTTCTGTACTTGGTTTTTCTTCCTCTTTTGGTTTTTCCTCTTCTTTAGGTTTTTCAGTAGGTGCTTTTGCAATTTCTACTCTTAATGAAGAACCTTTTACAATTGGACTTCCTGGAGCACGTGATTGAGTTAACACTTTACCAGGATCTTTCTTAGTAGTTTCAACTTCTGTATGAGTAAGTTTAATATTATATTTATCACAGAAAGCTTTAACATCTTCTAAACTCCAATTTTCTGCTTCCATATCAGGATATTCTTCTTCAATATCAGGAATATATAAAGTAATAGAATCTCCTGCTTTAACTTCAGATCCAGCTGCTAAAGATTGACCTATAATTTCTTGTTCATCATATTCTTTTTCTTTCAAATCAGCAGGAACTTTCTTTTCAACAGTAACCTTTAATCCATATTTAGTTTCAAGTATAGTTTGAACTTCAATATAGTTTTTACCAGTATAATCTTCTATTTCATAAACCTCTTCACCTATAGATTTATAAATAACAATCTTAGTACCAGCTTTAACACTTCTACCAGCTTCTGGTTTAGTCTTAACAACTAAATTCTTCTCAATAACAGAACTTTCTACTAACTCAATATCTGTTTCAACAACAAATCCAAGTTTTTGAAGTTTCTTTTCACAAGCACTTACTTTAAGATTTTCACAATCTGGTACAATAACTGCTTCACTTTGAGTAGACTTTGGTAATACAAATAATACTACTACAAGAGCAATTACAAGTATTGCTAAAATACTAGATAAAATTACTATTAAAGTAATATTCTTTTTATTATCTTCATCTTCAATCTTAGTAGCAATTGAATTATCTGTATCTTCAGATAAGAATTTTTCTTCATCAACATCTAACTCTGCACTATTTTCTTTCTTATCTTCTTTTTTATTCTTACCTTCATTTTCATGTTCTGGATATTTATATTTATAAACATCCTCATTCATTCTATCTTCATTTAATGCTGTAAGTAAATCATCATGCATACTTCTAGCATCTTCATATCTATTTTTTGGATTCTTAGCAGTTGCTTTTAAAATAATATTTTCAATACTTTGAGGAATATTACTATTCTCTTCTCTTAAACTAGGAAGAGGATCTCTCATATGTTTTAAAGCAATCTCTACTGCATTATCTCCTCTAAATGGTAAACTACCACTTAAAAGTTCATAAAAGATAATACCCATTGAATAAATATCACTCTTAATAGTTGAACCTTTACCACTAGCTTGTTCTGGTGGTAAATAATGAACCGATCCCATTACTGAGTTAGTTTGTGTTAATTGTGTTGAATTTAAAGCCATCGCAATACCAAAATCTGTAATCTTAATTTGACCATCATCTTTAATCATGATATTTTGTGGTTTTAAATCTCTATGAATAATATAAGAATCATGGGCATGACTCATACCATCAGTTAACTGTAACATAATATCAATTGCTTCTGATAGTGTTAAGTTTCCACGTTTCTTAATTAATTGCTTAATTGTTTTACCATCAACGTATTCCATTACGATGAAATATAATCCATCATCAACTCCTACGTCATACATTTCTACAATACTTGGATGTGCTAATGATGAAGCTGATAGCGCTTCTCTTTGAAAACGTCTAACAAACTTTTCATCTCCAGCTAAATCTCCTCTTAAAACCTTAATTGCAACATTTCGATCTAAGATTGTGTCATATCCAAGGTAAACATTAGCCATTCCACCTTCGCCAATTGATCGTATTATTTCATAACGATCATTTATCTTTTGCCCCTTTGTAATCACTTATCGTCACCTTCTTTACCACGAATCAAATAAGCAACCGAAATATTATCTGTTCCACCCCTGTTGTTAGCCTTTCTTATAAGTTTAACTACTTTATCATCACAAGTACCTTCTCCAAGAAGTACTTTTTCAATTTGCGCTTTATCTAACATATTAGTAAGTCCATCACTAGATAATAAAATCTCACTAATATCCATATCACAATCAAATACATCTACATCAACTTCTGTAGCTGCTCCAAGTGCTTTCATTAATACATTTTTCTTTGGATGGTTACTAGCTTCTTCTTTAGTAAGTTCCCCTGCACTAACTAATAAATTAACAAGAGTATGATCATATGTAACTTTATGAAGTTTATTATCTTTAACAACAAAACCACTAGAGTCACCAACATTACCAAACAATAAATAATTCTTAGTTAAAACAGCCATAACTAAAGTAGTACCCATACCTTTACTTTCAGGATGAGTCTTTTCATGTTGAAAAATCAAAGTATTAATTTCATCAACAGCATCTCTAATCCATTTAACAGCATCAACTTTACTCATATTAATGAATGTTTCTTTAAAATGTTTACCTAAATATCCAATAGCGATTGAACTAGCTACTTCTCCTGCAGAATGTCCTCCCATCCCATCAGCAATAGCCATTAAGTAACTACCTTCATTATTTTTAACGATAATAACACTGTCTTCATTATGATCTCTAACTTTTCCAGCATCTGTTAAATAAAATGATTTCATACTTCCTCCTTCTTACTTCTAAGTTGTCCACAAGCAGCACTGATCTTGCTACCAAACTCACGTCGTATTGTTACATTTACACTATTCTTTTTAAGTATATCATAAAACTTCATAATTTGAATAGTATTACTTCTTTTAAAATCAATATTATTTGTTTCATTATAAGGTATTAAATTAATATAACAATTAATTCCTTTAGCAAGTTTAGCTAACTGAACAGCATCTTCTTCACTATCATTAATACCACTTAATAATATATATTCAAATGTAACTCTTCTATTAGTTCTTTCTAAGTATGTTTTTAACGCTGGAATTAACACTTCAAGTGGATATGCTTTATTAATAGGCATTATCTTATTACGAGTTTCATTATTTGCAGCATGTAAACTTATTGCCAAATTAATTTGTAAATCTAATTCACTAAATTCTAATATTTTAGGAACAATCCCACAAGTTGACACTGTAATATGTCTAGCACCTATCGCAAGTCCCTTAGGATCATTAATTATCTTAAAGAATTTAACTAAGTTATCATAGTTATCAAATGGTTCACCAATTCCCATAACAACAACATGACTAATACGTTCTCCTAATTCTTTTTCAATCATAAGTATTTGTAAAACCATTTCATAAGCTTCTAAGTTTCTAACCTTTTTTCTACGCCCTGATTCACAAAACTTGCATCCCATATTACATCCAACTTGACTAGAAACACATATACTATTTCCATAATCATGTCTCATTAAAACAGCTTCAATATGTTCCCCATCACTAAGTTCAAATAAATACTTATTAACATCAACATCTTTTTGAACATCCACTATTTTAAGTCTATCTAAACTAAGATTATTTCTTAGTATTTCTAAAACATCTTTCTTAATATCAGTAACTGAATCTAAACTTTCAATTCTCTTTTCATATAACCAAGAAAATAACTGTTTACCATGAAATTTCTTAGATCCAATCTCTACAAAATAATTTTCTAATTCTTCTAATGTAAATCCATATATATTTTTCATAAATCCCACTTCCAATAACTATCATTATTATATCGAAAAAACAACAAAAAGTAAAAGAAAAAAACTACTAGTCTAAAGGACTAGTAATTTCTTTAATTTCCCCATATTCATCATATTGTAATGTAATTTTAAGTTCATTAAAACACATATTTATTGCTTTACAATAACTATCTAATTTAAATTCAAATTTTTCAACTAATCCATGTTCATCAACATGAACAATAATTTCATTTAAATCATCTGCAATATCTAAATCAATACCTTCAAAATAATTATGAATAGTAGTACTTGTAATTACAAAGTTATAAATCTTCTTACCACTTTCATAATCAGTTTTATAATCTAATTTAGCTTTATCAATTAAAGCCATAACTTTATCAATATCAAAGAAATTATAAAATAAATAAGGATTATCACTCTTTATCCATAAACCACTTTTATTATTAAAGAAATCTATTCCCTTTCTATAATAATCATAAGTACCTAAATTATTAGATAACACAAATCTTTCTTCACTATTCTTTTTAGTACCTTTATATCCATTATTATTACCATCTAATAAAACACTATGTTCAAAAGAATAATTAGCATCAGTAATATTAACTACAGAAAAACTATATCCTTTTGCCTCATCATATTCTTTTCCTACAGTAGACCCACCACCCATAAGTCTAACAGCAACAATAATAAATAAAAAGAAAAAGAAATATCCTCCAAAGAATAATAACGCTTGTCCTCTAGGAGTACTCTTTAATTTATCAATTAAATCTTTACCATTCTTCATTATTCAAATACCTTTCCTATTAACTTATTCTTATCAATTCCATTTAAATAACTATTAACAAGCATTCTTTTCTTACCAAATGGTTTAATATCAGTAATAATAATTTCTCTATCACTACACCAAATACCAATACCATCTTTATAAATTGAACATACTTTTCCACAAGTATTTCCACTATTAATTTTATCTCCTATTCTAGCAGCATAAATCTTCATTTCTTCTGAATCAAGAATTGCATTCGCTCCAGGAATAGGACTTAGTCCTCTAATTAAATTAAATACTTCTCTACTTGTTTTATTAAAATCTATATGTTCTTCTTCTCTTTTAATATTAAATCCAAAAGTAACTTCACTCTCGTTTTGTTTAATTCTCTCATTTGTACCTTCTATAATACTAGGAAGTGTATCAAGTAATAAGTCTCTTCCAATTAAACTCATACGATCATATAAACTTTCTAAATTATCTTCATCACTAATAACTGTTTCACGACTACTAATAATATCTCCACTATCCATCTTAACATCCATATACATAATAGTCATACCAGTCTTTTCTTCACCATTAATGATTGCCCAATGTATAGGAGCTCCTCCTCTTAATTTAGGAAGAAGTGATCCATGTACATTAATACATCCAAGTCTAGGAGCATCAAGTATTGCTTTAGGTATAATTTGACCATAAGCACATGTAACTATAATATCTGGATTTAAAGCAAGAATATCATCATATTCTTCTCTTATTTTAATTGGTTGAAATACTTTAATATTATGTTTTAAAGCAACTTCTTTTATAGGAGTATTAACTAATTCTTGTTTTCTACCAACTCTTTTATCAGGTTGACTAACAACTCCTATAACATCATAATTTTCTATTAAACCTTCTAAAATAGGTACTGCAAAATCAGGAGTACCCATAAATACTACTTTTATATTATTCATTCTAAACCCTCCAAAGATTAATTAACGTTATTATAACACCAAGTGACACAGCTAATGAACCCAATAACAATAAAATAGATACTTTTCCATAATCATTAGAAAAAGCATACTCATCAAATTCTATCTCTGCAGTCTTATCACAAATACTATCTCCAACCCCATTATTTTTAAGAACTTTATAAAAATCAAGTTCAACAAATGTAATACTTCTAGAATCAAAACATCCCATATAAGTAACATCTTCACTACCATTTAATAATCTATCCACCGCAACACCTAAAGGGATATCATCACTAATTAAATCCATATAATTAATTTCTTCATTAGTAACTAATTTTCTAGGTATTAACATTAAACTGATTTTACTCTTTTCTTTCTTAAGTAATTTCCATTCACTATTAAATGTCTCAATAAATAAACTCTTCTCTTTATCATTAAATTTAAGTTTATTACAAAGTTTATTTAAATTATTAAAACATCCCTTATAATCATTCTTAAAATAACATTCAATTTCTTTTTTACTAGTAGCATAACCATTCTTACATAATAATTTATAAAAATACATAGGAGAATTAATTGAATAATAACATCCCTTTATAAAATTACTAGTAAGACTAATCTCTCTACTAGAAAAATCTTTATCTAAAATACATTTACAATTATGTTTATCCAATATTTTTTGCATCTTAACAAAATTAGGATATAAGTTATTATATATTTCAGTAACAAAACCTTCTTCTCTAATCACACCTGTATAAACAGACGAATACCCATGTATATAATAACCATTCTTAATATAAACATTATAAATATAACCAAGAACCTTCTCTTTAGTAAAACTATTATTAATATCTTTTTCTCCTAACATATCACAACAAATTCTACTAATAATTCTACTAATACCCGAACTTATATCTTTAAAATTATCTATTTTTCTAATTAATTTATCTATTTGTTCTAAATATTCAGGAAAATACTCAGTATTCCCAATAATTAATTTAAATTTAAATAATGCATCATAAAATAAAAATACTATTTGCTCAATATCAGTATATGATTGATACTCAATAGACTTATTTATTTTCTTATTAAAATAACATTCACTATTGCATATATCATTAAACATCTTTTGAACATCTTTTCTTATTAATAAATCATCTAACATACCAATCACCACCAATCATCTTGGTCTAAAACCTACCCCAAAATCCACATAGTAATATAGTAAATAGACCCAATAGCCCCTATACCAAATAAAATACCAAGGATCAATCTTACAAAAGGATCATTAATATCCCAATAATGATCATAAACTGGTTTATTGCTCTCTACTATTTCACTAAATTCTAATTCATTTTTTCTATTAATTTCTAAAGTTTTATCAAGTTGAAAAATATAACCATCATCATCTTCATCATCATCTAATACTTCGATGTCTTCATCATCTTCTGATTCATAAATATTATTATCATCAAATTCTTTCATGGTTATACACCTCTATTCTCATAATAAGAATAACACATTTTAACTTATTTGACTAGGATTAAAATCAATATCAATCTTGATATTACTATTACTTTTATAATGATCAAGTATCTTTTCTAAAATAACTTTTAGATTATCTTCTTTTTTATATTTTAAAATAATTCCATATCGATATATATTATTAACTTTAAATACACTACAAGTAGATGGACCTAAAATACTAGTATGAAGAAGATTTCTATCTAAACTTCTCTTAATCTTATTAGCTTCTCCAAATATATAATTAGGATCTTTTCCACTAATTCTAATAAAACAAAGATAATAGAAAGGCGGATATTTTAATATTCTTCTAATCTCCATCTCTTTATTATAAAAACCTAAATAATCATGATTCTTCGCAAAACTAATAGCATAATGATCAGGATTATAAGTTTGAATAACTACTCTACCTGTCTTACTACTTCTACCACTTCTACCTGCAACTTGACTAAGTAAAGAGAATGTATTTTCACTACTTCTAAAATCAGGAATATTTAAAGATGTATCTGCATTAATTACACCAACTAATGTAACATTAGAAAAATCTAATCCCTTAGTAACAATCTGTGTACCAAGTAAAATATCATATTCATGATTCTTAAAACTATTAATCATCTCTTCATGCATACCTTTACGACTAGTAGTATCAAAATCCATTCTAAGTACTCTAGCATTAGGAAATAAATTATTCAATTCTTCCTCTACTTTTTGAGTTCCAACGCCTAAATTATTAAGAGATTTCTCATTACATTCAGGACAAACCTCATATACCTTAGTACCATATCCACAATAATGACATCTCATCGTATTACTAGATTTATGATAAGTTAAAGTAATATCACAATGAGGACATTTAAAAGTATGACCACAATTCTTACAAGTAACAAAAGAAGAATAACCACGTCTATTTAAAAATAATATGATTTGTTCATCCTTTTCAAGTATCTCCTCAATAGACTTAATCATAGTTTCAGAGAAATGTCCTCTCATTCTACCCATACTTTGATTCATATCTATAATTTCAACCTTAGGCAAACTTTTACCATTAACTCTATTAGGTAAACTTAAATATTTATATACACTTTTTTGTGCACGAGCCATAACCTCAAGTGATGGTGTCGCACTTCCCATAATAACTGGACAGTTATAATGTTCTCCTCTAATAACAGCTATATCTTTTGCACTATATCTAGGATTAGTATCAGTTTGCTTATAAGAATCACTATGCTCTTCATCAATAACAATTAATCCAATATTTTTTAAAGGAGCGAATATTGCACTTCTCGCACCTATAACAATTGACGCTTCTCCTCTAACAATTCTTCGCCATTCATCATACTTTTCTCCATCATTTAAAGCGGAATGAAGCGCGGCTATCTTATCACCAAATCTATTTTGGAATCTTTTAACCATTTGCGGAGTTAAACTAATTTCTGGAACTAAAACAATACTAGTTTTTCCTCCTTCAATTACTTTCTCAATTAATTCCATATAAACTTCTGTTTTTCCAGAACCAGTAACACCATGCAATAAATAAACATCATGTCTATCAAGAATAACTTCATTAACAACATTTTCTTGATCACTAGTTAAAGGGAATTTCTCTACTTTTTCATCACTATAACTTAATCTATAATGTTCAGTTTTTTCACTTACTAAAACGCCTTTTTTCTCTAAAGTATTAACACTACTTAATGATATCTCAACAAGTTCTCTTCTTAATACTTTACCTTTCTCTAAAACTAAATCAACAATCCTTTGTTGAGATTCATTTAGTTTTAAACTAGTAATTTCAACATCACCTAAATAATAAAAAGTATCAAATTTCTTATTAATAACATTACCTTGTTTAGCTTTTAAAGCCTTAGGTAACATAACTTGATAACAACTAATTAAAGTTGCTAAAGTATCACTTTGAATTCTTTTACCAAGTTCTAATAACTCATCATTTAATATGACTTCTTCATCTTTAACAGATAAAATATCTTTACAATTCGCATCGCTTGATGATTTAATTTCTAAAACAAATCCCTCAAGTATCTGCTTACCAAATGGAACCTCTACTCTGATTCCAATTTTAATCATATCTTGTAATTCACTAGGTACTGAATAATCAAAAACTTTATCTATATTTTTATTAGATAATTGTACTAAAACTCCAATAATCAAAGTATCGCCTCCTCTAATAAAATTATACTAAAAAAAAAGAAGAATTACTATAATTCTTCTATTCCATCATCAAAATCATCATTGATTTGCTTATATAATTCATCAGTTGTTATTGGCTTAAGTACAGGTTGTTCTACTTGTTGTACTTGTGCTTGAGGAGTTGCTACTGGTTGTTGTGTTTCAGTAACAACTGTTTGAGCAGCAGTATCTTCAAAATCACTTGTATTATTATTACTACTTCTTCTAGCTGTAAACTTATTAAAATCTGTTATTGTATCATCAAATTCCATGTTTCTTAACTCATTAGTAATACTAACAATATCACTAAAAACTTCAACACTATCGTCATCATCATCTTCTAAATCATAATTACCAAATCTTCTATCTTCTCTATAATTAGCATTTGCATCTTCTAAGTTAGATCTACTATTGAATAAATAATAAAGTATTCCACAAAATACAGATCCAACAGATACAACTCCTACTATTCCAAATATATATCCCATAAGTTAAACTCCTTATATTATTCTTATATATTTATTATACTATATTTTTTTCAAGAAAAAAGTAAAAAATTAAAGAAAATAAAAAAAGAGACTAAGTCTCTTAAAATAATCTAATAATATCATTAATTGTAATTACAACCATCAATAACATTAATAATGCAAGTCCTGCAACACTAAGTTTATTTTGAAGTTCCGGACTAACTGGAGATCCTTTAATTTTTTCAATGATTATAAATAATATATGACATCCATCAAATGCTGGAATTGGTAATAAGTTAATAAATCCAACATTTATACTTAAAAATGCAGTTAAATATAATAAACTTGCAAGTCCTGCTTTACTTTGTTCACCAACTATAGAATAAATTCCCACTGGTCCACTCATTTGACTAAGTTTAACTCCACCAGTAAACAAAGCACCAACAGTAACTCCCATTTGTTTAAACATTGAACATGTCTTTTTAAATGTATAAACAAAAGCTTGTCCTAATCCATGAGTCTTTTCTTGTTTTATTTCAATACCATAAACATATGATACTTCTCCATCTTTTTTTACTTTTTTAGGTTGAACCTTATATGTTTTAGTAGTTCCATCTTTCTTTTCAACCACAAAAGTATTTTTCTTTTCAGGATCAGAAAGAGCTAAATATAAACTTAAATCATCACTATTAGTAATCTTTTTACCATTAAGTTTAATAACTCTATCCCCTACATCCATTCCTGCATTATAAGCAGCACCATCTCTAACTACCCCAGTTAATGTAGGATTCATAGTAGTACCACCAAAAACTAATGCCACAAAGAATAATAATAAAATTGCATAAATAAAGTTATTACCCGCTCCAAAGAACATAATTAAAAATCTTTGGAATGGAGTCTTAGCTTGTAATCTTCTATCTTCAGGAATCTTTTGTAAATCATCATCTTCAACATCTTCCCCAGCTAAAGCACAATAACCACCAATGGGAATAGCTCTAATTGAATAATCAGTTTCTCCTTTTTTAGTTCCCCAAATCTTAGGCCCCATACCAATTGCAAATTCATAAACATAAACACCAGTCATCTTAGCAAATATAAAATGACCAAATTCATGAACTAAAACAATAGAACCCAATATTAATACAAAGAGAACTAAGTTAAATATAAAAGTTAAAATAAATATCCCCTCCTAAATTATTCCAAATAAAATTACAAATGCCATTGTAACAAATACAATACTATCAAATCTATCTAATATACCTCCATGTCCAGGAATTAAATTAGAGAAATCTTTAACACCATAATATCTTTTAATTGAAGAAAAAGCTAAATCTCCAATTTGTCCAATTACAGTAAGTAATGCAGTAAGTAAAATTACAAGTACTAATGGTGTAGCAGGATTAATTACAGTTGTATAAAATGCACTTGCCACAAAAGTTCCCATTAAAGAACCACCAACAGCTCCTTCAATTGTCTTTTTAGGAGATATTTCAGGTGCTAATTTATGTTTACCAACTAACATACCTGTAAATAATGCAAATGTATCTGTAATAACAGTAATCAAGAATAAATATATGATATATGAAATACTAATATTACGAGTAACCATTAATAAATTAAAACTTAATCCTACAAATAATATAGATCCTACTAAAAATAAAGCATCATTTAAATTATATTTCTTAGTATCATTAATAAATACCATCGGTACTACAAACATAAATATAATTAATGAAACAACCTTATAACTAATATTATAAGAAAAATCACTTGATGATGCATTTAATGTTGTAAAGAAAATAACCATTAAATAAGCAATAATCTTCATAAATTTAGGGAAATCTTTTTTAGATTCTCTAATATGTAATAATTCATATAATCCCATTACTGATAATAATGACATAACAACAGTAAATGGCCATCCTCCAATAATTAAAAATGGTACAAATATTGCAACCATTACGATTGCACTTAAAACTCTCTTTGTCATTATTGACCACCAAACCTTCTATTTCTCTTATCAAAAACTTCTAAAGCTTTATCAAATTCTTTTTCATCAAATCCTGGGAATTCAACTTCAGGGAAATAAAATTCTGCATATGCGTTTTGCCATAGTAAGAAGTTACTTAATCTAATTTCCCCACTAGTTCTAATCATTAAATCAATAGCAGGTAAATCTTGATATAAATTCTTAGTGAATAAATCTTCATCTATATCATCAATAGATATTTCACCATTCTTAACCATTTCACATATTTTCTTAGTTGTATCAACAATTTCTGGTCTTCCTCCATAATTAACACAAATATTAAATATTGGACCAGTATTATTCTTAGTCTTTTCTGTAACCTCATCAATCATCTTTAATACTTTTTTTGGAAGAGGTTCTCTTCTACCAGAAAAAACAATTCTTACATTCTTTTTATTTTGTTTTTCAAAATATTTTTTAAATGCAACTGCAAATAAATCCATTAAATAATCAACTTCATCTTTAGCTCTACTAAAATTTTCAGTTGAGAAAGCATACACACTTAAAACCTTAACTCCTTTAGAAAAAACATAATCTGCTAAATTTTCTAAATTAGTAAACCCTCTATAATGTCCTTCTTGAGGCTTCATTCCTCTTTTTTTAGCCCATCTTCTGTTACCATCAAGTATAATCGCAACATGATTTGGTATATTTAACTCTGTATTCATAAACTACCTCTCAATCATAATATACACTTACTTCTCTAGTATATACCAAAGTAAAAAAAAAAGAAAGTCAAAGACTTTCTAATTAATTAAAATTTATCAATATCTATTTTAACATACTTATTATCTTTTAAAGCACTACTTGCTTGAACTAAAGTTCTTATAGCATTAGCACATTTACCAGCTTTACCAATAACACGTCCCATGTCATCTTCAGCTACCATAACTTGAATAAGTATTGTATTTTCTTCTTCAGTAGGAAATTCCTTAACGCTTACTGCATCTACATCAACCACTAAAGATTTAACGATATCTTCTGTTAAAGTTACTAAATCCATAATTACTTAACCTTCTTTACTTTAGAATCA
The DNA here is from genome assembly GCA_045649455.1 of Bacilli bacterium. Lineage (GTDB taxonomy): Bacteria > Bacillota_I > Bacilli_A > RF39 > UBA660 > JAEDES01. The sequence goes on along the minus strand of JAZRPV010000015.1, from coordinate 18,140 downwards.
GCAAATTTCTTCATGATTCCAGCTTTACTTAATAAGTTTTTAACTGTATCAGTTGGAATTGCTCCTTGATTAAGCCATTTTAGTGCAACTTCTTCATTAATTTTAACTTGTCCTTCTCCAACTGGAGCATAAGTTCCAACAAGTTCAAGATATTCTCCATCTCTAGATTTTCTAGAATCAGTAGCAACTATTCTATAAGTAGGTCTTTTTTTAGCACCCATTCTTGTTAATCTTAATTTAACTGCCATTTATATCCCTCCATTTCCATCACTGGAATATATTGTATCTTATCCGAATATAAATGTCAACCTTTTTTTGATAACACCAACAAAAAAAGTATTCCTAAGAATACTATTTATCATTTAATACTTCTGTATCAATAAAATCCTCTTTTATATTATCAAGATCCTTCTCTTCCTCAAATATTTCATCATATGGATCTTCATCATCTGAAGTTTCAATTTTTACCTTAACGTTACTAACTAATTCAATACCAAGTTCTTTCTCTATACTATATTTAATCCCTTTATCAACAATATCTACTTTTAAACAATTTGGTTGTTTTAAACTTCTAACAATAATCTCTTCATCATCAGTATCAACTTCCCTCATATGAATAACTTCTCTATATTTATTATTTTCTTTAATAACATCAGTTAACCTATCATTATCATATGAATACCATATATTAACATCATAATCCCCTTCAATAATAATATCATTATTAACTTTCTTACCACTAAAATTATGATTAATTACCCAACAACCAAGTATTGTTGATAAATCTTTATCTAACGAAATATTATGTTCACTAATAAAAGACTTTTTACCTTTCGCAATAACCGCTTTAGTAACAATCTCTTTATAACTAGATATAAGAATCCCTCCCTATTCTAATTTATGCATAAAAAGATTTTATTACACAAAAAAATTATACTTTCGTATAATTTATTCATAATCCTCTGGATTAATATTTATAGCACCTGACTTAACCCCATCATTACCATCATTGTATTTAGAATTTCCTGGTTTATATATTTGTTCTGCATTATTCCAACAAGAACTAATACTAAAATTTTCTCCAAGAAGACCCATAGTAGCATTAATTAAAGTTGGAATTGCAAATACTATTACTAATGCATTTAACAAATTTTTATAAGAACTAAAGTTGTTTTTTCTATCAGGATCTTTAACACTCTTAACTAAATTTATACCTAACCCTATGATTGCAAGTATAGGCGCTAAAATTTGAATTATTGTAAATATTCTCTTTGCGATAACAAATAAACCCACAATTGCATAATTATTACAATTATTCGCTACATCTAATATAAACATATTTTCACCCACTTAACACTATTATACACTAAAAAAAATTACAAATCAAAAATTATATGATAGAATGATTATAGATAATAAGGAGGGATTCATATGGCATCAGCTATGATCCATTTAGCAGTAGCAAAAACTTTAGAACAATATTTAGATATTAAAAATCCAAGAGATTACTATTTAGGTTCAATCGCACCTGATATTTCAAAACAACTAGGAGAAAATAAACAAAGATCACATTTCTTATTTAACGCAAGAGATGATATTCCAAATCTTGAATTATTTAGAGAAAAATACCCTAACTTTAAAGATAATTCTTTTGACTTAGGATACTATATTCACTTATATACAGATAGACTTTGGTTTGCTCATTTCTTACCATTAATTACAAATGGTAATTATATAAAATTATTAGATGGAACAGTAATTTTCTCCGCACCACAAGAAATGCAAGGATTAATATATCAAGACTATACAAATCTAAATGTACAATTATTAGATGAATATAAATTAGATTTATCCCTATTTTATGAAGATTTCATAATTCCAGATACAAAAATGGATGAAATTCCAATAGAAAAATTAAATGTTTTAATAGATAAAATGGGAGTTATTATAGAAAACTCAACTGCAGAAAAACCATATGCTTTTGATTTATATAAAGTATTAGAATTTATTGATGAAGCATCTCAAAAAATATTAGAATCAATAAATCCAAAAGAAGAAATAATATAAAAAAAGAACACACAAGTGTTCTTTTTTATTCATTTAATAATTTATAAAAGTAATCATTCATTTCATCATTAACATAACTAATCATTTGATTAACTTTATCTAAATATTTTAAATAATCACAATAAATTGGAATATTATTTAATTTATCAAGAACTTCATCAAGTTCTTTTTTTTTATTTTCATCTTCTAAACTACGTACATATTTCTTTTGTAAAGATTTTACTTCTTCTACTAACAAACAAATCTCTTCATTAGATTTCATTAATTCTTTTAAACGAATACATTCCTTATACTCAAATGTATTAGTAATGTACTCTACTAAGTTATTTAACTTCTCTTCCATCTAAACTCCAAGTCTTAGCAGAAGTAATCTCTACATTAACAATACTTCCAACTTCAATTTCCCTATCACTTTCAAAGTTAATAAGTTTATTAGTATCACTATATCCAAAATACATATTTTTCTTATCAGATACACCCTCTACTAATACTGGTAAAATCTTACCTTCTAATTTCTTATTATTTTCTAAAAAATATTTATTAACAACTTCATTTAATCTTTGTAATCTTTCTTCTTTTTCTTTTAATTCTACTGGATCATCTAACTTACAAGCAGGTGTTCCTTCTCTTTTAGAAAAGATAAAAGTAAAAGCATTATCATATTTACATTGATTAACTAAATCTAAAGTCTCTAAGAAATCTTCTTCAGTCTCTCCTGGGAATCCAACAATAATATCAGTTGATATACTAACTCCAGGAACTACTTCTTTAATCTTATTAAATAATTCTAAATAACTTTCTTTAGTATAACGTCTTCCCATTAATTTTAAAATTCTACTAGAACCACTTTGTACAGGTAAATGTACACTTGGCATAATATTTTTATATTTACCAATTACTTCAACCATTCTATCTGTAAAATCCCATGGATGAGAAGTCATAAATCTAACTCTTGGAATATCTTTTAAAGCAATCTCTTCTAATAAATCCCCTAAAGTATAATCATCATATAAATCTTTTCCATAAGCATTAACATTTTGTCCAAGTAAAGTAATTTCTTTATAACCATCTTTAATTAATTCATCTACTTCTTTTAAGATATCTTCTTTTTCTCTACTTCTTTCCATCCCTCTAGTATATGGAACAATACAATAAGTACAGAATTTATTACATCCATAAATAATATTTACATATGCTTTATAGTTATTCGCTCTAACAACAGGTAATCCTTCAATTAAGTCCCCTTCTCTAGAATAAACTTCTATTTGTTGCTTATTTTCTTCAATCGCTTTATCAATAATTTCAGGTAATTGATGCATATTATGAGTACCAAATACAAAATTAACAAATTTATAATCTCTCATAATTTCTTCAACAACAGAAGCTTCTTGAGCCATACATCCACAAAGACCAACTATAAGGTCTTTTTTTTCTTGTTTAAGGTGCTTTAATCTACCAAGCATACCAAATGCTTTATTATGAGCATTCTCACGAATAGAACATGTATTTAATAGTACTAAATCAGCATCTAAATAATCATCTACTTTAGAAAAACCTAAAGCAACAAGTAATGCTTCAATATTCTCACTATCATGTTCATTCATTTGACATCCATAAGTCTTTAAATGAAACTTCTTACCAATATATTTATTTTTAATATCATCACTAAAAGAATATTCTACTCTCTTATATTCTCTCTTATCTCTAGTTCTAGCCTCTTTATAATCAGGTAAATGCATATAACCACTCCCATTTCTACTCACAATATAATAACTGAAATCCCCTTAAAAATCAATTTATTTCTTAGTAAGAACAACACCATTATAATTAGTTCTAAATTTTAATTTATTAATTAAATCTGTATAATCTCTAACATCCTCTTCAGATGAACTTGCAGCAGTTGCTAAAGTTAAATAATCAATTGCTTTAGAATAATCATTATCTTTAGTAATATTTCTATAAGCAATACCAAGTTTACTATAAATAAAACTTCTAGGATTTTCTATTTTAGGTAATACTCTTTCAAATAATTCAATAGCTTCTTCATATTCTCTATTCTTATATTTATAATTAGCAAGTCTTAAAGTACCAGATATATCTACATAAGGACCATTCTTGTCATAATATCTTAAGAATACTCTTTTAGAACCATCCTCTTCTTCAATAACAATACTTTGAACACAATCAGTAGCTTGACATGTCTCTGTAACAAAATCAATTTCTTCATCACTCATTGGTTCTAACATAAGTAAATTAACTTCATTAACAACATCATCTATCGCATCTCCTAAAGTATATGTAATAGGTAAATCTTCCATCTCAGGAGCAACAATCTCTTCACTTAAATCTTCTTCAACTACAACTAAATCTTCTACACTAAGAAGTCCTAAATCACTTTCTTTAATATTATTTTTAAAAGCCTCATCTATTAAAGTTCTTCTCATTTGACTAACTTCAACTTCTACTCCACCAAGTGATTTAGACATACTAATTAAATTTAAATATACTGCAGCCTTCATAAAATTCTTATTAATTAAATTAAAATAAAAATCTTGAATATACAAAGCTACATCAAATAATTCTCTATCTCTTCCAACACATGATAATTCATGCATAGATTCAACAAATCCTCTATCTCCATTTAAAACATCTAATTTAATTAGATTAGCAATATAATTTTTATATTGTTTTTTATTAATACTTTCTAAATATTGATCAAGTAATAAGAATGCCTTATCAACATCACCACTTTGTAAAGAATTAGTAATACCTACAAAAACATCACTACCTACACTTAATGTTCTAGGTAAATCTTCTTTTCTTAATTTTAATATTTCTTCATTTATTCTTTCTAATAATAAGCCTACACTCTTAACACTTCTAGAAACATTCTTAACAGAAAAATCTCTATATAATTGTAATGCTCTTTCATAATTATGTTTTTGAATCTCTACAAATAAATAATCACTATCAGGCATATTTTCTACTCCAGGAATTTTCTTATCATTAATAACACCAATTAAATCTTCTAATATTATTAATATTTCTTTATCACTAACAGAAAGGCCATGTAAATCTCTGTTCTTAATTAATAATTCTCTTACTTCATCATATTTTCCATCTACAAGTAAATTACTTATATTATTTTGATTTTTAATATCATAATATTTAACCATACTTAATAATTTCTCAGTAATTAAAATATATATAGGTTTCTTTTTTATATCCAAACTACTTAAAGTATCACTAGCTTGACTAAACTTATAGTTAAAAATATTACTTCTAATTTTATTTTGACTTAATTTATCTTCATATCTTAAATCATCTTCTAAAGTTAAAACATCTTCTAGTTTTAAACTACTAACTTTTTCTCTTAAATCATCAGGCAATTCAGTTATAAAGCTTAACATAAATAACCATAAATTAGCATCTCTATTATAAGCCTCATTTTCACCATTACTTAATACTTTAATACTTTCAATCGCTTGTTCAAAATTATTTTTATGTAGCGAATCTAAAAATAATCTCGTATGAACTTTCCCATTATTAGGATCTATCTCTAAACATCTTTTAATTGCTTGTTGAAATCTTTCATAATTTTTATATTTTCTACTAGCTAAAATACTAGCATAATTAAATAACCCATCACATTTATCTAAATCATAAAAACCACGTCTAACTCTTCTAATCTTACCTTCATTAACTAATTTAGTAAGATCATGACTATTTAAACCAAGTTCTAATAATTCTTTAGTACTAAGTTCTTTATTATCTATAAATTTATCATAAATACTCATTTCAATTTTAAAATTAACCATCTCGTTCCCACCTTCGTAATTATAGATACATTTATAATAACACAAAAAAAATAACCAACACAAGTTGGTTATTATACATATACTATTGATGAATCAATAATACTATCTAATAATAATGATTTATTTTTCATTATTTCTGTTTTAATAACATCCATATTATCAGAAATTTCTTCTACTACATTTTTTAATGTACTATCAAGATCTTTCTTTTCTAAATTAGTAACTATAATTTCTAAGTTATTTAATTTAGCATACTTACCATAATAAGTATTTTTTACACATGAATTACATAATTTCTTAAAAGAAATAACATCGATATTATTAAATCTTTTATCTTCTAGGATTTTAAATGCTGTAAAGATATAGTTATTATTAATCGCTCTATCTAATACAGTCTCACCTTTATTATTCTTCAGATTAGGAATATAATTCTTCTTCTTAGTTAATTGTTCTACGATTTTAAGTGCAGCAAATGAATCATCTAAAGCTAAAATGTGACCAAACGTATTACCATCATCATTTTGGTGATTAACATCCCAATTTCTTTTTTTCATAAACTTTAATACTAGGTCATATTGTTTTGCTTTTAACATTCTAGTAACTAAATCATTACCCATGTTATCACAAACATTTACATTTACTACATTCGTATCAACAAGTTCTTCAACCATTTCATAACAACCTCTTTTAACTAGGTTGAAAATCAGGGACGGTTCCTCCGAACATGCCATAAAAATTTGTTGTTCACTATTAAACATTAAAAACACCTCTTTGTTCATGTGACAGTTATATATTCTAGCACTACTCATTCTTTTTGTCAAATTGCATCACCCTTACTTAAATAGTGAACAAAATTATTGATTTATATACAAAAAAATCGTGAACATCACGATTTTCTTATTTTAAAATACTAAGCATAATTGTACTAAATGTATTTTGTACACAATGTACACCCATATTAGTCATAATATTATTAGTTTTAACATACGCTATAGCCATAACAGCTCCCATAGCCATATATTGTAATGATTGTACTATTGTTAAGTATAAAGTTGCTTCTTGTCCAACTGTATGAAGTAATCCAAAAGTTATACTAGATACAATTACAAATACTACATCGTTTGATATAAATCTTCTAATAATACCTCTAAATATAGCCTCTTCTACTATAGGAGCCCAAATACAAGCAACTGGTATCATAAACCATAATGGCATTGTATTTAATGCTTCTTGATTAGCACTTTGCGTATTACCATTTAAAGCCATTACTATAAATGCAGCCCCTAAACTAGCAAGTAACATAACTCCCCACATCTTAAAAACATATTTAATATATATCTTAAAATTATTTTTCAAAGACTCAAAACATCTTTTATAATGATCCCAAAAAGTATATAAACATAAACCAAAAGTAATTAAATAATAACCAATTCCAGCATATATTCTAACATTTTCACTAAACACATCTAAAAAGAATTGACTAAAATATACTACAATCAACAAAATACTTAATAATAAATCTTTCTTTGTTAACTGAATTATTTTTACTTGTTCAATAGACTCTTTTTTCTTTTCTTTCTTTTCAGTTTTCATAAATAATAATGAAAATAACCCAATATATGAAACTTTAGTAGCTATATTACTAACAGTTAATAATATCATCATTACTATTAAGAAAAATGATAATCCTTTTTTCTTAAAGAAATTTCCATTAATAACCATAGTAAGTAATGCTATACCAATCATTGCACATATACCAGAGGCAAAAATAACATAATTAGTTGCAAAATTTAAAGTAAATATTTGTTCTAACTCTGCTGCAATTTCTGGACCAAATGTTTCTAAATCAGTTTTTAATAATTTTAAATAATCCTTAGCCAAACCATTTACATTAAACCAACAAAGTATATTTCCAATGATTTGAAAAAGAGCCATTCCTCCAAAGAAACCTTTTACTGTATCATCCTTCATATATCCTCCTTATCAAAAAAAGGTTAAGAAATAAATCTTAACCTTATTATTATTTAGTTAATTTATTTCCGCAGTTAGAACAGAATTTTGCTCCGTTATCATTCTTATTTCCACATTGAGGACAGAATGCCATAACTCCAGCATCATCTCCAGCATCTAACTCTTCAGCATTTGCAGGTGCACTAACTACTACACCAGGATGAGTAGGAACATTTTGTCCACCTTGTTGTGGATATGGATTATATTGTTGAGTAGCCCCATTGTTATTCATCATAGCATTTTGTTGAACTCCTCCGAACATTCCTCCACTTGCCATATTCATCATACCAACACCCATGAATCCATTCATAGCACCACCAGCATTGTTTGCAGCATCTTGAACAGCATTAGCATATGCTCCAACAAGTGTTCCTTGTTGCATGAAACTATTAGATGATAATTCATAGTTATCAATTTTCTTTTCACTTTCTTCATCTAATGTAACTGACTCAACAATGAACCCTACAATACTAAGTCCACGATCACGAATTGGTTGATCGAATACTTTTTCATCCATAATTTTCTTAATTTCATCAGTACTACTTGGTAATTCAAGTACTGGAGTTTTATGATTAGAATTTCCTAATTCATTTAAGACATTTTGGAATGAACCAATAACTTCAGATCTCATTTGTTCAATTAACATATCTTTTCTAAATTCATCAGCAACTCCAGCAATTCTTGACATAAATACTGCAGGATTTGCAATTTTAAATGTATATTTACCAAAACATTTAACTTCTACTCTTAATGGACTCATAGTTCCAGTCATTTGATTTGGAATTGGATGAGACCAATCTTGGAATGGAATTGGTGCAGGTGTACCAAATTTATTATCCATAATTTCTTTTGCATTTAAATAGAATACTGCTTGTTCTTTATTAGTAGCTCCATTATATACAAATCTTGTCCACATTTCTTTAAATACTGGTCCAAATTGTCCAGCAAAGAATGATGGAGATGTAGATTGATCAAAAGTATAAATTCCTTCTTCTGCAGTAGCATCTAAAATTCTACCACTATCGAAGATAACTGCCATTTGACCAGGGGCAACTTGAATTGCACTATCTTTTGAAATTACTCCAGTTGGTGTAGATACCTTTCTCATTAAAATATCATTACCTAAGTCTTCACATCTAATATAATCTTTCCATTGATCGTGTAAAGTACTTCCTACCGCACTAACGGCTGCTTTAATTAATCCCATTTATAAAACCTCTTTTCTTATTATATTTCTATTATATCTAAAATCTGCGACTTCCGCCACTATGACTTCGTCCACTACTTCCTCTAAATGATGAAGATCTACTTCCTCCACCACTTCTAAAGCTTCCACTGCTTCCACCAGAACTACTTGATTGAATTCTAGTTTTAGTAGTATGACTTCCTGTTTTTATTTCTCCTAAATTATCAATTTTCTTAGTTTCTTCAACTAAATAACTCTTAGAAGAATTAGCTTTTCTAACCATTCTACATTGGAAAACCATCACAAGAATAATTACTAATGTAGTAATACCAGCACCCATAAGAGCACTAAAAATTCTATTCAATATAGTTCCATTACCATCTAAGTCATACTCATCATAATCATAACTATTATCTTGAGTACTATAATAAGTATCTAAATCGCTTAAAAATGCTCTAAAAGCAGAATAATAATTCTTACCAGCTATATATGGATAAGCATTATCTAACATATAATCTATTTCACTATCAGTATAAGTACTCATACCACTTCCACTTGCAACAATAGCATATTCTCTAATTTCCATATCAATCATAAAAATAATACCATTTGTTTTGAAATAGTTATAATCATAAAAATCTGCTGCTTCATTTTTAATTGTTTTACCAGGATTATCATCTATAGTAACAATAACTACATCTAATCCTGTCTTATTAGTAAATCTAATAATTGAATCATATAAATTATCTTCTTGACTATCACTTAATAATTCTGCAAAATCATATACTTTTACGCTTTCATCTACAGAAGGTGTACTAAGTACAGCATTCTCATTAGATGAATTAACTGTTATATCACTAGGTACTCTATAATTTCCTTTTGTTCTTTCATAAGTTAATACTTCAGCATTTACAACTAAACTGCAACTAAATAAAATAATTGCTATTAAATATTTAAATCTTTTCATATTTCACCTATGCAAACATAAAGAAGAAAATTATAAATGAAACAATAAATATACCTAATGACCATAAAATTGTTTCTTTAGGTCCTATTGGCATATCCCCAATCATCTTTCCAGTTTGTCCATTCATTGCAAAAGTATACATTTTATCTTTATATTTAATATTAACCATCCATACAGGTAACATTATATAGTGACAGTGATCTGGTTTAATTACCATTCCATTATTAACAATAGTTACACTTCCGTGTCTTACTGATGACTTAATCAAATCATTACAAGTCATCATCGTTCTTTCAGTTGCTCTTTCTAACCCAACTTCTTCTTCAACATCATATTTTTCTGCTAAAAAACCAGATAAATATGCATGATTATAAGGTGCTAATTCATCATAATTAAATGGTTCTATTGAATCCATCAATTCATCTTTGAATCTACTAGAAGCATCCGCCAAAACTTTTTTAAAATCAAAATATCCATGTCTTCTAACTGAATATGTATCTGTTCTAGTATATCTATATACTGAATCACTCCATGTTGTAACATCAGTTGCAGTTAAACTAACTTCACCCGCAGCATTTAAATCATATGCCCAAAACGGAATATATACACCAGTAACCTTCTCTATATTTTTAATATCCTTAAAACATTTAGGTACTAATGGTTTATTCTTAGTAATTTTAGTAAATGCTTTAATTGCATCTTCCTTTATGTTTTTAAAAGGAATTATATAGTTAGGCGCTCTACCAGCATCTATTTTATTTTTAAGTATTGCTGTACTTCCACAGTATACACAGAATGTTGAAGTAGTTGTTTCATCAGCAATAATTTCTGCACCACAGTTATTACAATGGTACATATCCATCTCACCCATTTTCTCTACATTAACAACAACTGTATTAGCTTCAACAGTACTAGCATTACTATGTTGCTGCATCTCTTCTAAAGAAAACTTACTACCACAATATTCACAATCCCATTTTTGATTTACCGGATTAAAATTAATCTTCGCATTACAAGCTGGACATTTATTATCCAACACTCCCAACTTATCACTTCCTATCCTAAAATTAATTATAACATAAAATTATATTAATATCTTACAATATCATTACAATTCCATACTTTATTAACAACATCTACTATTCCAGTTCCACAGTAACTGCAACTCTTAGTACCTAAACTCTTAATAGGAGATCCACAATTAGGACAATTAAGACCTAATAATTTATTTTCAAAATCCACTTTATCTATATCATATACATATATAAATTCAGTCTTCACTCTATCTTGAACTTTCTTTCTAATGCCATCATTTTTCTTCATATAATATTCAAAACTACTACCAAAATATATAGTTGCAAGACCATCTTTCTTTTCATACGAAGAAATTACAGTCTTATGAATTTTAATACTATCATATAAAACACCATCGTCAATCATACTATCTACAAATGCTTTAATCTTGCTATTAGTAATACTACTGCTATCTTTTTTCTCAATACAAAGATAACATTCTAATATTTTAGCTTCTGCCATTCTTTTTAATTCATTTATATTTACATCAGGAAAATCTCTATTAATTTGATCTAAATAAATACTATCCATACTAGATAAAGATTTAGGTACTTCTTGATCTTCAATTTCTGCTTGTTCAATTACACTTTTAATATCAGTAGTACCAAAATATTTCATAGTAAAACCATTCCATTTCTTCTTTAAAAAGAAATAACAAAAAATAATAAAACCTATAAATATTAATACCCCTATTAAGAACGCCATATATTATCACCTACTATAAAAATAATATCATAAATAAAAAAAGAAGACTACTCTTCATCTTCTGTTTTTTCACTCTTTTTTACAATCTCAATAAGTAATCTTCCTTTTTCAGAATTACAATCTATATAAATATTATCCATATTAAATTATATTATAAAAATAAAAAAGAAGACCTAAGTCTTCTTAAAATCAATTATTTTTTTGGAAATACTTTTTCTACTCCACCCATATATGGTCTTAATGCTTCTGGAATATTAACACTTCCATCTTCATTAACATTGTTTTCTAAGAAAGCAATTAAACCACGTGGTGTAGCTAAAACTGTATTATTTAATGTATGTAAATAATAATTTCCTTTTTCTCCTTTAGCTCTAATACCAAGTCTTCTAGCTTGTGCATCTCCTAAAGTAGAACAACTTCCTACTTCAAAGTATTTTTGTTGACGTGGACTCCAAGCTTCAATATCACATGATTTAACTTTAAGATCAGCTAAATCTCCACTACAACATTCTAATGTTCTAACAGGAATATCTAAACTTCTGAAGAAATCAACTGTGAATTTCCACATCTTGTTATACCATTCCATAGAGTCTTCAGGTTCACAAATAACAACCATTTCTTGTTTTTCGAATTGATGTACTCTATAAACTCCTCTTTCTTCAATTCCATGAGCTCCAACTTCTTTTCTAAAACATGGAGAATAACTTGTTAATGTATAAGGTAAGTTTTCTTTCTTAAGTAATTGATCTTTAAATTTACCAATCATTGAATGTTCACTTGTTCCGATTAAGAATAAATCTTCTCCTTCAATCTTATACATCATAGCATCCATTTCTTCAAAACTCATAACTCCAGTAACAACGTCACTTCTAATCATGAATGGTGGAACACAATATGTAAATCCTTGATTAATCATAAAGTCTCTAGCATAACTTAACATTGCAGAGTGAATTCTTGCAACGTCACCCATTAAGTAATAGAATCCATTACCACTTGTTCTACCACTTGAATCTTTATCAAGACCGTTTAATCTATCCATAATATCTGCATGATATGGAACTTCAAATTCAGGAACTACTGGCTCACCAAATTTTTCATTCTCAACATTTTCATTATCATCTTTACCAATAGGTACACTATCATCAATTATGTTTGGAATAACCATCATTTTTTCTTTAATAGTTTTAGTTAATTCTTCAAATTCTTTCTCATTTTCAGCAATTTCATCAGCAGTCTTAGCAATATCAGCTTTTATCTTTTCAGCTTCATCTTTCTTGCCTTCTTTCATTAACTTACCAATTTCACCACTTAAACGATTCTTATCAGCTTTTAAAGTATCAACTTTAACTTGTACTTCACGTACTCTAACATCTAATTCTTTAATTTCATCAACTAAAGGTAATTTCTTATCTTGAAATTTCTTTTTAATATTTTCTTTTACCATTTCTGGATTTTCTCTTATTAATTTAATATCTATCATATTTTTCTCCTCCTAATTATAAAATTTATTATTAATTAAATGACCACGAGACCTGATCACTCTTAAAATGATTAATCCATTTCCCTATATAATTATATTTCACCTTATCATCCCCTTATAAACAAAAAAAGAATGATACCAAGGAGTGCATAAAAAGCACGGTACCATCCTTTATTTTACTTAATTACATAACGGTATTACCCGGAAAAAACTTCATCTATAGAGTAGATAAACAAGACATTGATATTCGTTTTCACCAAACACGAACTCTCTAAAATCAAATCAACTTGTTATTAGTTCTAATAATCGATTTGTTAATATTATAAGCATATTTTATAAATTTATCAAGTTTTTTTAATTTAATTCTCCAATAAATTCAACAAATTCATGATATTTATCAATTAAGAATTCTAAAACACTTCCACCATATTCCTTAATATAAGGGAATAATAACACACCTAAAATAATTACTACAAGTAACACACCAAATGCAGTTGCACCTTTTTTCTTACCATAGTCTGCTTCAGTTTTAGTACGACCTTTACTATCAAATTCATCATCACCCAAACTGATTTGTGCCCCATGTAAACTTTCAACTCTTTCTTCACTATTACTAAATCCAATAATAGGAATCATAATTCCCGAGAAGAATAAAGTTAACCATCCATTATATCCAAATCTAACTCCAATATGATAATAACTTGCAAATAAAGCAAAGAAATTTACAATTGGTATAAAGAATAATAACGCATATACTCCTTTACCAAAAGCAACCTTTGCAAGTGAAATAAGATTTAATATTGGAATATAATAAAACCACCATGGTTCTTTAGCTTTAATATATATTAAACAAAAACTTGCATTTACAATAAATACTAATCCAAACAAAATAAACAAAAGTGCAGTAGTCATAATACTTAAACTTTCTGTTACAATCATTAAGACTACAAGCAATACTGGGATAATCATATGTAAAATCAAATTCACAATAACACAATTTTTCTTTTCTTTAGCATATGGATCAACACTAGTATGACTAAGTTTAGCATTACCATTATTAACATAACTTTGATTAACAACATCATAATTTAAATATTGTTTCATTGATTGATTACTTGGATGACTATAATTTAAGTTTCCACATTTCATACAATATCTTTGACTACTACTATATGTAGTTCCACATTTATCACAAACAATTGCTGCTCCTGCTGCACCACTAGTACCTCCACCAGTTGAACTAGGTTGTGTACTAACAGTGGTATTAGGAGTAACATTTTGTCCCGGAACTTGATTATTAACTACATTATTATTCTCGTTCATAAAACTCACCTATCCTAAAATAAGTTTATCATATTACTAAAAAATATTAAACAACAAAAATAAAAAAAGCCTATTTGGCTTCTATAATTAATTTAATTGCGGTTCTTTCTTCTCCATCTATTGCAATATCTGAAAAAGCAGGTATACAAACTAAATTCTTACCACTAGGAGCAACAAACCCTCTTGCAATTGCAATTGCCTTAATTGCTTGATTTAAAGCTCCCGCACCTACTGCTTGTACTTCAACTGTACCCTTTTCTCTAAATACATTTGCTAACGCTCCTGCAACACTATTTGGATTAGATTTACTACTTACTTTAAGAATTTCCATATTAATTCCTTCCTTTCAATTAATATTATGAAAGAAACAAAAATATATGCAAAAAAAAGATAGAATAAATCTATCTAATTTTATCATTATCATATTCAAGTAATAATCTAACTACTCTTTCATAATAATATTCATCAACCCATGCATCTCCAAAACCAAATACATGCTTGTAATCTTCCATATCAAATGGCTTAACATAATACTCTAAAGCTTCTTGTCCTTCAGGTAATCCATCCTTTATATCAACATCATATTGATAAAAAGCCATTAAAAATTTCTGATTATTTTTTATAAAATTACTAACTGGAACAAAATTATCATCAGTAACAGTAATTCTAATTTCTAAAACTTTAGAACTACCTTTACTAATTTCATTATATATAAATCCACTAGTTACCTTCATATCATCAACAATAAATTCTGCTTTAAAATTCTTTTCAAGTAAATTTAAAATATTCATAAATGCATCTTTATGATTTTTATAATTTCTAAGTCTATATGAATAACCAATATAAGCATCAGTACCTTCTACAAAAGTATTAATATCTTTACTATAGAAATTACAAGCTTCACTATACTCATCTGTTAAACATAATTTAGTAAAATCCTCTTCTATATCTAATGCTTTTTCATGATCAATTTGATTAATAACAGTAGTTAATCTATAAAAAGCATTATAATAAGCACTATATTGAGAAAATCTATCAGTACTACTAATTCCCGCTACATAAGCACAAAACTCTGCTTCACTCTCACGTAAAATCCCTTTAGTATGACATAACTCATGATTAATAGTATTAAGTTTAATAGTCTTATCTAACTTACTATCAACAACAACACCAAACATACTTGTATAAGCCATTGTCCCATCATTATTCTTCTCTCTTTCATAAGTACTTAAATCACCAACTTTAGTAATATAAGATCCTTTTAAGAATGGATATGTAGATGAGACATTTAATAAATCTTTAGAACTTTGTTCAATTAAATCTTTACTATAAACAATCTCTCCACCAATTCTAGGAAAAGACTTAGATAAACTCATAACTTTATTTTTATAATAATTAGTAAGATTAATAATATCTTCTTCTGTATATACAGTTTCTACATTATCCGAAAAATACTTTTCATTTATTTTAGAATTATTATAAGTACTAAGATCTAACCCTACAGGTAAAACTAAAAATAATGTAAGTAAAGTAAACACTATACAAGAAATAACATTTGATACTATTAAAGCTATTTTATATTTAATCTTTCTAAAGTTTTCAAATATAACTTGAATAGTTAAAAGAAATAAAATTACTAAGAATAATACAAGTACCAGATTAGCTCCTATACTAGGAATATTATTAAATAATTTAAAACCTAAATCATAATAAGGGTTTCTTAAATTAAACCACATAAATTCAGCAACACCAGGTATAAAAATACCAAGTATAACTGCAATTATACAAAGTAAAAATAATCCTCCCATAATCCCTAAAAATATCTTAGTAGGTAAAAGCATAGGAATCTTTCTAAATGTATATTTAAATTTTTGTTTCTTTTTCTTCTTAGGAACATTACCCTTAACAGGAGCAGAATTTGTACCCTTATTAATATTTGTAATATTAGTAGTCTTAGTAGTATTAACATTACTTGGTACACTAGGATTACTTACTGGTACATTATTACTACCAGGAAAATCACTAGGTATATTAGGTACATTATCATTATTAATATTAACTAAATCAACTAATGGTTTATTATCCATATAAACACCTCTTTATTATTTACATTATATCAAAAGACCTAATAAAAAGGTATATTTAATTATAAATTGCCACTAAAAGTACTAATAATATTTTTTAAATATAAATTAATAAAACTAAGTTTATTAATATCTTTATTTATACATAAATCTCCACTCTTAATATACTTATCATTATAGACTTTAACTTTACCAATTACTTCACCTTTTTTAAGAGGTAAATTAATCTCATTAATATAATATTTAAATCTATAATTAATCTTCTCACTACTTTTATTTTCTAATATATTTAAATCATCACATAATACAACTTCTAATTCTTTATCAGACGCCTTATCAATACTTATCTTCTTAACAACTTCATCTTTAGACATTAATTTATTCATCTTAACTGTATTAAATCCATAATCAAGTAAACTCATAGTCTCACTATTTCTAATCTTACTATCCTTCTCACCTAAAACAATCCCAATTAATCTTAAATCTCCTCTCTTAGCAGTAGCTGCTAAACAATAACCTGCATTATCAGTATGACCAGTTTTTAATCCATCCGCCCCTTCATAAAAATGAACTAATTTATTAGTATTAACTAACCAAAACTTTTTATCAGTACCTTCTCTTAAATAATCTTCATAAAGTGATGAAAATTCCAAAATACTAGGATGATTAACAACCAACTCTCTTGCAATAATACTCAAATCATATGCTGTAGAATAATGTCCCTCTTCATCTAATCCAGTACAATTAACAAACTTCGTATTTTTTAATCCTAACTCTTTAGCTTTCTTATTCATTCTTTCAACAAACTTTGATTCACTTCCAGAAATAACTTCCGCCATCATAACAGTTGCATCATTTCCACTAGCCATACTAATACCCTTCATTAAATCTCTAATACTAATCTTTTCACCCATCTCAATATATATTTGAGATCCACCCATATCTTGAGCAGTCTTACTCACAACAACAATATCATCCCATTTAATATTGCCTTTTTCTATCTCTTCTAAAATAATAATTTGACTCATCATTTTAGTTAAAGAAGCCATCGCTACTTTCTTATTTTTATCTTTCTCATAAATAATCTTTCCACTATCCGCATCAATTAATATTCCACTAACCGCACCACTAATAACCTCTTCAGCAGAACAAGTAATACAAATACTAAAAATTAAACAAAATAATAAAATTTTAATAAATTTCATAATCCCTCCTACCTTTTTTTATGATTAATCTAAATATTTTATACATATTTTTAAATTTAAATGCTATTATAGAACTAGGTGGGTTATATGATAAAAAGAAAAATTAATAAATTAAATTTAATCATCTTAGTATTATCAATAATTCTAATTACAATTCTTTCTATTATAATTATTAATATAATTACAAAACCAAAATTAACAAATGAAGAAAAAGAATTACA
>JAZRPV010000014.1:0-15552 GCA_045649455.1 Bacilli bacterium | reverse complement strand
CTAGACACTCCTAACCTATAGACTAGATAGAATATACGATAAAATCTAAACCGAAGAATAAAGGGCAAAAGAAAAGGTCAAGCATAAAAGCCCAACCTTGTCAAGAGGTTATATGTACATTTCACAAAAGTTTACGTAAAGTGTAAAGAGTGTAAAGTAAAAGACCCAACCAAGAAGGTCAAGTCTTTAATCATTTATATTATGCACTTATTGTAGGTGATCCAACAATGTTTACTGGTATCCATTCAGTTGAGGATATTTTACGAAGTGTTATACTTTCACCTACTCTAGTTAAAGTAATACGTGGTCTAACGTCATCACTTAAAGCGTGGCAATATTCACCAGCTGCAAGTCTAACAGTTAAGTTACCACTTCCTATTTTTCTAAAAGTATAATCAGTTCCTGTTGAAGCATAAGGTCTTGGCACAACTGTTACGTTAGCCGTGAAACCTTCATTTGTATAAGTAGCATTAACGTCATTAGCATTAATTATATTAGCGTTATCTGTTAAATCATTAGAATTTAAAACATTTAATGTATCAATTATTTTAATATTTTCACCGTATGAAGTAACTATATTTAATTGTTTATTTAATGGTGTATCAAGTATTACATTAACTGGGTGATAACTTGAGAAACCACCTATTGCTATACCTACACCACTTGTTAAACCTGTAGCATTAGTTTCAATATAAGGTTTACTTATTAATACGTTACCCCAGTTACTATCACCAGCGCCTAGTATAATACCGTATTTAGTACTTCCTGTTTGATTAAAGTTTTTAATATAAGGTGATAAGATTTCAAGTTTAATACCATTTGACGAATAACGAGGAGCAATATTGATACCATCATTAACGATATCATTTATATTTAAATTGTTAAGAATGATTTTACCTTTTGTTGTAGATGGATAACCTCCATATACACCATTATTACAACTTTCAATTTTAGCTCCATTAACTGTAATACTTACGTCTTCACTAGTTCCGTCTAGATTGCGTAATACAATATCAATACCATCACCATTATTATTTTTTGCTGTAAAGTTATCAATAGTTATATTTTTTATTTTATCAGTTACATTATTAGGTTCAATGTCGAGAGCACTTTCTGGAGCTGTTCCATTAGTATTATAAACATAGTCATTAAGTGAATGATATGTATCACAATTAATAACACTTATACCATTACGGCGTGCGCTTTCAATATATAAGTTATTAGAGTTAATATTTGTAGCATCGTTTATATATAAACCGTCACCCCATGTATTTTTAATTATAATATCACTAACTTTAATATTGTAGCTACCACCTTTAATATGAATACCGTGTCCCCATTCACCAGATGTTCCTGTGTGTGTTAATCTTTCACCTTCAACAATTCCTCCAGATATTAAAACGTCATGTACGTTATCTATCATTATAACAGCATAATTAGTTAAGTTGTTTGTAATTGCTTTTAATGTAGCATTAACAAGTTTTATATTGCTATTTGAATTAGGTTTTATACTAACTTCGGCGTCAATCATATAAACACCATCATTAATAATAACATTATTACATGTATCTAGTGCTTTTTGAATAAATAAAGTATCATCTGTTTCACTATCACCTTTAGCACCATATTGTTTAACATTCATAGTATCTTGAATTAATAATTCAGCAATTAAGGTATTATCAGCTAAAGCAATAATTGTTTTTTCATCAATAACATCTTCGGTTGTGACTGTTCTAACTTTATAAGTAGCTCCTCCCTTGTCATTATAAGAATAAAAACCAGTAGTTCTTACAAAAGAGCCATCAATTAAGTTAGTAGCTTGTTTCATTTCACTAACACTATTGTAAGTGAATGTAACACTTAATTCAATAAATTCTTCAATTAGTGATTGTAGTTGTCCATTTTCATACATTTCATCAAGTTTCTTGTCTACTTCTTCTTGTATATCTAAATTATCAAAGTAATTTTCAACATAATCTCTTAGTTCTATTAAAGCTTCAGCATTATTATTTATTACTGGTACAACTTCTTTTTGTAAATAGTGATATACATTACATAAAAATTCATAATAACTCATACTTTCGTCAAAGGCTAAAGGTATAACTTTAGCTAGATATCTCATATAAGGTCTTTTCACATTTTCTATTTTAATCATTTTTTACCTCCTAAAATATTCCCATGAATAAATCATTTAATTGATTAATGATCATCATATCTATATCATAAATATTATTTTGAATATCGCGTAATATTTCTACGCTATATTTTTTACCATTATTACCTATAATATGTCTATTATAGTTTTCAGTATTTTCGCCACTTGATACACTACTATCATTAATATCATTTACGTTATTAGTGTAATTAGTAGCCCATTGTTGATCTTGAAGTTTTGCAAAATTAATTTTACCTTGTGGTGTATCTTGAAATAAGTTTTTACTATCACTACTAGAGATAGAGTTTGTACTAACATTATTGTTATTAAGTCTATTACTTTCTTCATGTAAATCTACATTACCTAAAGCATTAGCTAGAGCTTCTTCTACACCATTATATATTTTATTATAATAAGGCATTATTTCAGCCATACGATTATTTAAATAAAACTTAAATAGGTTAGCTGTTTCAAAACCAATTTCGTTTTCATAATAGTGATTAAGTATCTTTTTATTTAAGATAGCACGATAAGTTTCGTTCCAGATAGGATAATCTTGTAAACCGAAATCAAAATCGTTATCCATAAGATTTTTAATTGTTATTGTATATTTACTCATTAGGTAACACCTCTTTTTCATTATAATCAATAACTTCTTTTTCTGTTGTTTCTAATAAATCAAGTACGTCTTTATTTAATTTAATACTAATATTTAAACCATACTTCTTATTTATTTGATCACAAGCTTCTTTTCTTGTTTTATAAAAGCAATTTAAGTAATAGTTAATTAATTCATTATTACTGTTTACTTCATCTGTTATAAGACGTTCTTTTTTATCTGTATTAGCATTATTAATACCTAAGAAAGATAAACACTCGTTCCAGATTTCATGTTTGTATAATGTTAACTTATCTAATAAATAAGGAGCGTCTGTTTTAAGAACACTTAGTTTATTAGAAAGATCATATTGTTTATTACCAAAGATAAATGGTGTATTTCCAGAATATTGCATATAAACATTTTTAAGAGTAAGTATTGTTTTTGTATCACCCTCAATTAAGATAGGTGTCTTCATAGCTATAAGGTTGGTATCCATTGTACGTTCACACTCATATAATCTATATGCAAAAAGTTTTAATGTTTCAAGTGTAGGTTTTTGTAGGTTGTTATTCATTATATAAACTACGTCATCAAAGTCTTTCTTTTCATTATATTCAAAAGAATAACAGATAACTTTTGTTGGTAAATTATATACATTAAATTTATCATCTGGGTTTACACGAATAGCCATATAACCTTTAGTATCGTCTTTAAAGAAAACACCACGTCCATTTTCATATAAAGCTAACTCTAAAAACCTACTAGCTCCAATACCTGCGACGTCGTCCATACCTTCCCATGTAAATAGGGAGGTTGCTATTAATTTTAATCTATCTAAATAATCAACATAAGTTGAATTATTAATCGCCATACTTAAGTCAGTTTCTTTCATTTTTCCCTCCTTTATGGTGTAACAATAGTATTACTTTGGCTATAATCTAAAAATTTACTAGGATCGTGCCAGAATGTTATACCATTATTAAACATACTTTCTAATTTTTTAATATACATACGTGGTATATCACCTTCTAAATTGCAATCAACAGTTTTTACATAATTCCAGTTTGTACGTCCTGTTACATTAGGTATTTTAAATTCATTTACACGATATCCGTATGTACTAAAATAATCATCGATACGTTTAGCGAATTCATAAGTTATTGTCATACGTGAAAATGCTAAAGCATTATAATTTCCTGCTGTTGCAACGTCACCAGTATTTAGGCTACCCTCTAATTGATAAGCTGTAAAACTGTGTTTATATTGTTCTTGCATATTATTAAATATTGTACCTACTCCTTCAGCTGCACCTTCCATATCTAAACTCATAATACTAGCACCAGTTTGAATTAAACCTTTACTTGTAGCCCATTCATTAGCATTTAGAGTTTTAAAACCTAAGTTAATACCATTTTGTGTAAGCCAGTTAGTGTAAGAGTCATTTAACCATGTTAATTGAGGAAATTTACCAATAGATATACCTTCATCATAATTGTTATCTATTCCTTTATAATTTCTAGGTACTGCTTTAATAGATAGACCCGGGTTAAGTACACCTATTTCAGTAATTACCATTTCATTATCTGTATTTAAGTCCCAGTATTCTTGTTTATAAACAGCCGATTGACCAACACCATTAGTAACATTTATATAACAATATGGAAAAGTTAAGCATTTTTTATTTTTTGGAGTATATCCGTCTAATGCACTAACACGACTAATACCAACATTTTTACTAGTTACTGTAGTGGTATCAGCTATTCTATGTAGTCCAGTTACTACAGTACAAAAACCTTTTGGAGCTAGAAACATACTAATTATTTGATCACTAACTCCAAAGTCGGCTAGTCTTTTAATTATAACTGGTATATTCTGTGTATAATCAAATCTATAATAACCACAACCAGCCGGTATATTATTATATACACCAGTTCGATATGCTAGATCTGTTACACTAGCTGGAGGGTTAGATAATAACTCGTCAATATCAACTGGTGTAGCCATTACGATACAACGATCATTGTAAGTAGTATCTAATGTTTGATTTTGCGCTACATATTCGCCAGTTTCTAAATTCTCTGGTACTAAGTTTTTACCTAGTGTATCGTCATTAACATGTTCACGTTCTACAAAAGATTTTTTATAAACGATATTAAACATATAAGTTTGAAAAGCATCTATTTCAAAAGTGATCCTTGTAGCATTTTCGTTTACGTATTCCATATTAGTAATAAAAGCATAATAGTATTTATTAGTAAAGCCAGTATTTACATAGAATAAATAGTTACAATTAATTATACTATCGATAGGATAGTCGACAATTATTTGATTGTCTTTTTTAATATAAGTAAAGTCCGTACATACGTGCTTTAATACACTAGAGCTATTAAAGTAGTTTTGTTGAGCTGTTGCATTAGCAAAAGTTAATTGGTGTTTATAATCGTTTTCAAGTGGAGTTTCACATAAGTAAACACTCCCTTGAGGTGTAATTGTAATCAAATTATCACTCCTTTCCTTATAAACATAAAAATTAAAGAGTGGCGATTAACCACTCTTTACTATTAAACACTTGTAACAGTTACGTCAGCAGTAGTTTTAACACCATTTTCAGCAATAGCAGTTAATACACCTTCACCAACGGCAACTGGTGTAACTTTAACACTTGTATTAGATATTTTAGTTACTGTAAATATACTCTTATTACTTGAAGAGAAACTAATATCACTTGTTGAATTAACTGGTGATAAAGTAACGGATACAGTACTATCAGCACCTAATGTTGCAGATACGTCACTAATTGTGATACTTTCAACTGGTACTGGTGTTTCTGTTGCAAGAATTACAGCATTAGCGAATGGACAAACTGCAAAAGTATTCCAAGCATGTAAATATTCGTTCCATGCCATTACACGAGCATTATAGAATTCGTCAAATCTTAATAAGTTATCATATATTTGTAACCAAGCTTCATCACATACTACACCTAAGATTTCGTCATTTTCAAATTTATCGATTACAACTACTCTTTGTAAAAAGTCTGCTTTATTAAGTTGGAAAACACCAGCTAAAGTATCAACGTCGATACTAGCCATTACGTCAGCTGTAATGATTAATACCATACGATCTTTATCCGTCCAAGTTGTAACTGGTTTACTTGATCCACTCATAACAGAATAAGCGTTATACTCTGTTGAAGGTAAACTCATTTTTGTATATAAAGCTCTTAATTCTTTTAAGAAAGCTTTTCCAGTAGTTTCGTCAACTGGTTTAGATACAACTTTAACGATTGCTTTACCTTGATTGTATACTCCGTCAATTAAATCTTTAGTATAGTTAAATTCACTAATATAATTACCACTATATAAACTAGTAGTGATACCTTGTATAAATTCCTCGAATTTATCCCAAGATACAAAAGCGCCTTGAAGTGCTTCACGAGCGATAGTTTTCGTATATAAGTCTTGTCTATTTCTACGATAATAAGCTACATGAGTGTCTGGATCAGTAATAGTTAATAATTTAGCCATTTCTGTGTTATTAAGAGCGTATTGTTCAGCAACTGCTGGGTTTTCATAGATATCTTGAATATCTGTTCCTAGAGGTACAGCTCCTTTTTTAAACATAGCTAAAGGGTTACTAAAGCTTTTGTTTCTAATAATAGTAAGTGCTATTCTGTTAATTAAGTTAGACACAAACTCATTTAATTGAGGTTGGTAACTTTCATTAAATAGAATGTTTGAAATTGTGTTAATGTTTTCTGCTGTAGCACTTGGTACAGTGTTCATGAAAACAGTACTACTATCTTCACGGATAACATTAAAGGCTTTTGCGCCAACTGGTAATGCCATTTAAATCAAATCTCCTTTCTCATTAATTAGATTGTCGATACCAATTTTTTCGACAGTCTCTTCTTTAAATGGAAGGGTTTCTTTCTTTTCTTCCTTTTCAAAACCTACTTTTTGAAATAAGCGACCATTAACTTTTAATAGTTCATCATTATCATTTTTTAATTTTTTAATTTCTTCTTCTCTATCGTTTAATGTCGTTAGTAGACTGTTATAATTACCCATTATCCCTAACATATCTTCACTAATTAGAGCTTGACTTTTTTCATCTAGCTTATCTCTAGTGTCGGTTATGATTTTCTCAAAATCTTCTTTTGTAAGCATGTTTTCTTAACACCTCCTTCTATTATTTATATAGCATAAAAAAAGGATAGTGTCAAGTAGACACCACCCACAAAAGAAAAGAAAACCCTTATAATAGAGCTGATACTCTATTACGTTATAATTTTACTATATCATTAATTTTATGTCAATCTATTGTTCCTTAATTTATTAGCATATAATACCCATTTAAACTTATATGTTTTAAATGGTACATACTGTCCACCTTCATAAGTTGTCCATGTGTAACCAGTCCAGTTTTGAATAATTGGTGTATCATTAATAAAAATAGCATTAAATATACGAATTCTTTTACACCTAGTATTTTCTAAAAAGTGATATCGATATTGTGATAAGTTAGGCACTCCTTTACCTATTTCAATATGTACGTGATCACCAGTTACATTTCCACCCGTACCCGTTTTATTAAAAATCTCACCTTGATTTTTAACTGTTCCTACAGAATAATAAGTACCATTCTGGATATCATTGTCATGATAAACGATAATACCCATATAATCAATACTTCCGTCGGCAAAATGTACTTGATTAACAGATTGCCACATAGCGCAACACTCCGTACTATCTTTCCAGAGTAATTTAATAGTTACTGGAGCATAACACGGACACCTATTAACACGTTGTCCGTTAACATATCCTAGACAATCTGTAGCATAATATCGGGAGTAATCATGACTATACGTTCCAGTGTCACCTTGTGATATATAAAGCTCTTCTATAGGAAACAAAGGTATTTCGTAACCTTGAGGATCACGCATTGTTTGATATGGTCTCATAGCCCTAATACGTCCTTTAGTTGTTTAGCATTAATCATAACTATTTTATCTTCATGTTCTTTTAAATAGTCGATTAAACTTTCTTTATCTATTAACTCGATTTCAACTTCTTTTTTAACAACTGGCTCTGGTGTTGGTACGTCTAGTTTAATACTTTTTTCGTCACACCAACCTAAGTCACCAGTAGAATTATAAGGGTGTCTAGCGCCATTAACTACACGTGTTATAGTAGTATGTCTATCTTTAACATAACTTTTTGGTTTAAGATCATTACTAGAATAATATAATTCACCAGTAATAATAACTTTATCACCTATTTTATATTTCATAATTATTCTCCTCTCTTGTTTACTTTTTCTTCAATATCATTTAGTCGTAAATTAATGTTGCTTAAATTACTTGATACTTCTTTTAATGTTTCATTTAAATCTTGTTGGTTTTTAGTTAAGTCTTTCATAGTAGTACTTTGAAAATACATTAAGTAAATTAAACAAGCTACACCGACACCATATTGAAAAGCATAGTTTAATACTTCTTCCATTTTATCCTCCTAGTTTATATATAACATAAAACTATTTAATTGTAAAGTCAGTATCTACTAGTAAAACTCCACCTTTAACATGTTTAAAAGTTAATTTATGATCTATTTCTTTATCGTCTGCAAGTAAGGTTAGTCCATTTTCAAAGTTTTCAAATGTAATATATTTACCTAGTTTCTTTGGTAGTCCAGCAACTGTAACATTAAGACCGTCATCATAATTTTCTTCAATATAACATTTTTGTCTTAAATACTTACCACGTGTAAACGTGCTTTCCATTTTCCATGCTCCTAGACGATAGTCATCTATGTCTACAAATTCTTTAAGTATTTCTTCTGGTAAATACTTTAAATGGATACTATCTGTATCACTATAAATATAATAGTCTTCATTATAATTATCTAATGTAAAGTCTTTTATTGCTTGACTAGTTAAAATTGTTTTACGACGTGCATAAGAAGTTACAAATGTCGCTATCGGTAAGTATAATGATTTCCTTATCTGGAGTGGAGTAACATAATACTTTACTACTCCGTCTTCGTCTAAATAAGGAAATTTACTACGTGAATTAGGGTTAAGACCAAATTTACCATATAAAGAGTTAAGTAATAGTTTACTAGTCATATACATGGCTTTATTGTTTTCTTTTTTAGCTTTAATCTTACTTTCAGTCCAATGATCTACATATTCAGTAAATAAGCCTTTAATACCTTTAAACATATATCCAGAGTGATAAGTAATATGAGTTACGTTATACTGTTCAAAAAAGAGTTCCAAATCAATATTAGTAAGTGTTAAAGTAACTAATTCGCCTTTACTAGATTTTATATATTCTGTAGGCATAAAAGATAAATTATTCTTTAATTGGATACTAGGTATTTTATTAGGTTTTATTTCAAAGATACAAGTTAAAGTTTGTACGTATAATGGATATAACTTGTTTTCTTTATATTCACCTTCAAAAAAGTAAGGCTCACCAAAAGGTAATTCTTCATTATGTAAAATACTAGGATAAAGACTGTTTACGTCTAATACAAGTCCATTACCAACTTCTTTACCTTTATATATGTCATTAAGATAAGTAAAGCCACCTTTATAACTTTTACGTATGTCTTGATCTATTTCATAAGGTAACTGTGGGAAATACTTTAAGAAGTACTTACAGTGTTTTCTATAATATGCTAATGCGTCTGCTCCAATAGTCATTTTATCAAGTCCTAAGTCAAACATAAACTTTAAAGCTCTAGCCATAATTTCAACGTCATTACGAATATACTCTACTTCTTCTTTTGTAAGAACATGTCCAACTGGACGATATGCTTTATAATTAATTTTTAATTTACGGATAGGTAAGTCAAAGTCTTTTGCTATTTTATCTACAGAAAAGTTTAGTATCTTTAAACTATCAAAAATAGTAACTTTATTTACTTTTTTATTTTTAACTTCAAAGTATATTTCAATCGAATAAAATTGTCCTGTATCACTTATTAAACAAGTAAAGGTTTTCTCTCGTCTATCTTTTTTATCCTCTATTAATTCATAACCATTTTTTAACAGATACGATATGATATACTCCCCGTCAAACTTTAAATTATGGAAATATATTTTATAGTTATCTTTTTTATTTTTACAAAAGTCAATAAAACTTGCGATATTATTTCCATAACTAAAGTTATTATAATTACCCACCTCGCATAGTGCATAAGCCCAGACACGACAATCATTTATATCGGTTGTCGTTTCAAAGTCGGCTGTAAAACATTTCACTAAGTATAATCTTTTAGTATATCATTTATGTTATCCAAGATATCGTCATATAATTCGGTTATCTTCTGCGCTTCAACGTCTTTTAAAGCTTTAAATTTAGTATAGTAATAATTAGTAGCCTCTTTAATTGATTTTTCATTAATATATAAGTCGTAAAACTTACTTGCGTCTACTGTAGCAAGTTTAGCTTTTAGTTTATTAAGTTTCTTTTTATCATAGTTAGCATAATAAGCTAAGTCTGTGATCATATCAATATAATTAAGTTTAAAGTTTTCAGCTAGATAGTTCCTATCTTTACCTACGTTATATAACATTTTACGATAGTCAAATAATTCGTCTAATGTTAAATTAGTAACGTCAACATTAATTTCCTTATATCTAGTTAGTAAATTTAAATAATTAGTATCGCCCATACGTGCGAAAGTAGTACTCATTTCTTTACCATATAGTTTAGGTTTCTTCTCTTCATAGTATTTTATATCTTTTAAGATACTTCTTTTAACACGTGCTTTTTCACGTTTTAAATAATTTAATTCATATTTACTTAGAGCATATCCAGATTTCGTATAGATCGTTTCTTCTGCTCCACGTTCATTAAATTTCCTTAAATTATTTAACCTTCTTTGTAAATCTTGTCTAGTGTATGCTACTTCCATTAAGTCTTCTTTAGATACTTGTTGTGGTAAGATATAATTAGATTGTTGTCTAGCTAGTCTTTTTATTTTATTGTTATAACGTCTTAAAGTATCGTCAATTTCTTTATTAAGTTTCTTATCATATCTTATCCTACTATATTGTCTAATAGTAGAAATATTAAGGGTTTTCGCAAGTTCTGGGTTAATTCTACTTCTCATTTAATCACCACCTTCATATTTTTATAAAAGAAAAGGTATAGATATTTCTATACCAAAGTTAATGTTAAGCTTGTTTTACCATTTCCAATAGGACGTTTAGTAACCTTAACTTTAATGCCGTCTTCCCAAGTTGGCATACCATAGATAACAAATATCTTTTTAATTATATTAAATATACCATAAGAGCCAGTCGCGTAAGTTTGTCCGTTAACGTCAAATAGGATCGTTCTGTATTTCTTTTTAGTTTCGCCTGTTTCGTCATCAATTACTTCTTTTTCTTCACAATATACGTCTTTAATAGTAATTTCTTGACCAACACAGTCATTAAGTAATGCGTCACAATTTTCTAGAGCATTAAATAATTCTTTTTTCTCTTCTGTTGAGTTTGTTAATTTAGAGCAATAAACAGCTCCTACATTTCCATTAAATAAAGTTAATTCGTTCTTTTCCATAATATCTACCTCCTAGTAATTAACCAATTTTTTGTAAGTTTTTAATTGTTTCGTTTACAGCATTATATATTACTGCCGTCATTGTTTGTTCAGCTTTTGTACCTTTTTCATATCCAGAAGTAGTAATTTTTACATTACAACTATCTGTATCGTCTTTTTTGTCTTTAATTTCAATTACAACTTTAGTCAAGTCTAGATCCTCCTTTCTTTTATTTTTAGTGTAATTAAATACACCATGTAGCCAACGATTAAACGAGAAAAAACAAAATATAACTGGTTAAAAGGTTTTATAGTTTAAGTATACTTGCCCTAAATAACAAGAAAGAATATAATAAATAGAAAGGATTTATCGTTAGCTACATGCTGTACTTAATATACAGCATTATAATTTAGAATTAAATTTTAATTGATATATCTTATAATTGGTTATTCTTTTATAATTATCAATTAAAAATATTCTTAGTTCTGGTAGGGTTTCAAATTCTTTAATGTTTTCACGTACAAAATGTAAATATCTACCTTCAGTATAATATTTTAATATGTACTTCATTATTTCTTACGTCCACCTTTACCTTTACGACAAGCCATACACTCACCCTCTTTCTTATAAATATCTTTTATCTTTTTAATATCATATTTTTCTTTTTCACATAAAGGTAATAAAATACTAAAATCATTATCAATAGGTATATAAATACCTTTATAATCTTTTTTAATTTCTTTTTTAAAATCTTCAATTCTTTTTTCAAGTTGTAATATTCTATTCTCAAGTTCGCCATTATCACGATAATAAGCTTTAAGTATCATAATCAATAATATAACATAAATTAAACTAATTGCAACTACTATTAATATCATTTTCTTCTTTTTCCCTCCAGTCAACATGTTTTAATTGCTTTAATACATTCTCGTATTTTTCATTTTCATTAATTAAATAACTAAATATAATCTCTAATATTTCGTCTTCAAGATATTGTCTATCTATTAATCTGTACTCTTCATCTGTCATTATCTTCTCCTTTTAGAATATCTAATAAATCTGGTTTATCATCTTCTGGTATATAATATTCAAAACTATTAATATAATCTATTGCTTTATTTATTTTATGTTTTATAATAATATTTTCTCTTTGATACTTTAAAACTAAATCTTGTAATTCTTCATAAGAATAAATTAAATCTTCTGTCATTTTTCTTCACTTCCTTTAATATTATTTTCAATTTCTTGTAAATATTTTAACCACTTGTTATTATTTTCAGTACCATAATAATTATATACTTCTGGTATATCTTTAATTATATTAATATCAAAGTCCATATTAAGTGGTATAATGTATCCGTTTTTACCATGTTCAATAAGTTCATGTATACTAGGTATATCTGTTGCTATAACTGGTGTATTATATTGCAAGCTCTCAAGTACTTGATAAGGACAACCTTCACTATCACTAAGTAAAACAGAATAGTCGGCGTCATTTAGATAGTCAATATAATTTTCTAGTCCTTGTCTTGCCTTCCAGAAGTGTATTTCGTCAACTTTACTTTTATAATTAGTGTTAGTAAAGATATTCCACTCAAAAGATATATTAGCTTGTTTTAACATATTATAAAAAGTGTTCATACGATCAAGTCCTTTAGATTTACTAACCCTCATAAAACTAACAAAATGATATACTCTTTTTATTTTCATTAAAGGAAGTACTGGGTTATATAAAACTTTAGGATCATCACCAAATATTTCGTCACTCATTTTAGCAACGTGTTTACTACAAGCTACAATATGATCTATTCCAGCTGGTTTATATTGTATACCTAATTGACCTATTTTTAATAAATATTTATAATCTGCGTGTCTCATTTCAATAGCATATTTATAATTAATGTTTTTAGGTATTAAACCCCATACACTATTACGTATATAAATATCTGTATTATATGTTTTATTTTTATCATATCTACTTAATTTAACTAAATTACGCATTAGTTCAATTCGTTTTTTATTACCATTAATATATAATACTGTAATGTCAAAATAGTCTTTAAATAAGTAACAAAAATTATAAGTAAATGTTTCTACACCACCCATTTTACTTAAATAAGAGTGATATAAAAGTATTTTAGTTTTCTTTTCTTTCATTTTATCATTTCCTCTTTTTTCTTGAATAACGTCTTGCGTTAGCTTCATCTGTTATCTTTCGCATGTCTTCATTACTTCTATAGCTCTTTTCTTTATCGTCATAAGTTAAGCTAGAGCCATAAAAATCTATCTGGTAATTAACAATCTTTTTATATAAATCACTACTAGGTTTAACTTTATATTTATCATATATTGCTTTATAAAATGATTTTATATTCTTGAAAGGGTTGTCTTTTTCACACTCATATATCATACGTTCAATAAATTCATTATTCATAATATTACCTAATAACCATACACCATTTTTTCACATATATATTTATCATAAGTTTGACTACAATTCTCAATAGCTTGAGTATCTAGTTTATCAATATAACTAAATAATAAATATAATATAACTATAACAAATGTAACCTTAACCCACTTTCTTATTCTAAATTTTTTCATTTTCTTTTCCTTCCTATTCTTTAACATATTCTTTAAATGTTTCTATGTATTTTAAAATTGATCTAATTATTTTTTGTTCTGCTATTGAAAATATAAATTGTCTTTCTTTTAATGTATTATAAATTGTATTAATTGCTATTTCATATTTTTCCTCTTTACTCATGTACCCTCCTATCTCTTACACTCTAAGCATATAATAAGATAATTTCAAAGTCAATAAAATTTTAAAAATAATTTTTAATTGACGTAAAGTTGACTAATTTATGTAAATGTCATATAATATTATTGTGAGGCAATAAGCTATTCACACTTTCTTAACTCGGTTGTTAACATTTAATATAAAGTAATTAAATATTACGTAATCAACGTGAAGAGCGTGTAGTATTTATTTTCTTGTGATAAAGTGCTTTATAATGTTAAATTTACTGAGTTTTTTATTTAGGAGGTATTATGTCAAAAGAAAAGAATAACTCAATATTTTTAGATTTCAATAAAATATTATCTTATGGATCATTCTTAACTTTCGTACTTGCAGAACGTGGAGTAGGTAAAACTTATGGTAGTAAAAAGTTTATTGTTAATCATTTTAAAAAGACTGGTAAACAATCTGTTTATATTAGACGATATAATAAAGAATTAAATGAAGCTTTAATGAAAAAATCTATGCCGATATTCTTTGATCAAGTTAAAGACGAATTTCCAGAAGACACTTTATCTAATAGTAAAGAATTACTATATTGTAATAAAAAAGTTTGTGGTTTTGCTGTAGCATTGTCAACCTCTAATATATTAAAGTCAAGTAGTTACGAAAATGTAGACACGATTATCTTTGACGAATTTATTATTGATAAAGGTTGTTATCATTATTTACAAAACGAAGTTACAGCCTTCTTTGAATTACTAGAGACTATCACACGTCTTAAAAATGTTCGTGTTTTATGTCTAGGTAATGCAATCTCAATTAGTAACCCTTACTTTATGGAGTTAAATTTATCATTACCTTATAATAGTGAATATAAAATCTTTAAACGTGACGATAAAGGACAGCCATTATTAATGGTTTATTATGGTAAAAACCTAGAATATCGTGAAGTTAAAAAAGCCACTCGTTTTGGACAGTTAATAGCTGATACTAAATATGGTAAATATGCTATTGATAATGAAATGTTAAGAGACAGTCGAGCCTTTATTAATAAAAAGACTAAAGACGCAAAATTTTTCTTTATCTTTAAACTTAATGGTAAGAACATTGGTATCTGGATAGACTATAAACAATCTAAAATGTTTTTATCTTATGATTATGATCCAACATGTCCAGTTATATTCTCACTCAATAATGAAGACCATGACGAAAGTACTGTACTGGTACGTATTAGATCATCACCTCTTTTTAAATCTATAATCGAATATTATCGAAATGCAAATCTTCATTTTGAAAATCAAGCAATCAAGAACGAGGTTATGAGTACCTTAGCTAGATACTTAACATATTAACCCTTTACGTAAACTTTTGTGAAATGTACATATAACCTCTTGACAAGGTTGGGCTTTTATGCTTGACCTTTTCTTTTGCCCTTTATTCTTCGGTTTAGATTTTATCGTATATTCTATCTAGTCTATAGGTTAGGAGTGTCTAG
>JAZRPV010000013.1:0-9562 GCA_045649455.1 Bacilli bacterium | reverse complement strand
AGTTTAATTATTTTATATATAGTTAGTAATATGTTTATTAGTATAACTAGTTATAGTGGGGTAATTGTTAATACATTGTTATCTATCTTTTTGTTAGGATTAATTATTTATTTAGACCGAGTTAAATATTATGGATTAGTTAGTGTTAAGGATAGTAAGAAATTTTTATATTTTATACCTTTGATGTTGATTATTTCTGTTAATTTATGGAATGGTATTAATATAAATAATAGTGTTGTTGAAATTATATGTCATATTATTAGTATGATAAATATTGGTTTTATAGAAGAAATTATTTTTAGAGGTTTCTTATTTAAAATGATGGCTAAAGATAATCTTAAGAGTGCGATTATTGTTAGTTCTATTACATTTGGAATTGGTCATATAATTAATTTATTTACTGGTGCGGAGTTTCTTCCAACTTTAATGCAAGTTTTCTATTGTGTTTCTATAGGATATTTATTTGTAATGATATTTCATAAGAGTGGATCTTTGATTCCATGTATAATGTGTCATTCTATATTTAATGCATTATCTATATTTCATGTAGATGGTAATTTATTTTATTTATCTAGTATATTTTTAATAGTAGTACCTTTGGTGTATACTTATTATATAAAGAAGAATTTTGGGGAGTAGAATATGAAAGATAAAAAATATTTGATAATTGTTGGAATATTTGTAGTTGCGGTTATTTTTAGTTTACCTACTATTTTAAAAGGTGGTTCTGGTAAATCTTTATCAGAAGATGCAATTGCTATTTTTCATGATAGTAACGATATTAATAGAACTTATATTTATAAAGAAGATACTGGACAAGCCAATATGGGATTTAGATATATTAATGCTATTGGACATGGTAAGTCTTATAAGATATTTTCTAGTGGTGTATTTGATTTTACTGATGGAGCATTTAAAATTGCTAAAGAACATGGAGCTTATAATTATGTTACTATTCCTGGTAATGAAAGAAAGTATAGTATTGAAGAATTTCAAAGTATGTTTATAATGAATGGAGTGATTGAATGAAAGTTTTAGTAGTATGTTCAACTAGTTTTTATGATAGAGTTGAAGCTGTAAAGAATGGATTAGAAAAGAATGGACATGTTGTTTATTTACCAAATTGTTATGATGATCCAGTTACAAATGATGATAATAAATTAATGGATGATCAGGAATATTTAGATTTCTTTAGATCTATGTATTATGAAAGTAGAGACAAAATAAGTAATGTTGATGCTATATTAGTTTTAAATTATACAAAAGAGAAGAATGGAGTTGCTTTAAATAATTATGTAGGCGCATCTACATTCTTAGAAATGTATGAAGCTTTTATGAATGGTAAGAAGATATTTATGATGAATGATTATCCTGATAATATGTTATATGATGAGATTAAAGGATTTGGACCTGTTATTATTAACGGAGATTTAGATAAAGTAAGATAGGAGTGTTTTGTATGGAATTTACATTGTTTTTATTACCAGTTTTAATTACTGTAGTTGGATTAATTATGTTTATTAGACCACCTAAAAAGATTAATTTAATAGTGGGATATAGAACTTCTAAATCTATGAAAGATCAAGAATCATGGAATTTTGCGAATAAATATTCTGGTAAATTATTAATTATATTTGGATGTATATTATTAATTATTTCTTGTTTAATATTAGGATTTTGTTTTGTTAAAGATTTTTATTTAGAAGAAAGTTTTATTAGTACTATTGTACTTGGACAAGTAGCAGTATTATTTATACCAATTGTTATGGTAGAAAAGAAATTAAATAATAGAGGGTAATTTATGAAATATTTGATTTGTAGTTTAATTGCATTGGTTTTAACTTTTTTCTTAGGAGAAATATTAAGTATATATAGTTTTGGTACTATTCCGACATTACTAACTAGTTTATATTTGATTTCTATGTTTTTAATTCTTGATTATTTCTTTATTGCTGGTTGGTACATTATTAGTAAATTAGTTAAGAAAGAAAAGATTGGTATTAAGAAGATTATTGGTTTAATACTAATATTTGTATTTTTGGTATTAGTTTTATATTATATTATTGTTTTAAATATAGATTATTTACATTGGTATGTTAATTCTAGTCCTTTTTATTTTAATGTTATATTTAGAGGGATTGAAATATTATTACCAGGAATTATAATGTTTATAATTGGTATATTATTAATTAGAAAAAGAACTTAAAAAATAAGTTCTTTTTTGTTATAATTTAAATAGGTGAAGAATATGAAATTATTTGGTGAAGCAATTATTAAAATTTTATTGGGGATTATTTTAGTTAGTTTATTGATATTTGTTCCTGCAGGTACAATAAATTATTTTAATGGATGGTTATTATGTTTATTATTATTTGTACCTATGTTTATTGCAGGAATAGTAATGTTAATTAAAAGTCCTAATTTATTAAAGAAAAGATTAAATGCAAAAGAAAAAATAGGTGAACAAAAACTTGTTATTTTATTAAGTTTATTAATGTTTGTTGGTGGCTTCGTTATTTCTGGATTGGATTATAGATATGGATGGTCTAATTTAAATAATGTTGTTGTAATTATTTCTTGTATAGTATTTTTAATTTCTTATATAGGGTATGCAGAGGTATTAAGAGAGAACGCTTACTTATCTAGAACAATTGAAGTTCAAGAAAATCAAAAAGTTGTTGATACAGGTTTATATGGTATAGTTAGACATCCTATGTATTTAGTTACAATCTTTTTATTCCTATCAATGCCATTAATACTTGGATCTTTATATGGATTTTTTATATTTTTAATTTATCCATTAATTATTATTAAAAGACTTTTAAATGAAGAAAAGTTTTTAAAGAAAGAATTAGATGGTTATACTGATTATATGAAGAAAGTTAAATATAGATTAATACCATTTATTTGGTAGGAGAAGAT
This sequence comes from Bacilli bacterium, assembly GCA_045649455.1. Lineage (GTDB taxonomy): Bacteria > Bacillota_I > Bacilli_A > RF39 > UBA660 > JAEDES01. The sequence continues at coordinate 6,640 of JAZRPV010000013.1, read as the reverse complement.
ATGAAAAAATATTTAAAAGAAATTATTATTTTGTTATTGCAATTATTTATGTTTTATATATTTCCGTTGTTTGCAGGACCTACTGATGCGATGGGAATGGTTTTATTAATTATACTTTCTACATTTGGATTATCTTTTGTATTAAGTTTTATTTCTAAAAATAGAATTAAGTATTTATATCCAGTAGTTATTTCTATATTGTTTATTCCATCAATATTTATTTATTATAATGAATCTGCTTTGATTCATTCTATTTGGTATTTGGTTATTTCAAGTATTGGGATGATTATTGGTTTAGGTATTAATTTTATTAGTAATAAGTTTAGGGGTGATTAATATTAAAAATATAATATTTGATTTAGGTAGTGTTATTTTAAAAGGTACGCCAATTTCTGTATTAGATGATATTGATATAGATGAAGATGTTTATAATGACTTAAAAATATTTTTTGATAATTGGGAAAAATTAGATATGGGTATTGGATCTTTAGAAGATAAATACAATGAATGTAATTTTTCTGGTGATTTAGATATTTATAAGGATTATCTTGTTCATTATTATAAGTATCGTAAAATTAATATGGGATTAATTGATATGATAAAGAAACTAAAAAATAATAATTATAATGTTTATATTTTTTCTGATAATAATAATGATTTCTTTGAGTTTTTTAAGAATAATAAATTATTTGATATAGTTGATGGATATTTATTTTCATGTGAATATGGAACATTAAAAAGAGATAGAAAGTTGTTTGAGATATTTATTGATAAGTTTAAGTTAGAATCTAGAGAATGTTATTTTATAGATGATAAAGAAGTTAATATTAAGATTGGAAATGAATATGGTTTTAAAGGATTTATTTTTAATGATAATATAGATGAATTATATTTAGATATGAAAAATAATGGTATTAGAGTAGAGTAATCTATTCTTTTTTGTTATAATAGTTTTCGATTGGAAGTGATAATATGATATTAGAAAAGATTATTTATAGTGATGTTAAACAAAGATGTATGGCGCCAACTAATGTATATGGTATTGGAGCATGGGATCATCATATAAAAATAGTTTATGAACTTGCGAAGAAGTATGCTTCTGAATATGGAGCAGATCTTGAGATAGTTTCACTTGCTGCATTATTACATGATATTGCAAGTGTTACTGATGCTAGTTTTACAGAAGAACATCATATTATTGGAGCGGAGATTGCGGAAGAACTTTTATTAAGAGAGAATTATCCAATTGAAAGAATTGAATTAATTAAGAAATGTATTTTAAATCATAGAGGTAGTGTTTTGATGGATAAGATATCTCCAGAAGAAATATGTATTGCTGATAGTGATGCAATGGCACATTTTTATAGTATTCCTTCTTTGTTAAGTATGGTTTATAGAGAGAAAGGTTTATCTATTGATGAAGGTAGTAAGTTTGTTATGGATAAACTTGATAGAAGTTATAATAAGATGAGTGAAAAAGGAAAAGTTCTTGTTAAAAGTAGATATGAAGCTGCTAAAGATATATTGAGATAGAAATTTATAGAGGTTTAGAATATGAAATCTATTGAGAAAATAATAAAAAATACAAATGAAAAAAACCAAGAAAAAGTTAATTGGACAAAGGCTTGGAGTACAAAATATCCTATTTTGAAGAAGTATCAAAGTGAAGTTGATATTAGTAAGTATTCTAAAGAAATTAGGAAATTACTTAGTTTACTTCAACAAGAATATGGATATAGTGAATTAGATGCGATGCTTGTTTTAAAAGATATTTTGGCTCATGAATATTTAGATAATAAAAAATAATAATTAATAAAGGTGATAGGTATGAAAGAATTTATAGTACAAATAATAGTTGGTTTAATAGTGATAATTCTTGGTTCGTTTAATATGAAGGGAAATATATCTTTATTACATTCTTATCATAGAAAAAGAGTGAGAGAAGAAGATAAAATCCCATATGGTAAAAAAGTTGGATTAGGAAGTATTATTATTGGAATTACAATAATAATAGCAGGTTTATTTACTTTTTTTAATTATGCTAATATAAGTAATATTATATTGATTATTGGTCTTGCGATTGGGTTTGTTTTGATTTTTTATGCAATGTTTAAATATAATAAAGGTATTTTTTAAATATTTGTTTAAAATTATTAGATGTTAATGAGTAGGGAGTAGAGAAATCTACTCTTTTATGTTATAATTAAGAGGAATTGGGAGTGATATTATGTCTAAGAAAGATAATGTAAATGGTTATACTAAAAATTATATTAACTGGTATCCTGGTCATATGGCTAAGACTAAGAGAGAAATTAGTGAGAAATTAAATCTAATTGATGTAGTTTATGAAGTTGTTGATGCTAGAATGCCTTTATCTTCTAAGATAGTTGATATAGATGATTTAATTAAAGATAAACCTAGAATTATGGTTATGACTAAGTATGATCTTTGTGATAAAGAAGAAACAGATAAAATTATTAAATATTATGAATCTCTTGGATATAAAGTTATTCCAGTAGATTTAATGAGTAATAATAATTCTGGTGTTAAAAAGATTATAGATGTTACTAATAGTTTAATGGTTGATGTTAATAACAAACGTAAAGAAAAAGGATTAATGCCAAGAGCAGGTAGAGTATTAATAGTAGGAATACCTAATGCAGGTAAATCAACTTTAATTAATAGATTAGTTGGTAAGAAGGCAGCTGGAGTTGGAAATACTCCTGGGTTTACTAAGAGTTTAAGTTGGATTAGAATTAATAAAGATTTAGAATTGCTTGACTCTCCAGGTATACTTTGGCCTAAGATGGAAGATCAAGAAGCTGCTCATGTACTTGCTTGTTTATCTTCTATAAAAGAAGAAATATTAAATATTGATGAGATTGCTATATTTGTACTTAGAAAATTATTTGAACTTTACCCTGAAAAGTTAGAAGAAAGATATGGTATTACTGAATTAGATGAAGATTATATTGAATGTTATGATATGATTGCTGCAAGACGTGGTGCTTTAACTAGAGGTGGAGTTGCTGATTATGATAAAGTTTCAAATATAATTGTTCGCGATTTAAAGAATGGTTATTTCGGTGATATTACATTTGATAGATTAAAATAATGCATGATTTTGAAGTTATTAGAGAAGATACTCCAGTATTAATTGCTAAAAAGAGAAATGAAGGGTTTGCTGATCTTGCAGGAATGCCAGTGATTTATCATAAAGACTTTGATCTTAATGAATTTATTGGTGAAGAACTTGCTGGTATTAGAGGAATTAGAAGTGTTCATTATTATCCAGTATTATTTGATAGTAAAGAGAATACATTTAAGATTAAGAATTTCTTTGATAAATGTATGGCTATAAGAGTTGGTTCTTTTGATTTTAAAGAACCAGGAGTTAAATATTTTACTGGACCTAATCTTCCTATTTATGATGATTTTGGAACATTTGATGATTTATTAGAAATGTGTCCTAGTGATAAAAATAGAGAAGAATTACTTAATGAATTATTAGAAGTATATGGACTTGATATTTATTCCGGTCAGATGGATAGACCTAATAATATATATTATGAGTTTCATCCTAATGGAGAAATTCATATGAGTAAGATGTTTGATTATGAACAAAGTTTTGATGAGATTTTTGGAGAACATTATGTGGCTGATTTCCATATATTTAGAACGATTGAAGATTATCAAAAATTTATTATAAAATATCCTCAGTTTGAAGAGATACTTCGTAGCTACTTAGATGTTGATTTAGAAAGAGTTATTTTGAGAATGGCTCGCTCTAGAAAGTTTGATTTAAGTAGAGTAGATATGGATGGATATAAAAGATATGATGAGGTTGCTCATAAGAAATTGGAAAAGATACTTAGATAATTTACGTAAAGTGTTACGTAAATTTTTCTTTTTATGTTAAGATAATAATTGGAGTTGATAATATGGAAAAGATAGATAATTATATGTATGAAAGAGAATTAAGAGAAAAGGGTATTACATTTATAGCGGGAGTTGATGAAGTTGGACGTGGACCTTTAGTTGGACCAGTTGTAGCAGCTTGTGTTGTATTACCTAGTGAATTTAATTTAGATGGATTAACTGATTCTAAAAAGTTAAGTGAAAAGAAAAGAGATTTCTTCTTTGATGAAATAAATAGAATTGCATTAGGTGTAGGAGTAGGGATTATATCTGAAAAGAAAATTGATGAAGTTAATATATATGAGGCGACTAAACTTGCTATGAAAGAAGCAATTGAAAACTGTAAAAAGAATTGTAAGATAGAACATATATTAATAGATGCTATGCCACTTGAATTAGATATTCCAACAACATCTATTATTAAAGGTGATTTAAAGAGTATTACTATAAGTGCAGCAAGTGTTATTGCAAAAGTTACAAGAGATAGAATGCTAGATGAATTAGATGAGAAATTTCCTATGTATGATTTTAAAAAGAATAAGGGGTATCCTACAAAGAAACATTTAGAAGCAATATTAGAATATGGAATACTTCCAGAACATAGAAGAAGTTATGGTCCTGTAAAAAATTATATAGAAAATCATAAATAATTAAATTTTTTTGATTTTGATGAGTATTATATAAATAGATAATGTGTTGACAAAAATAGTTAATGCAAGTAAAGTAAATTTTGTAAGGGATGTGTGAGTTATGGCAAAAAAATTAGTGATAGTGGAAAGTCCTAGTAAAAGTAAGACTATTGAAAAGTATTTAGGTAGTGATTTTAAAGTTGTTTCTTCTAAGGGACATATTAGAGATTTATCTACTACTGGTCAATTTGGATTAGGTGTTGATATAGAGAATGGTTTTACTCCTAATTATGTTGCGATTAAAGGTAAAACTAATGTTATTAAAGAATTAAAGAAAGATGTTAAAGATAGTGAACTTGTATATCTTGCAAGCGACCCTGATCGTGAGGGAGAAGCTATTGCATGGCATTTAAAAGATGCTTTAGGTATTAAAGATAAGAATTATAAAAGAGTTTTATTTCATGAAATTACTAAAGATAAAGTAATTGAAGCTATTAATAATCCTACTGTTATTGATGATAATTTAGTACATAGTCAAGAAACAAGAAGAATACTGGACAGAATTATTGGATTTAGATTATCTAAATTATTACAAAGTAAAATTGGTGCGAAGAGTGCTGGACGTGTACAAAGTGTAGCTTTAAAATTAATTGTTGATCGTGAAAGAGAAATTGAAGCATTTGTTCCTGAAGAGTATTGGACTATTACTACTAACTTTGGAGAATTTGAATCTGAATTATTTAAATATAAAAATGAAGATATTGAATTACACATTAAAGAAGATGCAGATAAAGTACTTGGAGAAATTTCTGATACTTATGTAGTAGAGAGTGTTGAAAAGAAAGAAAAAGCTAAGAAGAGTAAATTACCTTTTACAACTTCTACATTACAACAAGAAGCTTCTACTAAATTAGGTTTTGCTGCTAAGAAGACTATGAGTATTGCTCAAAAGTTATATGAAGGTATTGATTTAGGTAGTGAGACTGTCGGATTAATTACTTATATGAGAACAGATTCAATTCGTTTATCTGATCAATTTATTGGACCTGCAATGCATTATATTGAAGAGAATTTTGGTAAGAATTATGTAGGTTATGTTAAATCTGCTAAAAAGAATGATAATGTACAAGATGCTCATGAAGCGATTAGACCTACAAGTATAATGAGAGAACCTACTAAGATTAAACAATATTTAAGTAATGATGAATTTAAACTATATAGTATGATTTATAAAAGAGCTTTAGCTTCATTAATGGCAGATGCTAAGGTTAATCAAACTACTGTAGTTTTTGATAATAATGATTATAAATTTAAGACTACTGGTTCTATTTTAATCTTTGATGGATACTTAAAAGTATATAAAGATTATGAAAGTAGTGAAGATAAGATTCTTCCTGAATTTGACGAAAATGGTTCTTTAGTAAGTAATGATGTTGAAGCTAGTCAACATTTTACAGCTCCACCTAGTAGATATAGTGAAGCAAAACTTATTAAGGAAATGGAAGAGTTGGGTATTGGTAGACCATCTACTTATGCTAAGACAATTGATACTATTAAAGAAAGAGATTATGTTGAATTAGTTGATAAGAAGTTTAAGCCTACTAGTATTGGAATTGAAACTACTGATAAATTACAAGAATTTTTTGCTAATTTAATTAATGTTGAATATACTGCTAATATGGAAACTTCTTTAGATGAAATTGCAGAAGATAAATTAGATAACATAAAATTATTAAAGGATTTTTATGAAAAATTTGAACCATTAGTTAAAGATGCATTTTCTAATATGGAGAAAAAAGAGGCTGAGAAGACTGGTGAAGTTTGTCCAGAATGCGGAAATGATTTAGTAATTAGAAAAGGAAGATTTGGTGAATTTACTGCATGCAGTAATTATCCAACTTGTAAGTTTATAAAAAAAGAAGAAAAAGAAAAAAAGATAATTATCAAATGTCCTAATTGTGATAAAGGTAATATTATTGAAAAAGTTACAAAACGTAAAAAAGTATTTTATGGATGTGATAATTATCCAACTTGTAAAACTGCGTATTGGGATGAACCAATTAATGAATTTTGTCCAGAATGCAATAATATTT
>JAZRPV010000012.1:0-18425 GCA_045649455.1 Bacilli bacterium | reverse complement strand
AAAGATATTGCTCACAATATTAAAGCTGCTAAGAGATTAATTGATGGACAAGATCCAGTTGTTTGGGATATTGTTGAAGAAGTAATTAAAGAACACCCAGTTTTATTAAACCGTGCTCCTACATTACATAGACTTGGTATCCAAGCATTCGAACCAATTTTAGTTGGTGGTAAAGCTATTCGTCTTCACCCATTAGTATGTCCTGCGTTCAACGCTGACTTCGATGGAGACCAAATGGCTGTTCACGTTCCACTTTCTGAAGAAGCTCAAGCTGAAGCGAGAATGTTAATGTTAGGTTCTAACAACATTCTACATCCAAAGAGTGGAGATCCTATCGTTACTCCATCACAAGACATGGTTTTAGGTAACTACTATATAACTATGGAAAAAGCTGGAGAAGATGGAGAAGGACGTGTATTTAAGAACTCAAATGAAGCTTTAATGGCTTATGAAAGAAGAGAAATTACATTACATACACGTATTGCAATTCCTGTTGACTCATTTAAATATAAATTATTTACTGAAAGTCAAAAAGGTAAATACTTAGTTACTACAGTTGGAAAAATTAAATTTAATGAAATCTTACCAGATTCATTTGCATTTATTAATGAACCAACTGATGAAAATATTTCTAATATTACACCTAACAAATATTTCCTTGAAAAAGGAACAAACATCCCAGAAGCAATTAAAGAAATGCCACTTGTTAAACCATTTGTTAAAGGTACATTAGAAAAAATTATTGCTCAAGTATTTAAACGTTATAAAACTACTGAAACATCAACAATGCTTGATAAGATGAAAGATTTAGGATTCTATTATTCTACTATCGCTGGTATTACAGTTAGTATGGCAGATGTTAGATTAAGTAAAAAGAAACCAGAAATCGTTGAAGAAACTCAAGTAATGGTTGATAAAATTAATAAACAATATAAACGTGGTTTAATTACAGAAGAAGAAAGATTTACTAAAGTAATTGAAACATGGAATGGTGCAACTGACCGCGTTAAAGCAGAACTTGAAGAAGTTGCTAAGTCTGAAGTAGATAACCCAATCTTCATCATGATGAACTCTAAAGCGCGTGGTAACATTTCTAACTTTACACAAGTTGCTGGTATGCGTGGTATCATGGCTAAGCCAGATGGTACACCAGTAGAAATTCCAATCCTTTCAAACTTCATTGAAGGATTATCAGTTGCTGAATTCTTCTTATCTACTCACGGTGCTCGTAAAGGTTCTGCCGATACAGCATTAAAGACTGCAGACTCAGGATACTTAACTCGTCGTTTAGTTGACGTATCTCAAGATATGATTGTTAGAGAAGAAGACTGTGGTACTGATCAAGGTGTTTTAGTACATGATTTCATAAATGAAAAGAATGGTACTGTAATCGAAAGTTTAAAAGATCGTATCGTAGGACGTTTTGCTAATAAGAAAATCGTTCATCCTGAAACTAAAGCAGTTATCGTAGATAGATTACAAATGATTACTGAATCTCTAGCAGAAAAAATTGTTGCTGCTGGAATTAAAGAAGTTGAAATTAGAACAATTTTAACATGTGGTACATCAAATGGTGTATGTCAAAAATGTTACGGACGTAACCTTGCTACAGGTAACTTAGTTGAAATTGGAGAAGCTGTAGGTGTTATGGCTGCTCAATCAATTGGAGAACCTGGTACACAACTTACAATGCGTACATTCCACTCAGGAGGAGTTGCGCATGGTGGTGACGCCGACATTACTCAAGGTCTTCCTCGTGTACAAGAATTATTCGAAGCACGTAATCCAAAAGCTAAAGCTACTATCGCTGAAATCGATGGTACAATTACTAAGATTAAAGAAGATCATGGAAAATACAAAATTAGTATTACTAATAAAGTTGAAACTAAAGAACATGTTACAAACTATGGTTCTAAGTTATGCGTAGAAAAAGGAGATACAGTTACTTGTGGAGATAGACTTACAGAAGGAGCTATCAGTCCAAAAGAATTATTAGCTGTAACAGACCCAATTACTACACAAGAATATATCTTAAAAGAAGTTCAAAATACTTATCGTTCTCAAGGTGTTGATATTTCTGATAAACATATCGAAATTATCGCTCGTAGAATGATTTCTAAGATTAGAATTGTTGAAGGTGGAGATACTCATTTCATACCTGGTGCACTTGTTAACTTCCGTGAATTCACTGATGGAAATAAAGATGCAATCATTAGAGGTAAGAAACCAGCTCTTGGAAAACCAATCTTACTTGGAATTACTAAAGCTGCACTTGAAACTGATTCATTCTTATCTGCTGCATCATTCCAAGAAACAACTCGTATCTTAACTGATGCTGCAATTAAAGGTAAAGCTGATCCACTTTCAGGATTAAAAGAAAATGTTATCATTGGTAAGTTAATTCCTGCAGGTACTGGTAGTAGAGCATATCGTGATGTTGATTATGAATTACAAACAGAATTTATGGATGAAGAACCTTTAGAACAATTAGAAGAACAATTTATGGAGTAGAGTAATCTACTCCTTTTTTTTGTATTAAAAATACATTTTTCTTACTATAATATGTTTACTGTTTTTTATATTTTTAAAATAATATTTATTTAATATTGACTTTAGATTTAGTTAGTGGTATATTATGTTTGCTGATTAAATATCTTTGCTTATTTTGGGCAAAGTTTTATTTAAAGGGTAAAATGGTACACCTGGATATGTGTAAAGAAAGGAGATATATTTTATGCCTACAATTAACCAATTAGTTCGCAAAAATCGTAAGGACAAAGTTAGAAAGAGTAAGGCACCAGTTCTTGGTGTTGGATTAAATACAATTCAAAAGAAAACTACTGATACAAACGCTCCTCAAAAACGTGGAGTATGTACTCGTGTTGGTACTAAAACACCTAAGAAGCCAAACTCAGCATTACGTAAGTATGCGCGTGTTCGTTTATCAAATGGAAAAGAAGTTGATACTTATATTCCTGGAATTGGTCACAACCTACAAGAACATAGTGTTGTATTAATTCGTGGTGGACGTGTTAAGGACTTAATCGGAGTTCGTTATCATATTATTCGTGGTACATTAGATACTGCCGGTGTTAAAGATCGTAAGCAAGGACGTAGTAAATACGGTGCTAAAAGACCTAAGTAAAAATAAAAATTAATATTATTGAAGGGAGGAATTAAAATGCGTAAGAGACGTGCAGCAAAAAGAGACGTTTTAGCAGATCCAATATATAACTCAAAAGTTGTTGCTAAATTAATCAACACTATTATGTTAGATGGTAAAAAAGGAACTGCTCAATCAATCGTTTATGAAGCATTTGAAACAGTTAAAACTAAGTCTGGTAAAGATCCAATTGAAGTATTTAATACTGCTATGGAAAATATTAGACCACAACTTGAAGTTAAGAGCCGTCGTGTTGGTGGATCAAACTATCAAGTACCTATAGAAGTTACTCCTGCGAGAAGTCAAGCTTTAGCCTTAAGATGGTTAACTAAATATTCTCGTGAACGTGGAGGAAAAGGAATGGCTGATAATTTAGCAAACGAAATTATCGATGCATCTAATGGTACAGGTGCAGCTGTTAAGAAACGTGAAGATACTCATAGAATGGCTGAAGCTAATAAAGCTTTCGCTCATTATAGATGGTAGGAAAGGGAGCAAATTATGGCAAGAGATACGTCATTAGAAATGACTAGAAATATTGGAATTATGGCTCACATCGATGCAGGTAAAACTACTTGTAGCGAAAGAATCTTATTCCACACTGGAGTTAACCATAAAATTGGTGAAACTCATGAAGGTGCTGCTACCATGGACTGGATGGAACAAGAAAAAGAACGTGGTATCACTATTACTTCTGCTGCAACTACTGCTTACTGGAAAGGTTATCGTTTAAATATCATCGATACACCAGGACACGTAGACTTCACTGTTGAAGTTTCTCGTTCACTTCGTGTATTAGATGGTGCTGTAGCGTTAATCGATGCTCAAGCTGGAGTTGAACCTCAAACTGAAACAGTTTGGTGACAAGCATCTGAATTTAAAGTTCCAAGAATTATTTTCGCAAATAAAATGGACAAAATGGGTGCAAATTTTGAATATAGTTTAAAAACAATTAAAGATCGTTTAGGTGTTAATGCTAAAGCGATTGAATGTCCAATCGGAGCTGAAAACGAATTCAATGGTATCATTGATTTAGTTACTATGAAAGCTTATAAATATGATGGACAACAAGCAGAAAATCCAGAAGAAATCGAAATTCCAGCTGATTTAAAAGATAAAGCTGAAGAAATGAGAATGGAATTAATCGATGCAGTTGCTGAATTTGATGATGAAATGATGATGACTTACCTTGATGGTGGAGAAGTTACAGTTGAAATGATCAAAAAAGCAATCAGAACTGGTACTTTAAAAGCTGAATTCTTCCCAGTTATGTGTGGAACAGCTTTAGGAAACAAGGGTGTTAAATTATTATTAGATGCTGTACTTGACTATTTACCAAGTCCATTAGATATTGGTGCTGTAGTTGGTACTGATATGGATGGAAACGAAGCTAGCCGTAAAGTTAGTGACAGTGAACCATTCTCAGCATTAGCATTCAAAGTTATGACAGATCCATTCGTTGGACGTTTAACATTCTTCAGAGTTTATTCTGGACACTTATCAAGTGGTTCATATGTATTAAACTCATCAAAAGATTCAAAAGAAAGAATCGGACGTATTCTTCAAATGCATGCTAATAACCGTAAGGAAATTACTGATGTATATACAGGAGATATCGCTGCTGCAGTTGGATTAAAAAATACTTCAACTGGAGATACATTATGTGATGAAAAGAAAGCTATTATTCTTGAAAGTTTAGTAGTTCCTGAACCAGTTATCCAATTAGCTGTTGAACCAAAATCAAAAGCTGACCAAGATAAAATGGCATTAGCATTACAAAAATTAGCTGAAGAAGATCCAACATTCAAAGTTCATACAGATCATGAAACTGGACAAACAGTTATCGCTGGTATGGGTGAATTACACTTAGATGTTTTAGTAGATCGTATGAGACGTGAATTCAGCGTTGAAGCAAATGTTGGTGCTCCACAAGTTGCTTATCGTGAAACAATTAAAGCTGCTGCTGATTGTGAAGGTAAGTATGTAAAACAATCTGGTGGACGTGGACAATATGGACACGTTTGGATCAAATTCGAACCAAATCCTGAAAAAGGATATGAATTCGTTGACCAAATCGTTGGTGGTGTTGTTCCTCGTGAATACATTCCAGTTGTTGACAAAGGATTACAAGAAGCATTACAAACAGGTGTACTTGCTGGATATCCTATGATAGATGTTAAAGCTACATTATTCGATGGTTCTTACCACGATGTAGACTCTAACGAAATGGCTTTCAAGATTGCTGCAAGCTTTGCTTTAAAAGAAGCTAAGAACAAATGTAAACCAGTTTTACTTGAACCAATCATGAAAGTTGATGTAACAACTCCTGAAGAATACTTCGGAAATGTTATGGGTGATTTAACTGCTAGACGTGGTAAACCACTTGGACAAGAAGCACAAGGAAATGCTATTAAGCTAAGTGCTATGGTTCCACTTTCAGAAATGTTTGGATATGCTACTAACTTACGTTCTAATACACAAGGTAGAGCAACATTCGTAATGTTCCCAGATCATTATGAAGAAGTTCCAAAAAATATTGCTGATGAAATCATCAAAAAGAGTGGAAACTAATTTACAAATATAATTAAATAAGTATCAAAATAGTTGAAAATAATTCAATTATTAGATAAAATAAATGATGTAATATACATATAGGAGGAAATTTAATATGGCAAAAGAAAAATTTGATCGTTCAAAACCACATGTTAACATTGGTACAATTGGACACGTAGATCATGGTAAAACTACTACTACTGCTGCTATTACTAAATGTTTAGCTGGAAAAAATGGTAACGAAGCTGTTGATTTCGCTAACATCGATAAAGCACCAGAAGAAAGAGAACGTGGTATCACAATCAATACTGCACACGTTGAATACAGTACTGATGCTCGTCACTACGCTCACGTTGACTGCCCAGGACATGCTGACTATGTTAAAAACATGATTACTGGAGCTGCTCAAATGGATGGAGCAATCTTAGTTATTGCTGCTACAGACGGACCTATGGCACAAACTCGTGAACATATCTTACTTGCTCGTCAAGTTGGAGTACCAAAAATGGTAGTATTCATGAACAAATGTGATATGGTTGATGATGAAGAATTATTAGACTTAGTTGAAATGGAAATTCGTGATTTATTAAACGAATATGGATTCGAAGGAGACGATACTCCAATCGTTCGTGGATCTGCTCTTAAAGCTCTTGAAGGAGAAGCTCAATGGGTTGAAAAGATCAACGAATTAATGGATGCTGTTGATACTTGGGTTCCAACACCTGAAAGAGATAATGAAAAACCATTCTTAATGAGTATTGAAGATGTTTTCACTATCACTGGACGTGGAACAGTTGTTACTGGACGTGTTGAACGTGGACAACTTAAACTTAACGATGAAGTTGAAATCGTTGGTATCAAAGAAACTAAGAAGACAGTTGTTACAGGAATTGAAATGTTCCGTAAACAATTAGACTATGCTGAAGCAGGAGACAATGCCGGAGTATTATTACGTGGTATTTCTCGTGAAGAAGTTGAACGTGGACAAGTTTTAGCTAAAGTTGGAACTGTTACACCTCACCACAAATTCAAAGCTTCTGTATACGTACTAAGCAAAGAAGAAGGTGGACGTCATACTCCATTCTTCAACAACTATCGTCCTCAATTCTATTTCAGAACTACAGACGTTACAGGAATCATTACTTTACCAGAAGGTACAGAAATGGTTATGCCAGGGGATAACATCAATATCGACGTTGATTTAATCCACTCAATCGCACTTGAACAAGGAACTAAATTCTCTATCCGTGAAGGTGGAAGAACAGTTGGTGCTGGTAACGTTACTGAAATCGTTGAATAATGATAAATTAAAAGAATCGGATAACCGATTCTTTTTTTGTGTATAAAAAAAAGAAAGGATTATTTTCCTTTCTTAAAGTTTTTATATAAGTTATAAGAGAAATTGTTAAGTATAATATCAAATTCTCCAATGTATTCAGTTATTGTACTATTAAATCCTAATTTAGATTCGTTTAATCCACTGAATTGATGTTTTTCTTCGAATTCTCCAGCAATAGCATTTAAATTTATATATTTGAAGCCTCTTTTATTATAGTCATCAATCATAAACCATTTTACTAAGTAGTTTGCATTTAATGATGAGTATTTATCTTTTATACCATCAATAAATACGTATGCCGCATTATCAAATGTAATTGTCATAGCTCCGGCTACTTTAATTCCATCTGGATGAGTTTTTAATAATTCAGTTGCAAGTACAAGATTATTTTTATATGTTTCTAATAACTTATCTGATTCCATTTTTTTGTTTAAGTAATTTTCTCTTTCTTTCGGCTCAAGATAAGGTCTTTGAATCATTTCTGCTAATTGTGCATTTGTTTCTTGTTCTTGTTCAAACATTCTTCTACTATTAATTGTAAATGTAGAAGTATTGATTCTTGCGTAGTATATTTCTATGTCATCTTTGAAGTTTTTTAATAAATATTTATAAAAATTTAGTGGATTACTTTGTTTTTTCTTTATCATATCGTATAAAGTTTCTACATCTTTTTTCTCATCTCTAATTACTTCCAATCCACTTGTTGCAGCTCTTTTTATTTTTGTTCTTACTCGTTTATCAAATGATTCATATATTTCATTTGATTCTCTATTTAATAATACTAATGCTTCCCAACGAGGCTTTTCTGTTTCAAAGAATCTATTTTTTCCTTTATAAGAGAATCCAACTCTTTTTAAGTTTTTAATTATTGTAGATGCTTGTTGATTAATATTAATTATATTTCCTTTATGATCTCTTATCGATTCTGGAATATATGGGTCGATTCTTAGCATCATAAAACCTTGTTTTCCAAGAACTTTTTTAATTTTATCAATTATTTCTTTCAAAAGTTTTTTATCATCATAATCACATAGTATTCCACGTGGGGCATATGCAATTTTGTTACTCATGAATACTTCTTTATATAGGATTAGTGATGCCCCAATTAATTTATTGTTTTCATTAACAATTCCTAGATAGTGAACATTATATCCAAATTTAATCATTGTATTTCCATATGCAACTGATTGATAATAGTTTCTATATTTGTGTGTTGATGCAAATTTTGTAAATTGATCAGGTCTTAATGTAACTATTTTCATTGGTTTATCTCCTTCCTATTTGTCTATTTTATTATATCATTTTGAATATGTAGTTTCAATATAGAATAAGTCAATAAATGTCTAATAAGTATTGATTTGTAGTGAAAAAATGATTTGTGTAGTATAATTATATTGGTGAAGATTATATGTTTGAAAATAATAAGATTTTTATATTGGGTTTAGCACGTAGTGGATATCAAGCTGCTAAATATTTAATTAAACGAGGAAATACTGTTATATTAAATGATGGTAAAGAAGAAGATAAAATGGATCCTGAACAAGTTAAAGAACTTAGAGAATTAGGAGTTGAATTAATATTTGGTTCACATCCTGATGATATTTTAGATTCTAGTTTTGATTATTTAATTAAGAATCCTGGAGTTCCGATTGATCATAAATACGTATTAAAAGCTCGTGAACTTGGTATTGAAGTTATTAATGAAGTTGAAATGTCATTTAGATTATTACCTGAAGGTGTTAAAGTTATTGCTATTACTGGAACTAATGGTAAAACAACTACAACAACTTTAACTTATGAAATTATGAAGAAAGCTTTTGGTGAAAAAGTATTTCTTGCAGGAAATATAGGATATCCTGTTTCTAGTATTTTAAGTGATGTAAAAAGTGGAGACATTATTGTCACTGAAGTAAGTTGTCAACAACTTGAAAATATGGAAAAATTTAGACCAGATGTTGCTTTAATGACTAATTTAAGTCCTGCACATATTGATTTCTTAAAGAGTTATGAAAACTATAAGAGGGTTAAAGCTAAATTGTTTAAGAATCAAACAAGTAATGAAGTGGCAATTTTAAATATTGATAATGATGATGTTATTAATGAAACTAAGAATATTAAATCTACTGTTAAATATTTCTCTAGTAAGAATCAGATTAATGGATGTTATGTAAAAGATGACTCAATTTACTATTATGGTGAAAAAGTAATTTCTCGTGATGATATATTTATAGCTGGAATGCATAATGTTGAAAACTGTATGGCAGCAATTTCAATTGTTAAAGAATTTGGAGTTTCAAATGATGTTATAGTTGATGTTATTAGTAACTTTAGAGGTGTTGAACATAGATTAGAATATGTTGATACTATTGAAGGTAGAAGATTCTATAATGATACAGAAGCTACAAATATTAAGTGTACTCAAATTGCTTTATCTTCATTTGATAAACCAACTATTATTATTTTAGGTGGATTAGAACGAGGACAAGATTTTAATGAATTAACACCTTATATTAAAAATGTTAAGGCTATTATTGGTATTGGACAATGTAGAGAGAGAGTTTTAGATTATGGTAAAAGTATTGGAATAGATACTTATATTTATGAACATTTAAGAGATGGATTTGATAAATGTTACGAAGTAAGTAGTGAAGGAGATATTATTTTACTTAGTCCTGCATCAGCTTCATGGGATCAATATAAAGAATGTGAGGTTCGTGGTGCAGAATTTAAAAAGAAAGTTGAGGATTTAAAGAATGGAAATATTAAAAAATAGAGTTTATAAACATTTTAAAGGAGATTTATATTTAGTTGTTGATTTTGCTCAACATAGTGAAACTGATGAAAAGTTAGTTATTTATAGATGTTTATATGAAGATGGAAAATTATATGCAAGACCTTATGATATGTTTGCATCTAAAGTTGATAAAGAAAAATACCCTGATGTTAAACAAGAATATAGATTTCAATTACAAGAAATAGAAAGTCTAAATAAATAAAACTTGACAAAAATTAGTAAAAAGTATATGATAGATGTACTTTTTATTTAAATCTATTGAAAAGGCCAATATATTTTTAGCTCTTATATCAGTGATTTGAGGATAGTGTGAACTCAATTATAATCTAGAAATATTCCTACCTTTTTAGGAGAAGTTTTACTTCCGGTGTTCTTACATCGTTATTAAATTAAGTTAAGTAAAGGATGGTACCGTGCTTATGCACTCCTTTTAGTACCATCCTTTTTATTTTTATAATTAGGGGTGATTTTATGTATTACGATAATAGTTTTGTGAACATAATTAATGTATTTGGTTTTGAGAGAGTTCTCCCGGAATAATTAGAGTTTTTATATTAATTATTTTATATTTAGGAGGAGAAAGTTATGAAATTAAAAAATAGTTATTTTTTTACAAAAAGAGAAGATTCAAAAGATGAAGAAAGTGTTAGTGCTAATTTATTAGTTAGATCAGGAATGATTAAAAAAGCAGGTAGTGGAATTTATTATTTCTTACCAATTGGATTAAAAGTTACAAGAAAAATTGAAAAGATTGTTAGAGAAGAAATGAATGCAATTGATTCTCAAGAGTTAGTTATGCCTCAATTATTACCAGAAGAAGTATATATTTCTAGTGGTAGAAGAGAAAATTTTGGTAGTAGTATGTTTGCTTTAAAAGATAGATTTGATAGAAGTTATGTACTTGGACCAACTCATGAAGAAATGTTTGTTGAGGCTGCAAAAGAAGTTATTAAGTCTCATAAAGATATGCCAATTAGTTTATATCAAATGGCTAATAAATATAGAGATGAACCTAGAAGTAGATATGGTTTAATTCGTACTCGTGAATTTGTTATGAAAGATGCATATACATTTGATAAAGATGATGAAGGACTTGCCGTTGCATATGATAAGATGTTTAATGCATATAAAAAGATTTTTGATAGAGTAGGGTTAAATTATAAAATAGTTACTGCTAGTTGTGGAGTAATGGGTGGAACTTTATCAGAAGAATTCCAAGCTGTATGTGATATTGGGGAAGATGTTTTAGTGCTTTGTGATGAATGTGGATTATCTACAAATATTGAAGTATGTGAATGTGTACATCAAGATAAAGCAGTTACACTTGAATATAAAGAAAAAGAATTATTATATACACCAAATGTAGGAACTATTAAGGACTTAGAAGATCAATTTGGTATTAATGCAATTGATACTGTTAAAACGTTAATTTATAAAGCAGATGGTAAATTTGTTGCTTTAATGATACGTGGAGATCACGAAGTAAATGAGGAAAAAGTTCAAAAATTACTTGGTGCAAAAGAGTTTGAAATGGCTTCAATTGAAGAAGATGAAATGATTACTGGAGCTAAAGTTGGATTTGCTGGACCAATTGATTTAGATGTGGAAATTATTGTTGATTATGAAGTTACTAACATGAGAAATTTCTTAGTTGGTGCGAATAAGACTGATTACCATTATATTAATGTTAATTTAAGTGATTTTAAATATAATAGAGTAGCGGATATTAGAAATGTTACTGAAGAAGATGTATGTCCAAAATGTGGTCATAAACTTACTTTTAAGAAGGGAATTGAAGTAGGTAATACATTTAAGTTAGGAACTAAGTATTCTGAATCTATGGGACTTTATTATGCTAATGAAGAAAATAAATTGGCACCTGTTGTTATGGGATGTTATGGTATTGGTATTGCTCGTATTTTAGCGGCATTTGTTGAACAAAATAATGATGAAAATGGAATTATTTTTAATGATGAGATTGCGCCATTTACTGTGTCAATTGTTATTGCAAATACAAAAGATGAAGTTCAAGTTAAAATTGCAAATGAATTATATGATAAATTAACTGGTATGGGAATTGATGTATTATTAGATGATCGTGATGAACGTGCTGGTATTAAATTTAAAGATATGGATTTAATTGGTATACCAAAACGTATTGTTGTTGGTAAAAAAGCTAGCGAAGGTATTGTAGAATTTAAATATCGTAATAGTAGTGATGTTAAAGAAGTATCTATTGAAGAAGTAAGTAAACTTGTATAGTTTGCTTTTTTCTTTATTTTATGTTATAATATAGCGCAATTAAGGGGTGAGGTTATGGGTTATTATATTCCTCGAAAAAAATTATTCACAGGAACTAACTTTAAAGAAATACCAGATGTCTTTAGTTTAGAAAGAGTTGGTGCAGGTCATGATGGGTTTGTTTATCGTGATGGTGATGTTGTTTATAAAGTTTTAAAACATGGTATAGATGGACGTAAAGAAAGAGGCCTTATGTCGTTTGATAAAGCTATGAATTTTCAAACTTTAGATGTTAATCGTATTATTAAACCAGATGATGTATTAATTGATGAAGATGGTGTTTATGCTGGATATGTAATGCATTATTACGAAGACTTATCTAAAAAAGACGATGATGGTGTTGTAAAAAAACAAATTGGTGAATTTACAGCAGAAGATTTTTTAATATCAGTTTCTGAGTTATGTGATGATGTTTCTGAGCTAACTAAAAGAGGTATTGTTATTAAAGATATAAATAGAGGTAGTTATATATTTTCTTCGGATTTTTTACATATTTGTGATATGGATAAATATTTCTTAAATAGAGGACAAGCTTTAAGAATTAATTGGAATCAATTAAATTTTATAGTTGCAAAACTTATGTATTTTGAGAAAATGGAAAGAGAAGGTTATTTTAAAGATAATGAGTTTGCAAATGAAATAAATAAACGTATGAATAAGTGGGTTAGTAAATCTGCTAATGCATCTAATTTTATTCGTACTTTAGAAACTGAATTAAGTGGAAGTAATTTAAATTCTCCATTAAGCGAATTTGTTGATTTTACTTTTCAAAAAATTATCGTTTAGTTGATTTTTCAACGTTTGTATGTTAATATATTAAATGTATGTTATCGGAGGTGTATTATGGAAATCGCACTTTTAATTATTTCTATATTATTAATTATTATAGTACTTTTACAAAGTGGTAAAGCAGAAAGTGCTTCTCAAATATTATCAGGTGGAAGTTCAGATTTATTTACAAAGAGAAAAGAACGTGGTTCGGAATTATTTATAAGCCGTTTAACATTAGTATTAGGGATTAGTTTCTTTGTAATTTGCTTTATATCAATGTTTATATAATGTAAAGAAGGCATTTGGCCTTCTTTTTTTATTTGTTTTAGTCTAGTTATATTAAGAAAAGTAGAGTATAATATATGTTAGAATAGAAGGTGTTTATATGAGAGAAGAAATATTAAGTCTTTTAAAGAATAGTGATAAAGCTTTAACTGTATATGAAATACAAGATTTTTTAGGTGTTAATACTGTTGAAGGAACTGCTGAAGTTATGAAAATTCTTCATGATTTAGAAGATGAAGTAGTTATATATCATACTAATAAAGATAAATATATGATTCTTGGTAATAGTCATTTAAGAAAAGGTGTAATGCGTGCCAATAAAAAAGGATTTGGTTTTGTTGAAGTAGATATGATGGATGATGATATCTATATTTCACAAGATAATATGAATGGTGCGATTCATGATGATATTGTATTAGTAGAAATTACTAGTAAAATGACTTTAGATCGTTTAGAAGGTCGTGTCTTAAAAATTATAAAAAGACAAGTTGAAAGATATATTGGGGAAATTACTTTTGATAAAAAAGGTAAAGGTCATATAACACTTGATGATAGTAAAATTAAACTTAATATTGAAATACCTAAAGATAAGAGTTTAAATGCTGTAGATGGGCATAAAGTTGTTGTTGAATTAGGTAGACGTATTAATAAAAATACTAAGTATGAAGGAAAAGTAGTAGAAATAATTGGTCATAAAAATGATCCGGGTGTGGATATTTTATCTATTATTTATAAATATAATATTAATGTGGAATTCCCTGATGATGTTAAAGAAGAAGTATCTACTATGCCTATGGAAGTTTCTAAAGAAGAACTTGTTGGTAGAAGAGACTTAAGAGATATGGAAATCTTTACTATTGATGGTGATGATACTAAGGATATCGATGATGCTATTTCTATTGAAAAATTAGATAATGGTAATTATAAATTAGGAGTACATATTGCTGATGTTAGTTACTATGTAAAAGAAGGTTCTCCACTTGATAATGAAGCTATGGAGAGAGGCACTAGTGTTTATCTTGTTGATAGAGTTATTCCAATGTTACCTCATGAATTATCAAATGGTATTTGTTCTTTAAATCCTAATGTAGATAGATTAACTTTATCTTGTGTTATGGAATTTGATCCAGAAGGAAAACAAGTTGATTATGAAATTTTCCAAAGTGTTATTAATTCAAAAATTCAAATGACTTATAAGAAAGTTAATAGTATTTTAGAAGATAATGTAGTGCCTGAAGGGTATGAACCATATGAAGAAAGTTTAAGACATATGGCTGAACTTGCTAAGATACTTAGAAAATACAAAGTTAAACGTGGATACATTGATTTTGGTGTGGATGAAGCGAAGATTTTAGTTGATGAAGATTGCAAACCTACTGAAGTTATTTTAAGAGATCGTGGAGTAGGGGAAAACTTAATTGAAGACTTTATGATTGCTGCAAATGAATGTGTAGCGACTCATGTAAGTTTTATGAGTTTACCATTTGTATATCGTGTCCATGAAGTTCCTAAAGAAGAAAAGATTCGTAGTTTCTTAGGTTTTATAGGTACTCTTGGATATAATGTAGCAGGTGATATTAAAGATACTAGACCAACTACAATGCAAAGATTACTTGAACATTTAAGAGATAAAAAAGAATTTAAAATTTTAAGTAGTTTATTACTTAGAAGTATGCAAAAAGCTGTGTATAAACCAGAAAATTTAGGTCACTATGGTTTAGCTAGTCCTTGTTATACACACTTTACTTCACCAATTAGACGTTATCCAGATACAACTGTTCATAGATTACTACATACATATTTATTTGATAATAAAATGGATATGGGAACAGTTAAGAAATGGGAAGAAAAACTTGTTTATGTTACAGAACATTCTTCATCAAGAGAAAGAGCTTCTGTTGATTGTGAAAGAGAAGTAGAAGATATGAAGATGGCAGAGTATATGGAAAATCATATTGGTGAAGAATTTGAAGGTATGATTTCATCTGTTACGAGTTTCGGAATGTTTGTTGAATTAGATAATTTAATTGAAGGTTTAGTTCCATTACGTGATATGAAAGATTTCTTCCATTATGATGAAGATAGAATGACTTTAACTGGAGAGAGAACTAATATGGTATATCGTATTGGGGACAGAGTTCAAGTTAGAGTTGTTAGAGCGTCTAAAGAAGAAAAAAC
Source organism: Bacilli bacterium (assembly GCA_045649455.1). Lineage (GTDB taxonomy): Bacteria > Bacillota_I > Bacilli_A > RF39 > UBA660 > JAEDES01. The sequence continues at coordinate 3,041 of JAZRPV010000012.1, read as the reverse complement.
AATTGATTTTGAGGTATTAAAAAAATTAGATTAATTTGATATAATACTAAGTACTTGGGGAAGAGGATGTGAATTATGGAAGTTGTTAATAGAAAAGCTTATCATGATTACTTTGTAGATGAGGTTTATGAATGCGGTATCGTTTTAACCGGTACTGAAATTAAGTCTATAAGAAGTGGTAATTGTAATATAAAAGACTGTTATGGAATTGTTAAGAATGGAGAAGTATTCTTACTTAATATGTATGTAGGTCAATATAAAGAAGGAAACTTATTTAATCATGATGAGAATAGAACTAGAAAGTTATTACTTCATAAAAAAGAAATAAAGAAGTTAGAACAAGCAATCACTTTAAAAGGATACACTCTTGTTCCAGTTAAACTTTATTTTGTTAATAATAAATTAAAAGTTTCTTTAGGAGTTTGTCGTGGTAAGAAAGATTATGATAAACGTGAAAGTATTAAAGAAAGAGATATAAAAAGAGAAGTACAAAAGAACTTAAAGAATTATTAAGTTCTTTTTGTTTTGTTTTATGTTTTGATAATTCATTTTATATAATAAAAAAGAGCATTAAATGCTCTTTTTGTATTTTTCTATGAATTGTTTATATAATTCATCACATTTTACTTTATCCATACTTGGTTTATCTTTATATGGATAATCAATGTTTAATTTTTCATATTTTTCTTTACCTAAATTATGATATGGTAGAAAATCTATTCTTTCAATATTTTTAATATGTTTTAGATATTCTACTAAACTATCTAGGTATTCTTCGTTATCCATAACTCCAGGTACGATTACTTGTCTGATCCATATAGGTTTATTTGATTTGTTTGCAGCTTCTATAAAGTTTTCAACTTCTTTAAGTTCGAATCCTGTTATATCTTTATACCCTTCGTTATTTGTGTGTTTAATATCTAGTAATATTAGGTCAACATATTGAAGTAATTCATCATAGTTTCCTAAGCCAACTCCTGCTGTATCAATAGCGATGTGTATATTCTCTTTTTTTAATTCTTTTGCTGTTTCTATAATAAATTTACTATGAAGTAGTGGTTCTCCTCCTGCGAAGGTTACACCACCTTTATCTTGGAAATATGGTTTGTTTCTTAATATTTTATCCACAAGCTCTTTTACTGTGTAATTTTCTACATTTTTATGCCACATTTCTGGATTATGACAGTATTTACATCTAAGCATGCATCCATTGAAGAATACAACTGTTCTTATACCTGGTCCATCGACTAAACCAAATGATTCTATTGAATCTATACTTGCTTTTATATTAGATTGATTCATGGAATGTTCTAGAGATTACTTCTTCTTGTTGTTTTCTTGTTAATCGGTTGAAGTGTACTGAGTATCCTGAAACTCTAATTGTTAATAATGGATATTTGTCTGGATTTTCCATAGCATCTTTTAATGTTTCACGATTTAATACGTTAACATTTAAATGATGTGCTCCTTGTACGAAATATCCGTCCATTAAGCTTACTAAATTTTCAGCTTGTTCGTCGATATTTGCTCCAATAGCATTTGGTACAATTGTAAATGTATTTGAAATACCATCTTTACAACAATCTTGATATGGTAATTTAGCTACTGAGTTAAGTGAAGCGATTGCTCCATTTTCATCTCTACCATGCATTGGATTTGCTCCCGGTGCGAATGGTACTCCAGCTTTTCTTCCGTCTGGTGTAGCTCCTGTTTTTGAACCATATACTACGTTAGATGTAATTGTTAATACTGACATAGTTGGTTCGGCATTTCTATATGTTTCGTGTTTTTTAAGTTCAGATGAGATTTTATTTAATACTTCTACAGCGATACTATCAACTCTGTCATCGTCGTTTCCATATTTAGGGAAATCTCCTTCGATAATAAAGTCTGTAGTAATTCCATCTTCATCTCTAACTGGTTTTACTTTTGCATATTTAATTGCAGAAAGTGAATCTGCTACAACTGATAATCCGGCAACTCCGTATGCCATATATCTATGAACATTAGTATCATGTAATGCCATTTGTCCAGCTTCGTATGCATATTTATCATGCATGAAATGAATTGTATTCATTGCTCCTGCATAAATTTCAGCAACTTTTTCTAATACTGAGAAGTATACTTTCTTAACTTTATCGTAATCTAATACTTCATCATTCATAATTTCATAATTATCTAAAACTTTTTCTTTTTTAACTTCATCAATACCACCATTGATTGAATATAATAATGCTTTTGCTAAGTTACAACGTGCTCCAAAGAATTGCATGTCTTTACCAAATCTCATTGCAGATACACAACAAGCAATTGCATAGTCATCTCCATAGATTTCTCTCATTAAATCATCTGATTCATATTGAATTGCATCTGTTTTGATAGACATTTTTGCACAGTATTTTTTGAAGTTTTCTGATAAATCTTTACTCCATAGAACTGTCATATTTGGTTCTGGTGCTGGATCAAGATTTGTTAGTGTATGAAGGATACGGTATGAACTCTTTGTAACCATATGTTTTCCTTCACTGTTAACTCCAGCAATACTACATGTAACCCATGTTGGATCTCCTGAGAATAATTCATCATAGTCAGGAGTTCTTAAATGTCTTGCTAAGCGTAATTTAATTACGAATTGATCGATTAATTCTTGTGCTTCTTCTTCTGTTATTAATTCTGCGTCTAGGTCTCTATTGATGTAAATATCGAAGAAGGCATCAAGTCTTCCTAAACTCATGGCAGCACCATTGTTTTCTTTGATTGCTGCTAGGTATCCGAAATATGTCCATTGTACTGCTTCTTTAGCATTTTTTGCTGGTTTTGAAATATCAAATCCATATGCTGCAGCCATTTGTTTAATTTCATCAAGTGCTCTATATTGCATTGATACGTCTTCTCTTAATTGAATCATTTTTGCTGACATTGGACCTGTTAAGTTTTCCCAATCTTGCATTTTTTGTTCTTGTAAGAAGTCAATACCATATAGTGCGATACGTCGATAATCTCCGATAATTCTACCACGACCATATGCGTCAGGTAATCCT
>JAZRPV010000011.1:0-19593 GCA_045649455.1 Bacilli bacterium | reverse complement strand
TGATCTGTTAGCTCAGTCGGTAGAGCATTTGACTTTTAATCAAAGGGTCATGAGTTCGAATCTCATACAGATCACCATATGTGCCTGAGTGGCGGAATTGGTAGACGCACAGGACTTAAAATCCTGCGAGAATCAACCCTCGTGCCGGTTCAAGTCCGGCCTTAGGCACCATCTTAAAATTATCTTATTTATTTAAGTTAATTATAGAAACATAGATAATTAACAACCTTGACACAACAAAAAAGACTATGTTATAATCAATTTACGTCACAAGACGTTAAATGGAGGAATACCCAAGTCTGGTTGAAGGGACCGGTCTTGAAAACCGGGAGGTCGTGCAAGCGGCGCAGGGGTTCGAATCCCTTTTCCTCCGCCATTTAATATCGCGGGATGGAGCAGCTCGGTAGCTCGCTGGGCTCATAACCCAGAGGTCAGAGGTTCAAATCCTCTTCCCGCAACCAATTTAGTTATGGTCTCATGGTGCAGCTGGTTAACACGTCTGCCTGTCACGCAGAAGATCGCGGGTTCGAGTCCCGTTGAGACCGCCATTATTTTTGGCTTCATAGCTCAGTCGGTAGAGCAAGGGACTGAAAATCCCTGTGTCGCTGGTTCGATTCCCGCTGGAGCCACCAGTTTTTTTTATACCTGACTAATTACAAGTCATGCGCTCGTAGCTCAGTTGGATAGAGTGTTTGGCTACGAACCAAAAGGTCAGGGGTTCGAATCCCTTCGAGCGCACCATTAATCGGGAAATGGCTCAACTTGGTAGAGCACTTGGTTTGGGACCAAGGGGTTGCAGGTTCAAATCCTGTTTTCCCGACCATTTGAATTTACTCAGAGAAATCTGAGTTTTTTTTATACAAAAAAAGAAGACTTATTAGTCTTCTTTTTCTTTTGTCTTATCCATTATACTAATAACTAAATCATCAACAACACTTAAGTTATCACTCTCAAGTGCATCATTTAAATAAAGTCCTTGTGCAATTATTTCATCTGCAAGATCTTCTTCAACATCTTCAATTTTATCAAACTCTAAAAAACAATCTTTATTTTCTATTTCCATTTTCAAAAATCTCAACTTGTTCCAAAGAACTAAGTTCTGCTATCATAGCAGCTTTCTCTTCATCATTACCGTATTTAGTCTTAAATTCTTTCGCATATTTCTTACCAGATTTTAAGAAACTTCTAACAAAGTCTAAACTTGTCATAAATATATAAGGACTTCCGTTACGACGATTTATTTCGTCTAACTTCATAATTCTTTTTTCATTGGCATTAATTAATTCAATTAAACCAACAATTCTTTTTATTCTTGATAATCCTATAAAATAAAATTCCTTCTCTCTAAAATCATTACGATTAGGATAATAACTAAATACTTTTACACTATTATTAAAACTTTGAATTTCATTTATCGCCATATCGAATATTTTTGAAAGGAATAAGAACTGTTCATCTGTTTTTAAACTACCAACATCAATCTTTTGAACTTCACCAGTTTGAAAATCATATACATCATAATCTCTATATATTTCATCAATATTCTTTATAAAAGATTGGCTTTTCAATCTTAATCTTTCCATAAAACCATATCTTTTGCCATTAGGAGAATATATTTGTTTTAACTGTGGATAAGTATTTAATACATCCGGGTGATCCTTCATAATGCTATCCAAAGCTTCAACATTAAATCTTTCTTTAGCCATTCTTTTCTTTCTAACATCTCCGAGTTTAGTTGCTGTCTCTTCTTGAAAAGTCGTTACAATTGAATTAGATACAATTGTTGAAAGTTCTTTAATCATACTAGGACAAAACTTCTTAATAATTCTCTCTGTTTGTCTCCATCCATAATAATTAGAATCACTTTCAATTTCAGTATGAATATAATTAGTAGTATATTCATTATATTTATCATTTGATAAATATTTAGAAAATAACTGCATCTTAATATAATTAAATGTTTCTACTGTAAATTCTCCATTAGAAGTATGAAATGCTTGAGAACTATGTTTAACCTCATGACAAACCGTATGAATTATAGACATATAATTAGGTAAACCTGTATCTTTTGTTACCTTATCTAAAGCATAATCTCGACTAACATTTATAATACTAGAGTTTCCATAACTACATCCACGCTCACCAGGATCTATTGAATCACCACGTAAATCATAGTTAGTCAGATATACTTCAACAGGTGGAATTTTCAAATCTTTAACGGCACTATGCGCAGCATATCTAATCATAAATTCTCTTGCATAATAACCTTTATTAGTATCTGGATTATTCATAATATAACCAAATAGATTATCAACAAAGTTTTTAACCAATTCACTATCATTATCTAATTGAGTTTCCGCAAAACGAAGTAACATATCAGATGCAGTTTGACCAGGTTTACTCATTAATCCATTTAATTCATTATTGGCATTAATTGTTGCTTGTCTTTTAGTAACACTTAAATTCTTTACTTGGTCATCTGAAAATACTTTATCAATATTTCCTTTTCTAAATAAAATAGAATCAAAAACAATACTTCTATTAGTATTATGAACACTATATAAAAAATCTCTATAGTTAATTAAATCTTGTTTATTTAAAATCCAAGGAGTGGTATTAAGTATTTTAATAATATAATTATCTAAAGCATCAATTAAAGAAAGATCACGAAGTTTACAATCTTTATCTTTTCTAGAAAACTTATTTAAAATAATACTTCTATATTGACTAGGATTAGAAAGTAATTTCTTAAGTTCATCTTCACTATAATAATTTGTAAGTCTTCTATTAAAACTCATATTATCACCTTAATTAAATTGTACCACAAAAAAGAGAAAATCTAATAAGATTTTCCCCATACAACTATATCTTCTGCATCTTTACCACAACATGCACATTTAGATCTAACTTTTTCTTGATTAAATGGAATACATCTAGAACCAAAACCTCCAGTTTCAGCTTTAATAGTATCTTCACATTCAGCAGAACCACACCAAGGTGCTTTAATAAATCCAATTTTATCTTTTGCAATTTCCTTCATTTCATCTAAAGTATTTGCAGCATAAACATGACTATTTAAGAAATCACTTGCTTTATTAAACATATCAGTTTGAATAACTTCTAATAATTCTTCTAATTTTGTTTCAACTTCATCTAACTTAACAGTAATCTTTTCTCCATTATCACGTCTACAAATAACACATTCTCCATTTTCTATATCTCTAGGTCCAATTTCAATACGAGTAGGGATACCTAAAATTTCTTGTTCAGAGAATTTAAATCCAGGTGATTTTTCACTATCATCAATCTTAACACGAATACCATGTTTCTTTAGTCTATCATATAGTTCATTAGCTTTATCTAAAACACCTTCTTTATGTTGCGCGATAGGTATAACCATAACTTGAGTAGGTGCAATTCTAGGAGGTAGAACTAATCCTGAATCATCACCATGTACCATGATAATCGCTCCAATAATACGAGTAGACATTCCCCAAGATGTTTCATATGCACTATGTAAATTATTTTCTTTATCTAAATATTTAATATCAAATGAATCTGGGAAACTATTTCCGAAGAAATGACTAGTACCAGATTGTAATGCTTTACCATCATGCATCATTGCTTCAATAGTATAAGTATCTTGTGCCCCAGCAAACTTTTCACTTTCAGTTTTTCTACCACCAATAAGTGGAATTGCTAAATCTTTAGTAACAAAGTCATAATAAACATCAAACATCATTTTAGTTCTTTCTTCAGCTTCTTCATAAGTAGCGTGAAGAGTATGACCTTCTTGCCATAAGAATTCTCTTGAACGTAAGAATGGTCTAGTAGTTTTTTCCCATCTAAGTACAGCATTCCATTGATTCCATACTAATGGTAAATCTCTATATGATTTAACAACCTTTTGCCAATGATCACAAAATAACGTTTCTGAAGTTGGACGAATACAAAATCTTTCTTCAAGTTTTTCTAATCCACCATGAGTTACCCAAGCAACTTCCGGAGCGAAACCCTCAATATGATCTTTTTCTTTTTGTAATAAACTTTCAGGGATTAAAACCGGTAAATAAACATTTTCTACTCCAGTTTCTTTAAATCTAGCATCTAAGTTCTTTTGAATGTTTTCCCAAATAGCATATCCATTAGGTAAATAATTAAGACATCCTTTAACACTAGAATAATCACATAACTTAGCTTCTTTTACAACATCTGTATACCATTGAGCAAAGTCTTCATTACGTGATGTAATTGCTTGTACAAATTTCTTTTCATTTGCCATAATATAAAACTCCTTCCAATAAAATTATTTTATCATAAAACAACAAAAAAATAACATATAATTATTAGGTGATTAAATGAAAAAGTTACTTATAATTATTCTTTTATTAATAACAATTCCAGTAAATGCATCATCCATTGTTATGGATATAGATTCAAAAAGAATTTTATATGAAGAAAACAAAGATGAACAAAGATTAATTGCGTCAATTACAAAGATTATGACTGCTATCATCGTCATAGAAAATACCCCTAACTTAAATAAAAAAATAACAGTAGGGGAAGAAGTATTAACTATGTATGGAACCAGTATCTATCTACAAGTAGGAGAACAAATATCCATAAAAGATTTATTGTATGGATTAATACTAAGAAGTGGAAATGATGCTGCCTTAACTCTAGCAGTAAATACATCTAAAACAGAAGAGAACTTTGTAAAATTAATGAATCAAAAAGCAAAAGAATTAAATATGAAAAATACCATCTTTCAAAACTCTCATGGTCTAGATGAAATAACTCAAAATAAATCAACCGCTCATGATATGGCATTACTATCTGCATATGCATATAAAAATCCTATCTATAAAGAAATATCAAGTACAAAAAGATATCAAACTAAAACTGATAATAAATCATATATTTGGTATAACAGAAACAAACTACTAACTACTTATAAATATGCAACAGGAGGGAAGAATGGATACACCCCATCATCTGGAAGAACACTAGTAACAACGGCATCTAAAAATAATTTTAATTTAACAGTCGTAACACTAAATGATCCAAATGAATATGATACCCATGAATATTTATATAATAAGGCATACTCAAACTATAAGAACTATACAATTATTGATAAAAATACGTTCTATATAGATAAAAATTTCTATAAAGAACATCTCTATCTAAAACAATCATTCATCTATCCATTAAAAGAATCAGAATTAGAACACATCACCACAAGAGTAGAATTAGTATCACAACAAGAACAAGTAGGGCAAATAAAAATCTATCTCAAAAAGAATTTAATTGGAGAAGTACCGATATATAAAAGAGAACTCAAACAAAAAGAAGAATCTTTTTTTCAAAAATTCTTCTCTAAACTCAAGTCTTTATTTACTTCCTAATCTTATGAAATTAATACTTGGTCTATTAAATAATCTAAATCCTGGACCATTAGTTCCCATACCACTAGAAATAAATAAATGTGTATCTTTTATTTTATAATATGCTTGGTCATATTTTTTCGCACCTTCAACTTTACTTAACGCACCAATAAAAGGAATACGAATATTTCCATTATGTGAGTGACCTGCTAAAATTAAATCATTTTTATATTGCATCATTTCACTAACTGAATCAGGCTCATGAACTAAACTTATTGTATATATATTAGAATTATATCCTTCTGTTGAGAAATATTCATATGCTTTCTTAATATCTTGTTTTCCACTTAAACTGCTATCAAGTCCTACTAATAAGATTTCTTCATTGCCATCATTATATAAAAGTTCATAATCATTATTTAAAATAGTAAAACCACTTTGATTCATTATAGTAGTGAAATCTTCATTATCTTCTTCACCACTTACAGCATATTTTCCTAACTTCGTTTTGATTCTACTTAAATATTTATTTATCATTTCAATTTCATCAGAATTTATTTTATATTCTTTATCAATTAAGTCTCCAGTAAAAACAACTAAATCAGGATTACGCTCATTTATTTCTTTAACCATCTTCTTTAAATGTTTTTCAAAGAAAGTAGTACCATAATGCAAATCACTAAATTGAATTATTTTTACACCATCAAATTGTTTTGGAATGTTTTTACTTTTAATTCTATCTTCTTTAACAATCATCATTGTATTAGATACATAAGTTGTATAAGTATAGAAAAGTAAGAATCCCGTTACAATAAATATAATTATTTTAAAACCTAAAATAATTAGTTTTTTTCTTTTTTCTCTTTTTTCTTCTTGAATGATTTCATTTTGCTTTTGTTGATTTAATTCTTCTCTTGTCATATCATCACCAATTATATATTATCAAAAAATATAAAAACTTACTAGATACTTAAAAACTTATTTACAAATAACAAGTAAATCAGTTATGATAAAAATGGTGATAAAAATGAAATATGATGTAATTATAGTAGGGGCAGGACCAGCGGGTTTATTCACTGCTTACGAACTTATAACAAAAAATGATAAATTAAAAATTGCTATGATCGACAAAGGATTTAGAGTTAAAAAAAGAGTATGTCCGATGAATAAAAATGGAGTACCTTGTCAAAACTGTAATCCATGTGCAATACTAGCTGGATATGGTGGAGCAGGAACATTCTCTGATGGAAAACTTAACTTTATTCCAAGACTTGGTAAAAGTGATTTAACTAAATATATGCCTGAAAGTGTAGCAAATAAATTAATAGATGAAACAGAAGAAATTTTTAATAAATTTAATATGGATGCTGAAATATATCCAAGTAATATGGGTGAAGCAATGGATATTAAAAAGAAAGTTGCAATTGCTGGAGCAAAACTATTAGTTATTAAACAAAAACATTTAGGTAGTGACCACTTACCAGAATATATCGATGGAATATGTGACTATTTAACTGCAAAAGGTGTAGATTTAATCGACCATGCTGATGTAACTGATATTAAAACAATTAATACTGATGAACATGAAGTAACATATAAAACTGGTAAAAAGGAAACTACATTAACAGGAAGAAAAGTAGTAGTTGCCCCAGGTAGAACAGGAGCTAAATGGATTCAAGAACTTGCAGATAAATATAACATTCCATATCTTTCTCAAAGTATTGAAATTGGAGTAAGAGTAGAAGTTAGAAAAGAAATCATGCAAGAAATAACTGATATTATTTATGATCCAACTATCTTCATCAAAACAAAAACTTATGGTGATGAAATAAGAACATTCTGTACTAATCCAGGTGGATTTGTAGCAAAAGAAAATTATTATGGATTCATTTGTGTAAATGGTCACGCTTTAAAAGAAATTAAAAGTAATAATACCAACTTTGCATTTATCTCAAAAGTACATTTAACTGAACCAGTTACTAATACACGTTTATATGGAGAATCAATTGCTAGAATTGCCAATGTTCTAGGAGATGGAAAACCAATTATTCAATCTCTAAAAGATTTAAAAAATGGACGCCGTAGTGAATGGCATAGAATTGATAAAGGATTCATTGAACCAACTTTAAAAGATTGTGTTGCTGGAGACTTAGCATTAGTTCTACCTCACAGAATTATTTCTAATATTTTAGAAGGACTTGAAACACTTGATAAAATTATTCCTGGAGTTGCTAATGATGATACATTACTATATGGACCAGAAATTAAATTCTTCTCAAATGAAATTGAAACAGATAATAACTTTAAGTTAGAAAATGATAATATCTATTTCATTGGAGATGGAGCAGGTAAAGCCGGAAATATTGTAACAGCAGCTGCAACAGGTTTAGTTGCTGCAAGAGATATATTAGAAAAGGAAGGAAAAAATGGAAAATAAGAATATGGTTTTAACAGTTGGAATAATTATATTATTTGTACTAGTAGCAGTAGTTGCATTATCAGTAACAAAAAAAGAAAAGAAAGTAGAGGAAAATATGTTAAATATTAATTTTGAAATTGAAGGAAATGAAGCAACACTTGATTATCAAACAGAAAATCCAGTTGTTGCATTATATATTGAAGGATACGGTTCAGTAGTTGCTGAATTATATCCATCAATCGCACCAAACACAGTAAACAATTTTATTTCATTAATTAAGGAAGGATTCTATGATAACAATTCATTTCATAGATTAATTCCAGGATTTGTATTACAAGGTGGAGATCCAACAGGAACTGGAACAGGTGGTCCAGGATATCATATTGAAGGTGAATTTTCATCAAATGGGTTTGCTAATAATCTAAAACATACTGATGGAGTTCTTTCAATGGCAAGAAGTGGTCATCCTGATTCAGCAGGAAGTCAATTCTTCATTATGTTAGGTGAAGCTCCTCACTTAGATGGAAGTTACGCTGCATTTGGAAAAGTAATTGATGGATTAGATACAGTAAAACTAATTGAAAAAATGGAAAGAGTATCTGATGCTCAATCTGGTAAATTAGCTAAAAACTTAGTACTAAAGAAAGCTTTAGTAGATTTAAAAGGAAAAACTTATCCAACAGTAAAAAAAGTAAGTGAATAAAATAAAAGAATAGATTTTTATCTATTCTTTTTTAATTCTTTACTAATTATATCTGGATAGTCAGTTATATATACAACATCATCAACACTATCACCAAGTTCTTCTGTAACTTTTTCTAAATCTTGTTTTGATTTTATTGTCCAAACCAATACTAATTTATTTTGATTAATTGCTTCAATAACAAATTCTTTATCAACAACATCTTTTCTAATTCCAATTCCATCAAAATATTCAATATATTTTAAACTTTCTTTATCTCTAACTAAGATAGAACAAAAAGCATTAGGCAATTGACTTTTAAAATAAAGTAGGGAAATAGGATCATCACTTTGAAAAACAATATTGGAAATATCACGATCCTTAAAAAACTTTTTAACTGCTTCAGTATATTTAACAACATTATCACTAAACTTTAAGTCTAATAAAATTTTTTTATCCCCAAATAACTTCATTGCATCACTTAAACTTATAATAGAGTAACTATCACCATTTAGTTCTCTAAGTCTACTTAGCATTTCTCGTCCATCTTTATCTAAAAGTAAATCAAAGTAATTAATTTTTTCATCTTTAATATGTGTAAATTCACTTGCATCAATATCTGCACTCATCATCTTTGAAATATTTTGTTTTCCATTAGCAGTTAAAACGTTATCATCATGAGACAAATAAAGTTTTCCATCAAGACTCATTCTTACATCAACTTCAATATAATCAACTTCATCATTTTCACTAGCTAGAACAATTGCTTCTTTTGTATTTTCAATTGCTAAAGACGAATCTCCTCGATGGGCCCCAATTAAATAATCAGTCATTATAGCATTTTCATCTACAGGTTGATTCATTTCACTATGAAAACCAATACCACTACCAATAAGTGCTATTGTACTTCCATACACAATTATATTTTTAACTGACTTAATTAATTTCATCTGCTAACTCCTATGAGTGTATATTTTAACATAAAAAAAAGTAATTTCAAAATTACTTTTCTAAATACTCAATAGGATCATCTGGTTTTAGTGAAACTTTTAATACTTTTTGAGCTTCTTCACTGACTTGTCTATATTTAACTCCACAACTATCTAATAATAATTTAGAAGCAACATTTCCTTCTGTCCCATTATACTTATCTGATAAATAAACAACTTCTGAAATACCAGCTTGAATTATAGCTTTGCTACATTCATTACATGGAAATAAATCAACATATATTTTAGAACCACGTAAATCTTTTCTTGTACCAGGATAATTTAAAATAGCATTAAGTTCAGCATGACATACATATGGATACTTAGTATCATTTTGACATTTTCCTTCACGATTCCAAGGAAACTTATCATCATCAAAATTATTAGGAGTACCATTATATCCAATTGATAAAATTCTATTTTCTTCACTTACAATACATGCTCCAACTTGTGTAGATGGATCTTTACTTCTACCAGCTGCTAGTTTAGCAACTCCTATAAAAAACTCATCCCAACTTAAATAATCTTTTCTTTTATTCCCAAGAATTTTTTTATCTAACATATTTAACCCTCCATTTACTAAAGTATAACACACAATATAAAGAAAGATATACACTTTTATATTTAGAAAAATTATGGTATATTAAACGAAAGTAATGGAAGTAGGCGATGTTATGAAAGAAACTTTATTTAATGTAAAATTTGCATATAAATATATTAAAGATCAAAAACTTAGAATGATAGGACTTTTAATATCTAGTATCTTCACAGTAATTATAAGTGTAATACTACCAATTTTAAGTGCAAACATAATTGTAAATTTAACAAATAATAAATTATATCAAGTATTAAATATTTCAGTAGTAATTTTATTAATTGAATTATCTAGAAATATTTTTAATTACATAGGACGTATGTCTGCTCAAAGAATTCATCGTGAAGGATTTAAAAGAATTCAAATTCATCTTGGACAAGAAATATTAAAAATAGAAAATAAATGTTTAGATGCATCATCATCAGGAGTATTTATTCAAAGATTAACTGCTGATACAACAAGAATTGCAGATGTATTTACTGTATTGTTTATTCATTTAACAAATATCATTTCTGATATAGGTATTTTTGGAGCCGTATTTATAATTAATAAACCAGCTTTCTTTTATTTATTAATCATGGTTATTTTATTATACATAGTTGAAAATAAACGTGTAAAAACAAGAAATGAAAATGATAAAGCATTCCGTAAGAAAAATGAAAAAGTAGCAGGATTCATTGGTGAATTAGTAAGAGGTGCAAGAGACATAAAGATGTTAAATGCTGAAAATAGTTTTACTACTGAATTAACTGGAAAAATAACTGAACTAAATAATGATAGATATAAAATGGGAAAAACAGATCGTAATTATGCTTTAGTAAGAGGATTTATGATGGATATATTTGATACAGGAATGATTTTCTTATTAGTATATTTAATTTATGTAGGTAATTTAGAAATTGCAACAGCTTTAGTAGTTCATAATTATATGTCTCGAGTAACTCCTATTATTAATTATGTAAGTATGTTACTAGAAAATTTAAAAGACTTTAATTTATCAGCAACTCGTGTATTTAAGATTATTCATTCTGATGAATTTAAAAAAGAAGAATTTGGTAATGAAGTACTTCCAAAAGTAAAAGGAAATTTTGAATTTAAAGATGTATCTTTCTCATATAATGGAAAAGATAAAGTATTAGATAATATTAGTTTTAAAGTTAATGCTAATGAAACTGTTGCTTTTGTAGGTAAAAGTGGTTCAGGAAAAACAACAATCTTTAATTTACTATGTAAAATGTATGATATTAAAGATGGGGAAATTACAATAGATGGAACTAATATAAAGAAATTAACAAAAGATACTATTAGAGGAAACATAACAATTATTAGTCAGTCTCCATATATATTTAATATGAGTGTTAAAGATAACCTTCGTTTAGTAAAACAAGATGTAACAGATGAAGAAATTAAAGAAGCTTGTAAGCTAGCCTGTTTAGATGAATTTATAAATAATTTAACTGATGGTTATGACACAATCGTAGGAGAAGGTGGAGTAAATCTTTCAGGAGGACAAAGGCAAAGACTTGCTATTGCAAGAGCACTTGTTCAAAAAACAGAAATAATTTTATTTGATGAAGCAACATCTGCACTTGATAATGAAACACAAGAAAAGATTCAACAAGCAATTGAAAATCTTCAAAAAAATTATACAATTCTAATTATTGCTCATCGTCTAAGTACAGTAATTAATAGTGATAGAATTTTATTCTTAGAAGATGGAAAGATTATTGCTGAAGGAACTCATAAAGATTTATTAAATTCGTGTGAAGAGTATAAAAACTTATATGAAAAGGAAATGTCTGAGTAAAAAAGGCCTCAAAACTATTGAAAAATAAAGAAAAATATTATATAATCTTAACCAGATGCGAGGAATCTGAGGAGTAAATATGATTCTTTTATAGAGAGTTCATGTTAGGTGGAAATGAACAAAGATAAGTATTGAAGGTAGCAGAGGAGCATAAGTATTGAAATAGTAGTAAATATTTACGGAAGTTCACGTTAAGAATATTAAGATATCGAAAGATATAAAATAAGGTGGTACCACGAGCATTTCGTCCTTTGGGATGAATGCTCGTTTTTTATTTAGAGAAGGAGGGATAAAATGAAAAGTATCATCAATATCTTTCATTTTCTACCTCGCGTACTCGTCTGCACATACCGAGTATAATAATAAATAAAGAAAGAGAGGAAAGAGAAAATGTTAGATACAAAATATAATCATTTAGAAATAGAAAAAGAAAAATATGAAACATGGAAATCAAAAGGGTACTTCAAAGCAGATAGTAAGAGTGATAAAACTCCATACTGTATCGTTATTCCGCCACCAAATGTTACAGGTAAATTACATTTAGGGCATGCATACGATACTGCAATCCAAGATATTATTATCCGTTATAAGAAATTACAAGGATATGATGTTTTATGGTTGCCAGGTATGGACCATGCTGCTATCGCAACAGAAGCAAAAGTAGTTAAAAAATTAAAAGACCAAGGAATTGACAAGTATGAATATGGTAGAGAAAAATTCTTAGAAGCTTGTTGGGATTGGACACATGAATATAGTGATAACATCCGTCAACAATGGGCTAAACTTGGTCTAGCAGTAGATTACACAAAAGAAAGATTTACTTTAGATGAAGGATTAAATAAAGCCGTTACTAAAGTATTTGTAGATTATTACAATAAAGGTTTAATCTATCGTGGAGAAAGAATTATTAACTGGGACCCAGCTGCAAAAACAGCTTTATCAAATGAAGAAGTTATTTACAAAGATGTAGAAGGAGCATTCTATCATTTAAAATATAAAATTGCTGGAACAGAAGATTTCTTAGATGTAGCAACTACACGTCCAGAAACATTATTTGGAGATACAGCAGTAGCAGTTAACCCAGAAGATGAAAGATATAAACACTTAATTGGTAAGAAAGCAATTCTTCCAATTGTTAATAAAGAAATTCCTATCGTTGGTGATGAACATGCTGATCCAGAATTTGGAACAGGAGTTGTTAAAATTACTCCAGCTCATGACCCTAACGACTTTGAAGTTGGAAATAGACACAATCTTGAAAGAGTAGTAGTAATGAATGAAGATGCTACTATGAACGAAAATGCTGGTAAATACTGTGGATTAACAAGAGAAGAATGCCGTGAACAATTATTAGTAGATTTAAAAGAAGAAGGTCTATTATTAAGTATTGAAAAAATGACTCACAACGTTGGTCACTCAGAAAGAACTGGAGTTATGGTTGAACCATACTTATCAAAACAATGGTTTGTTAAAATGAGACCACTTGCTGATCACGTATTAGATAATCAAAAGAATAAAGATACAAAAGTTAACTTTGTACCTCCAAGATATGAAAAGACAATGAACCACTGGATGGAAATTACATACGACTGGTGTATCTCTCGTCAATTATGGTGGGGACATAGAATTCCTGCTTGGTATAGAGGAGAAGAAGTATATGTTGGTATGGAAGCTCCAGAAGGAGAAGGATGGACTCAAGACAATGACGTTCTTGATACATGGTTCTCATCTGCATTATGGCCATTCTCAACTTTAGGTTGGCCAGAACAAACAGAAGATATCAAGAGATACTTCCCAACAGATGCTCTTATCACAGGATATGACATCATTCCATTCTGGGTTAACAGAATGACATTCCAATCACTTGAATTAAATGGAGTACGTCCATTCAAAGACTGTATCATCCACGGATTAATTCGTGATAAAGAAGGAAGAAAATTCTCAAAAAGTTTAGGTAACGGAATCGATCCAATGGATATGATTGAAAAATATGGATCAGATTCATTAAGATATTACTTAACAACAGACGTAGCTCTAGGTACAGATGTACGTTTCGATGAAGTTAAAATTTCTTCAACATGGAACTACATTAATAAAATCTGGAATGCCGCTCGTTTCGTATTAATGAATATTGAAGATTTAGAAAAAATTGAATATAAAGATTTAAAATATCAAGATAAATGGATTTTAACTAAATATGAAAATATCGTAAAAAGTGTAACTAAACATATGGATAAATATGAATTTAACTTAGCATCAGCAGAACTATATAACTTTGTATGGGAAGATTTCTGTAGTAGTTATATTGAACTTGCAAAAACTTCATTAGATAGTAACACTACTAAATCAATTCTATATACAGTATTATTAGGAATCTTAAAAATGTTAAATCCATTCATGCCATTCGTAACAGAAGAAATTTATTCAATGTTACCAATTAAAGAACAAGAATCTATTATGTTAGAAACTTATCCAAAATATGATAAGAAACTAATCTTTAAAGATGAAATGTTAGCAGTAGAAGAAGTATTAAAAGATATCGTAGCAATCCGTAATTTAAAAGCAAATAATAAAATTACTAAAGAAGCTAAATTAACTTTAAATATTTCAGATGAAAACTTTAAATCAATATATTTCCAACAATTAAAAATTAATGAAGAATTAATTATTGATACACCAGATGCTAATTTAACTGCATCAAATTACAAATCTAAATATATTGATATTACATACTATACTGAAACAGAACCAGTAGATACAAAAGCATTAGAAGAAGAAATTAAGAAATTAGAAGCATCAATCGCTCGTCGTCAAACTCTTTTATCTAATGAAAACTATGTAAATAAAGCACCTGCTAATATCGTAGAAATGGATCGTAAAAAATTAGAAGAAGAACAAGAAAAACTTGCTAACTTAAAAGCACAAATGTAAGACAAGAATCTCTTGTCTTTTTCTTTTTATTTAATAGACAAAATCCTCCAAATATTTTATAATTAAGTAAAATAAAGAGGTGTGTAAAATGACAAAAGCTAATCAATTAGTAAAGACATCAAGTTTAATTTATTTAATAGGTGCCTTTGCAATTATCCCATATGAAACAATATTAGGAGGAGTACTTCTAACAGTAGGAATCTTACTTTTATCATACAGCTTCTTAAGTATCGAAGACTTAGTCTCTAAAAAAGGAGTTATTACTGCTTTAGCATTTTTTGCAATCTTTCTAGGAATAATCCCTGCAGTCTTCTTATTTATGGCTGTAGATGAAATATCATCCTATAAACAAAATTCAATGAATTCTCCACCAGAAGATGCTGTTACTAGTGAAGCTAAAAGAATAGATCTATTATTAAAAATAGGTCTAGGTATGGTAATTATATCTGGTATATTATTCGCAACTTCCACATGGGAATCATTCCCAGATATTTTAAAATTAATTATTTTAATTTTAATGGGAGTAGGTTTCTTAGGATTATCTAGATTCTCAGAAAATACATTAAAAATAGAAAAAACAACTAAAGCATACTATGTTTTAGGACTAACATTCTTCTTATTAACTTGGATAGGAATCGGGGTATTTGGTTCAATCTCTTCATGGTTAACTTATACAGGAGAAGGTAAAAACTTAGTATATTTTATTACATTTGTATTATTAGCGGTATGCTTACATCTTGTATATAATAAATTTAAAGATAAAGAATATAAATACTTTGAATATATTACGTATTATTTATCTTTATATCATATACTAGCATTTATAAAATTAGATTTAATAATGATTACACTAATTGTTACAATAATTTCATTCTTAATAAATTATTTTTATAAGAAAGATAAAATGTTACTAGATTTAAATCAAACACTTAGTTATTTATATTTTCCAGTAATTATAACAACTGCTTGTGAATCTAAAAACATCTTAGTATTAATAACATCACATGTAACAATATTTAACTTATTATATTTAGGAACTAAAACTAAAAATAAATTAGAAAATATTGCCTCAGTATTAATAAGTTATATTTTAATAACAACAAGTATTCTAAATTTAGAATTAGATAATTCAAATATTATAATATTTATCTTTAATTCACTATTATATTTCTTATTAAATTATAATAAGATTAATAGAGAAGAACATACTCTAAAAGCAAATCAACTTTACTATAATATTGCATCAACTATATTAGTACTTTCAATGGAATATTATACTTATAAATTTATTATATTTGCTTTATTACATGGAATCATTAATTATATTAATTGTTATATTACTAATAAAGATTCATCAACATATGATTTAAAATATCAACCTATAACAATCTTTATATTTGGATTATCAGTATTTACTTTTGTAAGTAGAAAAATTGTACCTGATTTAAATCCAATCTATTTATTTATCATTGTGACAACTATTTATGCAACTATAGATTATTTAGTAAAAGATAAGAAAATATCAAATGTATATTTTATCTATTTATTAATAGGTGCGATAACAACGTTGTTATTTAATCTAGATGAATTAAATTTATTTGTAGCGATTGCTTTAGCATTATTATCTGTATATATATTCTTTGATAAAAAACAAAAAAATTATATTTACTATTATGTATTTATTCAAATATGTTTATTTAATTTAACAAGTTCTTTAATAGAAGCAGGAATACCAACTATGTTTGGAAATCTACTTTTATTAGGTATATATGGAGCATTAACATATGCTATTAAAGATAAAAAGTTACGTACAGCTAACTTAATATCATTAGTCATTCCATTATATGGAATAGTAAACTGTGCTGATTTATCTTATGAATTACAAATGATTGTTGATAATATTTTTGCATTCTACATTTTATTTTTAATAGTAACATTAATTGCAAAAACAGATGAAACTAAAGATACCGTTGCAACAATCGGAACATCAATTCTATTCTTATCAATAATAGGAGCGGGAGAATTATTAGTAGGACTATATTTATGTATTTTAGGAGCAGGTATCTTAATATATACACATAATAAACAAAAATATAAAAAATTATTCTATACAGGAGTAGTAATAACTGTAATAAATATTCTTGTACAATTATCAGACTTCTGGACATCTCTTCCACCATGGTTATATTTATTACTAATTGGTATTTCAATTATTGGATTTGTAACTTATAAAGAAAAGAAAAAACTTGATAACAAAGATATTCAACAACCAACAAAACCTAAAAAAGAAAAACCAAAACTAATAGTAGTTGATCCACAACCTGAATATTCTGAAAAAACAGAAATATTAGAAGATTTACCTTTAGAAGTAACAAAAGCAGAATTCTGTCCTTTCTGTGGAACTAAAAATCCAGGAGGAAACTTCTGTCTAAACTGCGGAAAAAATTTATTAATACCAAAAAAGAAGAATAAATAATTCTTCTTTTTTTCGACAAAAAAACTAAAACTAATTTGATACTCTAACTATGGTGATTATATGAAAAAGAAAATATTTTACTCTATTATAATTTTAATAACAGGTATCATAGTTGGAAGAAATATCTATCTATCAAAAACAACACAAACGTTTTCAAATAAAGATATATATTATTTTATTCAAGAAGGTGTCTACTCATCAAAAAGTATTATGGAAGAAAATATAAAAAATATGGATCTAAAAGTTGTAGATGAAATAGATAACAAATATTATGTTTACCTAGGTATTACAAAAGATGAAAATATTGCCAAAAAGTTAAAAGAAATATATGAATCACTTGGATATCAAATATACATAAAAGAATTATCTTTATCTAATGAAGAATTTAATAATAATGTTACTCAGTTTGATTTATTAATCAATGCCTCAACTTCTACAAAAGAAATATTAACTATAGAAAAAGTAGTTCTTGCAAACTATGAAGAAATTATAAAAAAGAATATTTAATAAGAAAATAATGTTAATAATATATATGAGGTGTCATATGTATAAAATTAAAGAAATACCTAAAGGAGAAAGACCAAGGGAAAGATTAAAAGAAGTAGGTGTAGAAAATCTATCTGATAAAGAACTAATCTCTATCATTTTAAAAACAGGTACTAAAGAAAAAAATGTATCTGATTTAGCCTTAGATATTTTAAATGATTATTCTTTATCAGACTTAAAAAATATAACTATAAACAACCTAATAAAAATAAAAGGAATAGGTGAAGTAAAAGCTATAGAATTAATCTCATCAATTGAACTAGGTAAAAGAATCTTTTTAAAGGAAAAAACTAAGAAAAAAGAACTAACTTCTCCAGAAGAAATATATGAATATACTAAGTATTTATTTCATAATAAAAAACAAGAATATTTCTATGCATTATATTTTAATTCGAAGCAGCAACTACTAAGTACTAAATTATTATTTATTGGTACTATAAATCAAAGTATAACGCACCCAAGAGAAGTGTTTAAAGAAGCCTACCTTCTAAGTGCATCATCTATAATATGTCTACACAACCATCCATCTAATGATACAACACCATCAAAAGCTGATATATCTTTTACAAAAACATTAATTGAAATAGGTAAGATTCAAAATATCCCTATACTAGATCACATCATAGTAGGTGATGATAATTATTATAGTTTTTATGAACATAACTCTTTGAATCTCTAAGTTATTTATAATATAATAAATTTAAGGTGATAACATGTATAAAAAGAAAAATAAAAAGAAGAAAATTATTATAATATCAAGTATCTTATTATTAATAATTATTCTTATTCCAGTATCATTACAATTAAATAGAAAACCAACAACACTAGAAAATATATTTAAAGATACAACAATGATTATAAATAAAATATTTATGTATCCATTTACTGCATTAAATAAAAGTGACTTTACTCAGGATGAAAGTTATGTAATTCAAAAGAATGTAAATGAATCATTACAAAAAGAAATAGAGGAGTTGAAATCTCAATTAAAATTAAATTCTACTTTAACAGAATATACTCCTATAAACGCTACAATCCTATCTAGAAACAAAAGTTATTGGTTTAACACTCTAACAATTGATAAAGGGAAAAAACATGGTATAAAAGAAGATATGGCCGTTATCACAAGTGAAGGATTAATTGGTAAAATATCAAAAGTATCAAATTTATCTAGTGAAATAAAATTAATTACATCAGATGATGTTAACTATAAAGTAAGTGTTTCAATCAAAACAAAAAATAAAGAAACATATAGTATTTTAAATGGATATGATAATGAAACAAAATTAATAAAAATAAGTGGAATAGATAGAAGTATAAATGTAAAAAAAGGTGATGTTGTCACAACAAGTGGACTAGGAGGAGTATTCCCAGGAGGAATATTTGTTGGTGCAGTAGAATCATCACAAAATGATAAATATGATTTAAGTAAAACAATCTATATAAAAACAAATCAAGATTTTGATGCCATTCACTATGTAACAGTTCTAGGAGAAAAGAATGATTAAGTATTTAATAATTATAATTTCTTTAATATTAGATGGTATCTTATCAAATTTCTTACCAGTAATAGACTTATCTTATTTCACACCACTATTAACACTAACATCAATCTTTATAGTTTATCCATTCTATACTAAAGATGAATATAAGTACTATATAACATCATTTATAGTAGGGATAATCTATGACTTATTATATACAAATCTATTATTCTTTAATGGAATAATATTTGTACTAATCGCATTCTTAGTAAGAATA
>JAZRPV010000010.1:0-25040 GCA_045649455.1 Bacilli bacterium | reverse complement strand
AAGTTTTAAATACTTCAAAAGCTGACGTTAAGATTCAAATTGGTCCAACTTTAACAGATGGCCTTGGTGCAGGAGGAAAACCAGAAATTGGTAGAGAAGCTGCAATTGAATCTAAAAAAGAAATTGAGGATGCTTTATCTGGTGCAGATATGGTATTTATTACTGCAGGAATGGGTGGAGGAACTGGTACAGGTGCTGCTGGTATTGTTGCTGAAATAGCACAAGGTCTTGGAGCATTAACAGTTGCTATTGTTACAAAACCATTCTCATTCGAAGGTAAAAGAAGAATGGAAAATGCTATGTATGGTATCGAAGAATTAAAGAAACATGTAGATACATTAATAGTAATTCCAAATGATAGATTAAGAGAAATTATTGATAAATCAACTCCAATGCTTGAAGCATTTAAAGAAGTTGATAATGTATTACGTCGTGGTGTACAATCAATTTCAGACTTAATTGCTGTAGTTGGATTAGTTAACTTAGACTTTGCAGACGTTCGTGCTGTAATGGAAAACTCTGGTAGAGCATTAATTGGTATCGGTATTGGAATGGGTGAAGATAGAGCTATTGAAGCTGCTAAACAAGCTGTTTCATCTGCATTACTTGAAAATTCAATCGAGGGTGCAACTGATGCAATTATTAATATTACTGGTGGAGTTAACTTAACATTATTTGAAGCAGAACAAGCTGCTGAAGTAGTAAGAGCTGCTGCTAATACTGATATTAATACAATCTTCGGATCTGTTATTAATGAAAACTTAAATGATGAAGTAATCGTTACTGTTATTGCTACAGGATTTGATAAAAAGAAAAATGCAGTGGCACAACCAGAACCAGTATTTAGTAACAATCCTACAAGAAGAAGTAGAGAAGAATATCCAACTGAAGTTTTAGATGGTGGAGATGGAGATAGTGGGGACGCTTATGAATTACCTCCATTCTTAAGAGATAGAAACTTTTAATTAAAAATGTAAAGAGAAATTTATTTCTCTTTTTTTTATGTTTTTTTATAATTCTGTATTGTATAATTAATTAAGATAGGTGATGTGTATGCTTATAGCAATTTCTTTGATTAGTTTATTCATTGCCCTACCAGGATTTATTAATAAAGCTGGATACAGTTTATGGAAGGGATTTATACCTTTTTATAATATTTATTTATTCTTTAGAATAATAGAGTTTCCACCAATTATACTTATGTTATGTGGTATAGGGATGATTATTTTACCTGATAGAGCATTTATAATTACTTTATTATGTTGTTTATTTCCATTTTTTATATGTGAAATATTTAATCAAAAGAAGTGGATGGGATTTTTAACTTTATTATTACCATTTATTATGTATCCTTTAATTGGATATATTATTGGTTTTTATAGTTATGACACTTATGAAGATGATAGAAATTTCTTTGATAAAAATAAAGTTATTACAGTGTTACTAGTTGGAATATCTTTTTATATTTATTATAACTTTACAATGGTTGTTGGAGAGAATAAGTATATTGATAAAGACAATATTCATTATGTTAATGATATTTATATGTCTGATGGATATGTATATAATAATTTTCTTAATAAGAATGAAAAAACTATGTATATGTATTTATTTAAAAATACGAAGAAATATAATCCTAATTTTAAATTTAATTTAAATGAATTTAGTTGTCCTACTAATCTTGAATGTGATCAATTATTAATTAAAAGTCATGAAGCAGTATTGGTTGATCATCCAGAACTTATTAATTATGCAGGATTAAAATGGTCTTATTACGATGGAGAATATAATGTTACTTTAGATTTTTCTGTTGGTAATGGAATAAAAGCTTATTTTGGTGAGACTAAAATAAGAAGAGTTATTAGTAATATAAAAAGAGATACTAAAAATATGGATTATTTAGAAAAAGTTAAATATGTTTATGATTGGATCGGTAAGAATAGTACTTATGACAAAGTGTTTACTTATGCATCAAAGAATCAATCGATTTATAATGTATTTATGAATAAGAATGCAGTATGTGCGGGATTTGCGAAAGCAAGTCAAGTTATATTCCAAAATATAGGGGTTAATTCTTTAGCAGTATCTGGTCAATTAAATGGTGTTGGTCATATGTGGAATATTGTTGAGTATAAAGGTAAATGGTATTATTATGATTCAACTGTTGCGGCTGGTAGAAAATATGGTTCTTCATCATTTTATGATGGTTTAAAGTCAAGAATGTTTAGAGGATATGAACTTGATTATAAAGAGTGGTATCCGGATATTAGTAATGAAATGAATTTAGGATAAAAAAATAAAGGTCATTGACCTTTATTTTATTTTTTTGTATTTATCTTTCTTTTCTACTGCTTTTAATACTTTTGCAAGTAAGTTTACAGCAATTTGTTCTGTCTTTCTATTTTCATCTTTTAATGGATTATATTCAACTAAATCATATGCAACAACATCCTCAATGTTTTGAGCGATTGTTTCATGTATTTTTAAAGCTTCTTCTTGTGTTAGACCATCATCGATTGGAGCGGATACTCCAGGGGCGATTTCTGGATCTAAAACATCTAATGAGAAACTTACGTGTACACCTTGAGTTTTGAATGTTGCAATATTAAATGCTTGTTCAATAATTTCTTCAATACCTTTTTCTTTAATATCATCCATTGTAAATACTGTTACACCAGAATATTTTAAATCATCTTTTTGATTTTGACTTATTTCTCTTACTCCAATAATTACTGTTTTAGATGGTTGAATAATTTGTCCATCATGGTAATGACGAAATTCAGCATTTTTTTGATTTGATACTGTCATAAGTGAAAATTCATTTAAATTTCCAGTTGTTGTAGTTTCTCTTGTACAGTAATTTGTATGTGCGGAAATCCAAATTGTTCCAATATCTGGTTGATGTTTGATACTTGCAAGAGCAGATGCCATTCCTACTGAATGATCTCCACCAATAACGATAGGGAAGAATTCTTCTTTTGTTTTTACTAGAATATTATTATATAATTTAGTATTAAATTCTTCTAATTCATATTTGTTTTTTTCACGATCTGATAGATTTCTACTTTTAATTACATCTTCAGGTTGTTGGAAAGATGCTGTTTCACCTTTGTAGAAACTTTGTAAATCATTTAATAATTGCACAGAACCAAGTTTGGCTCCATCGATATGAACTCCTAAATCAGAACCTGCTCCGATTACTATTGCTTTCATTATATATCACCTTAATTAATTTTATCTTAATTATAAAGTTATATCAAGTTATTTCCTTTAATTTATTTGATGTTTATTGTATAATTATAATAGGTGAAGAATATGAAAAAGATTAATTCATTATATAAAGATGTTAATTATGATATTAATATTTCAGGTATAAAAAATAACTATTTAGAAGTTGTTCCTGGAGATTTATTTGTTTGTGTAAGTAAGAATAATACAGAAAGATATTATCAAGTTGATGAGGCAATTAAAAGAGGAGCAGTTTGTGTTGTTGTTGATGGTGATGTTGGAAAAAGAGATGTACTAGTTGTTAAAGTTGAAAATCCTAGTAGAGAATATCCTTATTTAGTAGAGAAATATTATGATTTACCTGATTTAAAATTAAAGACTATTGGAATTACTGGTACTGAAGGTAAGAGTAGTGTTGGGATGATAATACAATGTTTACTTGGTAAAGATGTATGTGGTTTTTTAGATGAGGATTATAGAATATTAAATACTTATAATGAAAAAAGTGAATTTAATGTTAATAATGTATATAAGTATTTAGATGAATTTGTTAAATTTAATTGTTATTATGCGGTTATTGAAGCGGGAAGTAAGTCTTTAGTAGATGGAACATTAAAAGCAATGGATTTTGATATTTGTGTTTATACAAATATTATGAGTGATCATTTAGATGTTCATGGTAATTTTGATAATTATTTTAGAGCGAAGTTAGAATTATTTCAAAAATGTAAAGATACAGGAATACAAGTATTAAATAAAGATGATATTTATTTTTCTAAAGTATTAGATGCTTGTAAAGGCAATGTAGTAACATATGGAAAAGAAAGTGACTGTACATTACAAATAGTTGATTATAAATGTATGTATAATAAGACTAGTATTGTGTTTAAATATAAAGGATTTGAATTTAAATTATTTAGTCCATTATTAGGGGATTTTAATGTATATAATTTAGCGGCTGCATTACTGACATGTTTAGAATTAGGGATAGGTTTAAATGTATTAGTATCAAGAATAGAAAAGATTAATGTACCTAATCATTTGGTGTTCTTAAAGACAGATAATTGTTTTAAAGTAATGGTTGATTATGCACATACTGTTAATAGTATTTATAGATTGTTAAGTTTTATTAATACTTTAAATTATAGTAGTGTTTATGTTGTTGTTGGACAAGAAGGAGAAGTTGATAAATTTAGAAGAAGTGGTGTAGGAGAGATTGTTGTTAAGAATAGTACTTATGCTATATTTACTTCTGATAATAATAGAAGAGAAGATCCTAATAATATAATTAATGATATAACTTCTAAGATAAAAGAATATTCAAATTATGAAGTTGTTATTGATAGAGATGATGCGATTAAAAAAGCAATTAATATGGCTTCTGATAACGATATTGTATTAATACTTGGTAAATATACAGATATTAATAGAGTTTATAGTTTTCTGGCTGATAGAAATTTAAAAGAAAGTTCTACTGAAGAGTAGAATTTTTTTATGTAATTTTACATTTTAAGTTTATATAAAACCTTGTGTTTATATATGTATATATAATACAATTAGATTATGATATAAAGAATTGGAGTGTAGTTATGAAAAGATTAAACTTTAATATTAAAGATAGAAAAGTATTATATGGAATACTTACTATTGCATTGGTATGTGTATTTACATTAACAATTGCGTATGCAGCATTAAATGCAGTATTAACAATTCAAGGTAGTGCACAAGTTTCTTCTGCTGATTGGGATATTCATCTTGCAAATCCTAAAGTAACTGATGGAAGTGCAACAACTAATGTTCCTCAAATTAAAACAAATAGTACAATGGATTTTACAACAACATTAAATATGCCGGGAGATTTTTATGAATTTATTGTTGATGTTGTTAATAGTGGTAGTATTGATGCCATGATTGAGAATGTTATAAAAAATCCAGAATTAGATGCATCACAAAAGAAATATTTAAATTATGAAGTTACTTATCAAAATGGAGAATCAATCACAACTAAACAAACTTTAAGTAAGGGTACAACAATGCCGATAAAGGTTCGAATTGAATATAGAAAAGATTTAATTGCTTCTGATTTACCAACTGGTCAAGTAGTATTAGATTTATCATTAACACTTGAATATATTCAAAGTGATGGGACTGGTACAAGTGTTCCAAATAATGGTGTGGGTGGATCTAATGTATCTGCAAATGGTAGTTTAGATGCAATTGGTACAATTGTTACAATAGGAGACCAACAATTCTATACAATTGGAACTGAAGACGACAATGTTAAACTACTTTCAATGTATAATTTATATGTTGGTGGTGAATATAATAGTGTTTGGACTGCTTATGGAGCAGAAGCAACAGGAAAGCAAGATTCAACAATGCTAGGTTATGTATCAGGACAATCAATAAGTAATGGTACAACAGCATTTTCAAGTGATACACAAAAAGGAACAAACGATAGTGATTATAGTGGAAGTATAGTAGAAGGCTATGTAAATAACTATAAAACAATCTTAGAATCAAATTATGGAGTAGATGTAGTAGAGGCAAGACTTATTACAAAAGATGAATTAACAAGTGAAGAAATAGGGTGTAGTGATACTGATAATACATGTACAGGATCTGCTTACCCATGGATTTACTCAACATCTTACTGGTCTGGGTCGGCCTTTAGTACTATCGGTGTATGGTACGTAGATAGTAGTGGTGACTTCTTCAGCAGCAACTCTAGCTATGGTCGCAACTACGGCGTGCGTCCAGTTATAATTATCTCTAAATCTAATTTCTAGAAATCTCTGATTTCTTATGGGTACAATTTGTGGAATAAATTAGTACCCGGCTGCATAAGGCGAAAGTTTGCTTGTAGCCGATGATATATCTATGTTAACGATAGGATAGATATAATAAATAGTATATTGAATAGCCCTCGCTTAGCGAGGGTTATTTTTTAATTACTTTTTTTATTTTGAATTTTGTGTTATAATATTAGTCGTTTTCGAGGTGGGTTATGGAAAGAGTAGAGAATAGAGAAATATGTAGTAAGTGTGGAGGTAAATGCTGTAAGAAAAGTGGATGCGATTATTCTACTAAAGATTTTAATGATCTTAGTTTAAATGCTATATACCAAAAGTTAGAAGAGGGTAATATATCTATAGTTTCATTCTTAGAGTTTAATAGACTTCCTAATGGTAGAATGACTTGTATACCTTTTTTATATTTAAGAGCGAGAAATACTGGTAGAGATATTGTTGACTTATTATCATTTAAAAAACAATGTAGTATGTTAAAAGAAGATGGATGTACTTATAGTGTTAATGACAGACCAAGTGGTGGTATTAATTTAATTCCTAGTAGTGATGGTCCTTGTAGACCTGATATTAATCCATTTGATATTGTTCGTGAATGGGGAAGTTATCAAAAGCAACTTAGAAAACTAGTTAAAAGATTTACTGGTAAGAGTGTTGAAGAAAAACTTAGAGAAGATGCATATCAATTATTCTTAGATGTTGCTAAAGGGGATTTTAGAGATATTAGTCCTATTGAAGTAGAAGATGTAAAAGGAATGATTCCTTTACTTGCTAGATGTTATCCTGATGAGATAAAACGTGCAGTAAATGTATCTGATGGTATAAAAATATATTCTAAAAGATAGTATTTTGTGTTATATTTATATAAGGTGATAATATGACAAAAAAGATGTTTAAACTTACCTTATTAATAGGGTGGATGTTACTGATATTTTTATTTTCGAATGATACAGGTGAAGTTTCTACTAGAAAAAGTGATGGTTTAATTATAGGGACTATTGAATTCTTATTAGAAAGAGATTTAACTGATGCAGAGAAAATAAAATATGTAGATTGGTTTGTTACTCCTGTTAGAAAGGGAGCGCATCTATTAGTTTATTTTGTACTTGGTTATTTAATGATTTATACATTAAAAGAATTTAGATTAGTAGATAAAAGAACATATATATATGCTGTTATACTTTGTATGTTATATGCTATTAGTGATGAAGTACATCAATATTTTGTACCAGGTAGAAGTGCTGGTGTGATTGATGTTGTGATAGATACAGTAGGATCTAGTTTAGGAGTTTGGAATTGGGGTAAAAAATTCAAATTAAAAACTAGAAAGACTGAAATACATTTTCTTAGAAAGAGAAAGAAAAAAAAGAAACAGGTGGAATCTGATGAATAAAAAGAAGAGTTTAATGAAGAATACAATAATTATATTTATTGGTAAACTTTGTACTCAATTAATTTCTTTTTTCTTATTACCTTTATATACTAGTTATTTAACTACAAGTGATTATGGTATTGTTGATTTAATTACTACTTATATTACTTTATTAGTTCCTTTAATTACAATGGAACTTGAAATGAGTATATTTAGATTCTTAGTTGATGCTAGAGGGAAAGATAAAGATACGAAGACTTTAATGAGTAATAATTATTATATTCTTAGTATAAGTTTAGTATTATTTAGTATTTTATATTGGATTGTATGTTTATTTTGGAAATTTGATTATCAATTTATTATTTGGATTGATATTATTATATGTTTACTTTCTGGTAACTTATTACAAGTTACAAGAGGATTTGGTAAGACATTAGATTTTTCAATTAGTTGTATTATTACAGGTGTAATGACTATTGTAAGTAATATAGTATTAATACTTGGATTTAATATGGGAGCTCCTGGAATGATTATTTCTATGGCAGTTGCTAATGGACTTGGAGCATTATATTTATTTATAAGATTAAAATTATATAAATATTTTACATATAAATTAGTTGATAAGAAACTTATTAAAGATATGTATGCTTATTCAATACCAATAGTTCCTAATGGAATTAGTTGGTGGATAGTTAATGTATCTGATAGAACTATTATTAATGTTATATTAGGAGCTGCTTCTAATGGGTTATATGCTATTAGTAATAAGTTTCCTACATTATTAAGTAGTTTACTTGGTATATTTAATTTAAGTTGGACTGAGAGTGCTGCTTTACATATTGATAGTGAAGATCGAGATGAATTTTTCTCAGATATAGTAAATACAGTTACAAAGTTATTTAGTTGTTTTGGAGTAGGAATGATTGCTTGTATGCCATTTTTATTCTATATATTAATTAATGATAAGTTTTATGAAGGAATTTATTATGTACCATTCTTAGTATTAGGTGCAGTATTTAATGTAGTTGCTTGTTTATATAGTGGTATTTATTTAGCTAAGAAAGATAGTAAGATTGTTTCAAAAACATCTGTTATTGCAGCAGTTATAAATATAGTTCTTAATTTAGCTTTAATTAAATTTATTGGTTTATATGCAGCTGCTTTATCTACAACAATTGCTTATTTTGTAATGATGATTTATAGACATTT
Source organism: Bacilli bacterium (assembly GCA_045649455.1). Classification (GTDB taxonomy): domain Bacteria; phylum Bacillota_I; class Bacilli_A; order RF39; family UBA660; genus JAEDES01. The sequence goes on along the minus strand of JAZRPV010000010.1, from coordinate 16,424 downwards.
TGATATTAAAAGATATGTTAATATTAAATTTGATAAAGGTTTAATTATAAAGAGTATTTTAATTTATAGTTTATCAATTTTCTTATTTTATCAAGAAAATATTTATTTAAATATTCTTAATTTAGTTATTGTAGTTATTTATTCAATTATTTTAAATAAAGAGTTTTTAATGAGTTGTATAAAGACAATTACTAGTAAATTAAAAAGAAGCTAAGGCTTCTTTTTTGTTTACACTTATATATAAATAATTTATTGTGATATGTTTGAAATGATATTATAATTTATGTATAAGAATAGGAGTGTAGTTATGAAAAGATTAAACTTCAATATTAAAGATAGAAAAGTATTATATGGAATACTTACTATTGCATTGGTATGTGTATTTACATTAACAATTGCATATGCAGCATTAAATGCAGTATTAACTATTCAAGGAACTGCACAAGTTTCATCAGCAGATTGGGATATACATCTAGCAAATCCTAAAGTAACTAATGGAAGTGCAACTACTAATGTTCCACAAATTAAAACAAATAGTACAATGGATTTCTCTACAACATTAAATATGCCAGGAGATTTCTATGAATTTACTGTTGATGTTGTTAATAGTGGTAGTATTGATGCAATGATTGAAAGTGTTATAAAAAATCCAGAATTAGATGCATCACAAAAGAAATATTTAAATTATGAAGTTACTTATCAAAATGGCGAATTAATTACAACTAAACAAACTTTAAGTAAGGGTACAACAATGCCAATTAAAGTTAGAATTGAATATAGAAAAGATTTAGTTGCAAGTGATTTACCAACAGGACAAGTGGTATTAGATTTATCATTAACACTTGAATATATTCAAAGTGATGGGACTGGTACAAGCGTTCCAAATAATGGTGTTGGTGGAGATACTGGTGAAGAAGAAGATCCTTATTCAATAGAAGCTTATGGTTCTTTAGATGAAATTGGTACAATTGTTAAAATTGGTACAGAAAAATTTTATACAATCGGTACTGATGGAGATAATGTAAAACTTCTTACAATGTATAATTTACATGTTGGTAATGAAGTTGTATCTTGTGAGGATGAGTATGGAAATAATTGTATTGTTAAGGAATTAGATTCTCCAACAGGTAAACAGTCTCCTGATGCTAAAGGAGCAACTGGTAATGTTTTTCCTTATATTGGTACGATTGATTTTAATAGTATAGATTTTGATAATTATAGAACAATAATTGAAGAATATGGTGTGGTGGTTAATTCAATAAGACATATTAGTTTAGAAGAAATATCTGATAGTGAAACATTTGCTTGTGAAAATTTAAGTACATGTTCTGACAGATATCCTTTTATTTATTCAACATCATATTGGACAGGTGGTAAATCAGTTACTTTAAAATTTGGAATGACCGAGGGTGGCTTTTATGATATGTTTCATGCGGATGTTAATGATTATCTTGGTGTACGTCCTGTTGTTGTTGTTCCTAAAGATACGTTTAATTAAGAGACTTTTGTCTCTTTTTTTGTTTTACTTTTTTTATATGTGGTATAATTAATTTGGATAATTTATTATTTAGAAGGTGATATTATGTTAAAAAGATTTGAAGAACATTTAAATTTAGATGCAACTATTGCAAAAGATTTATTTGAAAATTGTAATTATCCATGGGAAGTACTTCCTAAAATAAAAGAATTTATTATGGGATTAATACCTAATTTAGGTGATGAATATGAAGAAGTAGATGAAGGGGTATATGTACATAAAACTGCAAAAGTAGCGAAGAGTGCATGTATAGTTGGGCCTACTATAATATGTGCTAATGCTGAGATTAGACATTGTGCTTATATTAGGGGTAGTGTTATTGTTGGAGAGAATAGTGTAATTGGTAATTCTACTGAAGTTAAAAATGCTATTATCTTTAATAATTGTCAATGTCCTCATTATAACTATGTAGGAGATTCTATTCTTGGTGAATATGCGCATACAGGGGCAGGAGTTATCCTAAGTAATGTAAAAAGTGATAAAAAGAATGTTAAGATAAAAGTAGATGATGAAGTAATTGAAACTGGACTTCGTAAGTTTGGATCAATTATTGGTGATCATGTTGAAGTAGGATGTAATAGTGTTTTATGTCCTGGTACTGTTATTTTAAGTAATAGTAATATTTATCCATTAACAAGAGTTAGAGGTTTAATTGAAAGTAATGTAATTGTTAAAGATATGAACAATATAATTAATAAGGAGGATTAATATGGGTAAATTATTTGGAACTGATGGAATTAGAGGTATTGTGGGTGAAGATTTAACTCATGATTTAGCGATGAAAATTGGAGAAGCTGCTGCTTATGTTTTAGGTGGTAAGAAAGATTTAGTTGTTTTAATTGGTAGAGATACAAGAATCTCTGGACAAATGTTATCAGCAGCGCTTAGTGCAGGTTTTATGAGTCAAGGTGCTAAAGTTATTGATTTAGGTGTTGTTCCAACTCCAGCAGTATCTTATTTAGTTAAAAAATATAATGCTAGTATGGGGGCAATGATTTCTGCTAGTCATAATCCATCTGAATATAATGGAATTAAATTATTTGATGGTGAAGGATTTAAATTACCTGATGCAGTAGAAAATGAAATTGAAAAATATTTATTAGGTAAAGCAGTTCCTACAACTAATGTTGTTGGTACTTATGACGTTTGTGATAATGCAGTTGATGATTATGTTGAACATATTGTTGAGACTGCTGGTAATATTAATAAAAATTTAAAAATTGTTGTAGATTGTGCTTATGGTTCTGCTAGTGCAACTGCACCACTTTTATTTAATCAATTAGGATTAGATGCAACATTTATGAATTTTGATTATGATGGATATAATATTAATGATAATGCTGGTTCTACTCATTTAGAAGGATTAATCAAAGCAGTAAAAAAAGAAAAGGCTCATGTTGGTATTGCATATGATGGAGATGCTGATAGATGTTTAATGATTGATGAAAATGGAGAAGAAGTTGACGGAGATCAAATTATGGCTATTAGTGCACTTTCGTTAAAGAAGAGTGGTAAACTTACTAATAATACTTTAGTTGGTACAGTTATGTCTAATCTTGGATTAGTTAAATTTTGTGAAGCTAATGATATAGACTTTGTCGCTACAAAAGTAGGAGATAGATATGTTTTAGAAAAGATGCTTGAATGTAACTATATAATTGGTGGAGAACAATCTGGACATGTTATTTTTAAAGATTTTGCAAATACTGGAGATGGAGAATTAACTTCTATTCAAGTTCTTGGTATGTTATCAGATAGTAAAGGTAGTATGTCTGAACTTGCTTCTGTTATGAAGAGATATCCTCAAGTATTAATTAATGTTAAAGTTAGAGAAGAAGCTAAAGGACAATATGAAAATGATCAACAAGTTACCGATGTTATTTGTGAAGTAGAAAAAGAACTTGCAGGTGAAGGAAGAGTATTAATTAGACCATCTGGAACTGAAGCTTTAATTAGAGTTATGATTGAAGGTTTAGATCAAGATGATATTAATAAAAAAGCTAAAAAGATTGCAGATGTTATTAAGAAGAAATTTGGTATTTAACCAAGTTTCTTTTTTGTGTTATAATTTATTTGTATAAAGGATTTGATTATATGAGAAAGATTGAAGATAGTTTAGATTTTTTAATTTTTGAAAATAAACATTTAAAGAATAGATTTAATTCTGGAAACTTAAAGACAGCTTTACAATTATATTTAAATGATATTGATAGTTTTTTAAGTAATGCAGATAATGATGAAAAGTTAAATAATTATTTAAGAGAAAATTATGTTATTAAAGAAATACCAGATTGTTATTTAAGATATAGTAAAGGTTATGTTCAAGAATTAGGATATTATGATGAGAATTCAAGTACTTATAGAACAAATTTAAATGATGAACAATATGCTAAAGTTTTAGGATGTATTCAAGATGAACAAATGGATAGTTTAAATCCTTGGATTAATTTTTTGTGTAATAAAGAAAAGAAATATCCTATTTGGTTTAGATTTTATTTATTTAGTAAAGTTTTAAAAATAGGGGCAACTTATAATTTTATTGAGAGTATGTCAAAGAGAAGTAAATCAACTACTAATCCTTTTATTAAATGTGATTATGAAATTATTGATAATTTATATGAAGAGATAAATAAAATAATTGAAGAGGGAAAAGATATTTCTGAAATTATTGGTTTTAGTTTTCAAGTGGAGTATTTTAAAGCGATGAAGAAAACTGGTAATTATGGTAGAAGTATTCGAATATAGGAGGTTTTATGAATAATTTAAAAGATTTTAGGGAAGAAGAAGTTGTTAGAATGGTTGCCGAAGGTAAAGCTGGTACTGCTGATTTAACTGATTCTGGTATTTGTCCAACATGTTTTAATAAAAAACATAATGGAGTTTTATTTGGTGATGATACAGATAAAATGATTTATGAAGATGAAGATTTAGAATGCTTTTTAGTAGGTAATCCTAGAAGTGAAGGTCATGTTGCAATTAGTACTAAGAAACATTATAAAGATATGATGGATATTGATGATGAAACTTGTAAGAAGGTTTATGTTCTTGCAAAGAGAGTAATGATTATTTTAAGAGAAGTATATAAATCAGAAAGTGTATATTTATGTACTATGTGTGATGGTCCAATGAATCATTTTCATGTTCAATTAATTCCTAGATATGATTTTGAAAAGAGAGGTTCAAAGAATTTTGTTAAACCTAGATTTGATTATGTAGAGGATAAAGAAAAATTAATGACTTTAAGAAAAAAATTAGATTATAAAATAGAAAAATAGAGTAGATTTATTTCTACTCTTTTTGTATAATAGATGAGATTTCTGTTTTAGGAGGATTTTTATGGCACTTACTGGTGTAGATAAAATTAAATTAAATAAATATATTAGAGAACATGCTATAGATGATATTTTTTATATTGATATGTGTGATTATTTAGGTAAAAGAGGGAAGATTTCTGATAAAGAATTTATTGATCATTTTACTGAATGTGTTATTAATGAATTTTCTAAAGATGTAAAAATTTCTGTTAAACATGCTGCAAAATTAGTTTCTTTAGTTGGAAATTTTGTGGGTTGGATGCATGAAGAAAAATCTGTTATTAGTGATGAAACTTTAGATAAAATTAGAAGTTTTGATCAATTATATGATGATTATTTAAAAAGAAATGTAATTGATTGTGATACAGAATTTAGAGAACATTGTATTTTAGAAGTTATTGAAAAAGTTAATAAATTATATCCAAGTGAAGTTAATACTGATAGTGTTGCTAAATATATTGTTAAAGTAAGAGAACTTGAAGGAAAAGTAAAAGAGTTAGAAAGATTATTAGAAGAAGCTAAGAGAGAATCTGGAGTTTTTGAATCTGACTTAGAAAAATCTAATTCTAAAGTTGATTCTTTAATTGATGAATTAGGTACTGTAAGAGATGATTTTCGCAGTAAGAAAGATTATGTTAAAGAATTAGAAAAAACATTAGGTGAATTAAGAGAACAAATTAGTTTATTAGAAACTAATTTAGGAAGTATTACATCTGAAAGAGATGAACTTGCTCCTTATAAAAGTCAATTTGAAGAATTAAGTGGAGAAGTTACTAGACTTGGTAAAATTGTTAGTGATTATAAAACTGCAGAAAAAAAGAAAACTAAACAAGATAAAAAAGATGCAAGATTAAAAGAGATTATTTATCAAAAACTTTTAGTAGAGAGTGCTAGTTTAGATGATTTATTAAGTGTTATCCAATCCAATGGTATTACTAGTGATATGAGTGAAGTTTCTCGTTTATTAAGTGAAATGAGAAAAGATATTAATATTACTAATGGTACTTTTACTAGAAAACCTACATATAAGGTTGTTAAACCTAGATTAATGGCTAATGGTAAATTTATGATTGATGTACCTAGTGAGTGTAAACATATGGATGTTATGTTAGTATCAGATTTTCATATTAAAGAGTTTGATAAAAAGACTCTTGAAGGTTTTGATATGTTAAACGATTATTGTGCTAAAAATGGAATTGGTTTAATTCTTAATTTAGGAGATTTTTATAATGGATTTAGTTCAAGACCTATTGATTATACTAATGCAGTTAATAATAGAAAAATTGTAGAAGAATCTATTGATGTGATTCCTAAAGCAGATGGTATTTATCATGCTGTATTAGGTGGTAATCATGAAAGAAATATGTCTAATTATGGATTTGATCCACTTAAGATGTTAACAGATGAAAGAGATGACTTTATTGATTTAGGGTATTATCATTCTACTATTTGTTTAGAAAATGTAATGGGTAATATTGGCAAATTTGATTTACATCATCCTTCAGAATTTAATTTTCCTGTTGATCTTGATGAAGATGGATTAACTGTTGATGATATGAATGATTATTTAGAAGAAGTTTATACTAATATAGGTAGAAGTAGAGATGATTCTTATATAGATATATTTGGTCATACACATAGAAATCAATTTAATTATGCAAGTAGTTATTGTTATATTCCTCCTTATTTTGAAGGTAAGAATAGAAGAGGTGCTTGTCACTTAAGAATTTATTTTGATGAAGATACTGGTATTAAATATATGGTATTTATGCCACTTAGTGTTAGTACTAAATTAACTAAGAATAATGAAATAGTTTATCAAAAAGTAATAAGTAGATAGTTTTATCTACTTTTTTATTTACATATAATTTAATGGTGATTATGTGTTTGAATTATTTTCTTTTATAAGAGAGTTGTTTTGTTTTACAGGGAGTTATTCTAATGATTGTTTTTTAGAACCTCTTAGTGAAGAATTAGAAGAAAAATATATTTTAGAAAAAGATAGTAATAGAGATAGTCGTAATAAATTGATTGAACATAATTTAAGATTAGTTGCACATATAGTTAAAAAGTATGATTCTAATTTAGTATCAAGTGATGATCTTATTAGTATTGGGACAATTGGTTTAATTAAAGGTGTAGATAGTTTTTCTAGTGATAAGGGAATTAAACTTACTACTTATTGTGCTAGATGTATAGAAAATGAAATTTTAATGTTTTTTAGGAGTAATAATAAATATAGTAGAGATGTTAGTATGAATGAAGCAATTGGTTATGATAAGGAAGGTAATAAAATTACAATTATTGATGTTTTAAAGACTCCTAATATTGATTTTTTAGATGAGATAAGTAAAGCAGATGATATAAAATTAGTTTCTAAATATTTAGACGTTTTAACAGATAGAGAAAAATCTATTATTATAGATAGATATGGTCTTAATAATAAAAAGAGTCTTACTCAAAATAAATTATCTAAGAAGTTGGGTATTTCACGTAGTTATGTATCTAGAATTGAGAAGAGAGCGCTTGCTAAAATATTAAAAGAATTTATTAAAAATAATAAAGTATAAAAAGAGTTTAAACTCTTTTTTGTTTTATAGACATATAGGTGATTTGTGATATAATTAGTGTAGTGGTGAGACGTATGGGTAAAATAAAAAAAGGATTTGGATCTATTGGTCAGTTCTTTGTAAAACATAAGATTATTTTTATTGTTATTTGTATTTTATTGGTATTAGTACTTGGTGGTTTTGTGGCATATAATTATTTATTTTTACCTAGAATTGAACTTAAAGGTAGTAAGAAAATTACTATTGATTATAAAGAAGAATATGTTGAAAAAGGATATTCTGCTAATTATATGGATAAAGATGTTACTGATGATGTAGAAGTAAAAGGGAAAGTTAATTCTAATAAGTTAGGGGAATATGAAGTTAGTTATACTGTTAAAAAAGGACCTTTTAAAAAGACTGTTACGCGTACTGTAAAAGTTGTTGATAAGAGTGCTCCTGTTATTAAAATTAGTGAAGAAAAAAGAATTGTAATGTGTCCTAATGCAGAGTTTAAGAAAGAAGAATATACTGCAGTAGATAATTATGATGGAGATATTACTTCTAAAGTAGAGGTTAGTGTTGAAGATAATAAAGCTATTTATAAAGTTAGTGATAAAGCAGGCAATACTACTAAAGTTGAAAAAGAATTAGTTTACGAAGATAAAGTTGCACCTATTCTTACTTTGAATGGTTCTGATGTTACTTATGCATTTGTAAATGAAGGTTATAGTGAAAAAGGATTTAGTGCTGCTGACAATTGTATTGGTGATATTTCTAATAGAGTTAAGGTTATTGGAAGTGTTAATACTAGTGTTTCTGGAACTTATACATTAAAGTATGAAGTTAGTGATGATGCAGGAAATACTACAACTAAGGAAAGAAAAGTTATTGTATCTCAAAGAGGACAAAACGGAGTTATTTATTTAACTTTTGATGATGGACCTAGAGAAGGTACTACTAATGTTATTTTAGATATTTTAAAAGCTGAAGGAATAAAAGCAACATTCTTTGTTACAAGTAGTGGACCTGATTATTTAATTAAAAGAATGCATGATGAAGGACATACAGTTGCATTACATACTTCAAGTCATGATTATGCAAGAGTTTATGCATCAGTTGATTCATATTTTAATGATTTAAATACAGTAAGTGCTAGGGTAAAAAGAATTACAGGGATTGATTCTAAAATTATTAGATTTCCAGGTGGATCTAGTAATACAATTAGTAGAAAATATTGTTCTGGTATTATGTCTACTTTAACAAAAGAAGTGTTAAATAGAGGATATAAATATTATGATTGGAACGTATCTAGTGGAGATGCTGATTCTAGTAGTGTTACAAGTAGTTATGTTTATAATAATACTGTTAGAGGACTTAAAAAGAATAGAAGTAATATGGTTTTAATGCATGATATTAAAGCAGCTACTAGAGATGCATTAAAGTCAATTATTCAATATGGAAAAGACAATGGTTATTCATTTGAGAAGATTACAATTGACACTGAAATGGTAACTCAAAGAGTTAATAATTAGACTTATTAACTCTTTTGTTATATAATATTGATTGGAGTGATGTTATGCATAAATTTAAACCAACGATGTATAGAAAGAACATCTTTGAGATAGACTATAAAAAGTTAAAAGAATTAGGTATTACATGTTTAGTATTTGATTTAGATAATACTTTAGGTCTAATTAGTGAAAAAGAATGCCCTAGAAAGACTAAGAAATTAATTAAAGAATTACAAGAAGATTTCTTAGTACTTATTAGTTCTAATAATACAACAGAAAGACTTAAACCTTATTTAGAAGATTTAGGTGTAGGTGGAGTTGCTTGGAGTATGAAACCATCAACTCGTGGACTTAGAAAGATTAAAAAGGATTATAAGTTAAAGAAAAAAGAAATGGTTATGATAGGGGATCAAATGGTTACTGATGTATTTGCAGGTAATAGATTTAGAATTATGACTATTCTTGTTGATCCACTAGGGGAAAAGGATTTAAAGATAACAGGGTTGAATCGTAAGATTGAAGCTAGAATAATAAAACATTATGTAAAGAGAAACGTCTTTGAGAGAGGTAGATACTATGAATAATGAAAAGAAATGTTTAGGATGCGGAGTAGTATTACAATCAGAAAATATTTTACAAGAAGGTTATACTACTAATTTAGAAAATGATATTTGTCAAAGATGTTTTAGATTAAAAAACTATGGTGAATATCAAATAGTTACTAAATCTAATGATGAATATTTAGATATATTAAGAGGTGTTGGTGAAACTAAAGATTTAGTTTTATATGTAACTGATTTATTAAATCTAGAAAAGAATATTTCTGAAATTAGAAATTTATTACCTAATAAGATGATTTTAGTTTTAAATAAAAAGGATGCTTTACCTAAATCAGTAAAAGAAGAAAAACTTAAGAAATATTTTGCTGATATGGATATTCATTTTGAAGATATAATAGTAATTAGTGCATTTAAAAATTTAAATATAGATCATTTATTAAAAAGAGTTAAAATGTTACAAACTACTAAGAATGTTTATATAGTTGGACATACTAATGCTGGTAAGAGTACATTAATTAATAAATTAATTCAAAACTATTCGGATTCTGAACAAGAATTAACAATGTCTCCATTACCATCAACAACACTTAATACTGTTAAGATTGAAATTAATGAACATTTAACAATTATAGATACACCTGGACTTGTAGATAATGGATCAATATTAAGTCATTGTGATCAAAAATTAGTTAAGAAGATTTCTCCTAAGAAAGAAATTAAACCTAGAACATATCAATTAAAGAAGAATCAATCTATTGTTATTGAGGATTTAATTAGAATTGATTATGTAGAAGGAGAAAGAAATAGTTTTACTGTATTTGTATCAAATGATATTAAAGTAAAAAGATTATTAAATGCTTCTAATAGAAAAGAATTAAAGGATTTAAATAAAACTACTTATGATGTTAAGTATGATGAAGATTTAGTTATCAATGGACTTGGTTTTGTTAAGATCGTTGATAAAGGTGTAATAGATGTTTATATTGATAAAAATGTAGATGTATTTTTAAGAAAGTCTTTGATTTAGACTTTCTTTTTTTTATTTTAGTAGTAAAATACTATTTATATAATTTATACATGAGGTGTGGGGTTATGAGCAAAGAAGAAGACTTGGAGAAATTAGATATTGAATATTCTTTGTTTGAGGTTGATAAAATTGATTCAATTGATGAAATTAATGGCTTATATGAAGTTATTTCAGATGATATAGATGAGTATGATGAGTCATTTCATATACAAATAAAAGATAATAAAATTAGAAAAAGAAAAGCTTTATTTTCTAATTATTTTGCTTTTTTTATAGGGTATGATTTTCCTGAATATTATGATAAGGATAATGAAGTACTTTCTATGGAAGTAGATTTATGTAAGATGTTTAGAAAAATAGTTTCTAAAATACATAGTTCTATGAGTGAAAATAATATTTTAGAAGTATTTAAACTTCTTAATTTTGTTAGAGATAAATATTATGATTATATTAGATATTTAGAAAGATTAAGAGATGGATTGGAACTTGAGTTGTCTGGTGCTTCTGTATATTTTCCAAAACCATTTGAATTAGATGCTTTAAAAGAGTTTTTAGATAAAGAAATTAAGAGAATTAGTTTAAATAATAGTATAGAAAAAAAGAAAACTATATGATATAATCAGTATTGTTTTATAAGGAGTGGTGTCGTATGAATAATGATTTAGCAAATCTTGTCCGTAGTAAGACTGACATTGTCGACATCATTGGTGAGAGAATTCCTTTAGTTGCTAGAGGGAAGAATTTCTTTGGAGTTTGTCCATTCCATGATGATTCTAATCCTTCAATGTGCGTTTCAAGAGAAAAACAAATTTATACTTGTTTTTCATGCCATGCAACGGGGAATGTTTTTACTTTCTTAATGAATTATGAACATATGGAGTTTAGAGAAGTATTACATTACTTAGGTGAGAAAGTAGGGGTTAATACTTCGAGTGTTCAAATTAAGAAAAAAAGTACTAAGTTTGATAAATTTTATGATGCATATAATTTCTCTACAAAGTATTTTCAAAATAATTTAAGTAGTGGAATTGGTAGAGATGCTAGAACTTATTTAAGTAGTCGTGGTATTAATGATGAAATAATTAAAGAGTTTGAAATTGGTTTATCACTTGAAAGTAGAGATGATTTAACTAAGTTACTTACTAATAAGGGATATGAACTTAGTGATTTAAATAGAATTGGATTAAGTAGTGATGATCATGATATTTATAATGATCGTATTATGTTTCCTTTATATGATGTTTCTGGTAAAGTAGTAGGTTTTTCTGGAAGAATTTATAAAGATAATGGTCAAAATAAATATTTAAATACTAAAGAAACTGATATTTTTAAAAAAGGTGAAATGTTATATCATTATCATATTGCGAGAGAAGAATGTCGGTTAAAGAAATCTGTAATTCTTATGGAAGGATTTATGGATATTATTAGAGCGAGTACTATTGGTATTAAAAATACTGTTGCTTTAATGGGTACTGCTTTAACAAAAGAACAAATAAATCTTATTAAGCGATTATCAAATAATATTATTTTATGTTTAGATGGTGATGGTCCTGGAGTTAAGGCAGCAACATCTATTGGAGAAGAATTATTACGTGGTGGAGTTGAAGTTAAAGTTGTAATTTTACCTGATAATGATGATCCAGATACATTTATTTTAAAGCATGGAAAAGATAGATTTATTGGAATGATTGAAAATGCTTTAAACTTCAGTGATTTTAAGATAAATCAGTTAAAAGTAAATGTTGATTTTAGAAGTGATGAAGAAAAAGCTAATTATATTAATGCAGTTTTAAAAGAAACTACTAAAATTGATGATGAAATAAGGGTGGAAGTTGTACTTAAAAGACTTGCAAAAGAGTTCGATATAGGGTATAATACACTGGAAATGCGATTTAATAGCTTGAAAAATCAAGAGATTAAACCAATACAACAAGTTGAAATTCCAAAGAAAAAAGTTAGAAAAGATAAGTATATGAAAGCTGTAGAACAAATACTTTACTTTATGCTTAATAATGATTGGGTTATTAGTCAAGTTGAAAATGAAAGATTAATATTTCCTAATGAAGAAAGTAGAGTATTATCTAGTGAAATCATTTATTACTATAAAAAATATGGTGTTGTAAATGTAGCGGATTTTTATACTTATATTCAAGATAAAGAGAATATTCTAATGTTTCTAAATGGTATATTAGCTGAAAATTATAATGAGGTAGCTACAAAAGAAGAGTTGTTTGAATATTTTAAAGTTGTTCGTGATTATGGTAAAGAACAAGAGATAAAAAGATTAACAAATTTAATGAAAAAAGAGGTAGACCCATTAGAACAAGCTAAGATAGTAGAGAAGATTAGAAAATTAAGAATAGGAGAATAGATATGGTTGGAGAAATTAAGACACTAGAAGAAAGAAAACAAAAGTTAATAGCATTAGGTAAGAAACAAGGATTTGTTACATATGAACAATTAGCTGATGAATTAAAGGGATTAGATGTAGATAGTGATTCTTTAGATGAACTTTATAATGCTTTAGTTGAAGCTGAAATTGATATTGTAACAGAAGATGGAAGCGATGATGCTAGTGGTGAAGAAATTACTGCTGATGTAGTAGTAGAAGATATTACATTATCAAAAGATGTAAAAATTAATGATCCAGTTAGAATGTATCTTAAAGAAATTGGTCGTATTAACTTATTAACTTCTGATGAAGAATTTGAATATGCTAAACGTGCTGAAGAAGGAGATGAAGAAGCTAAAAGAATGCTTGCTGAATCTAACTTACGTTTAGTTGTTAGTATTGCTAAAAGATATGTTGGACGTGGAATGTTATTCTTAGATTTAATCCAAGAAGGAAATATTGGATTAATGAAAGCTGTAGATAAGTTTGATCCAACTAAGGGATATAAATTCTCTACTTATGCAACTTGGTGGATTAGACAAGCTATTACAAGAGCTATTGCTGACCAAGCTAGAACAATTCGTGTTCCAGTACATATGGTTGAAACAATTAATAAATTAGCTAGAGTACAAAGACAATTAACTCAAGAATTAAATAGAGAACCAACTGATGAAGAAATTGCTAAGAAATTAGGAATTTCAATTGAAAAGGTTCGTGAAGTATATAAGATTTCTCAAGATCCAGTATCACTTGAAACTCCAATTGGAGAAGAAGATGATTCACATTTAGGTGACTTCATTAAAGATGAAAGAACTATGGGTCCTGAAGAGTATGCAACAGTTGAAATGTTAAAAGAAGAATTAAGTGGAGTACTTGCTACACTTACTGAAAGAGAAGAAAAAGTATTAAGACTTAGATTTGGTTTAGATGATGGACAATGTAGAACTCTTGAAGAAGTAGGACAAATCTTTGGAGTTACTCGTGAAAGAATTCGTCAAATTGAAGCTAAAGCTCTTAGAAAATTAAGACATCCATCTAGAAGTAGAAAGTTAAAGGATTTCTTAACTGATTAATGAAAATAAATGATAGATTAAAAACAATAGGGGATTTAGCTGATGCTAACTCCTTTTGTTTAGATGTTGGATGTGATCATGCATTTTTAGATATTTATCTTGTTAAAAGAGGAGATAATATTAATGCAATAGCATCTGATATTGCAGAAGGTCCACTTGATCAAGCTAGAAAAAATATTAAAGCTGAAAAGTTAGAAAAGAAGATTGAAGTTAGACTTGGTAATGGATTAGATACATATAGTGATGAAATAGATACAGTTATTATTTCTGGTATGGGTGGCAGAAATATGATTGGAATATTTAAAAATAATTTAGATGTTTTAAAGAAAATTAAAACTATTATTGTAAGTCCTAATAACTATCAAGAAGATGTAAAAAGATTTCTTGTAAAGAATGGTTTTTATATTCATGAAGAAGTTATGGTAAAAGATAAGAAATTTATTTATCAAATAATTAAATTTTATAAAGGTAAAAAGAAATATAGTAGAAGAGAATATTTCTTTGGACCTGTATTCTTAAAGAAAAAAGATAAATTATTTAAAGAATACTATGGTAGAGAATTAAAGAGTAGAGAGATTCTTATGGATGTTTTACCTAAGAATTTTGTATGGAAAAGATTTATTACTAAATTAGAAATTAAAATGATAAAAGAAGAACTAAAATAGGTCTTCTTTTTTTGTTTTGTTTACATATAATTTTTTTCTAAAACCTTGCAAATATATATATATATATATAATACAATTAGAATATGATGGAAAAGTAGGTGAGAAGATGAAAAAAAGAAAATTAAAATTATTTTTAATTTTTGTTACTATTTTATTGTGTTATTTTTTCTCAACTATTGCATACTCTGCGCTATATACAACTTTAGAAGTATCAGGTGTTGCTTATTCAAGGCCTGTTAAAGATGTTAGAATAACTGGTTTTAGAATATTTAATTCTGTAACTGCTACTTCTTCTTTTGAAGAATTTGGAGTAAATATAATATCTACAAAATTTAATTTATCAAATAGTTCTTCATCAATTATATTTGATGTTGAAGTTACTAATTATGGTTCTAGTGATGTTGGTATATTACAGTTAAATGGAACTGTGCCGACTGGATTATCTTATGAATTAATTAATTATGATTTAAAAGATAAATTATGTGATGATACAGGTAAATGTAATGTTATGGCAGTAAAGAACTTTCAAATTAAGTTTACTGGTGATCCTGGAGAATATGATGTTAATTTAGAGTTGGATTTTAGAACATTTCATAAAGTAACTTATAATGGTATAACTAATAATTCTTATCCAACAGAAGTAATTGATGGTGGAGAGTTAAATGTTACATTTGAGGAAAATTTAAAAAGAGTATTGGTTTTATCAAATGATTTAGAAATTAATTATTATGATGAGATATCTAATGGGCAAAATATAATAATAGAAAATGTATCAAGTAATATAGTATTTAAACTAAAAGAATCTGCTGTAAAATTAATTAATGGCGAAATTGACGAAGTAGGCAGTGAGGTTTGTATAAAAGAAGAATGTTTTTATATAATTGATAATGATGGATCGATAGTAACGATGCTTGCAAAATATAATTTGCACGTTGGAAATATTGCGACAAATGCAGTAAGTTCTACTAATTATAATAGTGGTGATTACAAAGTTAGTAATTTAGCAAATGTAAATAATAGTGCATATGTGTTACCTTTAGCACCACCTAATGGATTCACCGCTACAATAACTCCTTTAGAATCTCCAACTGGTATTCAGAACGTTGATGCAAAAGGCATGGATGCTGAGTTTCCTTATATAGGTGTTGAAAAGTTTTCTACAAATAACTATTGGTATATAAGTCAAGGTAGTTCTATGCCTAAATTAAATCCTAATTATGGTTCTTCTTATCCAGCTTATGTATATGATTCTAATTCATTGTTATATAATTATATTGAAAACTATAAGAATTATCTAACTGGTTTTGATGTAAATATATTTGATGCTAGACTTATTAAATCCGAAGAAGTTGAAAATTTGGGATGCAATATGAGTTCTTGTGATGATGCTCCAGAGTGGTTATATTCAACTTCTTATTGGACTGGTTCTTTGAGTGGTGTTATGTATTTTTATGCAATTAGATATTACGGAATTCTTTACCCAGATGAAAGTTCAAATTCATATGATTATGGGGTACGTCCTGTTATAGAAATACCTATTAGTGAATTTTAAAAAACGAGATTACTCGTTTTTTCTTTTTATATTTATACCGATCATACTACCTAGGGAAGAAGTTATTAGTATTATTAGGTAGTATATAAATACTTTTAAATTAAAATTAGATGTTATTATTGTAGGGATTAAGAATAATATAATTAATATTACTCCTTGTTTTAGACCTTCTAAGTATCCTTTGTTTTTTGCTTTTGTACCTAGAATAAATGTACTTATAAAAGTTGATATTAAAATTACT
>JAZRPV010000009.1:0-1797 GCA_045649455.1 Bacilli bacterium | reverse complement strand
TGCAGTAAAAGCATCATGAGTAACCATTAAAATTGTCGTATCTAATTCATCATTCAAATAATTAAATTTTTCAAGTAACATTTTTGATGATTTTGAATCTAATGCACCAGTAGGTTCGTCAGCAAGAACAAGTTTTGGATTTGTAACAATTGCTCTAGCGCTTGATACTCTTTGTTTTTGTCCTCCACTCATTTGATATGGATATTTTTTTAATACATCCATAATATCTAACTCTTTAGCAACTTTATTTATTCGTTCATTAATTTCTTCTACTTTTACACTTTGAATTGATAAAGCCAGAGCAATATTTTCATATGCAGTTAAAGTGTCTAACAGATTAAAATCTTGAAATATAAAACCTAATTCTTCTCTTCTAAATTTATTTAGTTTGTTTCCTTTTAGTTTTGTTACATCAATATCCTCCAAATAAATTTTCCCATCAGTAACTTTATCTATAGTTGATATACAATTTAATAAAGTCGTGTTACCTGATCCTGATGCACCCATTATTGCAACAAATTCACCTTTATCTACATCAAAAGAAATATCATCTATTGCTTTAGTTATATTATTTTTACTTCCATAACATTTTTTTATTTTTTCTATTTTTAATATTCTACTCATTACTATTCTCCTTATATATTTTTTAAAATATACTTTCTATTCTTAAGTAACAAATTACTATTTCTATGATAAATTATATCATTTTATAAAAAAAATAACAATAATTAGTAAAGAAACCTGCAATTATCTCAACAGGTTTCTTTGCCTACATAAACTTTACTTCTATAAAATTCGGTTATTATATTACACATTTATTTTACTGATACCTATATAAACCAGTCTGTATCTACTTGATTTACCTCTACCTTTTCTATAAAAGCTCCTTGAGATTTAGCTAATAATTCACTAGCCCTTAATCTATCACTTGTTTTTAGAGTATTATCACGAATAATATCACTCCAAAAAACAAGTATCTCTTGTAATTCTGCCGTTCTGCTTAAGTCTAATTCTTCTATTCTAGGTATAATATGAGATTTTAGTTTTTCAAAATTCTTAGCTCCTATAACATCTAAATTGTTTCCTTTATATCCAGCTAGCCTTGAACTTTCGCTTGCATTACCAGTCATCATATAATAATCAATAAATCTTTTTTGTTTCTCTGTCAAATTAATTCCTCCTTTTTTAATTTAATAAATACCAACCTTTACTAACTTTCATATTCTACTAAAATTAGAATTGATATAATTAGATAATTTTCTAGTTCTTTATCTATATTTTTACTTTTCAGTATATTAAATTTATAATCTATAATTTTAATATATTTGCAGTCTTTGTATAAATTATATATATCTTCATTTATTTTATTAGTAATATCACAGTCTAAAATATTACTATCTCTGTCATATTCTAAATATTGAAATTCTTGTTTTATCAAAATAACACCTCCATATTTTATTTTTTTACTTGTATATACTTGTTGTTAGTGTAGAGGTTGTATATAGTTGTATTAAATGTAGAATATACAAGGTTATACAAGTAATATTTTTACTTGTATATCTTGAAATCTTTCTATTATAAAGGATAGTACAACCACAACAACATCTACAACATTATTTTAAAAGTATGTAATCTTCTGCCGTTAACTGGATTTTGGGCTGGGATAAATTGAATTTTGTCAAATAGCATTAACATTGGAGCTAACGTGTCTATTGTGTTTCTTAATTTAATTTCATTAGTTGAATACGGATAACCGTATAATTCTTTGTGTTTGCTATTAATACTCCTTATCGTTCC
>JAZRPV010000008.1:0-27719 GCA_045649455.1 Bacilli bacterium | reverse complement strand
ATAGATGCTATAGTTGATAGAAAAGTCTTTTTATATTCAACTGTAACTACTCCTGATTTTGGAATTATAAATTCTATGAATCCTACTTCATTTTCATAAAATTCTAAATTTATTTTATTTTTATTTTCATCTAATAAATTTATGTCATACCATAAATAATATAATCTTGGTATTTCAACTATTGTTTCTTTTTTAGTATTTACTTTAAACTTTAAATATGGAGTATCATCTTCTAATGTTTTTATTTTTGCATGTCCATTTATTATATGAACTTCTTTATCTCTTGTTTCAAAATAATCCATATTAAGATACGTATTCTTTGGTAAATATTCTTTCTCTACACCCATACCCGATACATTAGATGCCCAAATATTATGATTAATCACAGTTCCTGAAAAATAAATTATATAAGTAAATGTAATAAAAGAAATTATCAATGTAAAGATAGTAACTATTTTAAAATATTTTTTTGGTATCATTAATAAACCTAGTGTTGCCAAAATACAAATAGAAAATCCTATATAAGCACAATTTCTCCATGGAAATTGGATTTTTATAAATACTTCTGGTAGTATTTTCCAAATAAATGGAACTGTTACTAATACACATGCTACTATAAGTATTAATATATGTCCTTTAATAATATTACTATCAAGTTTTTTTATTATTTTTTTATAATTAAATATTAGAAATATTACTAATAATATTAAAGTCATTGGAATATATGCATCTATTAATACTGATACAATAAATAAATTATCAATTGGTAAAATATTTTCTAAAACTTTATTTATAGATGACATATGATTTGTTTCAAATGCCATATAACTTCCAAATATACTATGTTCTAATATTGGAATTAATGAATTAAGTGATAATAATACTGCAAAGATTGAGGCGATTAATAAATGAACAATATTTTTATTTTTAAATAGTTTCTTTATATTCATTAGAATGAATATTCCTGTAAATATAGTTGTATATAATGAACTTAATACATGAGATGAAAATAATAAATAAAATCCTAGTATAAAACATATATAAAACTTTACTTTATTATTTTCATTAAATAAATAATTTAGTCCTAAGAAAATTAATGGTAGTGATAAAAATACTATTAATTCTCCATATGCACTTCTTACATAAATATCATCTATAAAATATGGGTATAAAATATATAAAATTGCTCCTATAGTACTAATCTTACTATTAGAAGTATATTTATATAGTAATTTTCTCATAACTATTGAGGTAATAAATGTAAATAAAAATAAATATATATTTATACAGTTTGCTAAGAATATATTTGGTATATTTAAGACTTTAATTATTTTCATTATTATTAATACTGAAATATGAAATAACTCTGGATAAAAGATTCCTGATCCATACCCAAAATCATTCGCTATAATAGGTCTTATTTTTGGTGGAATTTCAAATAAAGAAGTACTTCTATCCATTACAAAAATATTAGTAGCATGAAAAGCTGAATCATGTCCAAATACACCTGAATTTATTTTGGCCGGATAATAAATAATTAGTGTGATAAAAAATAAAACATAAATATATTTAGGTATATAATTTAAGATTTTTTTTATTTTTGTTACTGGTTTACTTTTTAATAACTTAGTTATTTTATTTTTATACTTTTTCATCTTACCACCTATTATTAATTATATTAGTTTTTATTTATCTTTTCAATTTAAATAAAAAAAAGCATTTTTTAAATGCTTTTTATAATGTTTCTAAATATAATCTTACTCCATCTTCATCATTTCCTAGGATTATACCTTTAGCATGTTTTTTAGTTTCATCATCAGCATTTGCTACTGCTAAAGATATATTAGTTACTTTAAACATAGATATATCATTATAATCATTACCAATAGATATAGTATTTTCCATTGGTATGTTTAAATATTCTGCTAATTTAATTATAGCATTTCCTTTAGATGAAGATTTACTTATTATACTAAAATATATTTCTTCTTTATCTTGTTTAGATGAGTCCATTATAGATACATTATAAGTTTCTACAGTACTTTGATATTCTCTTAATAGATCTTTTTTGGTATCAATAATCATTATTTGTTTTATATTAGAATTTAACATTTCATTATAATTATTATCTGTTAAAAGTACTTGATTATCATTTCTTGTAAACTGAGTAGTATACTCTATATCTTCTGTTACAAAGACACCTCTTAAAGATAAATTATTTATTTCATTATAAATTCTTTTTACTTCTTCTTTATCTAAGTATGAAGAGTAAATTATTTCCTTTTTTAAATTATCATATACTTCAGTACCATTTGATGAGATTAAATAATCATTTATCCCTACTTCATTACTTATTTTTAAAGTATGATATCTTGGTCTTGCCGTTGAAATTACAATTATATGACCTTGGTCTTTTAATTTCTTTATTACATCTTTTGTTTCTTGTGAGATAGTACCATCAGTTCTTCTTAGAGTACCATCACTATCTATTGCGATTAAATATTTCATATTAATTCTTATATAAAGAGAATAATTCTAACATTTCTCTAGCAATACCTTTTTTATCTCCATATTCTTCAGCATTTTTCTTTAATTCTTCTTCTACATTAGATAGTGGAATATATCTTAATTCAAATCCTCCATCTTTTTCGCTTTCAGTATATGAAGTATTATCTAAATTAGGTTTTTCATCTGTTTTAACTTCATAGTAATAGATTTCAATCTTTCTATTTTTACCTTCTTCAGGCCAATCTTTATAATAACCTAAGTTTCTTGCGAATGGTTCTAAATCTTTTAATTTTAAATCCATTCCTGTTTCTTCTAATATTTCTCTATTTACAGTATCAATTAACTCTTCATTTTCTTCTACATGTCCACCTGGAAATTGATAATTATGATGAGAGTATCCTAGAAGAATTTCATCATTAGAATTTACTAATAATATTTTTACTCTTTTTACTACTTCAGTCATATCTTCTTCTGTTAAATTATATTTGTTTGTTACTATTTCTTTCATTATTCACACCTCTTTTTTGTATAAGATTTAGATTGTAATAATTCATCTATTTCTTCTTGAGTTAGATTTGTTAAATGAGAAAAGTTTTGAACATTAAATAATTCTTGTAATCTAGTACTTTGAGTTGGCCATAATTCAATTAATCTTAAGACTAATCTTTTTACATGTTCTTCATTTAAATTATCAGTTGGTATTACTAGATGAGGTATATTATATTTACTTAAAGCTTCAAAGTATTTTTGATATCCATCTTGATAAATTCTTTTCTTTTTTAAATCTTGATCAGATGAATCTCTATTCTTTATTCTTTTTATTCTTTCTTCAATACTTGCATAAAGTACTATTGTTATATCAGGTGGTGTAAAAGTAGATGCAAAAGTATCAAATAAATTCATATTATTTTCATTAGATGAAAAATAATATGTAGAAAGAAATCCTCTATCTAAAATACTATCTTGTCTATATCCATCTTCTAATGCACTTAGATGTCCCATTAAATAATACATAGCTTGTAGATTAGGAGAATAATCTTTATGAATTCTTTCTTTTATAGAATTTGATTGTTCTTTAGATAATTCTAATAATCTATTTAATGGTTTTGAAATGATAGGAATATTTAATGTAGATGAAATATGATCTACTACTGAAGATTTACCTACTCCATCTAATCCTTCAATTACTATTAACATATCTATCTTCCTTTCTAATTATAACATGTGTTTTTTACTTAAGCAATTTCTTACTTTGTTCAAATAATATATCATTATATCTTGGATAATCAGGATATAATTTTATCCATCTTAATGAGTTTATACAATCATAAATTAATAAGTGATTTTGAAAGTTTTCTTCACTACATACTTCTGGATAATTTTCTATAAAGAATTCTATTATTCCTTCATAATCATCTTTATTTTGATCTTTACTGAAACTACTTGGATCTCTTACCATTCTAAATAAAGTATCAAATTCTTTATCTAGAGGACCTATTTTTGATGATTCAAAATCTATTAATTTTAATCCTTCTTCTGTATAAATAATATTATTAAAGTGAATATCTCCATGGATAAAACCAAACTTAGTATCTTTAAAATATGGAAGGATTCTTTCTGATAAAGATCTTAATTGTTCTATTTGATCAGGTTTTAATACATTTGAACTTATAGCTTGATTTAAATAACTATTAAATAAATTAGTTAACTCTTCTGGATTAGGATTATCTCTTTTATGAAGAGTTTTTATTATACTTAATAATTCTTTTAGAGTTTGTTCTTTTTCTTCTTTTGTTAGTTTAGGCCATACATCAAATAAGTTTTGACCATGTTGTTTTGATTCTATAGTGTAGATGTATGGAAGGATATTTTTTGTTGTACTGAATGCTATTAATCTTGGAGTAAAGGGATAATTATTATTTAAATAGAAATCTATTTCTCTTAATACTCCATCTTCTTTTTGGGGATTAAGACATATTTTTAAAACATATTTATTATCTATATCAAAGACTGCACGATTAAAACCAGTATTTATTCTTTGTACTGTTGTTGGTTGTTCTAGACCGTGTATTCTAAATATTTGTTTTATAGTCTTAATCTCTTCCATATTACATCCTTTTTACTAGTGTTTTTACTTCTTCTTTATTTAAATCTCTTATATCTTCTATTCCTAATTCTCCCATTTTATCTCCTAGACACCATGATCTATCATTATGGAAGTCTTTATATAAGAAGATTTCTCCATCTATTACTTCTCCTACTTCATATCCTGGTTTACAAATACATGTACATCCATATACTTTATCATCTGGAGTGATACATACTTTTTTTACTCCAGCACTACATTGGAATCTATCAGGAGAATTTACTGTATCTTGACCGAATGTTCCACTTCTTCTTACTTCTAAATCTTCTATTGGATATTTATCTCTAGCTTGTTGTAGTTGAGTAAAAAATTGATCATATTCTGGTTTTAATAATCCCACATCTGTTAGATTTTTAGCACGTCCTTGAATAAATATTTTATTAAATTCAATTCCTGATGCACCTAAGTCATAAGCCGTATCACAAATTTCTAAAGTGTCTTTTGCATTCTTATTCGTTACTGTTGTCATTAATACTACTCTTAATCCTTTTGCTCGTAGCATTTCAATAACCTTATTTAGCATTTCATTTGTAATACCATTTAAACTTTCTTGAATACCAAAGTGATATGACATAAACACTGTTTTTATTCCAGCTTCAATCATTAAATCAATTACTTCAGGTTCTTTAAATATTCTTAATCCATTAGTCATAATCCAATCTTGACCAACTATTTTATAAGATGATAAATAACCTAAATCTACTAATGGTTCTGCTCCATCAATTCTTACAATTTTATATTTCTCTTGATAGTGTCTTGCAAGGCTTTCTAATTCTTCTGGAGTTCTATTACCAGTGTATCCAATATAACAATGCTTACATGCAACATTACATTTAGAACAAGCCATTAATATAACTCTACTTCCTTCATATTTTACTAATTCTCTCATATTAACTTTCCTTTCTTTTTACTTTGTACCAAGATGGTTCAGTACTAAAGTGATTATTATTTTTTAAAAATTCCTCTATTTGTTTTTCAGCTATACTTAGTGGCATTCCTTCTCTTTTAGCATATAAAATATAATCTAAAAGATACATAATTCCATATAAGTTATAGATTCTCCAAAAGTCTTCTGGAGGAGTATTATCAAAATAGGAATTTATTAAACTTGAATAAAATTTTCTATAATCTGAGTTGTCAGCATTAGATGAAAGATCAGAATATGGATGATTCTCTTTACAAACATCTAAGTCTATAAAGTAAATATCATCTTCTGATAAAATTAAATTTCCTGGATGAAAATCTCCATGGATAATACTAGAAGTTGTACCTTCTAAATATTGTTTATTTTGTTCTATATACTTTATTAATTCATCTATATTTATATCTATCTTTTGATCAGTTATTCTTTTTATTTTCTTTTCTATTGATCTTAAATATTTATCTTTAACATCTATTTGTCTTGATGATACTTGATGAAAATCTCTTAATTTTTTACCAACTAATTCTCCATAAAATTCTTCGTTTTCTGGAGTTAAAACTTTATCTAAAGAAGTACCTTCTATATACTCAATTATGGCATATGAGTATCTTTCTTTATCTAATGTTTGATATTCCATTACTTGAGGTACTTTTATACCTTTTTGACTTAGTAATTTCATATTATTAAAAGCATTAATTCTCCCTTGAAAAAACTCAGTATTGTAAAGTCTTAATAAATATAATTTATCGTCTTTCTTTAAAATATATTTTAAGATTGGAGAAGCTCCTGATTTTATTGAACCTACTAATTGATAATTACTTATACCCATTAGTTTTCTCCTTATTAATAGTTATTTTAGATTTCTTATTTTTAATAGTTATAATCTTATCAGATACTTTCTTAACAAAATCATCTTCGTGAGAAACTATTATTAAAGTTAAATCTTCTTTTACTAAGTTACCTATTAATTTTAATACTTCTTTTTTCATAGATTTATCTAAAGCAGAAGTTGGTTCATCTAGAAGAATAATATCAGGTTTCATAAGAAGAGTTCTTGCAATAGCAATACGTTGTTTTTCTCCTCCTGATAATTCATCTGGATAGTTATTTACTTTATCCAATAATTTTAATTTACTTAGTAATTTTAATGCTTCATTAGTTGCGGATTCTTTTGAATAACCTTTTAGTTTAATTAAACCTATAGTTAAATTATCTATAATAGTAAGATGTTCAAATAAATTATAATCTTGGAAGACTAAACCTATCTTTTGTCTTAGTTCTTCTACTTTATATTCAGTTATATCTTTACCATTTAAAATTATTTCTCCTGATGAGATATTTTCTATTCTATTTAAACATTTTAATATAGTTGATTTACCACAACCAGAATTTCCTACTATAGAGATTACTTCTCCTTTTTTAATAGTAAAATTAATATCTTCTAAGATAACATTATCTTTATATGCTTTAGAGATGTGTTTTACTTCTAACATTTATCATCACCTCTTTTATAATTTCTTGGATTTATCTTTTTATAAAAACAATCTAATATATATGAAAATAATAAACATATTAAGAAATAAATAATTGCCGTTACTATTAATGGAAAGAATGCTTCATAAGTTCTATTTCTTATAATATCAGAAGCTTTAGTTAAATCCATTATTGATATAAATCCAGCGATTGATGTTAGTTTAATTAAAGATACAGCTTCATTCTTAAAAGTTGGTATTGCAAAAGATAAAGCTTGTGGAAGTATTATATACTTTAATGTTTCTTTCTTAGAGAATCCTAAAGAATAAGATGAAATAATTTGAGTAGGATTTATTGAATCAAGGGATGCTCTAAATACTTCTGCAATGTATGCAGAAAAATATATAGAGAAAGTTATTATTGCGACTATAATTGGATCTATATTTATAGTTGCAAAAATAACATAATAAAATATTAATAATAATACTGTTATTGGTATACCTTGTAATAATTTAATAATAAATTTAGTTAATTTAGATTTTCTAAAAATACATAATATTAGTCCTAAGATAGAACCAAATATAATAGATAAGAAAGATATAATTAAAGTAGAATTTAATCCTTTAAGTATTAAGAAATATCTTTGTTCTTCTATTAATGTTCTATAAAAACTTGTTTGTAATTCTTTAAAATCTATAAATAATACTAGTAAAATTATTATTAAAATTATAGGGATTACTTTTAATATTTTTTTCATAGTTTCACCTACTCTTTCGTTACTACTACAATTCCTCCTGTATAGTTAGGTATTGAGAATAATACTGATTTTTTTCTATCTTCAGTTATGATAATGGAACATCCGGCTACATCTACTTTGTTAGATACGACAGCAGGTATTATTCCTTCAAAAGCCATGTCGACTATTTCTACTTCGTAATTTAATTTATAACCAATATAATTGATAATATCGATATCATATCCAACTACTTTATTATTCTTCATATATGAGAATGGTGCAGATGCTGATACTGTTGCAAATCTAATTTTTTTAGATGATTTATAATTGTATTTTTCTAATACTTTTTTTGATTCATCATCACCAAACCATTTATCTTCTAATTCTTTTAATTTATTAGATTCTTTCATATCTGTTAGAATTTTATCTATTTGTTTTTTTAATTCTTTTTGATCTTTATTAATTGCAAAAGCATAAGAATCTTCGGTTAATTTAGTATCTAATATTTTTAGACCTTCATTATTTTTTAATATTTCTTTTGCTAGTGGTTCATCTGTTAAGAATGCAGATATTTTAGATGACTTTAAAGCAATTATTTGATCATTATAACTGTTGTAATATGCAGGTGTTGAATTAGGTAATTCTTTGGATACAATTTTGTCATATTCAGAACCTGTATATACTCCTACTTTTTGATTATCTAGATCAGATAAATTATTAACAACAGTTGTTTTTTGACAACCTGTTACTAATAAAAGCATTATTAGAATTAAACTAATCTTTTTTAACATATACTAACCTTCTTCCTTTTTCTGTTTCTATTTGAAAATTATTATATATATTTTGCATTCTTTGTAAAGTTTCTTCTGGAGTATTTGATGCTACTTGAACCCAACCTGAAGAGTCATTTCCAACTCTTCTTTTAGTTTGATATTCTCCAAGTCTTGCAGTCATTTGTCCATTGATGGCACCTTCCATTTGAAGAAGGTCTTCTAGTGGAGTTAGTTTTGTAACTACTCCTTCTTTATTTGGTAAATATAGATCTCCAACACTTATAATTGGATTTCTATAAGTAAGATTTACTTTTTTATGAGTAGCGATATCAATTAAAATATCATAAATATTTATTCCATAAGATATTCCATGATTTGTGGTTGCTTGACACCCTGGTAATCTCCAACCTAATTCACTAGGTTTAACATTACCATCTTCATCTATAAATACTTCAATCGTCATAACACCATTTTCTAAGTTCATTCCAGATACTATTGTTTGAATTAAATCTTTACATTTAAATTTAAAATAATCTGGATGATTTGGTACAGTCATATGACAATTTAAATCATTAGAGATTGATGCCCATATAGTTGCATTTGGAATATAAGTAAGATATGAATCTAAGACTACTCCATCTTGTACAATACTTTCTATAGACCATTCATGGTCATAACAAAAACTTTCTACCATGTATTTTCCTGGTTTAAAAGTTATATCTAAATTATCGATATCTTCAATTGATGAAATTCTATAAGTATCAATACTATTCATTCCTCGTCTAGGTTTAAATACTATTTCTTCTCCTGGATGTTTCATTAGAAAATTAATAACATCTTCTTTACTTTCTACAGGGGCATAATCTACTGTAGATAGACCTATTTCGTTAAAACGATCTTTCATTGATACTTTATCTCTTACCCAAGATGTTTGTTCTTCTGTTAAAGATTCTAAACCTAGAGTATTTGCAAAAAGGTTTGCATATTCTAAGTAATATTCAGAATCATTTAAGAAATAATCAATTGATATGTTATTCTCTTCACACCAAGTTTTAAATCTTTTAGCCTCTTCCTTTATATCCTTAGAATAATCAGTTACAAAGACTTTATATTTTGATGTTTGATCTAAATATTCTTGAGAGAAAAATTTTAAGTTTTTAGATGTTCTTAATATGATAAAATCAATATCATCTCTTTTAAATAATTCATGTGATAGTGGACTTTCATATTCTTCAAAATATAATAGTGTTTTCATTTATAACCTCCTGATTAATTTTTTAGCGAATTCTTTAACTTTATTATTTCTAATATTTTCATCTGGAATATATTTAAATAATAAATCTGGTTCTGCTAGTTCTACCTCCATAATAGTTGGAATACCATTATTAATAACAATGTCTATTCTCATATATAATGCATCTTTATATTCATCTAGAGATGCTACTTTATCTGCTAGTGCTTTTACATCTTCTGGGATAGATTCTAAATATTTTGGTTTATCTTTTGTAGAAAATATTCCAGGGAAACGTAACATATTATGTGATGGTTCATTATCAATATAAATACAAGCATATTCCCCATCTTTTATTCCTTCTATATATGGTTGATACATTAAACCATTATCTTCTATATCTAGAAGTGATAGTAAAATATTTCTATCTAAATCTTCATTTACTAAGAATGTATTATTTCCACTACCAGAAATTATTGGTTTAATTACACCTGTTTTTACTGTACTTAAAAGTGTATCTAAATCTTCTTTTGAATAAATAATTATTGTTGGGATATGAGGAATATCATTATTTACTAAATATGCGAATTGAATATTCTTACGAATATTTCTTAGTATTTGATCTGGTTCATTTAAAAGTTTAATTCCTTTATCTTTAATACTAAGTAACCATTCTTTAAATTCTTTATATTTGTGTTGATATCCCCATACTGATCTAAGTATTAATAAATCATATTCATCATAATTAATTTCTTTATCTTCCCATGATATTATTTCAGCATCTTTACCTTGTTCTTTTAATGCTTCTTGAAGATATAAATCCTCTTTTATTTTTCCTTGCCATTCATTACAAGAAACTATTCCTATTTTTTTCATACTATTTCAACTTCCTTAAACATCTATTCATTGCACCAAAGTGTTCAACTAAATCTTCTCTTGGTAAAGCGGTAGTTACTCTTCCGACTAATTGGTCTTCATTTGGCCATGAAATTGATTCTCCTAAAATTAATTTTATTTTTTCTTGTTCATACATATATTTAAGTAGTTCTTTCTCATCAGATATAACTCTTCCATTTTCTGGAGAAGTTTTATCTTTTAATGGTGTATAATCTAACATTACAAAGAAACCTGATTCTGGATAAGTTCCATTTACTAAACTTACTCCTGGGATACCATCTAATACTTCATTTACATTAAAGTCATTAGATGCATATTTTCTGATTTCTTTTTCTACTTGTTTTCTTACAACTGGATCTTTAATACTATCTAGACCTTCTACTAAAGATTTTAATAATTCTAATCTAAATTTATATTCTTGCATGATTGGATCAAAATATTTTTTATATTCTTCTTCTCTTCTTGGTGTTGTATTAAATGCTCCTGCTAGAGCTTTACCTTGAAGTACTGGAGAAGAATCCATTTGTTGGAAAATATAATTTCTAATACCACGAATTATTATTTCATTGGCAACAACCATTCCTGATCTAATAGATGCCATTCCATATGCTTTTGATAATCCTGTAATTGTAATAGTATTATCAAAATACTTTGAATATGTTTGCATTGGTTTAGCTAGATTATCTCGATCAAAAGTTAAATCTCTATAGATAATATCATCTATAACAAATACACCTTTTTCTAAACAAACATCTCCAATGCCTTCTAGGATTTGTTTATTTTTTTCACTCATTACTTTTCCTAGAGGATTATGAGGATTTTCATTTAAGAAAGCAACTACTTTAGGAGTATAGTCTAATTTACCTTTATACTTCTCTTCTAGTTGTTTATTAATCTCATCAATTCTTTGTCTTAATTTTTCTGGATTAACATACCAATCATCTTCTTCTGATAATGGAAGTATCTCTACTGTTGCACCTGCTGTTCTTTCAGGAGCGAAAGTAAATAATCCATAGTTTGGTCCAGTCATTAATACGACATCATGTGGACGAGCGATTATTTTTAAAATAATATTAAATGCTTGAGTAGTTGAAACTGTAAAAATAACATTGTCTTCTGTAATAGGTTCTTCACGATCAAATCCTTCAGCAATTAAGTAATCAGCTATTACTTTTCTTGCATCTTCATCTCCTGCAGCCATTGGGTAATCAGATAAAGCATCTTCTTCAATAACCTTTAATAGTTCTTCCTTACATAATGGAAATGCAGGTGTTCTCATTGGACTTCCTCCACCTAAAGATCTTGAACTTCTACCTTTAATACGGTCATTTTCTAAAGCATATAATTCATTTCCGTATAGTTCAAAAACATTGGCAATCTTGTCTACTTCAGGTGAAAAAGTATCACTATTTAATGGTTTACCAAGATTTGGTAATCCTCTTACAAAATGTTCAATACTTGGATTTACTTCTACTACTCTTTGTAAAGATTTTGGTAATGACATATACATCCCTCCAACTATAATTATAAAAGAAAAAAACTGAATTAATTATTCAGTTTTTTGATAGGTCTTATCTAATTTTTTAATTCTGGTAATAAATACTTTTCAATACGTTCAATTAATGGATATTCTATCTCTCCATTATTAATCATATTTACTAATTCATCATAATCAATATACTTACATTTTGTATATTTTTCTTCATCTAAATGAATATCATTTATATCAATATCTGATTCAACTATAAAAGTATTATAAATATAATTATGAGGATCTCTTAAATCAATACCAACTTCTTTAATATTAGATATTTCAATATCTATATTAAGTTTATCATTTATAACTAAAGGAATTGTATCTAGAGATGTATTACTTTCTAAAACATTACCATTAATACCAGTCCAACAACCAGGATAACGTAATCCGTAATTAATAGCTTTCTTTAACAAAAGAACTTGCTTATTAGAATTAACTATCCATACATTAACAGTTAAATGATATAAGTCATTTGGAATTGTTTCAGTAGAATCAATAGACATATCTGTAATATTATAATTCTTATCGTATAAATCCCATCTCATTAATTATCCTCCTCATTATATTTTTTTATTAATAAATCAATAAATTTATTTACATTAGTATTATTATTCTTTTTATATACAATTACTACATTATCTGTAAATATTGGTTCTTTTACTTTTAATTCTTTTATTTCATTTTTATTTAATTCATCTATTACAGTTAGTTTAGGTACTAAAGATAAAGCTATATTATTTCTAATTAATTTTCTAGATAATTTAGAATCATTAATAGAAATAATACTCTTTGGAGTGATATTATTTTCAAAACACATTTTATTAAATTTAGCTTTTCTTTTATTAGGACACATTAGAATAAATCTAGCTTGTTCAAATTCTGTAATAGAGGTCTTATCTTTATATAAATTATATAAGATGTCTCCTGCAACAAAGATATTTTCTAATGTACAAAGTTTCTTTTTATTTGATGTTTCAATTATGTTTGCATAATCTTCATAATCTATTAAGATATCATATTCTTCATTAAACTTTTTTTGATCTACTTTAGAATATAAGTTTATATTTAGATGTATATTAGGATTTTCTTTCATATAAGTTTCTATTGTATCTTTAAAGATAAAGTCACTTAAATTATGTCTTACTCCTATAGTTATTTCTTGATAGATATTTTGTTTTTGAAATAATGAAATATTTTCTTCCAACATACCAAATACTGATTTTAATGTTTCATATAATTCAGATCCTTGTTCTGTTAATTCAAATGTTTTCTTATTACGAACTATTAAAGTTTGATTCATTTCTTGTTCTAGAATTCTAACGTTATAACTTAAAGCAGATTGAGCAAGATTAAGTTGTTTTGAAGCATTTGTAAATCCTTTGTAATAAGCAACATAATAAAAATATTTTAGTAAGTTGAAGTTAAAATTATTCATATATAAATCACCCCTTTATATATAGATATAAAATTTAAGCTTATTATAACATAAAATTAAAAAATATAAAGAAAAAAAGAGAGTTTCCTCTCTTTTATAAATTAAAATCTTTTAGACCATTACCAAATACAATTAATGATACAATTACTAATATAATTGTAATGATAAATATCCATTTAAACTTTTTTCTCATTTTAATAGTACTTGGATGGTAAATATCTTTTTTCTTAGCAGTTTGCCACATCCATAACATTATCCCTAGTGGGATAATAACAATATTTCTTCCAAATACGGCATACATTCCATAGAAGTTTAATATTTCTGTTATTGTAAAATCTCTAAATATAAATGTTACGGGTATAAGCATTAAAATGATTAATCCATAAAACATGAAATTAAATGTTATATAACAACCTTTAATATCATTATCTATTCTAATTTGTTCATCTTGAATCATTTGTTCTTTTTCTTTATCAGAAATCACTTCATTATCTTTTATCATTTGTTGATGATTTATATAATCTAAAAGTGGATTATCAGTATCTGGAATAGTTTGCATTGCACTTTGATATTTTTTCTTTTTTTTCATAATATTCTCCTTTCAAAAAGGAAAGATTACTTTCCTACTGATTCTTCCATCATTGTTTTATATACTACTTTTAAGTGTTCTTTCTTTTCATGATTCATATTTACAAAGTTTATTCTCATTTGATATCCACTATCTAATGAAAGAAGTATTTCTGCTTTACCTGGTTTAAAGCATATTGCACTTGTAGAGATTGATTTATATGGAATCATATGAATTTTCTTATATGTTCCAACTATATCTCTATCAAATAAAATCATTGTTTTATTTGTAAATATTGCATGGTCACGATGTGTTTTATACCCTAGTAATATTTCTTCATCTTTACGAACATATTCTGTTGTATATTCTGGTAATCGTGATGTTGGTACTTCAGCTTTAAAATCAAAGTATTTTGTTAATTCTTTAAACTTAGCATATGCCATAATAACACTTCCTATCTTACATGATTATTTTAACATAATAAAAATAAAAAGAAAAGATTTCTCTTTTCTTTTATTCTTGTACAGTAAGTGGTTTAGTCTTCTCTTCTATCCAGAATGGTCCGAATTCTGATCCTTTAATTGATTCACGATTATATCTATATACTTTATATCCTACACCAGTACATACTTCTACTGTTCCATCATCGTATTGTGTCCATTCTTCATGAATACAAAACATTGGTTCTTTTTCTTGATTTACATTAATAAAATCAATTACTGCCATTCCTACTACACCAATGATTACAATTGTAAGGATGAAGTTAAAAATACTTAAAATGATATTTTTAGATTTCTTCTTATCTTTTTCATCTACAAATTCATCAGATAGATTTTCTTCTACTACTACTTCTTTTTTAGCCATATTCTCTCTCCTCATAATTACTGAAAGATAACGCTTGTTGTTACTTTTATTATAATTCAATATTTTTTTTGAGACAATAAAAAAGTTAGGATTTTTTTTCCTAACTTTTTAGTTTTTTATTAAATCTCTTTTGGAGTATCTACAAAAAGTTTTGAAGTTCCTTCTGTTGTTACTTTTGCAACCTCTATATTTAAATTATCGGTTACATCTTCTTCAAGAGTGATTGATAACTCTGGAGCTAATCTTTTAATAATTTTGTATATAGAACTACTTTCAATTGAGCTCTTTATGTTATTTAAACTTTGTGTTATATTATCTAAACTTTCTACTCCTTTTGTAGGAACAGGTTCTATTACAACATTTTTTGTGTTAGTTGAAACTACATCAACAATTGTGAAATCAACATTATATTTCTTTTCTTTTTCGATTTCATATTTACCGTATGCAATTCCACCTTTAGCAGTACCTGTTGCAGTACCTGTTGTAGTATTAATTTTTACACTACCTTCTATTTTTTGACCTTCATTATTTGTTATTTGAACATCATCTTTAGAATTAATCACTATTGTAGCTGTTGCTTTTGTAACTTCGAATTGATAATCTGCATTTTTAACTTTATAGTTCTTATTATCTATAATATTAGCTGTTGCTGTATGTGTTGTACCAGCATCAAATGTAGTTGTATCATAAGTTACTTCTACAGTAGCTGTATCATCATTAATTAATCCTGAAGTGATTGTTGCAGTGAATGGTTTTGTATTTCCATCATACTCATATTTATATAATGTAGTTGTACCATTTGTTTTTGAGAATGTTACTTCTACTTCTTTTTGAGTAATTGTAAATACTTGTGACTCTTCTGTTGCTCCAGGGAATTTTTTAGTATTAACTGTTGCTGTTACTTTATAAGTCCCTGCATTTGTTAATGTTTTATTACCTTCAACTGAGAATGAAACATCTTTTTCTTCATAATCAACATTTTTTCCTAAAGCAGCTGAGTAAATTGTTACTTTATATGGAGAAATTGTATCACCATATGTATATGTAAAGTTATTTTTATCTACATCAACAAATTTAACTACATAATCTTTAATAACTACATTTACTTTAACTTCTAATGTTTTTGAAGTGTTTCCTGCAGCATCTTTTGTATTATAAGTTAATGTATATTCACCAACATAGTCAGCTGTTGTTGGGATTGAACTTAATTCACCCATTTCACCTTTTACTGAATGTTTAACTGTTGGTTTAAGGTATCTATCTGCATCAAGATTATCTGTAACTAAAGCTTCTACTTTTTTAGATGAATCTTTTGCAGCTCCCACTTCAATTTTTAAAGCATCAAATGGGTTATTAATTGTTGCAGCTGTTTTATCAAGTGTAAATGTAGCACTTTCTTCATTTCCCCACTTATCAGTTACTTTGATTGTATTCTTACCTTCTTTAGTAACTGTGAACTCTTTAGTTGTTTCAGTTCCATTTAATAGAACTTTTGCATTTGTATCTCTAGCAGTTACTGTTACTTTTTTATCTGTATTATAAAGTTCTTTATCAGTAACTCCTGTAATTGTAATTGGAGTTGGATCAATTTCAAAATTTACTTCTAATTTATTATTAGCTTTATCAGAAGCTAATAATTTATAAGTTCCTTTTTCATTGATTTCTTTTCCATCATATTCTTTACCATTAATTGTAACTTTATTTAAATGTTCATCTTTTACATTAACAGTTACTTTTTTATAAATTCCACCTTCTACTACGTTAGCAGTTGGTGCTTTTGTATCAATATGAATTGTAACAGTAGTAATATGGTTTTTATAATTTTCTTCTAATGCATTTTCACCAATTATGTCTTTAGCAGTAATTGTATATGTACCATTTTTATCAATTACATATCCATTTTCTACAATTGTTCCTGCTGCTACACCTTTTTTCTTAACTGTAATTGATGATAAGTTTGGATCTTCTACATTAAGTGTTAATGACTTATAGAATTCTCCATCTTTGGCATTAATTATTGGCGCACTTCTATCTACTGTGAATCTAACTGCTGATATGTTGTATGCTTTATCATATACAACTAGTAAATAATCTCCTTCTTCATCAATAACTTCATCTTGTGGAATTTCGTCATATTTATAGATTGGAATATTTACACCTAAAACACTAATTGTACTAGTATTCTTTAATAAAATATATTCTACTTCTTCACTTAATAGTAAATCTTTTTCTAACAGACTT
The DNA here is from genome assembly GCA_045649455.1 of Bacilli bacterium. GTDB lineage: Bacteria > Bacillota_I > Bacilli_A > RF39 > UBA660 > JAEDES01. Next base: position 10,388 of record JAZRPV010000008.1, on the reverse strand, counting down.
AAATTTAAATCTTCAAATCCATCAACAATTTCCATGTTATTTAGATCTAATTCATCAACTACTCCCATTTGTACTGGTTTAACTAATGCCGTTGGTGAAACACTATCCATAGTGAATTTTACTGTTGTTGAATTTCCAGCTTTATCTGTTACAGTCATTTCATATTCAGCATCACCAGGTAATTCTTGTCCTTTTTCATACGGAATTACTTCTCCATTTTTCTTAACAACAATTGTATCAACATATTGTTCTAAGATTACTGGTTTAATAGGTAAATATTTACCTGAAATATATTGTAATCTATCTAATAATAAGATTTTTGGAGCAATAGTATCAATTGTAAAGTCAACTGTTGTTGAGTTACCAGCTTTATCATAAGCTACTAATTGATGTTTACCATATAATTTAACTGATTTTCCATGTACAAATGGTAATCCATCTACTGTTACATAGTCGAAGTTTTTATCTTCTATAACTGGTTTTACTGCTTCTTTATTGAATAATTCAACACCTGTTACTAGTGGAGCAATTTTATCAATTTCAAACTTAACTTCTGCATCATTTCCAGCTTCGTCAGTTGCTACTAATGTATATACTCCATCTTTAGTTATAGCTTTTCCATCATATTCTTTTCCATTTAAAGTAATTGATTTTAAGTTTGTTTCAACTACTTCAGGTTTTACTGAAGTATTGTAATAATACTTACCAGCTTCAAATCCATTAATTACTGGATCTGTTTTATCAATTGTAAATGTTACATTCTTTTCATTTCCTGCTTTATCTTTAGCGATAAGAGTATATACTCCTTCTTCAGTTAATGTTGTTCCACTTACAAATTCTTTTCCATTTAAAGTTACTTTTTCTAAGTATTTATCAGTTACTGTTGGTGTTACATCTACATTATAATGTTTATTATTTTCAACACCTTCTACTGATGGTATATCTTGATCAATTGTAAATGTTCTAGTAACTTTATGATCTGCTCTATCTGTTACTGTTAAAGTATATGTTCCTGTATGAGATAATTCATACATATTATCTTGATATCCTTTAACTTCATTACCATCTTTAGTTAATACTACTTTTAGTAAGTTAGGTTCACTAATTTTTGGACTAATTGAATAATTAACATATGCTCCTTCTGCAGGAATATTTTTAATTTCTGGTAAAGTTTTATCAACTATGATATTACTTTGACTAGCCATTGTCATATGTTTGTTTGTTAATTCAGTAGTATTTCCAGCATTGTCTTTAATATTTGTTACTTTTACTTGAAGAACTCCATCTTCAAGTCCATCATCTTTATTTAATTTGTAACTATAAGAATAAATCCAAATACCTTCACTTTCTTTTTTTGTTGCTTTTGTTAAAGTAACTTTATTATTTAATTTAACAATTGGTGTTGCTGCTAATTCTTCTTTGAATCTAGCATTTATGTATACAATTGTATCATTACTTGCATATTGATAATATACATTCTCAACCTTATGTCTATTTTTTCCAATAACAGCTAATTTATCAACTTTTAAAACTGTATCTAAAATTACTTTTCTTCCGTTTGTAGCTTCTACAACATTATTTGTTTTATTTCCAGCAATGTCTACTATGTCAGAAATTGTAAATGTGATTTCTCCATCTTTCATTTCTGATTTTTCTTTTAATTCGTATGAAGCTTGATATAAATGATATCCTTTATCATTTAATCCTCTATAAATAGCACCTTCAATAACATAATTTTTTCCATTATTATGTAGTGTAAATGTAGGAATTTGTCCTAATCGTTCATTAGTTGTTACATTAACAACTATTGTATTACTTAATTGCGTATAGAAAACTTTTTCTTTTGCTGTTAATTTACTTACATAGAAATCAGTAGACATTCTTGTAGCGGCAGTTCTATCATAGATAACTCTTCTACCATTACTTGTCTTTGTTTGAGTTCCTAATACTGTTTCATTTCCGGCTCTATCTTTAACATTTGTTACTTTAATCTCTAAAATTCCTTCTGTTAAATCTTTTTCGTCTTCTGCAATTTTAAAAGTACCTTCATATAGATATTTATTTTCTTTTTTTAGAACTGTTTCATTTAATTTCATTTCAAGATTTCTTCCACTAATTGTTACTGTTGGAACTTCTGCTAATAGTTCATTAAATGAAATTGCATATTCAAATGTTGTTCCATTTTTATGATAGTAATCTTTATCTTTACCATTTTCAAGAACAAATTCTACTCCTTTTGAACGGATAGTTGAGTATACTCTTGCAGCTTTTGTTCTATCTAAATATACTTTATTTCCGTTAGTTGGTGCTGTTTGTTCATCTTGATGTACACCTTTTAAATTGATGAATCCTTTATTTCCAGCTTTATCAACTATATCAGTAATCTTGAATGTAATTTCTCCATCTTCAGCTACTAGTGCTTCTGATATTTTTAAATTAGCTTCATATGTGTAAATACCATCTGTTTCTCTAACATCTAATAGTTTAACATTTGCTGCATCTACTTCTTTTCCGTTTGCATAGAATGTGAAAGTTGGATATTTAGATAATTCTTCTTTTACTCTAAATGTTACTGCAACAGTATTTCCGTTTGTAGCATAGAATTCTTTTAGATTTCCTTTACTATTAACATAAATATTAGTTGACGCTAACCCTGTAGTTGTTCTATCTAATGTAATTACTTTCTTTGTAGTAACTTTTGAAATATCAGCAGTTGGATTTCCTGCTTTATCATAGATATTTGTTACTGTAAATGTTAGCAACCCATCTTCTGCTACTAATTCTTCATTAATATCTAATGTTGCTGTATAAACATATGGATATTTTTCATTTTTTGAAGTACTCTTAACTACTTCACTAGTAAATTCTTTAATCTTTTTACCATTTGCATAGAATGTAAATGTTGGATTATTTTTTAATTCTTCACTAATTGATATATATGCTGAAACTTTTTTATTATTTGTTGCATATTGTTCATTAACATCATTTTTATATCCAATAACATTGATATTAACAGCATTTGCTTTTGCTGGTGTTTGATCCATAATTACTGTTTTAGTAGTTGAGTTACCAATCTTATCTTCTGCAGTGATTGTATAAGTTCCATCTTTATCTAACTTATAAGTATATTGATAGTTTTGACTTATACTGAAATCAGCTCTTAAAAATTCTTCTGTAGTTTCAGTTCCGTCTACTGCTACATGTTTAACTGTTACAGTTGTTAAGAACTTATCTTGAATTAATACATCAGTATCTTTTGTAGCATAATTATTATCTTCTACATCAATTGTTGGTGCAGTTGTATCAACAACTAATTCATAAGTAGAAGTATTCCCTGCTTCATCTGTTAATTCAACTGTATATGTTGCATCTTCAGTTAACTTTGTTCCATTTTCCATTTCTTTAGTTTCTGAAGTATCATTATTTGTTACTTTAATTGTTACTTTAGTATCGTCTTCTACATTTAAAGTAATTTCTTCATAATGAGCTCCATTAGTTAAATCTTTTAACTCTGGTGCAGTTGTATCAACTGTAAATGTAATTGTTTGTTCATTAAAAGCTTCATCAACTAATCTTAATGTATAAGTTCCATCTGAAGTTGTTTTATATCCATTTGAAATTTCAGTTTCACTTTCACCTTTTTTAGTTAAGAAAATTTGGAATTTATTTCCCGCTTCGTCTTCTGCAGTAATTACTACGTCTTCACCATATACTTTATCTTCTACTTTAGTAGTTGGTGCAGCATTATCATCTAATAATTTAGAAACTTCAGTTAATCTTTTTTCTAATTCAGTTTTAACTGTTTCGTTATTTAAAGTTGCAATCTTATTCGCGATTTCGTTTGTATCTCTAAATGTTGTTGCAGCAGTCATATGTGCTTTTTCTTCTGCATCATCAACTTTTGTTTCAAGTTGTTCTAATAATGCTAATACAGCAATCCCTGCTTCAACTTCTTCAAGTCTTTCTTCTAATTTTCCTTTCTCAGTAGTATCTGTAACATTATTTACTAAATCTTTTGCAGCGTCAACATCGTCTTGTGTATATGTTCCTTCTGCTTTTTCTACGGCTGCTAAGGCATCTCTTAAAGTAGTATCAACTGGATCTTCTTCAGTTTGTCCAGCATCATTACCTTGGTTACCTTGAGCATTACCTTGGTTATTGTTTGTTACAATATTTTGTTGTTGGTTTTGGTCTTGTTGTTCTTGCTCTATATCATTTGTATCTTCTTCTGTAGTGTCTTCTCTTTTGTTTGTAACAGTTTCACTTTGGTCTTTATCTCCGCCTTTGAATTCTTTTTCTTCTTCAGCAGGATTGGCAAATGTGAAAATCATTAGACCTAAGAATAAGAATATGATTAGGGCAAAATATTTCTTTTTTCCTTCCATAACGTTCCCTCCCTTTAAAATTTTGTGTCATTTCTGGATGACTACAGTACTACTATATTTAACTCTGATCATGACTATACCAGAATTCACTTATATTATCTCACTACTACGTCTCATACACAATGATTTTTTATGATTTTTTACAACATTTTTGTTTATTTTGTTTAATTTCTTTTTAATGAATTTTTTATTTTAAAAATATAAAAAGTTAGGATTTTTATTTTCCTAACTTTTTTTAACTTAATTATAGATTTAAACTAACTATTCAATGTTTTAGAAATTCCATTAATTTTGAAATTAATACCATACTCTGTAAAGTCAATATTAGTAGAACCTTCAATGATATAGTTTTTGTCATATCCATCTTTTAATCCTACATAGATAGTATAATATCTATTTACTGTTGTTTCTTTTTGTGTTAACCAATGTTTTGTTGTTTCTGTTACTTTATCTACTTTATCTGTTTTTGTTGGAACGAATTCAACTAAAACACTTCCAGTTCTATACATTGAATAACTTAAAATATCAACATTTTCACCTTCAAAATGAGTTGTTGTAATTTTAGATTGTAATGAATCTAATGTTTGATTTAATGTAACTTTTTCTGGTAATTGTGTTAAATCTACTTTGATTACAGCTTTGTTGATTGTATATGTTGCTGTTGTTGATACATTTCCTGCTGTAGCAGTGATTGTATATGTACCTGCACCAATCATATCCTTTTCTGCAGAATAAGTAATTGCTACATTGTTTAGCTTTGTTTCAACACCATCGATTATTTCAACATAATATGCATCTTGTGGAACACTATGTTTTTGTCCATTATATGTTCCTTCATATGAAGTTTTATTAAATCTTACTTCATGTCTAACATTAACTACTGTTGTATATACTTCTTTAGTAGTTGTATTATTAGCTTTATCTGTATAAGTATAAACTAATTTATATTGTGTACCATTCTTTACATCTATATTAAGTGATGTAGCTTGGTTTTCTACTAAATCGTAGTTATCTCCATTTTTAACATATACATCTGGTTTAACATTTGTATCTGTTGTTGGATTAGCTTCTTCTACTGTTGCGATGATATCAGTATATGGAGTTGTACTTCTTTGTAATTCTCCATTAATTTCGATATTAAGTACTGGAGATGTTTTATCAATTGTAAATGTGATTTCTTCAGTTTCATTTCCAGCAATATCTTTTGCTTTAATAGTATATGTTCCATCTTTATCTAATATAAATGTTTCATTAGCTTTATAAGTTTTTGGTAATCCATTTTTCTTAGTTAATGTTACTGTAACATCTTGTCCTAAAACTGTATATGGATTAGCTTCTTCTACTGTGATTGTTACATCAGTATTGTAATATTCTTTTCCTTCTTCTAATCCTTTGATTACTGGAGCTGATCTATCTACTGTAAATTTAACAGCAGATAAGTTATATGCTTTATCGTATACAACTAAGATATATTCTCCTTCAGCTTTAATTACTTCATCTGTTGGGATTGAAGTATATTTATATATTGGAATTTCAATATTTAAAATACTTAAAGTTTTATCTTTCTTTAATAAGATATAGTCAACGTCTTCGCTTAATAATAAGTCTTTTTCTAATAGAGATAAACTTAAATCATCAAAGTTATCAACTATTTCCATATTATTTAAATCTAATTCATCTACAACACCTAATTGTGTTGGTTTAACTAATGCAGTTGGTGACACACTATCCATTGTAAATGTTACTGTTGTTGTGTTCCCTGCTTTATCTGTTACTGTAATTTCATATTCAGCGTCACCTTTTAATTCTTGACCTTGTTCATATGGAATTACTTCTCCATCTTTTTTAACAACGATTGTTTCAATATATTGTTCTAAGATTACTGGTTTAATTGGTAAATATTTACCAGATATATATTGTAATCTATCTAATAATAAAATTTTTGGAGCGATGTTATCTAGAGTGAATTTAACTGTTGTTTTATTTCCAGCTTTATCTACTGCTACTATTTCATGTTCTCCATATAATTTGATTGATTGTCCAGGAATGAATGGTAACCCATCTACAGTTACGTAAGCTAAATTTTCATCTTCAATAACTGGTGTTACTGTTTTATTAATGAAATCTTTGTCAATTCCTGTGATTGTTGGAGCTGTTGTATCGATAGCAAATTTTACAGTTGTTTTAAATCCTGCTTTATCTGTTGCTACTAATGTATAATGTCCATCTTCAGTAATTTCTTTTCCATCATATTCTTCACCATTTAAAGTATATGATTCAATATTTGCTTCAACTAATTCTGGTTTAATTGTTGTATTGTAATAATATTTACAATCTTCAAATCCATTAATTACTGGAGCTGTTTTATCAATTGTAAATGTTTCTTCTGTTACATTTCCAATTGTATCTGTTGCTGTTACTTTGTAAGTACCTTCTTTAGTGAAAGTAAATTCAATAGTACCATTTTCTTTATTAGAATCTACTGTAAATTCTGTATAAGTTCCTGCAAATTCAGGTCCTTCTACTACTACAGTATTTAAGTATCTATCTTTGATAGTTACTTTTTCATCTGCTGTTGGATATTCAACATCACTTGTTCTTTCGATAGTTGGTGCATTCTTATCAACTACTACTGTGATTGTATTAGAATTTCCGGCTTCATCTGTTGCTGTTAATGTGAATGTTCCTTCTATAGCTATTGTTGTTCCATTTTGAATTAAGATTTCTGGTTGATAATCTTGTGAAATCATTATTCCTGTAGTTGTTAAATCTTCAACATCAATTGTAATTTCTTCATAGTGTTTTCCATCTTCTAATCCATTAAATACTGGTTTAGTTCCGTCAACTGTGAATGTTACTTTTGTTTCATTGAATGATTTATCAATTACTGTTAATGTATAGATTCCATCTCCTGATGTTTTAGAAGTGTCTTCTAATGCTTGTTCATCTTTAGTTAAAGTGATTGTTACATCATTTTCATCTTCTACTGTGATTTCAACATCTTCAGTAAATACATCTTTATCATTAATATTTACTTTTGGAGCTGTTTCATCGTCTAAGTATTTATTAACTTTATCTAATCTTTCTTGTAAAGCTTCTTTTACTTCTTCATTAGTTAAAGCTTCTAACTTCTTAGCAACTTCTTTTTCATCACGATAGTCTTTTGCAGAAACGATATCTTTTCTTTCTGTAGCTTTTGCTACTTGGTATTCTAATTCTTTGATTAGTTCCATTACTTCGATTCCTGCTTCAACTTCAGCTAATCTGTCTTCTAGTTCACCTTTCTTAGTAGTATCTGTAACTTTATTTACTAATTCTTTGGCTTTTTCTACGTCTTCTACTTTATAAGTAGCTTCTGCGTATTCTACGGCAGCTAATGCATCTTCATAAGTTGTATCAATTTCGTCTTCTTTTTCTTCAGTAGTTTCTTCTTTTTGTACTGGTTGTACTGGTCTAACTACTGGAACATAATTATTATTGTCTTCTTTATCAGTATCAATAATTACTTCAGGTTTTTCAACTTCTTCAGTTTTATTATCACTATCTTTAAAGTCTGTTGATTCTTCTACTATTGGATTAGCAAAAGCAAAGATCATTAAAGCTAATAATAAGAATAATATTAATACGAAATATTTTCTTTTACTTTCCATAAAGTCCCCCTCCTTTATATTTTGTAATTTCTTACTTCTACTACTACTATTAAACTCCTGTACAGATTATACCGGAATTTGTGCACTATAATACCACAAAAGTTAAATTTTTTCAATAAAAAATAGCATTTTGCAATGCTATTTAGGTTATTTTTGTATTTTTCTTTTAATTTACTATCTTAAATTCATAAAATGGCCATATTTTGATACTTACTTTTCCTAAAATATCTTTTTCATCTATAAGACCAAAAGATCTACTATCTAAAGAGTTTTCTCTATTATCACCTAGTACAAAATACTTTCCTTCTGGGATAACTTCATATCCTAATGAAGACATGTCATAGTCTTTTGTTACATGATCTTTTAAGAAATCTTCTTCTATGATTTTGTCGTTTATATACAGCGTATTATTCTTATATTCTACTTTATCTCCTGGTAATCCAATTACTCTTTTTATTAAGTATTTTGTATCAGCATAGTTAAAGGCTATTACATCAAATCTTTTCATATCAAATAATTTATAATGTGATTTTGATAATATAACGATATCTTGATTTTTTAGTGTTGAATCCATAGAAGGACCTACTACTTGTTGCAATGTTACAACATAGATAATTACAAATAATACGGCTCCTGCTGTTAAGATATAACTTAGAGTATCTTTTGTAAATTCTTTAATATCTCTTAAATCCATATTAATCATCTTCCTTATTCTCTTTAATAATACCAAATTATTAGAAAATAAAAAAGCGTAAAGATAATTCTTTACACTTTGTTTTACTATTCTGCAGTTAATAAATCTAGAGCTCCATTTGGAATAGCAATTTCCATATTAACTGTTTCTCCAGTATATTCTGCTGTTTTAACAATAGCAGTTGCTCTCTTTAAGATTTCTTCATCATAAGTATTTTCTTGATTGAATCCTTCAATAGTAGCGATATACATACTATTTAATTTAGCATATGCTGCATTATATTTTAATGAGCTTGCTTCGAAGTTAAATTCAATTAGTTCTACACCATTAATCTTTTTAACTACTGGATTAGTTGCAATATAACCTCTCTTTTCAGCAGCTACTTTTAATTGTTCTTTATTTGTTTTTAATGTTTCAAAACTTGCTTTTTGAACAGAAATTCTAATAATCCATTCATCTGATTCATCTGTAAACATTAAGTATCCATTACTAATTTCATAGATATATGTTTGAGGTACTTTGAATGAGAATCCATTTACATTAACTGTATATGTTGGAACTTCTTTTTCTTGTTCTCCACCTTTACCTACTTCTTTACCACCTAGGTTTATATTTCCAAATATTAATACTCCGGCTAAGATTGCTACAACTACAACAGCAATTGCAATAAATTTACCTGTGTTATTTCCTTTTGGTGTCATAGCTCCCATTGGACCATTATTTGTTGGCATTTGATGTAATGATGGCATTGCATTTGGGATATTCATTGGTTGAGGAATTTGATTATTCATCATATTATCACTCATACCCATATTCATTGGAGCTGGTTGTTCATTATTTAAAGTTCCTCCAAAGAATGTTGAGTTATCTTGTGGTGCTTGTGCTCCATTTACATCATTATTCATTTGATTAAAGTTTGTTGACATTGCATTAACATTTAAATCTGCTTGGTTCATCATTAAAGGATGATTTCCTGCAGGTTGATTATTCACTGGTTGTTCTGTTGGCATTGGATTAGCCATTTGATTCATTTGACCATTATTTTGTCCCATCATATTTTGTTCTGGCATTGCTTCTGTTGCAGCACCACATGTTTTACAAAATTTATCTCCAGGTACTAATGGACTTCCGCATTTTTGACAATTCATAAGTTTACCTCTTTCCTATTTATATTCTAGATTCATTATATCAACATTAGTTAAATCATTCAATACTTCTTGACTAATTTCGACACCATTTCCGTCAATTTCAATTACTAGGTATCCTCCTGTTGATAAACTATAGAATAAAACTGTTTTATTCATATAATGAGTTTTAGTATCACTATAGTCTGAATATCCAGGTCCATTCTTAGTATAACCACCCTTATATACAATAAATTCTTTTCCATTTAAATTTATTGTTCCAGAGTTTACTAATTCTTGGTAATATCCAACAGTTTTTACTATTGATATATTACTTATTAAAGATTCAATCTTTTGAGATGTTCCTGATAAATAGTATTTTGCATTATATTCATATACTTGATTCTTTCTATTATAGTTTAAAGCAAAATATCTATTTGTATACATATTAACACTATAATCTAATTCTTGATAATTATCATTTAACTTAATAGTTATTTCATCTACCATATCTTTTTTATAACTACTAAATCTT
>JAZRPV010000007.1:0-24317 GCA_045649455.1 Bacilli bacterium | reverse complement strand
AATTCATCAATAAATAGAATAATGAAGAAACTAGATAGTAACTTTGTAAAAACATCTCGTTCCACTATATTAAATATTAATTATATAAAACAATATAATATTAGAGAAAATACTGCAATTTTAAAAGATGAAAGTATATATAATTCTATTTCTAAAAGTAGAAAACAACAATTAATAAATAAAATAAGAAATGTATAAAAATAAATAATAATGTCGAAAAAAACTTAGTCGGAAGGAAAAAAATATCAATTCAAGGAAAAAACATAATTAAAAAAATCTATTTGCTACAATATACCTACCAAGAGATAAGTTGGTAGAAAGAGGTTATAGACATGATGATAGGACGCGTGAAATGGTTCAATAATGAGAAAGGATACGGATTTATAGATTTTAGAGAAAATGAAGATATATTTGTTCATTATTCAGCAATTGAGTTAGATGGATATAAAACTTTATCAGAAAATCAGTTGGTAGAATTTAAATTAATTGAAACATCAAAAGGATATCAAGCAATCAATGTTCAATTAGTAAAAGAACAAACAACAGCTGCTATGTAAAATAGTAGTTTTTTTTATAAAAATATGATATACTGAAAGTAAGAAGGAGGCGATAGTATGGAAATTATTATTCATGGTGATAAATTAAAAATTACTGGAGCTATGAACGATTATATTGAAGAGAAACTAGCAAAACTAAATAAGTACCTAGAAAACGGCGACAGAGTACGCGCAAACGTTATAGTTAAAGTAAAAAATCATGAACAACGAGTAGAAATTACTATTCCAATGAAATCATTTATTTTAAGATCTGAAGAGACAAAGGATGACTTCTATGCTGCAGTAGATAAAGCTGTAGATAAACTTGAAAGACAAATTCGTAAGAATAAAACAAGAATGATGTCTAAACAAGTAAAAGTCAATTATGAATTTAACTTCTCAGAAATTGAAGAAGATGATGACGATGTTAAAGAAAACAAAATCTTAAAAAGAAAGAAAGTTGAAGTAAAACCAATGAATGAAGATGAAGCAATCATTCAAATGGAATTACTTGGACATCAATTCTATATGTATATGGATAGTGAAACATCAAAACCAGCTGTCGTATACAAACGTAATGATGGAAATTACGGAATAATTGAGTCTGAATAAAAATTTATAAGAGGTAATTTTACCTCTTTTTTTGTTGGAAAATAAAGAATTTTTTGATAGAATAGTAAGATGAAGGAGATGATAGGATGAAATTATTAAAAATGTTATTCGATCATGAGTATAAAGAGTTAAAAAGATTTAGAGCTTTAGCTGATAAAGTTATGGCTTTAGATGAAGAATATACAAAATTAACTGATACTGAATTACAAAACAAAACAGAAGAATTTAGAGAAAGACTAAAAAAGGGAGAAACACTTGATGACATTATTGTGGAAGCTTTTGCAACTGCAAGAGAAGCAGCATACCGTGTTATTGGTGAAAAACACTTTTATGTACAAATCCTTGGTGGACTTGCTATTCATTATGGAAACATAGCAGAAATGAAAACAGGAGAAGGAAAAACTTTAACCAGTGTACTTCCTGCATATTTAAATGCTTTAACTGGAGAAGGTGTTCATATTATTACAGTAAATGAATATCTTGCTTCACGTGATGCTGAATGGATGGGTGGAATTCATAGATTCCTAGGTTTAACAGTAGGAGTAAATGCTAGAGATTTATCACCAAAAGAAAAACAATCAGCATATAACTGTGATATTTTATATTCAACAAATAATGAAGTTGGATTCGACTACTTAAGAGACAATATGGTAGTTAGAAAAGAAGAAAGAGTACAAAGAAAATTAAACTTTGCTATTATCGATGAAGTTGACTCAGTGTTAATTGATGAAGCAAGAACACCATTAATTATTTCTGGTGGAGAAATGAAAAGTGCCAATCTTTATATCGATGCAGATAGATTTGCAAAAGGTATTAAAGAAGGAAAAGACTTTGTTTATGACGAAAAGACAAAGAGTGTTAATTTAACTGAAAGTGGTTCTGCAAAAGCAGAAAAGAACTTTAATATTAAAAACTTATACGATATAGATAATTCATCTTTATTACACTATATTAATCAAGCACTACGTGCCAACTATTCAATGAGAAAAGATGTAGACTATGTTGTACAAGAAGGAGAAGTTGTAATTGTTGACCAATTCACCGGTCGTTTAATGAAAGGTAGAGCTTACTCTGATGGATTACATCAAGCTATTGAAGCTAAAGAAGGAGTAAACATCAATCAAGAAACAAAGACACTTGCAACAATTACATTCCAAAACTTATTTAGAATGTATAATAAATTATCAGGTATGACAGGTACTGCAAAAACTGAAGAAGAAGAATTCAGAAACATTTACAACATGTATGTAATCGAAATACCTACAAATAAGGAAATCGCTCGTATTGATGCTCCAGATATGGTATTTGCTACTAAAGAAGCTAAATACAAAGCAATTATAAGATTCGTAAAAGAAAAATATGAATTAGGACAACCAGTTTTAATTGGTACAATTGCTATTGAAACAAGTGAATTAATCAGTTCATTATTAAAACAAGCTAAAATACCACATGAAGTATTAAATGCTAAAAACCATGCAAGAGAAGCCGAAATTATTGCAAATATTGGACAACATAAATCAGTAACAATCGCAACAAATATGGCTGGACGTGGTACAGATATTAAATTATCAGATGATATAAGAAAAATTGGGGGATTATGCGTAGTAGGTACAGAAAGACATGAATCACGTCGTATCGACAACCAATTACGTGGACGTTCAGGACGTCAAGGAGATCCAGGATATACTCAATTCTTCGTATCGATGAAAGATGACTTAATGGTAAGATTTGGTTCAGATAGAATTGGTACAATGATGAGTAATATGGGACTTGGAGATCAAGCAATTCAAAGTAAAACATTCACAAGTTCAATCGGAACTGCTCAAAAAAGAGTTGAAGGAAATAACTTTGATATTCGTAAAAACTTATTACAATATGATGACGTAATGAATAACCAAAGAGAAATCATCTATGAAAAGAGAAATAAAATTTTAGATAGTGAATCAATCCATGAAATGGTTCTAACTACATTTAGACAACATATTTCAGATTTAGTAAATTCACATCTTGCACCAGAAGGAAGACTAGTAGAAAATGATTATACAGAAATCCTTGAATTTGCAAATAATAACTTAATTAAAAATGATATAGAATTAGACACAATTAATGGAAAACAACCAGAAGAAGTAATTGATACTATTGCAAAACAAGTTATTAGTGAATTTGAAGCTAAATTAGAAGAATTACCTGAAGAAGTAACTGCTGAATTTGAAAAAGTAATTACACTTCAAGTATTAGATAATTATTGGATGGAACATATCAATACAATGTCTCATTTAAGAGAAGGTATCCACTTAAGAGGATATGCCCAAGAAGATCCACTTCGTGCTTATACAATGGAAGGATTCGACTTATTCGATGCTATGTTACAAAAAATAGATAAAGATGTATCAATTCTATTATTAAAAGCAGAAGTAAGACATAATATTGAAAGAAAAGAAGTATCAAAAAAGAAAATAACAAACGATAGTGATGATACTGCAAAATCTACTCCAAAGAAATCAAATAAAGTAGGTAGAAATGAACCATGTCCTTGTGGCAGTGGAAAGAAATTTAAACAATGTTGTGGAAAATAAAACTCGTATCATTACGAGTTTTTTCTATTACATATATGATAAAATAGTATTGGAGATGATAAAATGAAACTAATTTTTGGAACAACAAATAAAAGAAAAACAGAAGATTTACAAAATATAATTGATAAGATGAAACTTGATATAGAAGTTTTAAGTATGGAAGATATAGGATGGGATAGAGGAGAGATTGATGAATACGGAACAACAGTAGAAGAAAATTCATTAATTAAAGCTCAATCAATATTATCATTCTGCCAAGACCATAATATTCAGTATCCCATAATGACAGATGACGCAGGATTGTTTGTAGAAGCATTAAATGGAGAACCCGGGGTATATACAGCAAGATATGCAGATGACGAATTGGCTGAAAATCCAGATTTACCAAAACATCAATGTGTTATTAAACTTCTTAGAAATATGAAAGACGAAAAAAATAGAAAAGCAAAATATAAATGTTGTGTAACAAGTATGATGCCTAATGGAGAATACTACCAAGAAATAGGTGAAAGTGAAGGGACAATCGCTAATGATATTATTGGAGAATTAAAAAAACCTTATTTTTATTCAATCTTTATTTTAAATGATACCACTGTTTCATTTAATGAATTAACGCCAAACGAACTTGATAATACATATAGATATAATGCCATTAGAAAAACACTAAAAAAACTAAAATAAAACTCGTGTCAAGACGAGTTTTTCTTTTTCTACATAACTTGTAGACAAAAACTATATATGATATAAGTATAGTAAGAAATACCAATGTTATAAGGTAATTGGAAGTGGTAAAATGAGTTATATATGTAAGATTGCAACATTAGACGAAATGAACGAAAAATGGGATTATGAAATAAATAAAGCTAAAGATAAAAGTAATTGGATAATCTGGAAAAAAGACAATATAGAAAGATTTAAAAACAAATATATAATTCCTTATTACGGATTATTAGATGGGAAAATAATATGTGAAGCAACCGCAGCAATTAATCCGAGTATAGTACAAAATTCAGAAAACTTAGTAGATGATACAACTGCATATTTAATGGCTTTTAGAACTAATAAAGAATATCAAAATCAAGGTTATTTTTCTAAACTATATAATTTTATGATTGATGACTTAAAATCCAAAGGATATAAAAAAGTAACATTAGGAGTCGAACCGGAAGAAGAAATAAATAAAATGATATATAAAAAGTATGGATTTACTAATCTAATTAAAATGTCAACAGAAGTATATCCTGACGGAACAGAAATTGAAGTTGAATATTATTCAAAAGAACTGTAAGGAGGATAATAAAATGGAAATAAGATTACCAGAAATAACTGATAAAGAGGAAATTATATCTTATATTGAAGATCATTATAGTCATAATGAAAATAGTTTAAGTGCAAGTAATATGCTAACATCAACAAACTATGAAGATTGGGTAAAAAGAATTCATCAAAATGTAAATATTCCAGACGAAGTATGGGGAAAATCATATACATATTTAGTATTTAATGATAATAAAAAGTTAATTGGTCTATTAAGTATTAGATATGATTTAAATGAAGAATTGGTTCGAAAATATGGTCATATAGGATATGGTGTAAGACCAAGCGAAAGACAAAAAGGATATGCAACTAAAATGTTAGAGTATGCCTTAAAAGAATGTAAAAAACTAGGTATGAATAAAGTAATTTTAGGATGCTATAAAGAAAACATTGGATCTGCTAAAACAATCCTTAAAAATGGAGGAAAGTTAATAAGAGAAGAAAATGACTATAATGAAATAAATAATCATTGGAAAATAAATTTAGTAAGTCAATATTATGAAATAGAAATATAGGTGATTATATGGATATAGTAAGTTTAATAGAAAAAGAAGTTAAAGATAAAATAGATGAATATAAAAATACATCAGAAGACAATTATGACTTTTGGAATGAACATATTAAATATGTTTATAAAGAGAGTATTGTTCTTGCAAAAATATATAATGCAGACTTAGAAATAGTATCTCTAGGAGCATTATTGCATGATATTGCTTTAATAACAAAAGTAGGAGATAGAAAAGATCACCATATAAATGGAAAAATTATTGCAAATGAAATATTAACTAAATATAATTATCCACAAGATAAAAAAGAAAAGGTATTAAACTGCATATACAACCATCGAAGTTCCAAGAATACAACAACTATTGAAGAAATGTGTGTTGCTGACGGAGATATTCTAGCGCACTTTGATAATATACCAATGTTATTTAATTCAGCATTTAATAGAAATAATATAAAATTAAATGAAGTAAGAACATGGATGAAAGAATGTTTAAAAAAAGATTATAATGATTTAAGTGATAGAACAAAAGAAATTGTAAACGAAAAATATAAATTAATACTAAAAATAGTTTTAGGTGAAGAATAATATAAATTCAGATTTAAATTAAGATATAAACTTTGCTTTTTTGACAAAATATAAAAATTATGTTATAATCTAGCCGTAGTAAATCAATTAGACCATTCGCGTTTTACTACCAATAAACATTTTGTTTAAAGGAATAATGATGAGCCTTAAGAATCTCCTCATGAATGGCAAATAAAATATACACAAAGTTTTTTGTGATTGTTATTTGTCGTATATTCATGAAAGGAGGTTCTTTTTCTATACAATCACAACAAAGTAAAGAAAGAAGGTAAATTATGAAAAAAGAAGAAAAAACTTATTATGAAGAAATAAAAGATTGGGATTTCTCAATGTTTGACATTGAATCAGTACATTTCACAAATTGGGACATGTATGAAATCTTAAAAGAAATAACAGATGAAAAATCAAGAATACTAGATTTGGGAACAGGTGGAGGAGAAAAAGTACTAGAAAAGTTTCCAAAAGTAGCTGAAATATTAGGAACTGACTTCTCTAAAGAAATGATCAAAACTGCAAACAAAAATTTAAAAGAATCAGGAAAACAAAACATAAGATTTGAAGTAATGGACAATTTAAACATGACAACACCAAACGAATATTTTGATGTCGTAGTAGCTAGAAACACTGTAACTGATCCAAAACGAATTTATAAGACATTAAAACCAGGAGGACATGTATTAATACATGGAGTTGACCAACATGACTGTCATGAATTGAAAAGAATATTTGGTTACGGACAAGCTTACACTGACACAAAACCAATCAGTGTTATTGATTATGAAAATGTATTAGATGCCGGATTTGATGATGTTGAATTAGTGCCAATACATTCTCATGAATATTTCAAAACAAAAAAAGATTTTTTAAGTTTCTTATTAAAAGTTCCAATCTTAATAGAATTTTCAGAAGAAGAAAACGACCATGTTGATTATTATTTAGATTCAATTGATGAAGAAAAATTAGAAAAATACATCGAAAGAAACACTTATCCACAAGGAATAAGATTAATAAGAAGATATTATGGGATAACAGGTCGAAAAAAAGTACTAAAAAAAGAAAGATAGATAATAAAAATCTATCTTTTTTTGATATAATAAATATGTGAGATTAATGGTATAAAAACCATTAACAAACAAGGAGGAAACAAAATGCGTTATTCAAAAGAATTAGAAAATATGTGTTGTGTAAAAAAAGGTGTTGATCACGGACCTGCACCAATTCCCGAAGAAGGTAAATGGGTACAAGCAAAAGAAATAAAAGATATTTCTGGACTAACTCATGGTATTGGTTGGTGTGCACCACAACAAGGGGCTTGTAAATTAACTTTAAATATTAAAGAAGGTATAATTCAAGAAGCTTTAGTTGAAACAATAGGATGTTCAGGTATGACACATTCAGCAGCTATGGCAGGAGAAATCTTAGTAGGAAAAACTTTATTAGAAGCTTTAAATACAGATTTAGTATGTGATGCTATTAATACTGCAATGAGAGAATTATTCTTACAAATAGTATATGGTAGAACTCAAACTGCATTCTCTGAAGGTGGATTACCAGTAGGAGCCGGATTAGAAGACTTAGGAAAAGGCCATACTAGTCAAGTTGGAACAATTTATTCAAGTTCTTTAAAAGGACCAAGATATTTAAATCTTGCTGAAGGATATATTGTAGAATTAGGTTTAGATGAAGAAGATCAAATCATTGGATACAAATATGTTCATATTGGAAAAATGATGGATAATATTAAAGCTGGAATCGAACCAACAGAAGCAATTGAAAAAGCATCTGGAACTTATGGTAGATTTGATGAAGCAGTTAAGAAAATAGATCCAAGAAAACAATAATAGGAGGAATAAATTATGTCAGTAACATTCGAAAGTTATGAAAGAAGAATAGATCAAATAAAACCAGTAATGGAAAAATATGGTATCAAAGATTTTGATGATGCCTTAAAAATCTGTACAGATAAAGGATTTAATCCTTATGATATTGTTAAAGGAGTACAACCAATCTGTTTTGAAAATGCTGCATGGGCTTACACTTTAGGAGCTGCAATTGCTATAAAAAAAGGTGACAAAAAAGCTGCTGATGCTGCTAAATCAATCGGAGAAGGATTACAAGCATTCTGTATTCCAGGTTCTGTTGCAGATGATAGAAAAGTAGGATTAGGACATGGTAACTTAGCTTCTATGTTATTATCTGAAGAAACAAAATGTTTCGCATTCTTAGCAGGACACGAAAGTTTTGCTGCTGCAGAAGGAGCAATTGGTATTGCTAAATCTGCAAACAAAGTTAGAAAAGAACCATTAAAAGTAATTTTAAATGGATTAGGAAAAGATGCTGCACAAGTAATTTCTAGAATTAACGGATTTACATATGTACAAACAGAATTCGATTTCTTTACAGGAAAAGTAAAAATTGTAAAAGAAATTCCATACTCAAATGGAGAAAGATCAAAAGTAAGATGCTACGGAGCTAACGATGTTAGAGAAGGTGTAGCAATCATGTGGTTGGAAGATGTAGATGTATCTATTACAGGAAACTCTACAAACCCAACAAGATTCCAACACCCAGTAGCAGGAACTTATAAAAAAGAAAGAATTGAAAATGATAAAAAATACTTCTCAGTTGCTTCAGGTGGAGGAACAGGAAGAACACTTCACCCAGATAACATGGCAGCTGGGCCTGCATCTTATGGTATGACAGATACTATGGGAAGAATGCATTCTGATGCACAATTTGCAGGAAGTTCATCTGTACCAGCTCACGTTGAAATGATGGGACTAATCGGTATGGGTAACAACCCAATGGTTGGTGCAACAGTTGCTGTAGCAGTTGCAGTTGAAGAATCAATGAAATAAAAGTTCGAAAGAACTTTTTTTCTTCCCACTCAAATTGACAAAAAAATAAAAAAGAAGTATAATATGGACCACATTTAGGAGATATTATGAAACAGAAGCATAAAGAAAGAATTGCAGCTCTAGCAATTGCAACAGGAATATTTGCTGCAGGATTTGTTGGTGGGGCACTTGGATTTAAGTTAAATAAAAGTCCAATACAAAAACCATCAATAACAACACCAAGTGAAGATCCAATAGTAGATGAAGATCCGATTTTAGAGCAAGAGCCTTCAACAACATTACCGTTTTTACAAGAAACATTCCCAGAAGTATTTAAACCAGAAGAAACTATTCCAGAAACAACAATTCCTGAGGAAACAGTGCAACTTCAAAAAAATGATATTGTATGTGCTACGGCAAATTTAAATTTAAGAACATCACCATCAACTAATGGATTAATTATTGGTAATTTAGAAATATATGATACAGTAGAGAGACTTGCGCAAGGACCTGAATGGTCATTAGTAAAATTTAATGAACAATTAGCATTCGCAAGTAACAATTATCTACAAACAACAGAATCATCAGTAGAAACAAATGTAGAACATAAATTAAGAAATGATATTGCAATTACAACATCAAGACTTAACTTTAGAAAACAACCAAATATAGATTCGGAAAGAATATTAACATTTGAAGAAAACACAGAATTACAAGTTCTTGCTGAAACAGATAATGGATGGTTATTAGTAAAAAGTAATAATGTTTTAGGTTATGTAAGTAAAGAATACACAATTTCTATGTATGAAATGTTAAATAATATATATCCAGATTTAGTAGAAGATTTAACACTAAAAAAAGTAATATATGCAACTCAAGACTTAAATTTAAGAAGTGGAAATTCAACAGAAACAGAAGCAATTGATTTACTAGAAAGACTTGAAAGTGTAAGAGTATATGGTGAATTTGAAGATTGGTATTTAATTATGACAAATAATCATACTTTTGGATTTGTTCATAAAGACTATACAAAAGAGTTAGATGAAGAATTTGTAATAGTGGATTTAGATCAACAAAAATTATATTTATATAATGGAACAGATCAATATATTCAAACTCCAGTAACAACAGGAAAAGACTCAACACCATCTGATAAAGGTTTATTCAAAATATATTATAAATCTCGTAATACACCTTTAATCGGAGATGATTACAATGTAACAGTAGATTACTGGATGAATTATAATAATGGAGAAGGACTTCATGATGCATCATGGAGAAGTGTATTTGGTACAAATAGTTATCATACAAACGGAAGTCATGGATGTATTAACATTCCACCACATCTAGCAGATGATGTATATGAATATACACAAATAGGTACAAAAGTACTTGTACATAAATAAGATTACGAAAGTAATCTTTTTTTATACAAAAAAAGAGAGCCTAAGCTCTCAATCTATATACAGAGGATCTTCACACTATCAGTGAACCTTCCTCAATAATAATATATGTTAATTAACAAAATATATACCTAAATAAATTGTTTAAAATAACATTTTGTGATATTCTTAAGCTATAAAAGTATGTCCAAAAGGAGAAATTTATGGAAAAAAAAGAATTAAAAAAATTATTAGAAACAGATTCCTCCACATTAGACCAATTATGGAGGTCACTTTGACATCCCAAAAGTAAAAGATGAAATAACTTCTTTAACTAAACAAACAGAAGAACCATCATTTTGGAATGATCGTCAAAGAAGTGAAGAAGTATTAAAAAAATTAAATGAAAAGAAAAATCTAGTATCATCAATAGAAACACTTCAACAAGAAATAACAGCATCAATTGAAATGTTAGATTTATTAGAATTAGAACCTGACCAAGATATGGAAACTCAACTAGAAGAAACAACATTAGAATTAAATAATAAAGTTGAACAATTAAACTTACTTTTATTATTAAATGGTCCATATGATAAAAATGACTGTATATTAGAAGTTCACTCAGGAGCAGGTGGAACAGAAGCTTGTGACTGGGCAATGATGATTTATAGAATGTATACACGTTATTGTGAGCAAAATAATTATAAGTATGAAGTAATTGATTATCAAGACGGAGAAGAAGCAGGAATTAAAAGTGCTTCCATTAGAGTAAAAGGAACTAATGCTTATGGATACTTAAAAAATGAAAAAGGTGTTCATCGTTTAGTTAGACTATCTCCATTTGATTCAAATAATAGACGTCATACGTCTTTCGCATCAGTAGAAGTAACACCTGAAATAGAACAAGATAATACAATCGAAATTGAAGAAAAAGATTTAAAAGTAGATGTATATCGTTCAACAGGAGCAGGAGGACAAAGCGTTAATACAACAGATTCTGCAGTAAGAATTACTCACTTACCAACAAGAATAGTTGTAACATGTCAAAACGAACGTAGTCAGATTCAAAATAGAGAACAAGCCTTGAAAGTATTAAAAAGTAAATTATTATTAAAAAAATTAGAAGAACAAGAAAAAGAATTAAACCAACTAAAAGGAACACAAATGAATATAGAATTTGGTTCACAAATACGTAGTTATGTTATGCATCCATATTCAATGGTAAAAGATCATAGAACACAAGTAGAAACAAGTAATGTATCAAAAGTCTTAGATGGAGACATTAATATGTTTATAGAAAGTAATTTAAAGAAAGGACTATAATATGAAGATATTAGAAAACAAAGCTAAGAAACAAGAAAAAAATTATCAACTTAAAAAGAAGATAAAAAGATATGGTAGTTTTATATTAGGATGTTTATTGGTGGCAGTATCTTATAATGCATTTCTTGCAAACCATGATTTAGTACCAGGAGGAATCAGTGGTTTAGCAATCATTTTAAATCACTTAATTGGTATTAACAATGCACTTTTTGTGCTTTTAGTAGGTATAGTTTTATTAGTAATTAGTTATTTTCTTCTTGGAAAAGAAAAAACAAAGTACTCAGTTTTAGGAACTGTATTATTCCCAATATTCTTAGAATTAACATTATGGGTTACTAAAATAGTTACAATTGATGAGTCTCAATTATTACTAGCATCTCTATTTGGTGGAGTAATATACGGAGTAGGAATAGGTATGATTTTAAAAGCAGGATTCACAACTGGTGGAACTGATATAATTAATCAAATTTTATCTAAATATTTAAAGATAAGTATGGGGAAAGCAATATTAATAACAGATGGAATCATCGTATTTATATCTGCAATTGTATTTGGACCAATTCATTTAATGTATTCAGTATTAGTATTATATATTTTAAGTATTATGTCAGATAGAATTATTCTTGGTATATCTGATAGTAAAGCTTTCTTTATAATAACTGAACAAGATGACTTAGTAAAAGATTACGTATTATCAGAATTAGGTCATGGAGCTACTATATTTAAAGCAAAAGGTGGACTTAATAAAGAAAATCAAAATGTATTATTATGTGTTCTACCTACAAAAGATTATTACAAATTAAGAGCAGGGATAAATGCTATAGATAAAGAAGCTTTCTTCGTCGCTACAGATGCATATGAAGTGTACGGAGGTGAGTAGATGGAAACTATTAAAAAAATAGTTAATGAAAATAACAAATTATATAGAATGTTCTTATTGTTTATATCATTATTAATAAGTGCTGTTATATATAATATGTTCTTACTACCTCTGAATATTGTAACTGGCGGAACTGGAGGTATAGCTCAAATTACATTATTTGTATTTGATATAGATCCAGCTTTCATGGTTTTAGTATTATCATTATTATGCGCAACAATAAGTGTAGCTTTCTTAGATTTTGATAAGACTGCATCAACAATAGTTGTAGCCTTCTTATATCCAGCAATGGTCAAATTAACAGAACCATTAGTAAACTATATGACTATAGACCAAAATGATATATTTATAGTTGTAATTATCACCGGAGTAATCTTAGGGTTTGCAAATGGATTAATGTATAAGAGTGGATATAGTAATGGAGGGCTAACAGTAATAACTCAAACTCTATATCAATATTTCCATATACCAGTAGGTAAATCTGGAATGATTATGAATGGAATTATTATATTAGCAGGAAGTTATTATTTCGGAATAACAGTAACAATTTATGCAATTATTTCTTTATATATTAGAAGTATAATTACGGATAAAGTTATATTAGGTGTTTCAAATAATAAAGCATTTTATATCATTACAACAGAAGAAGAACAAGTTGAATCATTCCTTATGAAAGATTTAGGTCATAATGTAACAATATTTGATGTAAAAGGAGCCTTCTTAGAAAAGAAACAAAAAGTTATCTTTTCGGTAATCCCATCAAGAGAGTATTACAGAGTAACTGAAGGTATAAAACAAATTGATGAATCAGCTTTCTTCGTAGTAACAGATTCATACGAAGTAGTAGGTGGAAAATAAAAAGCAATCACTTGCTTTTTTTTATTTAAAAAATTTATTTAATCCCAGTAATTGCCTTTTTTTATGTTGATTTTTATGTTATACTTAAATACAAAGGTGGAGGATAAAAATGGATTTAATAAGAATAAAAAATGTCGAAAAAAAATATAAAAACGGTGTTACTGCCATCTATGATTTAAGTTTAGACATTGAAAAAGGTTCATTCTCCTTCGTTATTGGTGGATCTGGTAGTGGTAAATCTACATTGATAAAAATGCTTTATCGTGAAGAGAAACCTACTAAAGGACAAATAATAGTTGGAGGCCTTGATGTAGCAAAACTTAAAAATAAAAAAGTATATAAATTAAGAAGAAAATTAGGAATTGTATTCCAAGATTATAGATTATTACCGAAATTAACGGTATATGAAAATGTTGCTTTTGCGCTTGAAGTAATTGGTGCTAAAAAAGACGAAATAAGAGTTAAAGTTTTAAAAGCTTTAGAAGATGTAGGACTAAAAAATAAAATTCATAACTATCCAGATCAATTATCTGGAGGAGAACAACAAAGAGTAGCAATTGCAAGAGCTATTGTAAATGATCCAAAATTACTATTATGTGATGAACCTACTGGAAACTTGGATCCAGACATGAGTATGGAAATAATGAAAGTACTTGAAGATATTAATAATAATCGTGGTACAACAATTATTATGGCAACACATGATAGAGATATAGTTAATACAATGAAAAAACAAGTTATTACTTTAAAAGAAGGAAGACTTGCATCATTTAAAAAGAAAGGAACATATTACAATGAAGCCGATTAGAATGTTAGCACGTAGTATACGTGATGCTTTTAAAAGCGTAATAAGAAACTTTAGTTTATCTTTGGCATCTATTTCATGTATAACAATTACATTAATCATAGTAGCTGTAGCAATAATAGCTTCATTCAATGTTCAAAATTTTACTAAAGAAATAGAAAAAGATTTAACAATTGTTGTTTTTTTAGAACAAGAAGCAACTGAATCTGATGTAAAAGATGTAGAATCAGAAATAAAACAAATGGATAATGTAGATACATATACATTCCAATCAAAACAAGAAGTAAAACAACAAATGCAACAAGAATCAGAAGTATTCAATACAGTATTATCTAACTGGGAAGATGACGAAAGTCCTTTAAAAGATACTTATCAAGTAAAAGTAAAAGATGTAACAAAAATTGGAAAAACTGCTGATCAAATAAAACAAATTAACAATGTTTCAGTAGTACGTTATGGGGAAGGAATGGTGGAAAAACTAGTAAGTGCATTTGATTCAATTCAAAAAGTAACTTACGGTATCGTAATTGCCTTAATCATAGTAACAATATTCTTAATTGTTAATACAATTAAATTAACAATTTCTGCTAGAAAAAGAGAAATTAGTATTATGCGTTTAGTAGGAGCAAGTAACTTTACTATAAAAACTCCATTTATCGTAGAAGGAATGATTCTTGGAGCTCTAGGTTCAGTAGTTCCAATACTAATTACATTATTCGGATATACAGCTTTCTATACTCACTTTAATGGATACTTATTCTCACAATTAATTCAATTAATTAAACCAGAACCATTTATTTACTCAACTTCATTAATTATTTTAGTAATAGGAATAATTGTTGGTACAGTAGGTAGTGCTAGTGCTGTTAAGAAATATTTAAAAATCTAATGAAGAAGAAAATAGTAGTATTAACAATTGTTTTAGCAACAATAATATCTCTAATATCACTACCAATAGAGACAGAAGCAAAAACAATTAAACAATTTGAAGCAGAAGTAAATAAATATACTGCAGAACTAAATGCCGTAAAAAGTAAGATGGCAAAAAATGATGCTGATATAGCAGCTATCAAAAAGAAAATTGCTAATTTAGAACAACAAATGGTAGATGCTCAAAATGAAATTGAAAGATTACAAAAAGAAATTGAAGAAAGCGAAAAAGAAATTGAAAGAAAAAGTGAAGAAAGTAAAAGTATTATAGAATATTATCAAATAGCTAATGGTACAAATGCATATTTAGAATATGCTTTTGGAGCAAAAGATATAACTGATATGATTTATCGTATGTCTGTAGTAGAACAACTTACAGAATATAATGATAAAGTAATGAAAGAATTAGAAGAGTTAATAAAAAATAATAAAAAGAAACAACAAGAATTAGGTCAAAAGAAAGTAGAATTAACTAAATTAAAAGATGACGCTGAATTCGAAAAGAAAAGAATTCAAGCAGATAGTGCATCTTTAAGAGATACTGTTCCATCAATTGAAACACAAATTAAAGAAGCACAAGAAATGGTTAAGTATTATAAAAGTATTGGCTGTGGAGCGACAGAAGATATTCAAGCATGTCAATTTAGAGTTGAACAATCAACAGGTAATTCTTTACCAAGTGTTGGATTCTTCTCAAGACCAATGAAACAAGGATATGTAGTTCGTGGTAAATCTGGGGGCCATACTGGATATGATTTATCAAGTTACAACAAATCAGAACCTATTTATCCAATTGCAGCTGGTTCAATTCATGCAATTTATACAGATTCATGTGTTGGAAATAGTTGGTGTGGTAATATGGGATTTAGATGTAACGGAAATGCTAAAATAGTTGTAGTAAAACACAAGTATAATAATGGATATGTATATTCGTCATATGTTCATTTAGGTAGTTATGGAAATATAAGAGTAGGTCAATTTGTAACAAAAGATACTCTAATAGGATATATGGGTAATACTGGATGTTCATCAGGTCCTCACTTACATTTAGAAGTTGCAAACTGTTTCTGGATGAATAATGGAGGATGTACTTATAGTGCCTATACAAATAGAATATTTAATCCAAATTCAATTATTAATTTACCAGGAAGCTGGAATAATAGATAAAAGACACTATGTGTCTTTTTCTGTTGAAAAAAAACTAAAAATACAATAGAATAATAACTTGAGGAGTGTAGCGATGAAATTAAAATATGTAAAAGTAGCGATATTTATATTAATCGCTACAATACTTTCTACTTGTTTAGTTATGGTTTCAATAAATACAGAACATAAACAAATAGAATATATAGAAATACCAGAAAATAGAAAACCAGAAACACCAAAAATTTATATTGAAGGCGATTTGTATA
Source organism: Bacilli bacterium (assembly GCA_045649455.1). Classification (GTDB taxonomy): domain Bacteria; phylum Bacillota_I; class Bacilli_A; order RF39; family UBA660; genus JAEDES01. Next base: position 7,756 of record JAZRPV010000007.1, on the reverse strand, counting down.
TGAAAGATAAATCAGAAATAGGAACCTTCAAAGTAAAATATGAAAGTGATTCTATAAAATTAGATAAATATGCAACATTAAAAATACAGGGATCTTCTTCAATTGTCTATGGTAAAAAGAACTATACAATAAAATTTTATAATGATGAAAATTGTCTTGATAAATTTAAAGTGGATTTTGGTTGGGGTAGAGAAAGCAAGTATGTATTAAAAGCAAACTGGGTAGATAAAACACATTCTAGAAATATTGTAACAGCTAGACTAGCCGCTCAAGTACAAAAAAAATACAACGTATTATCTAATGCGCCTAATAATGGATTAATAGATGGATTTCCAGTAGAAGTTTATTTAAACAATGAATTTTATGGTTTATATACACTAAACATTCCAAAAGATGAATGGTTATATGGAATGGATGATAAAAATAAAAACCATATAATTATGGTGGGAGAAGAATACACGCAAGAAACATTATTTAAAAATTTAGATATCGGTAAATGGCAAAATCAACTTGGAGACAATTCATTAGAGACTCAAAAGAAGTTCTTAAGATTAAGTGACTTTATAATAAATTCAACAGATGAGGAGTTTAAAAAACACTTTGATCAATATTTAAATATAGATTCATCATTAAATTATTATATCTTATGCAATATACTAAACATTGCTGATAATGTAGCTAAAAATCTTATATTTGTAACATACAATGGGAAAGTGTGGTATCCAACGCTATACGATTTAGACACATCATTCGGAGCGTATTATAATGGTACTAATTTATATGAACCAAACTATATAGTACCGCTTGAAAATAATACTTTCTTCAAAAGATTTAACCAATTATTTTCAAAAGAAATTGCAGATAGATATTTCGAACTAAGAAAAAATATTCTATCGGAAGAAAATATTATAAATGAAATAGATAAATTCTATTCACAAATAGATCAATCATCGTTAGAAAAAGAACAAGCAAAATGGCAAGATATACCTGGATATGATATAACGCAAATGAAAGATTATATAAAACAAAGACTACCATATATAGATCAATTAATGAGAAGTAGATATCCTCAAGAAATAAATACACAAAAAAAGAAGAATTAATCTTCTTTTTTTATTTTAAAAATATAGTATGGAATCCTGCACTTAATTTTTCATCAAATTTATAATTAAATTCTTTTTCTTTTTCTTTATAAGCTCTAAGTAATACTTCTTTTAATTTATCAAAATTCTCTTTTTCAAAATATTCAAAAGGAATAAACACAGCATTTTCTCCTTCTTTAACTCCAATATTATTAAACACTGGCAAAGGTGTAGATAAAAGTTTTGTATTTAATGACAATGCTTCAACTGCAACATATGAGTAAGATTCACTATCACTAAATATTGCAAAATAATCAGCATCTTTTATATATGGTAATGTATTCATAACTCTTTTACGATAAATTAATCCATTCTTATTAGTTCCTTCATATTTATCCATGAATACATTCCAAGTATAAGGTATTTCTAATTCATCTAATGCTTTTGCCACTATTTCAATTCTATCAGGACGCTTAGCTGTACTAAATCTTTGAGCAGATACTATTTTTAAATGAGGTTTAACCATATTTTCATCTAATTTAAATGGATTGAAAATATAACCAATTCTCTTTGTAGGATAATATCCAATTGCTTTTTCAGCAGCAACGTTACTAACTGCAATATATTTAGTATATAAATCATCTTTATATCTCATGCTATTTGGTATTTCAGCACAGTTACCATGGATAAATAAATAATTTTCATCAATAGTAATAATATTATTAGGATAGAAATAATCCGAATATGTAGAAGATACTCTTTCACAAATATAATTTGTATTTACTTCTCTTCTTATACAAGTGAACTTCTCTTCAAATCTTTTTAAAGTATGAGGAGTAATATTATCATACATAAATGTTAAATCGTATTCATCTCCAAAGCATCTACCTATATTAGTAATCCAACTAATATATCCATTGAAAGTACCATTACACCCATTTCCAATATAAATGACATTCTTAAGTCTTTTTTCTTTCTTTATATCAGAATAAATAAAGTCATTTAAGATTCTTTCTCCTTTAGGATTATGTTGAATTAATATTTCATTAATTGATGTTCTATTTATAAATAATTCGTCTATTTTTTTATTAAAATTATCATAATCAAAATCTAATACATTGATAAGTTTTTCTCTATTAAAAATAAAACTCCAAATATATTCACCAAAATATGGAAGATTCTTTTTTAGAATATTACCATTTTTATTAATTTTAGGATTATTTTTATAATCATAATCAATAACATGATTTATATAACAGCAATCAAATTCTTCTAATACTTTATTTTTAATAGTACTTAAATAATCAGGATCAATCATATCACTTTCTTTAGTAAATGTAATATATTTACCTTGAGCATTTTTAATATTATCAACTAGATTATTTTCATCAGAAAAAATAATTTCAATACCATCTTCTAAAGAAGAGCCTTTGTTACTACTTAAAATAATTAAACTTAAATTTATCATAAGTCACCCCATATATTCTCTATGTTAATTATAACAAAGAAAATAATTCTTTTAAATAGTAAAAAACGTAAAATGAATAATTATATATTTATTGTGAATTTAATACTTATGTGTTAAAATATGAATGATTTGAAAGGAGTAGTATATGTTTAATTTAGTATCAAAGTATTCTCCAAGTGGAGATCAACCAAATGCAATTAACGAATTAGTAAATGGAATTAAGCAAGGAAAAAAAGAACAAGTGCTTTTAGGTGCAACTGGTACTGGTAAAACATTTACTATTGCCAATGTAATAAAAGAGGTAAATAAACCAACCTTAGTTTTAGCTCATAATAAAACTTTAGCTGGACAACTTTATTCTGAGCTAAAGGAACTATTTCCAGAAAACAGAGTAGAGTACTTTGTTTCATACTATGATTACTATCAACCAGAAGCCTATGTGCCTTCAACTGATACATATATTGAGAAAGATTCTTCAATTAATGATGAAATAGATGAACTTCGTCATGCAGCGACATCAGCACTACTTTCAAGAGATGATGTAATTGTAGTAGCCAGTGTATCTTGCATTTATGGTATTGGAGAAGTAGAAGAATATAAAAATAAAATGTTAACACTCTCAGTAGGAGATAAAATAGAAAGAAATAAAGTTTTAGTAAAATTAGTAGAAATGTTATATGAAAGAAATGACCTTGATTTTAAAAGAGGGACATTCAGAGTAAGAGGAGATGTTCTAGAAATAATTCCTGCTTATCAAAAAACAACTGGATATAGAATAGAATTCTTTGATGATGAAATAGATAGAATATCTGAAATAGACACTTTAACAGGAGTAGTTTTAAATAATAAGAAAAATGTAAGTTTATTTCCAGCAAGCCACTTCGTTGTAAGTGATGAAAAACTAAAAGCAGCTATTGAACGTATAAAAAGTGAATTAGAAATACGATTAGAAGAACTTAAAACTGATAATAAACTTTTAGCAGCCGAAAGATTAGAGCAAAGAACAAGATATGATTTAGAAATGTTACAAGAAACAGGATTCTGTTCTGGGATAGAAAATTATTCTGCTCCTATGGCAGGAAGAAAACCGGGAGAAACTCCAATTACATTAATGGACTTCTTCCCAGAAGATTATTTATTAGTTGTAGACGAATCACACGTAACTCTACCACAAGTAAGAGGAATGTATAATGGAGATCGTGCTAGAAAAATGAATCTGGTAGAATATGGATTTAGATTACCAAGTGCTCTAGATAATAGACCATTAAAATATGATGAATTCGAAAAGAAGATAAATCAAGCAATCTATGTATCTGCAACACCGGGTGATTTAGAATTAGAACATACAAACAATAAATATGTTGAACAAATAATTCGTCCAACAGGACTTCTTGATCCAACAGTAGAAGTAAGAAAAACAGAGGGACAAATAGATGACTTAGTAAGTGAAATTAAAGATCGAATTGAAAGAAATGAAAGAACTTTAGTAACAACACTTACTATTAGAATGTCAGAAGAACTAACAAACTACTTAAAAGAATTAGATATAAAAGTAGCATACTTACACTCTGAAGTAAAAACTTTAGAAAGAATGCAAATTATTCATGATTTAAGAACAGGTAAGTATGATGTAGTAGTTGGAATTAACTTATTAAGAGAAGGAATCGATATTCCAGAAGTGTCACTTATCGCAATACTTGATGCTGACAAAGAAGGATTCTTAAGAAGCAATAGAAGTTTAATTCAAACTATTGGTCGTTGTGCCAGAAATGCAAATGGTCATGTAATAATGTATGGAGATAAAATAACTGATTCAATGCAAAATGCTATTGATGAAACTAAACGTCGTCGTACAATTCAAGAAAAATATAATGAAGAACATGGTATAACACCAACAACAATTAATAAAGAAATAAGAGAAGTAATTTCTAATATTGCCGGAGGTTCAACATCTAAAACGAAGAAACCAACTAAGAAAGAAATTGCAAAAACTATTGAAACAATTGAACAAGAAATGCGTGAAGCAGCTCGTAACTTAGATTTCGAACGAGCTATGGAATTAAGAGATATCTTATTCGAAATGAAATCAAACTAGGAGGTACAATATGAAATTAAATGTATTTGTTTCATCAACAAAAGATGGAATTATGTCAAATGATAAAAAATATTTCCCCAAACTAACAAAAGAAGAAAGAGAAATGTTATATGAATCAACTCTTACAAGATTCTTATCAAAAAGAAATATTGATAGAAACAATATAATTATTATTAATGATAAAAATACTAAACATTCTGCACATACAGCAACAAATGAAAATAAAAATTTAAAAGATAAAGTGATAGTATTAAAAGATAAAACACCAAATCTAGTAGTTGCTGTTGAAACATCTGATGAACCAATAATAATGGCATCAGCAAAGAATGAACAAAATGAAAGCACATGTGTAGTAGCTAAAGCTAGTATCAAGAACTTGAATGAAGACTTATTAACATTAATGGTAGACACACTTATGAAAGAAACAGATGCACCTCCATTTGAAATGACATTTTATATTGGAGCATGTCCATCAAAAGAGAATTTTATTTTAGATAGTGTTGAAGAGTTAACAAGTCCAATATGGAAAGATACATATGAAAAGAAGAAAAAGAAATATCACTTAGATTTAAGATACGCTATATTTAATCAATTAATGAAAGAAATCGTAGATCCAAACTATATATATTTTGATTCAAATGACACAACTGAAGAAGAAAGTTATTTCTCAGATATTTCTGATAAAAAAGGAAGACACTTAGAGTGTGTAGTATATACAGATGAAGAAGTATAAAAAAATATATATTGAGATAACGAATAGATGTAATTTAAGTTGTTCATTCTGCAGTAAAGTAGAAAAACCACTTAGAAATATGACTGTAGAAGAATTTGAATTAATTATTTCTAAAATAAAAGACAAAACAGACACAATCTACTTACATGTAAAAGGAGAACCTCTTCTACATCCTAATCTAGTGGATTTTCTAGATATCGCCGAAGAGAATAATTTAAAAGTAAATATTACAACTAATGGAACATTATTTCCACAATTAGTAGATAAAATAAAAGATAAGAAAAGTTTAACTAAAATAAACTTCTCTCTACATAGCGAAAATAATTATCCAAACTATTTAGAAAACATATTTAAATCTGTTGATAAAATAAATAAGACAGTTATTTATAGATTATGGACTCTAAAAGATGGTTCGCTGGATAAAAAATCCACAGATACAGTGGAAAAAATTTCCGCTTATTATAAACTTTCCTCAGATGTTGTGGATAAAATAAAAAAAGAAAAGAATATTAAAATAAAAGACACAATATATGTTGATAAAGATAATGAGTTTGATTGGCCGTCTATAACAAATCACAATAGTTGTGGATTCTGTTATGCGTTAAAAACACATATTGCTATCTTAGTAGATGGGACCGTTGTGCCATGCTGTCTTGACAGTAATGGAATTATTAATTTAGGTAACATTTACAATGAAGAAATAGATGATATAATAAATAGTGAGAGATATAAAAGATTACAAAAATCATTTCAAGATAGAAAACCATCTGAAAAATTATGTCAATCATGTACTTATAAAGAAAGAAAATATTTATAAAAAGGAATGATAAAAATGAAGAATATAACTATTATTTATCCTGATGGTTCTGCACATCAAGTATCTGCAATAGCTGTACAAAGATATAGATTAAATGGAAATAGTTTTAATTTATTAGTATATGCTGATGGAGACTCTACTTGTATTACACTATTAGCAGAAATTGGTGGAACATTATGTAAAGTTCCATTTCATGATATTGACTTAGATAATGCTGAATTGTTAGGAGAAATATTACCAGATAGATTACCAAATGTAATTTTATCAGCTGTATTACTTGAACAAGGACAAGATATGAATGAAGCATATGAACAAATTCAAGTAATTGCAAATCAAGCAGAAGCAGCAGGTCAATTTTTCTCACAACCACAAGCAGTAGCTCAACAAAGAAAATATCCTGGAAATCATTATGTTGACTTTGATGGTGTACCACATGCAACATTTGAGCATGATTTATATACAACATATCAATATGATCAAAATAAACAAGGAAAAGTTGGATTGCCACAAGTAACATATGAGCATTTATTTAATATATATAGATTAAATGGAAGCGCAGAATTTGAATTCAAAAAACCATTACTATTTAGAGAAGTTCAAGATGAAATAACAAGAATAGTAAATGAAGAACAAAGAAATTCTTTATTAGAAGAAATTCCAGATAGAACAATAGATATGCCTGTAACACCAGGTACAACTGTAGCAGATTATATAAAATTGCCAGATGGAAGAGTACAAGTTGCTTTAGCTCTAGCAATTCCAGGTATTCATAGATATAATGTTACATTTGGAAAGTGTCCAGATAAAGAAGTATATAGAGATGCTTCAAATCCAGAAAACGTACATGCGACTGTTTTAGAAAGAGAATTTAATGGTGCTGGAACAGATTATGCTTTTAAAGGTGGATTCATTGGATTATTACCAATTTCAATAGGTGGAAACATCTATGAATCAGCATATAAAATAACTGACGAAAAATCAAAAAAACCAAATAGAAGATAAAAGAAATTTGTATAATCAAATTTCTTTTTTTATAAGTAAAAATCATAAAATGTGTTATAATATGAAACAGGTGATATTATGGATAAAATTATCGTTAAAGGTGCACGTGAAAATAACCTAAAAAATGTAAATATAGAACTACCAAAAAATAAACTAATTGTAATGACCGGTTTATCAGGTAGTGGTAAAAGTAGTTTAGCATTTGATACTATCTACGCAGAAGGTCAAAGACGTTATGTAGAAAGTTTATCAGCATATGCTAGACAATTTTTAGGTGGTTCTGATAAACCTAATGTTGACGTAATTGAAGGTCTATCGCCAGCAATTTCAATTGATCAAAAAACTACACATAAAAATCCACGTTCTACAGTTGGAACTGTTACAGAGATTTATGATTATTTAAGATTATTATTTGCACGTATTGGTACACCTATGTGTCCTAATCATCATATTGCAATATCTAGTCAAAGTATTGAAGAAATGACTAATCAAATAATGAAATTAGAAGAAGGAACTAAATTTCGTATTTTAGCACCTGTTATAGAAGGTGAAAAAGGAA
>JAZRPV010000006.1:0-17194 GCA_045649455.1 Bacilli bacterium | reverse complement strand
GTTATTAACAACATCAACAGTAAACTCGAAATAATCACCTGGTTTACTTAGTGTTGTACTAAAACTTAGTGAGTTACCTGTTGTTATAGTTGGTACTGTTGTAGTTGCACTACCATCTTTTAGTTTTACATTTGCTAGATGAATATCCCAATCAGCAGATGTTATTTGGGCATTACCACTAATTGTAAGCACCGCATTTAATGCAGCATATGCAATTGTTAAGGTAAATGTCGATATCAACGCTATTGCTAAAATTACATATAATACTTTTCTATCTTTTATATTAAAATTAATTCTTTTATTCATAATTGTATACTCCTTATAATATTAATTTTATATATAATGCTATAGATTTTCAAGGAAGTATTTATTTCTTTTTACATTTGATTGTAAAATGTATTTTTGTTGTTTTTATCTTTATTGTTTTATTGGTTTGTGGTATTATGTTATTGTAGGAGGCAGTAGTATGAAGGATTATTTTGGTTATAAAGACAAAGTGTGTGTTGTTACTGGAGCTGCCAGTGGTATTGGAAGAAGCACAGTTGATTTATTACTTGATATGGGTGCGGTTGTTTATGCTATTGATATTAAAGATATAGAGATTCCTGGGGTAAAAAATTTTATTGCAGCAGATTTAAATAGTAAAGATGCAATAGATATGGCTTTTGAAGAAATTCCTAAGCAAATTGATTGTTTCTTTGGTGTTGCTGGAGTTAGTGGTGTTAAAACTAATTTCTACACTACTTTTACAGTTAACTATATTGCTAATAAATATATTACAGAAACTTATTTAAAGAAAAGAATGGATCGTGGTGGAAGTATTGCTTTTGTTACTTCAACTGCTGGACTTCATTGGGAAAAATATTCTAATGAGTTTTATAATTTCACAGTTGCTAGAACATGGACTGATATGATTAATGCTTTACATAATCAAGCTAAGGAAACTACTTTAGGTTTACTTGCGTATCCTTTTTCTAAGAGGGCTTTAAACTATTATATGGCAGAACAATCAGTTGAATTATCAAGACGTGGAATTAGAGTTAATGCTTTACTTCCTGGTAGTACAGAAACTGGTATGATTGAAGAATTTAGTATGGCTGCTGGTGGAGAAAAAGAATTAATTGACCAAACTGGAGTTATGGGTAGAATTGCAAATCCTGATGAAATGGCTGAAGCTTTAGTTTATTTAAATAGTGATATGGCTAGATTTATTACTGGATTACCTCTTGTTTTAGATGGTGGTGCTCATACTATGGTTAAACTTAAACTTAGAAAAGATAGAATGAAAAAACCTGTTGGTTTAAAAATATTTAATACTGATTTCTTCCAAAATATATTAAAGAAACGTTTAGGAGTTGCTGAAACGCCGGTTGTTGCTGAAAACCCTACTATGGGTATTGATCCAGTTGAAGTAGTAAATACTCCAATACCTTCAGCACCTGTTGTTAATACAATTATGGAAGGAAGCAACAGAACTGAACATCAAACTATTCATCAACATTATGATCCTTTAGATGATGATCCAACTGAAGTGGATTTAAGTGATTATAAAGATTGTAAAGATATAGAAGATATTTATGAAGAAGGAAAAGATGAATTAGTAATTGAACCTTTAAAAAATAAAGACTATTTCGAAGAGGACACTGAAGTTTTAGAAGAAGTATATGAAGAAGATACTGAAGTGTTGGAAGAAGAAAAAGAACAAGAAACAGAAATATTAGAATTATAAAAAAGAACCTTAACGGTTCTTTTTTTTATAGCGTGAAATTATTTACTATATTTTCAATACGATTTGGTATTTCATTTGGTATATCTTCATATCCCCAAGGTATTTGGTAGTCAGGTAACATTTTTGTCTTAAATGGCATCATTCTAGGCATAATTACTAATGCTTCAAAATGATTCATTGTTTTTAATTCTTCTGGAGTGATTAATGGCACTACATTCCCATCTACTAACTCATTACCACAATATGCAGATATTTCTTCTAACGTATAAATATCGTTTGCAAGTAAGTAAATTATATTTCCAAAACACATTTTTAATATTTCGGCATCTTCTTTAGAATACATTGTTTCTAAATGTTTATATGATTGAATTACTACAGTAAATCTTACATTAATTGATCTAGAGAATGAGATTAATCTTGAGAAGTCTTTTATTGGAATTAAACTATCAAATTCATCTAATAAAATACTTAGCGTTTTTTCTTGTTTACCAAAGAAGTTAACTCCTTCTACTACTTGATTTACAAATAAAGGAATTAAGTTATCACAATAATTTGTATGTCCATTAATGATAAATAAAGCTGTTTGTTTATTACTTAATTCACATATATCGAAGTCTGATGCAGATAACATATTAGCTAAATTTTCTCTAGAAATGTATTTTTTCATTTTTTGATTAAATACTGAAATGATACTTCCTCTTGTTTCCATTGGAGCGTTTAGTGTTCCTACTAAGTTTAGATAAATATTTGAGTTTTTATCTAAGTTTGATATAAAGTTGTCTCTTGTTTTTTCATCTAGCAATTGATTGCTTAATGAACATATACTACTTAAATGTATTTCATCATGTGATGCATTTTCAAATAAGTATAATGCTAATCCTGTAAAATAATCAATTGTTGAATTAATCCAGAAAGGATCAGATGAGTCTTTTGGATCAAAGAATAAGTAATATCCTAAATCCTCTAATAATTTAATTGATTTATCTTTGTTTTGTTTATACATTCTAGCAGGTAATTCTAATGGATTCCAACTATTGCCTAGAGTAGCATCATCAAAGTTTAATACTGTTACTTCATATCCTTCTTTTAATAATCTACTTGATAATTTAGTATATAACTCCCCTTTTGGATCATTAATTACAAATGGTTCTTTAGCCATCATTGCAAGTCTTAATGTTGGTAGAATTGTTGATTGAGTTTTACCGCTACCAGTACATCCAATTACGATACTATGTGCTTCTTTATCACTTATATATAGATAATTATCGTCATAAGTGATTGGTGTTCCTACCTTTCTTACTTCAGTATTATTGTTTACTGGAGTTAATTTTGAAATAATTTCTTCTTTTGTTGCCCAACGTGCATATGTCATAATATCTCTCCTTTCACTTAACATTAAACCATATAAAGTGTCAAATAATTTAAACAATAACGACTTTCAATATTTTTGGTATTTTTTGATGATATAATATTATTGGAGGGATAATATGTATTCTAATGAATTAGTTGTTAAAATATTAAATTATATTGATGACAATTTATATAAAAGAATTACTATGGATGAGATTAGTTCTATCTTTTATTTTAATAAAGATTATCTTATGAGAATATTTAAAAAAGAATTAGATATTACTATTATGGATTATATTAATAAAAGAAGAATATATAATTCGTTAGATTTATTAAAGAATAGTGATGATTTAATTATAAAAATAGCTTTAAATAGTGGTTATTCTTCATTAGAATATTATTCTGAAACATTTACAAAGGTATTAGGTGTTTCTCCTTTAACTTATAGAAAGTTTACTAGAGTTAATAGTCAAATAAGTGATGATGAACTTAATATTATTAGAGAAAAACTTCCTGAGATTAGTTTATTATTAAAAAGAATTGATATTTATAAAAATAATATTAAACGTAGTGAAGTTAAGAAGATTGGTTTATTTAGATAAAATAAAAAAAGAGACCAAGTCTCTTTTATTTTTGGAATGTTTCAAATGAATTAATTCTTTCATTAATTCTATCTTTACCTAGAACTTTCATGATTGAGAATAAATCTGGTGACTTAGTTCTTCCTGTTACCATTACACGAATAGCTTCACATAAGTCTCCAACATGTCCTTTATATAATTCTGGTTCTTTTTTATAATCTTTTGGACTAGCAGCAAAACCATTTTCTATGGCATATTCTTTTACTGCTTGGAACCATTCATCATTTGTTACATCTAAGTTTAATTTAGTATTAACATAATTTCTTACTAATTCTACATCATATGTTTTTTCTGATTCTAATTTAGAGAAATTTTCTGCTTTAAAAATAGAATCAATTGCATATGAGAATTCTTCTTTAACATCTGAATATTTTGCGATATCTTTACGTGGACGGTCTCCGTCTTTTTCAATTGATAAGAATTTAATCATATCTTCTTTATTATCTTTTAATAATTGATTATATTCTTTATCAAATTTTTCTGTATATTTTAATGTTTCTTCATATACTTCTTCACCGCTCTTACGAGAGAAGTATGTTTTGGAAATATTATTTAATTTATCTAAGTCGAATAATGTTCCACCTATTGCCATTTTATCAAATGTAAATGTGAAATCTTCAATCTTTTTATCTGTATTATTTAAATACCATTCTTCGAAGTTAGAATTTAGAATTGTTGCTAGATAAAGTTTAACTGCTTCAATTGGTAATCCTACTTCTTCATAGTATGATACTTTTGCTTCAGGATCTTTTCTTTTTGAAAGTTTTCTAATTGTTCCTTCTTCTTTTTTAGTTACTGGAGCGATATGCGCATATTCCGGTTGTTTAAATCCTAAGATTTGGAATAATTGAATATGTAGTGGTACACTTGATACCCATTCATCTCCTCTAATAACATGAGTTGTATGCATTAAATGATCATCAATTGCATGAGCAAAGTGATATGTAGGAGTTCCATCTTTTTTAAGAAGAACTGTATCCATATCATGTTCTGGAAATTTCATTTTTCCTTTGATACAGTCTACTAATTCTACTGTATTATTTGCATTACCAGGTGATTTTAATCTAATTACATATTCTTCACCTTTTTCAATTCTTGATTTAACTTCTTCTAAATCTAAATCTCTATCTACTGCGTAATGACCGTAGATTCCTAATTTTGTTTTATTTATTTCTTGTTCTTCTCTGATTAATGCAATTTCTTCTTCTTTCATAAAACATGGATAAGCATATCCTTGAATAATTAAGTCTTTTACATAAGTTTGATAAATTTCATTTCTTTCAGATTGGATATAAGGACCATATTCTCCTCCTGCTAATGGAGATTCGTCTGGAATAATATCAAATGCTTTTAGGTCATTAAAAATACCTTCAATACCATTTTCTACACTTCTTTTTTGATCAGTGTCTTCAATTCTTAAAAAGAACTTACCTTGAGATTGTTTTGCGTAGATAGCATCAATAAATGCTACTAAAAGGCTACCCATATGAACAAATCCTGTTGGAGATGGACCAAATCTTGTTACCATTGCTCCTTCTGGTAAATTTCTTTCTGGATACATATTTTCGTAATATTCTCTATTGTTTTTAATATTTGGAAAGATTAATTTTGCTAATTCAATTCTTTCGTTTTTTTCCATTATTACACCTCTTTCAATTCATATATAATTCTATACTATATATAGTTAAAATGCAAATAAAAAACAAAGGGATTAGTTTTTTATCAACCCTTTGTCTTTCTTTAAGACATTATAAATTTTATATATAATAAATAATGTTGTCATTATATTCAACCATCCCTTTGTCTCCCCTTTTTCTGAAGACTGCTATATTATATCATATATCTTAAAAAAATGCAAATTTTTAATGATTATGATGATGTTCATGGGAATGTTTATGACCATGATGGTGTCCATGTTTATGACATGGATGACCTTCTAAACCATATTTTTGAGTAATTGGATCTTTAAAAATAAAGTTCTTTGGTGCGAAGTATGATAGTAAACTATACATTATAAATACTATAACAATCCCTACTATACCTACTATGTTATATGTATTTTCTAAATCATTTAATTTCATTAAATAATTTGAAACTATTTGACTAATTGTTATTGTTGTATAAAAGCATATTACATCAATTGGTAAAACAGCTTTCTTTGTAAAAATTGTATATGTATAAAATAATATTGGTATTATTAATATAATGCTTAACATACACATAAATTTAGCAAAGAAGAAATTATTTCCATCTAATATAAAGTAATCTATTATTGCGTATATAAAAGTTGGTGTTAAAGCAATCTTTATATGTTCCCAAGTAGATTCATTTACTGCTGAAAAATAAGCAACAACTTTATTATGATGAGACCATTCATATGTAAAATGTAATAAAGTTCCAATTAAACAAATTAATATTATTTCTATTATCATAAAATTTATACCTTCCTTTATATTTACTTATTCATAAATAATATAATTATGATGAGTAAATTCTATTATTTTAATTAAATCTTGATATTCTAATGAAACTGTTTTTGTATTTATGTTAGGATGTGCAAGTATTTTTTTATTTTCTAAATCTTTATCTAAAATAACTGTTACTAAGTTATCTTTATCATTAATGATACCTAGTGGTGTAACACTACCTTTAGTTAGATTTAGAATTTCATTTAATTCTTCTTCTTTTCCAAAAGATAATCTTTTTTCATTTAAGAATGTTTGTAATTCTTTTAGATTAGCTTGTTTACTATCTTCTAATACATAGATATAGTATTTTCCTTTTTTATTGGTTAAGAATAAGTTTTTACATCCTACTCCATCAATCGCTTCTTCAATTGCATTTGCTTCTTCTACTGTAAATACTGCTTCATGAGTTATTTCCTCATATTTTATTTTTAATTTATCAAGTACTTCGTATATTGTCATATTACCTCTTCTTTCTATTATATTGTTTGTTAGTTAGAGGCTCTCCGTAATAATAGTTTCATAATAATCACCTATTTATATTATAACATAAAAAAACTAGATTTTCTTATCTAGTTTATTCTACTTCTTTTTTCCATAGTCCATGTAAATTACAATATTCATAGATTGTTGATCCTTTTACATATGGGAATGTAGCGATTGGAGCATCTCCTGGTTTTAAATCTACTCTAATTACTCTATCTTCTGTTACTAATGAGATAAAAGTAATATAGTGTTTTTCTTCCATTGGATGAATTACTTCTCCTACTGTTACATTTATTTGTTCTCCTTCTACTTCATATATTGGAACATGTTTTTCTAATGCTGCATCTTCTGTATTAGCATTTAATAAATTTAATGGTTGATTACAACATTTTACTCTACTTATATCTCCGTTTATCACTTCGATTACATTACCGCATACTGGGCATTTATAATATTTAACTTTTTCTTTCATATTATCCTCCTATAATTTAATTATATCAATTTTATGTAAAAAAAAACTAGATATTTTTATCTAGTTAAATAATAAAGGGATATTTCCATAAATAATTATTCTTAAAATACCAATTATAATTAAATGCAATGGATAGTATATATAGAAAAACCATTTTAACCAACTTGCTTTTCCTCTTTCATTATTATAATTCTTTAATAATGGATATGATAAGATTACAAATAATTGGATAAATGCATATACTTTGTTTACAAATATAAATGATACTACTACATACATAGATACCCATAACATCATATTTTTAATTTGTTTTTTAATATTATCTCTATGTGGATACATTGAAATTATAATCATTAATCCAATACAACTCCAATCTGCTGGGAATGTTATAAAATTTAATAATATAATTAGAATCCATTTATGCCATTCTTTTAATTTAGTATCTCCGTATGCTATATGAAGACCTACTACCGACCAAAATAAAGTCCACATTATACTTGTTTGATTAAATACTTCTCCTGTTGAGAATGGAATATAATTTATACCGAAACAAAAACAGTATGCAAAATGGGATATTATTGAAAATAGAAATAGTCTTAAAAGATATTTATTTAAATTTTTTGTATGATAATAACCTTCACATATAAAGAAAAACATAATTGGTGCGGTTAATCTTCCTATAATATGACATATTGTTGGGATTAACTTAAAGGGCATTCCTGGAAATATTAAATCTGCTGCGTGATCAATTGTCATTGCAATTATGGCAATTATTTTTAAATGATTAGAATTTAATTTTTTCATGTTATCACTTCCTATTTTATTTTAACATAATTTAGGTACAAAAAAACTAGATATTTCTATCTAGTTTTAATTTCATATGGTAGCGACGGAGGGGGTCGAACCCACGACCTTCCGGGTATGAACCGGACGCTCTAGCCAACTGAGCTACATCGCCATTTCTCAAGGAACATATTGATTATATCAAACTAATTTTAGTTTTTCAATACTTTTTTTTAATTTTATTTTTCATATTTGAATTATTGTGTTATAATATTAAGGCAAACAGGAGGTATTATATGATTTACAAAGGAACACTTAAAAATTTATATGTTAAAGATTTCCAAGTATCTGAAGAAGGACTTGTAGTTGCATTAGATTTAGAATCTGTTGTTGTTGCAAAGGATTCACTATTTTATAAAAACTTTACTGGTAGATTAATTAACTTTGAATATGGAACTTATTTACCTTCTCGTACTGAAGCAGAATTATTTGTAAGAGGAGTATGTGAACATAATCCTATGAGTAATAAAGCATCTTGTTTATATGCTGATTATGGTTCTATTGAAGAAGCGGTTGATGAAACTAGAAGTGTAAGGGAAATTAAAAAGTATTATAAGACAAAGAAAAAGAACTAATTAATTAGTTCTTTTTTTTACTAGTTGAAAGTGTTCTGGATTAGTAACTGTTTGTTCATCTAAGATTACTTGATCATAAACATCTTGTTCATAACAAACGATGTCATATGGTCTCCATGTTGTATCTTTAATAATTTTACTTAATCCACGAGCTCCTATTTTTCTTTCGTGAGCAATTTCGGCTACTTTTTGTAAGTATTCAGGAGTAACTTTTAACTCTACTCCTTTTTTAGTGAAATTAACTTCTTGTAATTTCAATGCTGATTTATCAGAATTTGTTAAGATTCTTCTTAAACTATCAATTGTTAATGGATTTAAATGAATTATAACTGGTAATCTTCCCATTAATTCTTTAGGCATCATCGCTTTTTCGATGAAGTCTTTTATTTCAGGTTCTTTTGTTTCTGGAGTTGTTGCACCGAAACCAATTGGTGTTGGGGCTTTAGCTTCATATATTTCAGAGAATGCTCCTCCAGCAATTACTAGCATATTTTCAGTTGAAATATCTACTGAATTTTGTTCTGTTACATGTTGAGGATTATCTGTTGCTTTGTAATTAGTTCCATCTAAGAACTTTAATAATTGATTTAATACAGCTTGTCCACCAACATCTGATTTCTTTTCTGAACCTTTTTTATCAATTTCATCAAAGTAAACTATGGCATGTTCTGCTGCGTCTAAATCATAACCACATTTTACAAATAAATCCCATAAATATTGTTCAATCTTTTTACCTACATAACCAGGGGAAGATAATTGAGATGAATCGATGGAAATAAATGGTCTATCAATATGTTTAGCGATTGTTTCTACTAATAATGTTTTACCAGTACCAGTATTACCTGTTATTAAAATACCTGTTCCATCAGTTTGATCTAAGTTTCTTTCAATTTCTACTATTAATCTTTTTGCAGCTTCATCTTGATCAACTACAGTTTCTTTTACTTTTTCAAATACTTCTCTTATATTATAATTACTAATATCTTCATCTTTCTTTAAATGTTCTTCACATGACTCAATGATTGATTTTAAATATTCGATATTTACTTGAGCAGATTCTTTAATATCTTCTAGTTCTTCTTCTGAATAACATCCTCCAGCAATTGCGGCAATTAATTCAGCAGTTGCTTCTGGTTCTGATGGTAATGCTGCTTTTCTATTTGGATTTTGTTGTTGTCTAAATATATCTTTTAGATTGTCAGTATCTATTGCCATTATTATTGGTCTTTGAGGATCTAAATTAGCAGTGTAATAAATCATTCCACATTTTTCGTCATTCCACATTTCTGCAATTTCATATATTTCGACACATGTAGGATAACGTTCTTTTAAAGCATTAGCTTCTGCTAAGTTATAATATTCTTTTTTAGCTTTTGCTTTAGATTGTGGTGAATTATCTAATACGTGTTTATATACTACACCGTTTTCGTCTGTAAATAATTTAGTTTCTGGATCATATGTACCTACAACTGTTTCAATCACACTATATATTGCTTCTCCATTTGCTATTTGGTGTCTTTTCATCGATGTTGCAATAAATGAATTTTGCATGGTAATCCCTCTTTTCGTGGTATTATAATACTACATTTTTTATTCATAGTAAATAAAAAAGAGTTAAAAAACTCTTAATTTATTATTCTTATAATTCTTGTTCTGTTATAGTACTATTTAATAATTTCTTTATAATTTTTCTTTTTCTTAATTCATTATAATCAGCAGTTATTTCAAGCTCAATTGTTGACCAAATAAATACCCATCCACCTATTAAAATAATTTCATCAATTACTTCAATATTAATAAATAATGTTAAAAAGATAGAAATTATTCCTAGTAAGAAATAAATAAGTTGTTGTTTATTTATATGTTTATGTCTTATTTTACTTTTTACTAGTTCTTCTTCTAATCCTTCTTTAATTAATTTCGTAGCGGAAACTTCTGTTTTGTTGTTTATAATTATTTCAATTTCTTCTTTATCTTCTACTGATAATGCTTTTCTTATTATATAATTTAATAATTCTTTATTTAGTTGATAAATATTATATGTATCTACTAGTTTTTCAATATCAATTATATCTATTTCAATTTTCTTTTTCATTTAGCACCTCTATCATACTTTAATTATAAAAGATTTAAGTTTGTTTAACAAGTTTTATTTAAAAGAAAAAACGTGATTATAATCACGTTTAATTTAATCCTAATTCTTTGAATGTTTTTCCTTTAGTCATTCCATTTATGTATCTTGAACCTGTATTAATTGTATCTTGGTTTGGAATCATTACATATAATGGAGTTGCTCCCATAGAATGAGTTGGTTGAGAACTTCCTGTACCATCTAAACTATATTGTTTGATTGTCCATGAAGGCATTTCATTTAGTTGAATTTTTACAATATCTGCAACTTCTGTCATATCTACGTTAGTTTGGAAATATCCAGATATATTATTTAATAATGTTGTGTATCTTGTTAGAATTGAAACGTCGCTTGTTGCTTTATTAATAATTCCTTTTAATACTTCTTGTTGATTTCTTACACGGTGTCTATCTCCATCGCTGTAAGCATATCTTTCTCTTGCGAATGCTAAAGCTGTTCTACCATCCATATGATTCATTCCTTGACGAATGATTACTGATTGATGGTGAGTTGGTCTAAATGTTATATCACTATATACATCTACTCCACCGATAGAGTTTACTACTGCTTCTAATGTTGAGAAGTTAACTCTTACATAATAGTTAATATCAATTCCTAAGAAATCTTGGATTGTTTGTACTGACATATTAATACCATAAATACCAGCATGTGTTAACTTATCTTTATTTCCATATGTTCCGTGTAATTGAACATAATAGTCTCTTGGTATTGATGTAAGTAGTATTTCATGATTTCTCTTGTTAACTGTTACTAACATATTAACGTCACTTCTACTTCTTAAATTAATTCCACCATATGTATCAATACCACTAATATAAATAGTCATTACATCTTCTGATACTGGTTTGATTGTTACTACTTCATTTTCTTTATGATCTGTTTCTACTTCAATAGTTTCTAATATTTTTATTTGTTTTTCAAAATCTTTGTGTTCTTCTTCATATTGTTCTTTATGTAAGTTACTTAAAAGAATTGATGTTGATTCTCCAGATAATAAATTATCTACGTTTTGAATTGATGAATCACATTCTACTAATGTTACTTCTACTAATTCATTTAATTTTTTAATTGCATTTTGATAAATATTAGTATTTTCATTAAATGTTCCCATCGTAAATGTAGCGATGTCTTCTAATGAATTGTATGGACTATCGGCTTTTACCATTACATAATATTTTTCTGTAATTTTTAAATCAGCGTTTGAAATATCTTTTAAGAAATCAAATGTATGAATAGCATAATTCAGTACAACTGCTGATACTACTACTACAAGTATTCCTATTACAGAGAAGAACATTTTTATACCTTTTTTTATTTTGAAATTACATAGCATGAATCCAACTAATAAAGTAAATAATAAAGATACAATAGTAAATGGTATAAAGAATTTTGCTGGTAAAATATTTAAATATGTTACTAGGCTATACATTGTAATCATACTTATAACGAATAAAATACCTATAATTAAACTTATAATATTTACTGATGCTCTAAAGCGTTTTTTACGAGCGTTTTTTACTTTTTTCTTGGTTTCTGAAATAGTTTCTTCTTTTTCTACTTTATCTTCTTTGATTTCTTCTATTTTCTTTTCTTCTTCTTTAAGTTTTTCTTCTATTTGAGAAACTAAATCTTTTTGTTCTAGTATTTCTTTTTCTACTTGTTCACGTACTGCTTTAATTGTTTCAATTTTCTTTTCTTCTACAACAGGTGTTTCAATTTGTTCTTTAATTATTTCTTTTTTAGGTTCAACCACTTGTTGTTTGACTACTTGTTTGGGTTTAGTAGTTTGTTTTTGTTGATTTGTCTTTTTATTGTGATCTCCATGTTTAGGTTTATATTCATGATGATAAGTTGATTTCTTTTTCTTTTGTTTTTGTTGATGGGCTTTTTCTACAACTTCATCTAGAATTTGAGCTTTTGTTTTTCTTGCAGTTTGATTTTGTTTATTATTTTCTGCCATCTAGTACACCGCCTTTTAATGATTTTTCTCTTGTTATTATATCATATATTTTTATTGATAACTACTTTATAACAAAAAAACTTGTCACATTGACAAGTTATTTTTTATGGCGTCCTTGATTGGAATTGAACCAACGACCTACTCTTTAGGAGAGAGTTGCTCTATCCAACTGAGCTACAAGGACAGAAAAATCATTTTGATAAACAAAATGATTAATTTTTATATTTACAATAAGCACCTGTAGATATGTATTGTTTCTTTAATTTAGAAATCGATATCTTATTATTTTTAATAACTTCATTAAATGAAGAATCTACTTTTATTAATTTATTTAAATCAATTTTACTATAATCAATAGTTGTTTTTGAAGTTAGTGTTTCTCCTTTAATGGAAATAGTATTGTTATAATAAGGTATTTCATTAAATCTTAGATACATCATTTCTAAGTTAGTTTTATAATCATTTAATAATTGTGTTTCAGAAGTAGTTATAGTTTCTATTGATACTAATTTAGTTGCATACTTCTTTTTATATTCAACATGATATATTGTTTTAAATGATATTTCATCTTCTTTATATGTATTAGTACATACTAATGTACCTGAATATATTTTTATGTTATAGCCTACTATTACTGTTAATATTAAAAATATTATTATTGTGATTGGTATAAGTATCTTTTTCATATTAAATCTCTTGGATTACTGTAATGATCATTGGTTTTGATTCTGTTTCTTTATAGAAGAATTTTCCTAGAACATCACGTACATCATTCTTTATCTTTACATAATCTACTCTTTTAGCATTTGTTACTATTGAAGTTTCAATTACTTCTTTTGAGATAGTTTTTGTTTCTTCTAAAAGATCTTGGCTTTCTTTTACGTAGATAAATCCTCTTGTAATTATTTCTGGACCACCTACAATAGCTTTTGTATTTTTATCTAGTGTACAACTGATAATAACAATACCATTTTCTCCTAGCATTTCACGATCTTTTAATACTAAGTCTCCAATATCTCCTTGATTCTTTCCATCGATTAGAACTTCATCTACTTGGATGTGTTCAACTGAATTAGTATTTTTACCTTTTACAAATTCAACGACATCTCCATTTTGTTTTAATAGAATATTTTCTGTTGGAATACCTAATTCTTCTGCTATTTCTGCGTTAGCATATTGATGACGATATTCTCCTTTTACAGGCATATAGTATTTTGGATTCATTAAGTTAATCATTAACATTAAATCTTCACGTGATGCATGATGAAGAAGATGCTTTTTACTTGATAAACTTACAGCGTTTGCTCCTAACATAGCAATTTCATCCATGATTATAGCCATTCTTTTTTCTATTCCTGGATAACTTGGTTCAGTTATGAAGATTGTATCTGTCTCTTTAATTTTAATAAATTTATCATATCCTTTAATTATTCTTTCTAAGTTAGCGAATGGTTTTTCCTTCTCATCAGAAATTAAAATTAATGGATTTTTTGTTTCTATATCAGTTAATGATCCAATCTTTGATTGATCGATAGTTAAATATCCTTGTGATATAGCTTTATTAATCATATCTTGTAATGTTTTACCCATAATAACTACTTTTCTATGAGTTTTTGATACTTCATTGAATATTTCTTGAATTCTATAGAAATGGGCTGGTAAAACAGTTGCAATTATTCTATTTTCATTCTTATGTAATACTTCTCTAATAAATCCTGCTACTCTATTATTTGGTGATGTATGTCCTGTTTTATCAGCGTAGAATGATTCTGCTAATAAACATAATACTCCTTGTTTTCCAACGTAAGCTAATTTACCTATATCAGTTTTGTATGCTCCCATCATTGTTGAATCAAATACAAAGTCTCCTGTATAAACAATAGCACCATCTTCAGTATATAATACATAACATACTGCATCTGGAATTGAGTGTGTTACACTAATTGGAAATAAAGCATTCTTACCAAATGATAATTTTGAATGTGGTCTTACTTCCTTTAAATTAGCTTTTGCTATTTGTTCTTCAGTTAAATCATTTTTTACAATTTCTAAAGTTAACTTTGTACCATATACAGGTACTTCAGGTAATTGTTCTAATATATCAGGAATTGCTCCCATATTACCTTCATGTCCATGTGTTAAGAATATACCTTTTACATTCTTAATATTTTTAATTAAATATTCATAATTTGGAATAATATAATCAATTCCTAAATTAGAATCGTTATCATACTTTAGTCCGGCATCAAATACGAAAATATCTTTATCTACATTTACAACATACATGTTTTTTCCATTTTCGTTTAGACCACCTAAACTAAATATTTTTATTTTACTCATTTTTCTCTTCCTTTCTTATTATTCTTGATGACAAAAGAAAAATATTTTAATATTTTTTATTCTTTTTATATATAAATTGGAAACGGTTTAAAAAAATATTTTTTTACATCAAGGTTCAAAATAACATTAAAATTATATCATTAATTAAAAAAAATAGCAATTAAACTGCTAATTTTTTTAAGGCTTCTTTTGCTGCTTCTTGTTCAGCTTCTTTCTTAGATTGACCTATTCCTATACCATAAATGATATTATCTACTTCTACTTCTACAGTAAATACTCTTTCATGAGCAGGTCCTTCTTCTTTTATTAAATTATATGTTAAACTCTTTTGTACTGTTTGAACATATTCTTGTAATGCTGATTTATAATCACTAAAGAATGTTATATCTGGATTTTCTATATATGGAACAATTATTTGTAGAACTGTTTTTCTTGCAGTTGCATATCCTAAATCTAGGTATATTGCTCCTATTAAGGCTTCAAATATATCGGCAACAATAGCTTTTTTGAATTTTCCACCTTCTTTTTCTTCTCCATGACCTACTTTGATATACTCATTTAAACCTAAGTTCATTGAATACTCAAATAGTGCATTTTCACATACATAACTTGCTCTAATCTTAGTCATTTCGCCTTCTTTTTCTTTTTGATTAGAATAAAGATAATCTGCTACTACTAAATCTAATACAGCATCTCCTAAGAATTCTAATCTTTCATAGTCGTTTTTAGCTTTATGTTCGTTAGCATAAGAACTATGTGAAAAGGCAGTTATATATAAGTTTTTATTTTTTGGACTAATATTTAATTTTTCAAATAATTTCTCCATTTATATCACCTTCATCATTATACCAAATAATATCTTAAATGATAATACTTATAATTGATATTTTTTACTTATTATAGTAAAATTGTAATATGAAAAAAATATTAATTTGGATTATACAATTATATCAAAAGATTCCATTTAGTAGTCATAATAGTTGTAGATTTATACCAACTTGCTCTAATTATGCTATTGAAGCAATAGATAGATTTGGTTCTATTAAGGGAAGTTATCTTACTATTAGACGAATTCTCAGATGCAATCCATTTGGTAAAAGTGGTTATGATCCTGTACCAATAAAGGAGAAGAAAAAATGAAATTAAAAAAGATTATATTTGGTGGTTTAGTTTTAGTCAGTAGTTTCTTAGTTACTGGGTGTTCTCAAGATAACATGGATAACATTGAAATTATTGTTACTAATTATCCTAATGAATTTATAGTAAAAGAGTTATATGATGAACATGCTAATATTACTTCTATTTATCCTGATGGAGTTGATATTAATAATTATAAAATTAGTAAGAAACAAAAGAATGATTTTAGTAAAACTGATTTATTTGTATATAATGGATTAATTGAAAAAGAAAGAGATCTTGCAGTTGATTTATTAAGTATTAATCCTGATTTAAAAATAATTGATTCAGCATATGTACTTGAAACTGATTATTCACCTGAAGAGTTATGGTTAAATCCTTCTTCACTATTAATGATGGCTCAAAATGTTAGAATTGGTCTAGAAGAATATATTACTTCTACTTATTTAAAAAAAGAAGTAGATAATGCTTATGATGAATTAAAAATTAAATTAAGTGAGTTAGATGCTGATTATAGATTAACAGTTGAAAGTACAAACAATAAAACTATTGTAGTTGCAAATAGTGCTTTAAAATTCTTAGAAAAGTTTGATTTAGAAGTTATTTGTGTTGATAGTGATGCAACTGATAAGACAATTAGTGTTGTTGAAGATTTAATTAAGAATGAAGAAATTAGTTACATTTATTCTTTTAAAGAAGAAAAATTAAGTGATAAAGCTCAAAAGTTAGTAGATACTTATACTTCTATTAGTGTTGAAAAACTGAATAAATTAGATAACTTATCAGATAGTGATCGTAGTAATAAAGAAGATTATTTAACTATAATGACTGATAATTTAGATTTATTAAAGAAAGAATTATATCAATAAAAAAGAACCATTAAGGTTCTTTTTTTATATGAAGTTTATTGAATTAATATCTTCATTAATTAGATTTACTAATATTTCTACATTGTACTTATTAATTTCACTTTTTATTTTAGATAAATCTATTGTAAAAAGTTCTGGTCTACTTATTAGTAATTCATCAATTACTTCGATATTT
>JAZRPV010000005.1:0-53930 GCA_045649455.1 Bacilli bacterium | reverse complement strand
AAGAATGCATCTGAAATTATTGATGATTTAAATAAAAAATCAGGATTCTTAGGAGTTAGTGGTTTAAGTAGTGACTCTAGAGATGTTGAAAATGGAATTGCTGAAGGTAATGAAAGATGTAGATTAGCTCAAGATAAATTTATTAGAACTGTAGTTGATCATATCGCTAAATACTATGTATTATTAGGTGGATGTGATGTATTATGCTTTACTGCAGGTATTGGAGAAAATAGTAAAGGTGTTAGAGCTGAAATTATTGAAAAATTAGAATGTTTAGGATTTAAGTTAGATGCAGAAGCAAATAACGTAAGAGGGGAATTAAGAAAAATTAGTGCAGAAGATTCAAGCTCATTAATTTATATTCTTCCTACTGATGAAGAGTTAATGATTGCAAGAGATACTCTTAATTTAATCAATAGATAGGAAAATGTGTGATGTTTAAAAAAATATATAAGAAAATTGAAGAATTTGATACTATTGTTATTGCTAGACATATTGGAGTTGATCCAGATGCTTTAGCAAGTCAACTTGCTTTACGTGATTCTATTAAATTAACTTTCCCAAATAAGAAAGTTATGGCAATAGGTACAGGTAGTGCTAAGTTCTTTCATATAGGTAGATTAGATAAATTAGAAAAAGTAAATAATGCTTTATTAATTGTTGTTGATACGCCTGATAAAAGAAGAGTTGATTCAGTAGATTTTAGTCAATTTGCTTATACTATTAAAATTGATCATCATCCTTTTGTAGAAGAATTTTGTGATATAGAATATATTGAAGATACAGCTAGTTCAGCATGTGAAATTATAATGAATTTAATACTAAATACAGATTTACAATGTGATAGTTCTATTGCATCAACACTTTATTTAGGATTAACATCTGATTCGAATAGATTTTTATTTGATAGCTGTACTTCTAATACTTTTGGTCTTGTTTCAATATTCTTAGATAGATATAACTTTGAATTAAGTGAAGTTTATAGAAAACTTTATATGAGACCAATGAATGAAGTTAGATTAGAAGGTTATATTGCTTTAAATATGAATGTTACTAAGAATGGTCTTGGTTACATACAAATTACTGATGAAGTAATTAAGCAATTTGAAGTTGATAGTGCATCTGCTGGTAATATGGTTAATAATTTTAATTTTATTAATGAAATGTTAGTTTGGGCTACACTTACTGAAGATATTAAGAATGATCAAATTCGTGTATCAATTCGTTCTCGTGGTCCAGAAATTAATCAAATTGCTGAAAAATTTAATGGTGGGGGACATAAATTTGCTTCAGGAGCTAAGTTAAAAAACTTTGATGAAGCAATGTTATTAATGAAAGAGTTGGATAATCTTTTAGAAGAATATAATAAAAATATAAGTGAGGCGAAATAATGGTTGTTAAAGAAGCTAATTTAGATATTATTGCGACTAGAAGAAGTCAATATCCTACTGATGGAAGACCAGAGTTTTTATTAGTAGGTAAAAGTAATGTAGGTAAGAGTAGTTTTATTAATGCTATTTTATCTAGAAAGAATCTTGCTTATACATCAAGTCGTCCTGGTAAAACACAAACATTAAATTTTTATGGTGTAAATGATAGTTTTTATTTAATAGATGTACCTGGTTATGGGTATGCTGCCGTTGATAAAAAGACTCAAGCTAAGTTTGGTATGATGATAGAAGAATACTTAGAAAAAAGAGAAGAATTAAAGAGAGTATTTATGTTAATAGATTATCGTCATAAACCAAGTGAAGATGATTTACTTATGTATAACTTCTTAAAATATTATAATTTACCTGTTACTGTTGTAGCGACTAAAGCTGATAAGGTACCTGGTAGTCAAAAACAAAAGAATTTAAAAATAATTCTTGATACTATGGATTTAGTAGTTGGAGATGACTTAGTTGTGTTCTCTAGTAATACTAAATTAGGTGTTAAAGAAGTAGTTAAAAAAATAGAAGACTTAGTTAGTGAATGTGAAGAGACTATCTAAGTCTTTTTTTTATTTACTATTTTACCTTTAAGTGGTAGAATGATGGTAAGATAGGAGGAGAGTAAGTGAAAAGAAAAAATATTTTCAAAATTTTGTTAGTATTTGTTGTTCTGTTTGGATTTGGTGGAGTCATTAGTGTATTCTCAAAGACTTTGGTAGATTATTATGACGATATTTTTAAAACTAATGATTTTACTATTTATACGGAAGAACAAATTACTGATGATGAGACACTATATAGAAAAGTGTCTGATGTTGTTTATCATTACAATACTCAAGAGTATTATAATTCGTATAATGATTATTCTTCATTAAGATTATTAGCTCAGAATTGTAAGTATGATAAGATGACATGCGATTTTAGATTAGAAAGAAATAAAACTTCTAATGGCGAATATACTGTTGAAGATGTGAAAACATATGAAGGTATTAAAGTTAAAGTAGATTCTAATCTAGATTCATACTTTACTATGGTTAAAGATGGTAAAGTAACAATCAACTATGATGAAAGTATGTTTGTTGATGAAACTGCTAAAATTAACTATATTATTAGTTATTTCAATATGTTAAATACTGGTGGTGGTGGAGTAGATATTAGTTATTCATATAATTATGCTAATAAGATTATTAGTAGAACGGTACGTACTGATCTTATGGTTACTAGTTATATGGAGAAAAAAATCGATGATATTGTATTTGAATATACAGAGAGTGAATATAGTGATGAATTTAAGAAGTTAACTTCTGGAACTATAACAATTAAATCTGATACACCAATCACTATAAATATGTTAGAACAACGTATTCATAGTGTCTGGCTTACAAAAGGTGGGTTTAGTTTAGATGGTGAAATTATTAATAATAAAGTATTTATTAAGAGAATGAAATATAGTGATGATGGACCATCAAAAGAAGTTGAAAAACATTTAGTTACTATAGTTCAAGATACTAATATTGATATGGATTTATTTAAAAAGGTTGGTTTAGAAATATCTGCATCTATTCCAGCTGAAAAACCAAGTAAAGATCTTAGTACTTATTTAAGTTCTTATTTTAATCAATTAAATTATTCATATGATCTTGAAGATGGTGGATATGAAAGATATGAAGAATTAATTGAGTGGGAACAATATGATTCTTTAGTTGTAAAATATGAAAAACGTGATGAAAATGATGATATTGTAGA
This sequence comes from Bacilli bacterium, assembly GCA_045649455.1. Lineage (GTDB taxonomy): Bacteria > Bacillota_I > Bacilli_A > RF39 > UBA660 > JAEDES01. Next base: position 50,751 of record JAZRPV010000005.1, on the reverse strand, counting down.
TATTCAATTTCATAGAGTTCCAATTGTTTTTTCTGGATATAGTGATGTAATAACTTCTACATATAAGAAAAAAGTTGGAGAGGAAGTAATTATTTCTGCTGATAGTTTAAGTAGAGAGGAAATTAATTCACATCTTAACTATAATCCTGTAGCTTTAGGATGTAATGATGATTTCTCATATTGTGATATTGGATATTATGATTATGAAAAAAATACTTTTGAAATTCATAACGTTAAAATTACATTAAATAATGTAATTAGTGAAGATTTTAAAAAGGCTTTTAATATTAAAGCGGATGGTAAGTTTGATATTATCATTGGTAATGGAGTATATGTTCAATATTTTCGTCCACAATTCTATGATGAAGAAACTCAAAATTCATTAACATTTGAGTGTGGTAATGTTAACGAAGATAGTCCTGATAAAAAGTGTAGATTAATATTACGAAACTACGTTAAGAATATTTCTGAAATGCATACTGTAGAATATAATATTTTAAGACAAAATGCTTCTACTATGTTTAAATCATATATTAATAGTGAGATTAATGTATATCCTGGTGAAAGAAAAAATGCATTAGGGAACTTATCTTATTCATATGATTTCTTCCCTAAGAAAGAAATTGCTACTAATATGTTCTCTGTAGGACAATGTAGTGCACTTGATAATACATGTCCAGTTATGATGTTAAATGATAAAAATGTGTTAGAAGTTCATAATACAAAAGTTCATGTTAAAGAAGGAGAAAGTCCTGAATTTAAGAAAGCAATTAAAGGTGATACTTTAAAACTTAATTCAATTTATAAAGATGATCTTGAATTTTTATATAGAGCTTCTATGGGATATTTAATGTCTAGAACAAAATCTTGGTCTTATTTAGATGATATTACTGAGACTCAAGCTAAAGTTGTATTTAATAATCTTGAAACTCATACAAAGAAAATTGAGTTTGTAGAAGCTAACAAAGAACATCAAGCAATAGTTGCAGGTATCGTTGATAAGATTGGAAATAAACCAATTCAAATAGAAATTAATGACTTAGAATTTATAAATGATTTCTATTATAGAGGTGGAGAAGTTGATCTTATGTCACCTAACTTTAACTCTAAAATGTTAAATGATGTTCTTGGTAAATTAATCAATAATAATCATGTAAGTTACTTCTTGGCAGTTGAAGGTGGATTAGGTGGTCCATTTATTCAAGCTTCGGCTGGATCAGTAGTTTTATATTATGATGGAATTGCATATGCAACTTCTAAATCATATATTGAAACTGTAATGAAGAGTATAGTTTATATTCCATCTAATACTGAAAATACTAGAGAAGCTTACGTTAAAGCAGTTCAAAAGAGAATTGATGATTACTTAGGTAAGAAGTCTGGTGTAACTGTAAGTTTTAGTAGAGTGTTAGATGAAGATGAAGTTGATCCTTATTTCTTTGATGTAGATTCTTTAGATGGTGATGTTTATAAATTAACTTATAAAGACAAAGAAACTGAAATTTTAGTTATCAAAGATTCTAGTAAAATGCAAACATCTACATTTAATGCAATGGATGTAAGTAATAACGTAAAAGTTTCTTCTGATAATGCTAATTATCCAACTAATACAGTAGTTTCATCTGAATTAATTGATGATGAAGATACTGAGGCTAAAAAACTATTAAAGAAATTAGGTTTAAAAGAAGCTGAAATAGTTGATATTAATTTATATTCTCCATCAATTGGTGATATAGAAAACTTCTCTAATGTAGACTTTAATGTTAATGTTCCAATTGATACTGATGAAATTGGAGATGAAGATTTATATGCTTACTATATCAATGATGATGGTAGCATAGAAGAACATCCTGTTGTTGTAGATGACTTTATGGCATCATTTGAAACAAATCACTTTAGTACTTATATTATTGGTAAGAAAGTTGATGATGATGTTATAAATCCTAATACTTATGATGGATTATTAAAACATATCATATTATTATGTTTAAGTGGTTTTGTTTTAGGTGGATGTGCATTCTATTTAAAAAAATCAAATAATTAGAATAAAAGACTTAGAAACTATCTAAGTCTTTTTTCATATACTTTTATAGGTGAGCTTGTGAGGATAGAAAAAGTATATGATAAACTTTATATTTATTTAGATAAATTATATGTAGAATGTGACTATTCAGATAAAAAGAGCGTAGGAGAATTTGTTAAAGATTATTTGGTTAATTATAGCAAGTATTTGGATTTAAGTGGTTTTTATAAAGTTAAAGTATATTGCAATGAAATGGTTGGTTTATTTTTAGAAATTAATTGCTTAGAGAAGAATGATGATAATAAGTTAGATTTAAGAATACTCGTATTTTTAAATGAAGATGTGATGATGAGTTGTTCTGATTATTTTGTTTTTAATTGTGATTGTTATTACTATGATGGTTTATTTTACATAGATGTTGTGGATAAAGTTAATTTATTAGACTTTTGTTGCTTTATTTATGGGGATAAAGTATTAGAAGTTAAGAATAGAGGTTTGTTTATAAAAAAAGAATCAAATTAGATAACAATTGCTATCATATTATTTGATCCTTTATTTACTACTTTTGATAAAGTTGTTTGTAGTTTTAATCTAATGTTATCTGGCATTAGATTTATTTTTGATTGAATTCCTTCTTGAACGATAGAATCTAATCTTCTACCAAATATTTCACTTTGCCATATTTCATTTGGTTTGTCTTGATCTTTTAAGATGTGGTCAATTAATTCTTTACTTTGAACTTCACTACCTATGATTGGTTCAAAGGTTGATTCTACATCAACTCTTATCATGTGTATTGAAGGAGCGACTGCTTTTAGTTTTACTCCATATCTTGGTCCTTGCTTTATAATTTCAGGTTTATCTAATTTCATATCATCAACACTAGGTGTTGCGACTCCGTAACCTGTTTGTTTTACCATTCTTAAGGCATATTTAATTTGATCATATTCTTTTTTTGCAGTATTTAAGTCTTGAAATAAAGAGAGTAGGTCTGCTTTGTTTTTTATGTCGACATCAATTATTTCTTTTAGTACTTTATTATATAAGTTTGCTGGTGCGGTTAAATTGATTGTTATTATTCCAGTAGATGGGTCTACATTTGATAGGTAACTTTTTTCTATTAGTTCATTTTCTAAGAAATTTGTATTTATTTTTTCAATATCTTTTAATTTATCTATTTCTAAGACTGATTCTTTTATTGTTTTTAAGTATGTTTGTTTTACATAATGATTTGGATTAAGTCTTGCAATCCATTCAGGTAAATTTATTTTTATTTCAAGTACTGGGAATTCATATAATGCTTCTCTTAAGATATTATACATATCTTTTTCTGTCATTGTGTCAATATTAATTGGTAAGACTGGAACATTATATTTTTCTTGTAAATCTTCTTTTATTTTTTCTGTTTCTGGTAGAGTAGGATGTGTTGTATTTAAAATAATTATAAATGGCTTCTTTATACCTTTTAATTCTTCTATTACTTTAGTTTCTGCTTCTAGATAATCATTTCTTTGGAATTCTCCAATTGAGCCATCTGTGGTGATTACAATACCAATAGTGGAGTGGTCTTTAATTACTTTTTCTGTTCCAATTTCTGCAGCTTCTGTAAAAGGTATTTCTTCATTGTACCATGGAGTTTTTACCATTCTAGGTCCATTTTCATCTGATGCTCCTTGAGCTTTTTCAATCATGTATCCGACACAGTCTATTAATCTAATATTACATGATACTTCATCGATTTTTATTTTTGCGGCATTATTTGGAACGAATTTAGGTTCTGTTGTCATAATAGTTTTACCTGCTGCACTTTGTGGAATTTCGTCTAAAGCTCTTTTTCTTTCGTATTCATCTTTTATATTTGGGACAATTAGAGTTTCTACCATTCTTTTTATAAATGTTGATTTACCTGTTCTAACAGCTCCAACTACACCTAAATAAATATCACCACCACTTCTTTTGGCAATATTCTTTATTATTTCTTGTTTATCCATAACATTCTCCTTGTTCTAGTTAAGTATATGTTTATGAATAAAAAAAATAACATATTTTTAATATGTTATTCTTAGTGAATTTACAAATTCATTTATTAATCTATTACAATTTCCATCTATGTCTTTATGTGTTGTAATCATTATGATATAAGCTTTTGTATCAAGTAGTGTAGCATAATATGTAGTGTTTCCATATGTTGTAGTTGTCCATATATGATTATTTATATTTGTTGTTCTTATATATGGCGTTGGCTGCATTGATACATGATCTAATAAATATTCTTCTGCAGTCATATAATCTTCTATACTATAGTGTTGATATATTTCTATAATAGAGTAGTTATTGGTTGTTTCAAATTTATAACTTTTATTATATTGTGTATTGTAAGTTTGAACATATTCATATGGAATTACATATTCTAAGTTTTCGTTAACTTGTTCTTCATAATATAAATCACTACCGATTGAATCCATTAATTCTATCATTACAGGGATAAATGTTCCTGCAAACATAAATACAAAGAATAGTATTATTGCTAGAGTAGGTGATTTGCTTGTTTTTTTATAAGTAGTTGTAGTTGTTTTTGATACTTGTCCACCTTTATTTTGACATTTTTTTATGATTTCATCTGTTGTTAAGTCTAAACTTTGTAATTTTATTTTTTCTATTTTTTTATCAACAAAACCTATATATATCTTTTTAAATTTAGTTGCGATAAAAAGGTTTATTAAAAAATAACTTATTTCTAATATATTTGGTTGATAGTATCCTATTACTAGTAATCCGAAGATCCATAATATGGAATAAATAAACATTCTTTTTTGAAGGAAATAGAATGGTCCAAATATTAATGTTAAGAATGAGAATTTTTGTTTTAATATTAAGTTATATGTTGGACCGATATATGCTTTAAAATACTTTTCATCACCTGCGATTAAATCTGTTGTAAAATCTGATGATGTGTCATATTCTGAATTAGCATATAAATATTTTTCACTGTAATTGTATTGATTATCAGATGTATTATAATTAGTTTTTGGAGGATTAGTTCCATAACTATATCTATATCTATAATCTAATTGGTCGTCACAATCATTTTCTTTTTTTTCAGGCATTTTACCATTATTACTATACTTATATGAATAAATCATTTGATCATGATGATCGTTTCTAGAATAATCATAATTATATCTGCTTTGGCTTTCTTGAATGTTTGTATTACAATTTTTACATACTGTTGCGTTTTCTTCGTTTTTATAACCACATCTTAAACAATACATTTTATATTCCTCCTATACTATGATTAGTTTATCATAGATTGGATTTTTTTAGAATAATTTGTCGATATTTTTTGGAACATTATCTTTTAAGATAGTATTAATTATTTTTTGTTCTTTTTCTTTTGAAATTGTTTTTCCAGTTAGATTACAAATATTTTCAATTACTTCTTTTATTGCTTTTTCGTCTTTTAGATTAGATTCTTGTAATTTATTTGCTAGAGATAGAATCGTATCTTTATTTACATTTGTTTTATTTTCTACTTTTTTAAAGAAATTATCGTTAAACATAAAAAAGACCTCCTACATAATTGTATGTAGAAGGTCTCATTTTAGTTCATATTTCTTCTTTTACCTAAAGCTTCACATTGTCTTCTAAATTCTTCCATAGTAATTTGTTTATTTTGTAATCTTTCATTTAATAAAGCTAGTGTTTTATCATACATAGCATCTTTATTAGCAGCATCTGTATGACTGAATGTTGAAAGATTTTTTACAAATGCATTTGTTTTATTACTTGAAGTTTGTTGTGTTCTTTTGAAGTTACTGTGAAATCTATTAGATTGTTGATTTGGATTATTGAAATTATTTCCTATTATCATTATTCATCACCACTTCGATTTTTGAATTGTAATTCGATTGGTGTTCCAGTAAAGTCGAAGTTCTCTCTTATTTTATTTTCTAAGTATCTTTCATATGAGAAGTGTACTAATCCTTTATTATTTACTCTAAATGTAAATTTAGGTGGATTAGTTCCTGTTTGAGAAGTGAAATATATCTTTAAACGTTTTCCTTTATATGAAGGAGGTAGGTTTAATTGATATGCATCATTTATTACTTCGTTTAAAATACTTGTTTTTATTTCTTTTGAGATATTTTCAGCTACTTTTAATACTTCAGGCATTAATGTATGTATTCTTTTCTTTGTTAATGCTGATAAGAATACGATAGGTGCATAAGTTGCGAATTGAAATTCTGCTCTCATAAGTTTTTCAAATTCTTGAATAGTAGTATCTTTTACTGTATCCCATTTATTTACTACGAAGATTAATCCTTTACCACGTTCAATGGCATATCCAGCGATATGTTTATCGTGTTCAGTAATTCCTTCTTCAGCATTTATTACTACTAAACAAATATCACTTCTATCGATTGATTTTAATGATCTTACTAAACTATATTTTTCAACTGACTCAAATACTTTTCCTTTTTTACGCATTCCAGCAGTATCTATTAAAATATATTCTTCATTGTTGTATCTTAATACTGAGTCAATTGAATCTCTTGTTGTACCTGCTATATTTGATACAACAACTCTTTCTTCATTTAAAAGAGCATTCATTAAACTACTTTTTCCAACATTAGGTCTTCCGATGATTGAGAATTTTAATCTTGTATCAATTTTTTCTTCTTTTTCATGGAATCCATTTGTAATAGTATCCATTAATTCTACATAACCAGTATTGTGAATACTACTGATTGGAATATAAGTATCAAAACCTAATTCATAAAAATCATATATATTATCTTTAGCATCTTTAACATCAATTTTATTTATTGCAACTATAACTTTCTTTTGTGATTTTCTTAAGATATCTCTTACGATTAAATCGTTAGCAGTTAGTCCTTCTTTACCATCAACGATGAATACAACGATATCAGCATCTTTAATAGCGATTTCAGCTTGCATTTTAATTTCATCATTAAATGTCATTTTAGAAGCATCAATACCACCAGTATCAATTAAATAAAATTTCTTTTTGTTATAAGTTGCTTCTTGATAGATTCTATCTCTTGTTACTCCAGGTAAATCTTCAATGATAGAAACTTTTCTTCCAACTATCTTATTAAATAGGGTAGATTTACCAACATTTGGTCTTCCAACCAAAGCTACAGTAGGTATAGACATAATATCCCCTCCAATTCAGATTGTATTATAGCATATTATTTCTTTTTTTTAAAGAAAATTTATAACAAACAATCTAGTTTATGATATAATTTTATCATAGGAAGGTGGCAAGTATGGATAAAAGTGTAAAAAAAAGAGTAGAGTGGTATAATGATGCGTCAATTATTACAACTGGTTTGATTGGTTTAATTATTATTACTATATTATTAAGTCAGTCTTTTGCAATTAAGAATGGACTTAGTGCAGTTGATATTTTGAGTAGTATTTTAACTCATAATAGTATTTATTTATGTGTATGTTTATATTTTATAGCGTTAAAGACTAAGTTTGGTAAAAAGTATTTTGATTATTTAAATGTAATATTAATATTATTTTATTTATTTACATCATTTACTTCATTTTTAACAGTATTTCAATCATTTAATTTAGATTCATTAATGTCTTTATTTATCCATGTATTTATAGTACTTTATTTAGTTCATACATTCTTTAGAGGTACTAGAATTTGGAAAGAATTTAAATTAAGTAAATCTCCATTTAATGAGTTTTCAAACGAAGGATATTTTTATACAGTAGTTATATTAGGAGTTATATTATTAGCGATTAATTTAATTATGACTACTAGTTTTCATGGGACAGTATTATCATTATTAGATTGTTGTTTTACTTATTTATTTGCAAGATATATTTATTTATATTGGCAATATCTTGATTTAAAGAAAATTGATTGTAAGAATACAGGTAATTTTGATAAGATTACTGATACTATTGTAGAAGAAGTAAAAGAAAAAGTAGAAGATGTTAAAGAAGTAATGGATAAAGTTAGTGATAAGTTTGAAGAACCTGTTGAAAAACTTAGTGCTGCTGTTAATAAAGTTGAAGAAAAAGTAGAAGAGTTTACTGAAGAAGTAAAAGAAAAAGTAGATGAACTTAAAATAGATGAGAAAATTGATAAAGTAAAAGATTCAGTAGAAGAATTTATTGTTGATATGGGATTAGATGATGACATTGAGAAAGCTAAAGATAAAGTAGAAGATGTTAAAGATGCTATTGATGATAAAATAGAAGAATTTACTGAAGAAGTAAAAGAAAAAGTAGAATCAGCAAAAGAAAATATAAAGAAAAAAACAACTACAAAGAAACCTGTTAAGAAAGTAGAGAAGAAACCTACTAAGAATTATAAAGGTGTTAAAAAGACTAATACAAATAAGAATAAAAAGAAGGTGACTAAGTAATGAATATGTTTGAAGAAATTGAAAAGACTAAGAAAGCCCTTCCTAAGATAAAGACTATTAAAGATGAGGTAGAAGATTTTAATTTTAATATTTATCAACAGTTATCAATTATAATTTTTATATTTTGTATTTTTTTAGGAATTGTATTTGGTAATTTATTTCCAGTTTGTGGATCAAGTTCTGCTTTATATGGTGGTGCTTGTTTAACTAGTAACTTTAATACAGCTTTAATGTTATTTATATGGTTTATTAGTTTTATAATTTGTTTATTTATTTTTATGTTAGGTCATGTTATATTATTATTAACAGATATTAAAAATAGAAAGTAGGGATAATATGAAAGGTAAGAAAATTGTTGTTGTAGTATGTGCTATGCTTGCTGTTGCGTTAATGGTTGGAGCATTAGTATGGGCCTTATCTTTAGGTGATGGTAAAGATAAGAAATCTGATAAAAAAGATAAAGATACACAAGTAGTTACAAAAGGAGTAATGGGTGGTATCTATAATAAAGCTAATTATGTTTGTGAAAAAGAAGAAAGAAATAATGATGCTTATACTGCTTATGATGTTGTTTATGTATTTTTAGATGGAGAAGCAGTTAAAAAGACTAATTTAATTAAAGTATTTAGATGTAAGAGTAAAGAAGTTTTTGATGATCAAAAGAAAAATGATGATAAAGTGTTTAAAAGATACTATGATGAAACTGATTTAATTATTTCTTATGAATATGCTGATGAACAAAAATATCTTGGACCTAATGGTGAAAAATTCATTGATAAAACAGGAAATGCATTAAAAACAGAATTAGAAGGAAAAGGTTATAATTGTAAATAAGAAGAGAAATCTTCTTATTTTTTTGTTTTGTTATTATTTTTAAAGGGAAAATGGTTAAAATTCATTTATATTTCTTGCACTTTAGGATTTATTATGATACATTTTATATGTAAGCATAACATGTGCTTAATAAAAATAGGGAGGTAATTTTAATTATGAAAAAAGTTGAATTAGTTGAAGCTGTTGCAACTGCTGCAGGACTTTCTAAAGCAGATGCTACTAGAGCTATCGATGCTACATTTGCTGCTATTACAGAAGCTTTAGTAAAAGGAGATAAAGTACCACTAGTTGGATTTGGAACTTTTGCTGTTTCTGAAAGAGCTGCACGTGAAGGACGTAATCCAAGAACTGGAGAAACTGTTAAAATCGCTGCAAGAAAAGCTGTTACTTTTAAAGCAGGAACTGCATTAAAAGATTCAGTTAATTAATAATTAAAATTCAAAGAACCTTTATAGGTTCTTTTATTGTGTGATATAATATAGATGTATGAGGTGATTTATGTTAGATATAGCTTTGAAATTATTAGAAGAAATTACAAGTTGTGGATTTCAAGCATATATTGTTGGGGGATTTGTAAGAGATCATATACTTGGAATTGACTCAAATGATATAGATATTAATACTAATGCAACACCTAAAGAAATTAAAGATATATTTGATAGCTGTTTACCTAATGAAGATTATGGTTCTGTTACAGTTATTAAGAAGGGTGTTAGATTTGAAATAACAACTTTTAGAAAAGAAATGAATTATTTAGATAATCGTAGACCTAGTCAAATTGAATATATAGATGATTTATATCAAGATTTATTAAGAAGAGATTTTACTATTAATACTTTGTGTATTAATAAAGACGGTGAAATTATTGATTTTTTAGGTGGTAGAAGCGAGATTGATAATAGGGTAGTAAAAACTGTTGGTGATGCTAAAACTCGTTTTGAAGAGGATTCTTTACGTATTTTAAGAGCTGTTAGATTCGCTACATTATTAGATTTTGAATTAGATAAGGAAACTAGGGAAGCTATTATAGAGACTAGAGAATTATTAAGAAATTTATCTTATTATAGAAAGAAAGAAGAACTAGATAAAATATTCAGTAGTAGTAATGCTGATAAAGGTATTCAATTATTACTTGATTTAGGTTTAGATAGATATTTAGAGTTAGATAATTTAGATAAGGTTACATGTACTAGTAGTTTAATTGGTGTATGGAGTATTTTAAATGTGGTTGATAAATATCCATTTAATAGTAATGAAAGAGAATTAATTGCAAATATTAATGATGCTTTCTTATTAAATAATTTAGATCCTACAGCTTTATATAAGCATGGATTATATGTTAATAGTGTAGCAGGAGAGATTAAGGGACTTGATATTAAAGCTATTACAGAGTCTTATAATAACTTAGTTATTCAAAGTAGAAGAGATTTAGATATTACAAGTGATGATATCATGAAAGGTCTAAATAAAGGCCCAGGAAGCTATTTAAAAGACATCTATAGTGATATTGAAAGAGAAGTTCTATATAGAAGAGTTAAGAATGAAAAAGACGCTATAATGAAGTATATTATTAGTAATTACAAGGTAGAGAATTAGACTTCTACCTTTTTTTATGTTATTATATTGGTATTAATGGAGATGATGTTATGAAAAGTTCGAAATTAATTGAGATTTTTAAACAAGGAAATATGGTTATTCCACTATATTTATTACAACATTATAAAGATTTTAAACTTAAGTTAGACGAATTTATATTTCTTATGTATTTATATAATTTAGGAGATAATTTTGTATTTGATCCTAGTAAGTTTGGTAATGAATTAAATATGACTTTAATAGAAGTTATGAGTTATATTGAAGTTCTTACAGATAAGAGATTTATTAGAGTAGAATCTAAGAAGAATGATAAAGGTGTAATGGAAGAGTTTATTATTATGGATGATTTTTATAGTAAACTTACACTGATTACAATTGATGAAGTTAATAAGGAAACTAATGATGTTTCTAAGACTGATATATTTGAAGTTATTCAAAAAGAATTTGGTCGTACAATTAGTCCGATTGAATATGAAATTATTAAAGCTTGGATTGAAAGTGGTATAAATCAAGATGTTATTAAAGAAGCTGTTAAGGAAGCTACTTTTAATGGAGTATCTAATTTACGTTATATTGATAAGATTTTATATGAATGGGGAAAACTAGGTGTTAAGACTGTAGAAGATGTTGAATCTAATCGTAAGAAACGTAATAATACTAATAAGAATCAAGTTAATGAAGATGTTGATATGGATGTAATTGAATGGAATTGGTTTGATGATGACGAGTAGAATAGAAGAGTATTTAGATGAGTTATTTAATGAGCCTAAGTGTGAATTAAATTATACTAAGGATTATGAGTTATTAATTGCGATTATGTTAAGTGCTCAATCTACTGATAAAAGAGTTAATAGTGTTACACCAATATTATTTGAAAAGTATCCTAGTTTAAATGATTTAAAGAATGCAGATATTACTGATTTAGAAGAAATTATTAGATCAGTAGGTTCATTTAGAAAGAAGAGTTTATATATAAAAGGAATTAGCCGTATGCTTGATGAAGAGTGTGGTGGAGTAGTTCCAACTGATAGAGAGTATCTTGAAAGTATGCCTGGTATTGGTCGTAAGACTACAAATGTATTTTTAAGTGAATTTTATAATTATCCTGCAATTGCGGTTGATACGCATGTAGAAAGAGTTTCTAAAAGACTTGGACTTTGTCCTAAGAATAGTGACGTATTAAAAGTAGAGAGATGTTTACAACGTAAGTTTAAGAAAGAACTTTGGAGCAAAAGACATTTACAATTAGTTTTATTTGGTAGATATTATTGTAAGGCTGTGAAACCTGAGTGTGGTACTTGCAAGATAAAAGATTTATGCAAAGAAAAAAGAAAGAATATTTAATTCTTTCTTTTTTTATTGTGTATTTGTAGTTGGTTTATTTGTATTAGTTGGAGGAGTAGAGTTAGTTGGTTTATCAGTTGGTGTTTCTTCTTCGTCTTCTTCCTCTTCAATTTCTTCTTCTAATTCAAATGTTGCTGGTTCTGTTTGAATACCAGTATATGATTTATATGTTCCAACTATTTTATATGTTGCATATGGATCAGTTGTATCTAATACATATGTTGTTTTTGTTGTCCAGTCGATTAATGTACCATCTTTATAAATGTTATAACCGAATGTACCGTAGTTTCCATAGTTACCACTGAATGTTACTGGTGACCATGATAATGTAACTTTTTTAGTTAATTTATTGTATACAGCTTTAAAGTTATTTGGTTTAGCCATTTTCTTATCATCGTATTCATCTGGTTCATAACCTTTTTTGAAATATTCATATACTATTTCAGTTGTACCAGGTCCAGCAAGTTTTGCAGGATCAGAATCTTTTGCTACACCAACTTTTACAACACTTGATGGTTGTTTAAATGATGATCTGTTTGATTCCATGGCACCTGATGAGATTAATGCTTTAAAGATTGCATCTTTTTGCATTGTTGCAGGTAAGTTTCTTAAACAGTAAACTTTATCGATATAGTCATATCCATACCACATACCAATTACTGTTTTAGTAGAGTATCCTACAACCCACGAATCTCTGATAGCGTCATATGGTAAGTTTTTACTTTGCATTGTTTTAGCATCATAGTTTGTTGTTCCTGTTTTACATGCTACATTATGAGGTGTACCACCTGTTAATGCTACATCTTGTAATACATCAGTAATCATAAATGCTGTTGCATCAGACATTACTTTTCTCTTAACAACATAGTTTGTTTCATTATGTTCTTCTTTATCTCCAGTTGAGCGATATTCAATTGAACGAACACTCCATGGTTCATTATAATATCCTCCATTAGCGAATGCTGCATATGCTGCGGCCATTTCTAATGGGTTAGTTCCAGTGAAGGCTCCAATTGCATGGGCTTCATGAACTTTTCCTCCAGATATTTCTGGTGATAATCCTAAGTTTGTTACGAATTCAACAATCTTTTTATTATTAACTTGTTGGAAGGCTTTTAATGCAGGAATGTTACGAGATGTTGCTAAAGCTCTTCTTAATGTAATAGTTCCGAAGTATCCACCGTCCCAGTTGTTAATTGATTGACCACTTGAGTATTGATATGGTGCATCTTCAAATAATTTATAAGTTGACCAGTTATTATATTCAATACCTGGACCATAATCGAATAATGGTTTTGCAGTAGAACCAGGTTGTCTTCTAATGCTTGTAGCATAGTTCTTTTGTTTTTTCTTACCAGCAATTCTATCTCCAATGTTACGTCCATTTCCAATAGCTAAAATTTTTCCGTCTTCAGCATTTAATACTGCAGCAGCAGATTGAACTTTATCATTTATCCATTGGTATGTTTCTCCATTATAAACAGAGTTTACGGCATTTTGTTTTGATGTATCTAAGTTTGTATATACTTTTAATGATACAGTGTATGGGTCAACACCATACTTTTCTTGTAATTCTGCTGCAACTGTATCTATATATCCTTGATATGGTGAAATATTTGCACTTGCAGGAATTGTTAAACTTTCTACTGGGATTGCATTAGCTGCAGCTCTTTCTTCTTTTGTTATATATCCATGTCTTTCCATTAAATATAATACTGTACTTCTTCTTTTTGTGGCATTTTGTGGATTTACGTTAGGTCTATAGTAGTTAGGTGATCTAAACATACCAGCGATAATTGCAGCTTCTGATAAGTTTAATTCACTAGCACTCTTACCAAAGTAGGCTTGAGATGCTTCTTCAACTCCGTAAATCATTCCACCTAAGAAGTGGTTATTTACATAGAATTCTATTATTTCTTGTTTTGTATAATTTTTTTCTACTTTAAACATTGCTAGATAGATGTCTTCAAATTTACGAATAATACCAGCAAGTCCTGAATCTAAATCTTTATCAGTGAATACGTTTTTAACAACTTGCATTGTTAGGGTAGAAGCACCACCAGCATTAGGATTTCCTAATACTTGTCCAATTGTTGCTTTTACGAAACGAGGTGCATCAAATCCATTATGTTGGAAGAATCTTGAGTCTTCTGTTGCGATGATAGCATCAATTAATACTTCAGGTAATTCTTCATATGTAACTTTTTCTCTTTTTTCAACTCCAAGTTTTGCAAATTCTTTATCATCTTTGTTATAAAGAATTGTTAACTCTTTTGCATTTAATGCAGAAGGTTTAAATCTTGGTTCTGCAACACTTTTGATATACATAATAAATGAACCAAAAGCGATAACTCCTAAGATACCAATTGTAAGAGTGAATACTATTAAGAAAGTAACAACTCGTCTACGTTTCTTTGGATTTTTAATTTGTCTTAATAATAAAGTTAAACCTGTAATACCTAAAACACCAGCAGCTGCGATAGCGGCAACTTCTAATCCGTAGATTAAATAGAATAGAAGGATTGATACTAATATTAATCCTATACAAATAATTTGTGCATTTCTATCTCCACGAGTATATTTAGGTTTAACTCTAGTTTTTATTTTTTTATTAGTATTTTGTGTTTTTGGTTTTGATCTTCTTAATTTAGGTTTAATTTTCTTATTTTGACTATTAGGTCTTTTAAATTTTAATTTTTTCATATTTTACCTCCGATTAGAATGTCTACCACTTTTAAATAGTCAATTCTTGGTCTATAACCATCTTTTATTAGATAAGCATCTGTTTTAAAATATTCTAATGGTACTGATTTTTTATCATTATTATTTATATAGTTTAAAAATCTTTCTGCTGTTATTAAGTATGTTTCATTTAAAGTTGTGAATCTTACTATAATAAAAGCAATTCCACCATTATTATCAATGTTTTCTAAATGTTTAATTTGATGTGGATGAATATTTGTTAATGCAAAAGCTGTTTTACTTTTTGTTTCTTTTGCTTCAAAGTCAATATATTTACCTTTATATAATCCATTATAATCTGTAGTTGATGGAGTAGAGAAGTAGGCTTCTTTAATAACTGCCTTATTTTTTGAAGGAAAATCTACATTTACTATTTTAATAGGAGTGGGTTTTTTATAAATAAATGCTTTTCCTATTTCAATATAGTACTCATTTGATTGATTTATTTCTCCTTCTAAAGTCATTCCTCTATTTTTATAATCAACTGGTTTTGTTGTTATATCAATACTTTTAGGCTTTTTTATACCGTTTGGATAATTCATCTCATCACCTATCATTTATTATACTATATTAATATTAAATTTTCCATAAAAATTAATATGTATTTTTTTAAGAAGTATTGTCGTATTTGTTGATAAAAAAATTTTTTCTATTATGATTATTTTAGGTGAATTTAATGAATAATTTTGAAATTATTAAAATATTTGATAGAATGTTAAGTATGACTCGAAGTATTTCAGTTGAGACTCAAGTGACCTTTATAAAGAGGTCGTTATCAATTGACAAAAATAGGTATTAATGACATAATATTAATGTAAGGGATTGGTGATAAAATGTATCAAAATAAGATTTCACTTAAGCCACAAGATATCCTAGAAAAAGAGTTTAAAATTGATACTCGAGGATATAGATTAAAAGAAGTTGATCAATTTTTAGATACTATTATTGGTGATTATGAACAATTTCTTAATATTATTAATAGTTTAGAAAAAGAAAAAGCTGAATTAATGGCAGAAATTATGTCATTAAAACAAGAACTTCGTAATTCTAGACTTAGTGTTGAAGTAGCACGTAATAATGTTGATAGTCCAGAAGTTACTAATATTGATATTATTAAAAGATTATCACAACTTGAAAAGATGGTTTACGGATTAAAATCAGACAAAGAAAAAGAAGAAGAATAGTATATAGACAAACGCTGGAGCTCATGAGGCTCTTGAGGAAAGTCCATGCTCTCACAGTCTGCGATGACTGTAGTGTTCGTGCCTAGGGAACAAATAACCTAGGGTAGTTTTTACTAACGGCGAAGATGAATCTAAGTTTTTTAATATGATTCTATTCATAAAGTGCCGCAGTGACGATGCTTTTGGAAACAAAAGAGTGAAACGTGGTAAACCCCGCGAGAGAGAAATCCAAAATTGGTAGGAGAGTCCTAACGAAAGAATTGAATGGAGTTAGGAACCGGGAAACTGGTAGATAAATGTTTGTCGCCTAGGTAACTAGGAACAGAACATGGCTTATTTATATTATTGTTATTTAGATGAGGTGAAGAATGAAAGAGTTAGGCGAATATTTAAAGCATACTAGAGTCAGTAATGGCGTTAGTCTTGCTGAAGCAGCAGAAGATCTTGAACTTTCAACATCTCAGTTAGAAAATATTGAAAGTGGTAATGTTAGAGCTTTTAAAGATGTTTATAATTTAAAACAATACGTTAAACAATATGCTAAATATTTAGGACTTAATCCTGAAAAAGTAGTAGATGAGTTTAATGGTTTTTTATTCGAACATACTTCTAAGATTTCATTAGATGATATACTAGCTGCACAAAAGAAATTAGAGGAAAAAGAGAAGAAAGCAATTTCTCCTTATACTAAACCAACTAAAAAGAAGGTATCTATTTTACCTTTTATTTTAGCTATTTTATGTGTAGTAGTATTATTTATTATTATCTATGTAATTGTAAGTAATATTAATAAAGCTCCAACACAAGTAGATGAATTGATGCCAAGAGAGGAGTGTGTTTATGAATTTACCTACTAAACTTACTGTATTAAGACTAATTTTATCGTTAGTACTTGTTGGATTACTATGTTTTCCATTCCATGCATTTGGGTTAACGTTCCCGGTGTTTGATTTTTATGGAGTACAAGTAGAATTACAATATATTATTGCTGGAGTAATTTTTATCGTTGCTAGTGTAACTGACTGGTTAGATGGATATATTGCTCGTAAATATAATATGGTTACTGATACTGGTAAAATGTTAGATGCTATTGCTGATAAAGCTTTAGTTAATACAGTTTTAATTATTTTAGCAGCTCATGGATTCGTTCATGTAATTGTTCCTGTAGTTATTGTATTAAGAGATATCGTTGTTAATGCAATTAAGATGGAAGCAGCTGGTAAAGGTAAAGTTGTTGCAGCTATTGGATCTGGAAAATTAAAAACAGCTTCATTAATGGTTGGTACAACATTAGCATTTTTCTATAATATTCCATTTGTGTTCTTACACGTTAGTGTAGATCAATTCTTATTATATTTTGCATGTATTATGTCTGTAATTTCTGCAGTTCAATATTTCAATATGAACAAAGATATTATTTTTCCTAGTAAAGCAAAATAATTAATTTAGAATATTATTAGTATAAAAACTTCTTATTCGTTAAGAAGTTTTTTATTTTTGCAATAAAATAGCCTTTTAATTTTATAAAACAATCGTTCGATTAGGTATTGACTTTGTATTTAAAAATAATATACAATGTAAGTGTAAGTTATTTATTAGGAGGATATATGAAATCTGTAAGTAGTGATGCGTCTAAAGATAAAGCTTTAGAACAAGTATTAAGTGATATTGAAAAACAATTCGGTAAAGGTTCAATTATGAAATTGGGGGATAATAAACACATGAAAGTTGATGTTTGTTCTAGTGGATGTTTATCATTAGATATAGCATTAGGTGTTGGAGGATATCCTCGAGGAAGAATTATTGAAATTTATGGACCTGAATCAAGTGGTAAAACTACATTTGCATTACAAGCTATTGCTGAACATCAAAAATTAGGTGGAAGAGCAGCATTTATCGATGCAGAACATGCATTAGATCCAGTTTATGCAGAAAAACTTGGAGTTAATATTGATGAGTTATTACTTTCTCAACCTGATACAGGAGAACAAGCTTTAGAAATTTGTGAAGCTTTAGTTCGAAGTGAAGCTATTAGTATTATTGTAATTGACTCTGTTGCTGCATTAGTTCCACAAGCTGAAATTGATGGGGAAATGGGAGATTCACATGTAGGATTACAAGCTAGATTAATGTCTCAAGCATTAAGAAAGTTATCAGGTACAATTAATAAAACTAATACTACTTGTATTTTTATAAATCAATTACGTGAAAAAGTTGGAGTTATGTTTGGTAATCCAGAAACTACTCCAGGAGGAAGAGCTTTAAAATTCTATTCATCCGTTCGTCTTGAAATTAGAAGAAATGAACAATTAAAAATGGGGGACGGAATTGTTGGTAATAAAACAAGTGTTAAAGTTGTTAAGAATAAAGTAGCTCCACCATTCAAGAGTTGTTCTGTTGATATTATGTATGGTGAAGGAGTTTCTCGCGAAGGAGAAGTTATTGACTTAGCTAGTGAAGCAGGAATTGTTGATAAGACAGGTGCTTGGTATTCTTATCAAGGTGAAAAACTTGGTCAAGGAAAAGAAAATGTTAAATTACTATTAAAAGATAATCCTGAATTAAAAGAAGAAATAGAATTAAAAGTTAGAGAATACTATGATATTGCTCTAGGTGACAAAAAAGATGTAAAAAAGACTAAAGAAGACAAGTAATTGTCTTTTTTAGTGTATAATAGTTGTAAGGAGGTAATTTTATGAAGATTAATGAGTTGTTTGAAACAGAACTTAATTTTGAAATTACTGGTATTGTAGATGATAGTAGAGATGTAAAAGATGGGTATTTATTTGTAGCAACTAAAGGTTTTAATGTGGATCATTATGATTATATTGATATGGCTATTAGAAATGGAGCTGTTTGTATTGTTGCAGATAGAGAAGTAGATTGTAGTGTACCTGTTTTTTATGTAGAAGATATTAATAACTATTATGTTACATTATGTAAAAAGTTTAATAATATACTAGATAATGATTTTGATTATATTGGGATAACTGGTACTGATGGTAAGACTACTTCAACTAGTATTATTAATCAAATACTAAGTAAGCATAAGAAATGTGCTTTAATTGGTACTAATGGGATGTTTATTGGAGAAGATAAATATAATACAAGTAATACAACACCTTGTGTATCAGAACTTTATGATGTATTAGGTATTGCTAAAGCTAATGGGTGTAAACAAGTTGTAATGGAAGTGTCAAGTGAAGCTTTACTTCATAATAGAGTAGAAGGTATTAAATATTCTATAGTAGGATTCACTAATATTACTGAAGATCATTTAAATGTCCATGGTAGCCTTGGTAATTATATAGAATGTAAATTAAAATTACTTGATTATTTAAAAGAAGATGGAATTGTTGTTTATAATGGCGACGATGTCAATCTTTGTCAAATAAAAGGGTATTCATTTGGTGTAAATCAAGATTGTGATTTTGTAATTAGTAATGTAATTGAAGAGTCAAATGTTGTAAAGTTTGACATTACTCATGATGGAGTTATTTATGATATAGTTAGTCCACTTGTTGGATTATATAATGTTTATAATGTGACAATGGCATTTGCAATTTGTTTATTATATGGAGTTGAGTCTTCATTTATAATTGAATGTATAAAAGAACTTAAACCTATTTATGGTAGAAGAGAATATTTAGATTTTGGACAAAACTTTGATTTAATACTTGATTATGCTCATACATTTAATGGTATTAAAAGTATACTTGAAAGTTGTTCTAATTATAAAACAATTATTACAGTGACTGGTGCGGCTGGAGGTCGTGAAGTTGAAAAGAGAAGCAAGATTGGTAAAATTGTTTTAGAAAAAAGTGATGTAGTTGTATTTACAATGGATGATCCTCGATATGAAAGTGTTGATAAGATTATTGATGATTTAGCTGGAGATACTAAAAAAGAATATTTTAGAATTAAGGACAGAGTTGAAGCTATACATTTTGCATTAAAAGTAGGGGCTAAAAATCCAAGTAGTGTTGTTTTAATACTTGGTAAGGGTAGAGATAATTATATGGCTATTGAAGATAAAAAGGTTCCTTACTGTGATTATGATGTGATCAAAGAATTCTATGAAAAATAGTGACTTTGGTCACTTTTTCTTTTCCTTGACATTGATATAAAATAAATTTACAATAGAATTAGATTAGTAGTAATCTAATCATCGAATGGAGGAGAATATGGATAATATGTGGTTCTCCATTTTACTTGTAGCTGTTGGGCTACTATTTGGTTTAATTTTAGCTTTTATTATTAATAGCTTAAAAGTATCTAAAGCTTCTAAAGAAGCAGAAAAATTAATCGCTAACGCTAAAAAAGATGTAGAAAAGATTAAAAGAGATGCGGCTATTGAACAAAAAGAAGAAGCTCATAAATTGAAGATGGATTTAGATAAAGAAATTCGTGAAAGAAAGGAAGAGTTAAAAGAATCTGAAAATAGATTATTACAACGTGAAGCAAATATTGATAAACGTGATGAGTTATATCAAAAACGTGAACAAGCTTTAGATGAACGTGAAGCTAAACTTTCTGAACGACAAGAAGAAATTCAAAATGAAAAAAGTAAAGTGGAGGAAATTAGAAAAGAACAATTAGAATTGTTACAAAAAATTTCTGGTTTCAGTAAAGAAAAGGCTCGTGAACAAATTATGAGTCAAGTTAAAGAAACAATGAATAAAGAAATTAATGAATATATTCATGAAAGAGAAAATGAAGCTAAGTTAATAGCTGATAAGACTGCTCGTGAATATATCGTTAGTTCTATGCAAAGATATGCTGCAGATATTGCAAGTGACCAAACTGTTACAGTAGTTGATTTACCTTCTGAAGAAATGAAGGGAAGAATCATTGGACGTGAAGGTCGTAATATTAGAACAATTGAATCTATTACAGGTGTTGATTTAATTATCGATGATACTCCTGAAGCTGTAGTATTATCAAGTTTTGATCCGCTTAGAAGAGAAACTGCTAGAGTTACTCTTGAAAGTTTAATTAAGGATGGAAGAATTCATCCAACTCGTATTGAAGAATTATATGATAAAGTATGTAAAGATATGAAACAAAAAATTCTTGAATATGGACAAGAAGCTATATTTGAACTTGGTTTAACTAAGTTTGATCCAGCGTTACTTGAAATTATTGGTAAATTACATTTTAGAACTAGTTATGGTCAAAATGCATTACAACATTCAATTGAAGTTGGACAATTATCTGGTTTAATCGCTGCTGAGTTAGGAGAGAATGTTACTCTTGCTAAGAGAGCAGGGTTATTACATGATATTGGTAAAGCAATCGATCATGAAATTGAAGGTAGCCATGTAGAAATTGGTGCTGACTTAGCTAAGAAATATCATGAAGATGAAGTTGTTATTAATTCAATAGCATCTCATCATGGTGATACTACTGCTAATAGTGTTATTGCTACAATTGTTGCAATTGCTGATGCACTTTCTGCTAGTAGACCTGGTGCGCGTAATGACTCTTTAGAAAATTACATTAAGAGACTTTCTCAATTAGAAGAAGTTGGTAATGGAATTAAAGGTGTAGATAAGACATTTGCTGTTCAAGCAGGTCGTGAATTACGTGTAATTGTTAAACCAGAAGAAATTGATGACTTAGAAAGTCATAGAGTAGCTAGAGAAGTTAAAGAAAAGATTGAAGCTACTATGAAATATCCAGGTACAATTAAAATTACTGTTGTACGTGAAACAAGAGCACAAGAAGAAGCAAAATAATTATTTTTTGCTTCTTTTTTTGTTAATAATATAGTTGAGGAGGCTAATATGAAGAATCGACTATATTTGTTTTGGTTAATTGGGAAAAATGTTTATAAAGATCAGTATTCTTATGAAAATGTATGTTCTAAATATTCTTTATATTATTCATATAAGTATGGTAATAGTAGTATGTTTACTAGAGAGAATTTGAAATATATGAGTAATTTTTATTGTAGATTTCCAATGTATTTAGACTATTTAACTAAACTTAGTTGGAATCATTATCGACTTATACTTAATATTAGTGATAGTGATGAACAATATTTTTATTTTAGAATAGCTTTGTTTTGTCGAAGTAGTGTAGAGGAACTTGGTTATTTAATTAATAATAATTATTTTAATAAGATATAAAAAAGAGATAACAATGTTATCTCTTTATGTCTAATATAATTGGTAGAATAATTGGTTTTCTACCTGTTAAATTGTAAATGAATGGGTATAAAACTTCAGTTAATTCTGTTTTTAATGATGCAAAATTTGTTTTTTGATCTTGTAATGAAGTTTTAATAGTAGTTTCAGCTTTTGTTTCAATCTTATGAATTAGTTCTTCATTTTCATTTACTAGAATAAATCCTCTAGTAGTTATATTTGGTTTGATTAATAGTTCTCTTTTTTTCATATCTACATTAGCGATTACTACTAAGATTCCATCATTTGCCATTATTTGTCTATCTTTAATTACAGCACTTCCGATTTGACCGATTCTGTTACCATCAACATAAATATCTGCTCCTGGCATACTATCACCTTTAGTAATAACGTGATCTTTCATAACTAAAGTATCACCATTTTTTAAGATGAATGTATTTTCTTTAGGAATTCCACAGTTAATTCCAATATCAGCTTGTTTTTTAAGCATTCTATAATCTCCGTGGAATGGCATTATATATTTAGGTTTTGTTAATCTAATCATTAATTTTACTTCTTCTTCATTAGCGTGTCCTGATGTATGTAAGTCTGATAAAGAAGTATTTGTATAAACTTTTACACCTTTTAAGTATAATTTATTTACTGTTTTAGAAATACTTAGTGCGTTTCCAGGGATTGCACTTGATGAGAAGATTACAACATCATCTGGTCTTAATTTAATTTGTTTATGAGTACCATTTGATATTCTTGATAGGGCTGCTAAAGGTTCACCTTGGCTTCCTGTACAAAGAAGAGTAACTTCTCCTGGTTTTAAATTATTTGCTTCTTCGGGAGTAATTAATAGTTCTTTATGATCAATATATCCTCCATTAATAGAGATATTTATATTATTTTCCATACTTCTTCCGAAGATACAAATTTTTCTATTATGTTTATAACATGTTTCAAAGATATGTTTAACTCTATAGATGTTAGAAGCGAATGTTGCGATGATAATACGATTGTTTTTACATTTATCAAACATTTCTCCTAAAGTTTCATCTACTACAGATTCACTATTTGAGAATCCTTCATTTAGAGCGTTTGTTGAATCTCCAATTAAAAGGTCAACACCTTTTTCTCCAAGAGAGGCCATTTTATATAGGTCTGCCATTGGACCGATTGGTGTTAAATCAAATTTGTAATCTCCTGTTGTAATAATTCTTCCATCTGGTGTATTAATACTTATTCCATGTGAATCTGGAATAGAGTGAGTTGTTCTGAAGAATTCTATTTCAATATCTTGAAATTTTAATCTAGTATCTTCTGTATATACAAATAGATTATCGTATCTTAAATTTTTATCTTGTAATTTTACTGCAATTAACTCTTTAGCGTGATTTGGAGCATAAATAGCAGGAATATTAATACTTTGTAATAAGAATGGTATTCCTCCAATATGATCTTCGTGTCCATGAGTTATTAATAAAGCTTTAATTTTATCTTCGTTTTCCTTTAAGAATGTGAAATCTGGTAATACGTAATCAATTCCCATTAAGTCACTTTCAGGAAAACTTACACCGGCATCAATAATAACGATTGAGTCTCTATGCATTACACAATACATATTTTTTCCGACTTCTCCTAAACCACCTAAAACAACTATTTTTGTTTCATTGGCGTTTTTCATAATTTCTCCTTTCATTTGTTGTATAAAGAACTAACTATGAAATTATACTATATTTTTTTTATTTTGTCTATAAGATAACATCTATTTAAATGTTGTTTTTATTTGGGTATTATGTTAGTATATATACTAATTTTAGGAGTGATATTTGTGGAAAAAAACAAGAAATTTTCTTTAGAACTGACTGTTAAGAATGATGAAGTTGTGGAAACTTTTGATTCATTAAAAGAATTACAAGAAATGGGATATGCTGGAGTGGACAGTACAATTATTTATAAAAGAGTTAGAGTTCCTGCTGGGTATTGTAAGGATTTTCATAATTTTATTATTACTTATGGAGCGATTATTTCAGGTGATCATGCATCTGTTTTTGAACAAGTTCCTGAAGAATTAGATTATGATAATACTCTTAGATTTTTAGTAACATGTACTAAATCTTTAGAAAGTTGTGATAGAGAAGGACTTTCTAAAGATGATGTTTTGAATTTTTTAGCAATGAGGGGATTAACTAAAAAAGAAGGACCTCAAAAGTAAAAACTACATTATTATTGGTAGTTTTTTTCTTTTATGATATAATTTTTTGTAGGTGATATAATGGGATTTTTTAATAAAATAAAGAATATGTTCAAAGGAACAGAAAAGAAAGAAGAAGTGGTTGTTCAAGAAAAAGAACAAGTTGTAGAGAAAAAAGAATCTTTTGATGATAAATCCACAAAAGTTGTGGAAAAAAGTAATAAAGTTACTGAAGAAGTGAAAAAATCAGTAAAAGTATATGAAAAAGGATTAACTAAATCTAGAGATGGATTTGTTTCTAAGTTAGCGGGTCTTACTAATAAATATAAAAAAGTAACAGATGAATATTTTGATGAATTAGAAGAAATATTAATAATGGCTGATATTGGTATTAATACTGTTATGGAATTTATTGATAGACTTAGAGATCGTGTTAAAAGTGAGAAAATTGATGATCCTGAATTATTAAAAGAAATTATTGTTGACGAATTATTTATTATTTATGTTAATGATGAAGTTCTTACAAATAAGATTAATTATAGAGAAGATGGACCAACTGCAATACTATTTGTAGGAGTTAATGGAGTAGGGAAAACTACTACTATTGGTAAAATTGGTCATAAGTTAAAAGATGAAAGTAAAAAGGTATTATTAGTTGCTGCTGATACATTTAGAGCTGGAGCTACTGCTCAATTAAAAGAGTGGAGTGAAAAGATAGATGTTGGATTCTATGGAAGAGAAGAAGGTGCTGATCCTGCAAGTGTTGTATTTGATGGATTAGTTAAAGCTAAAGAAGAAAAGTATGATGTAGTACTTATTGATACTGCTGGTAGACTTCAAAATAAAGTTAATCTTATGAAAGAATTAGAAAAGATGAATAAAGTAATTGAAGGACAATTAGAAGGTGGAGCAAGTGAAACATTATTAGTTATTGATGCTACTACTGGACAAAATGGTATTTCACAAGCTAAAGCATTTAAAGAGATTACTAATATTACTGGTATTGTTTTAACTAAATTAGATGGTACTGCTAAAGGTGGTATTGTTCTAGCTATTAAAGAAAATATAGGTGTTCCTGTTAAATATATTGGTCTTGGTGAAGGTAAAGATGATTTACAAGTATTTGATATTGAAAAATATATTTATGGATTATTTAAAGATTTAATGTAGGTGATAATATGGAAGATGTTTTATATTTTAATGAGTTATATGATTTATATGGAGATTTATTAACTGATAAACAAAAAGAGTATTTTGAAGAATATTATTTTAATAATTTAAGTTATTCTGAAATGGCAGAAAACTTTGATGTTAGTAGAAATGCTATTTTTAAACAGTTACATATTACTACTGATAAGTTAGAAGAATATGAAAAAGTATTAGGATTACTTGAAAAGAAGAAAAAACTTTTAAGTATTATTGAAAAAGTTGAAGATAAAAAACTTAAAGAAGAATTAGAGAAATTAGTTTAATTTCTCTTTTTATTTTCCTTGTAAAGTGTAGTAAAAAAGAGTATAATCAATATATGATAGAGTAGAAGGTAAAAGGGGCAATTAATATGTTTGATAAGATAGTTTATATTAGTGACGAATTTGCAAATGTTAAGTTAAAAGATGCCGATAGTTTAGCTGTTAACTTGATGAATTTGCATTTAGTTTTTGAAGACAGTACAAAGAGAATTTTAGCAGAAGTAGACGACTTAAATGGTGATACAGTTAAGGCGAGTTTTTTAGGTGAAATTGTAGGAAATAGATTCGTAGGTGGAACTATTAGAAAACCTTCTCTTGATGCTAAGATTAGAATTATTAATGATGATGAAATTCCCCTTATTACTGGTAAAGATGAAGTAGGATATATGAAACTTGGATATACTCCATTCTATGATGGAAAACAAGTTTTCTTAGATGTTAATGCTTTCTTTAATAGCCACTTTGCGGTATTTGGTAACTCTGGATCAGGAAAATCTTGTGGAACTACAAGAGTATTCCAAAATATGTTCCAAGATAAAAGATTGTTCCCATATAAATCGAATATTATTTTATTTGATTCTTCTGGTGAATATTACAATGCCTTTAGTGGTTTGAATGCTATTAATCCAAATTATCACTATAGATATTTTAGTACTAACGAAGAAGATCCTAATGGTGAGAAATTAAGAATTCCTATTTATTTATTAAATGAAGATGATTTAGCTTTATTATTACAAGTTACTTCACATTCACAATTGCCAATTATTGAAAGAATGTTAAATTTAGCGAGAATCTTTAGTCAAAAAGATATGGATTCAGATGCTTATAAGAATCACTTAATTGCTAAAGCTATTATGACAATTCTTTATACAAATGAAACAGCACCTAATAAGAGAAATGAAATTTTCTCTATACTTGGAAGTTGTTCGACTAGACAATTTAATTTAGAGGCAATAGTTCAAGGTATTGGGTATACAAGAAAATTTAGAGAATGTTTCTTGATTGATAATTCTGGTAACTTTAGTGAAAGTGTTTTACTTACTGAGTATGTTTCATCATTTATTAAAGAAGAGTATGATACATATGAACCTAAGGGAAATGTTTTCTATGATTTAGATACATTAGAAAAAGCGATGAACTTTACTTTAATTAGTGAAGGTTGGTTAAGAAATGATAATACTTATGGAGATGCAGTTACTTTAAAAGTTAGATTACATTCAATAGTTTCTGGTCCTAATAGTAAGTATTTTGATGTTGAAAATTATATGTCTTTAGATACATATTTAACATCATTATTAATTAATAATAATCGTAAGTATCAAATAGTTAATATTAACTTGGATGATATTGATGATGATTTTGCAAAAGTATTAACTAAGATTTTCTCTAGATTAATATTTGATTTTTCTAAGAATTTAATTGATAGAGCAAGTATTCCATTTCATTTGGTTTATGAAGAAGCTCATAGATATATTCAAAATGATAATGATAGATTTTTACTTGGATATAATATATTTGAAAGAATTGCTAAGGAAGGTCGTAAGTATGGTGTAATTCTTGGTATTATTACACAAAGACCGGTTGAACTTTCAGATACTGTTATTTCTCAATGTTCTAATTTCTTAATATTTAGAGTTAACCACCCAGTTGATGTTGATTACATTAGAAAGATGGTTCCAAATATTAGTGATGAGATTGTTGAAAAACAAAAAGGGTTACAATCTGGTACTTGTTTAGGATTTGGTAATGCTTTTAAGATTCCAATGATCGTTAAAATGGAGATGCCTGATCCAGCACCATGGAGTGGAAGTTGCGATGTTGTTACATTCTGGAATGGTGGAGCAAGTGGAGCTGCAAGTTTTAAAGAGAGTGCACCAACAGATAAAGCTGCTACTGCTAGTGCAATTCCACAAATTAGTGAAACTCCTAGCACACCTAGTGTTCCTAGTGTGCCTAGTGCACCAACAACACCAGCAGAGCCAAGTATTCCAAATGTTCAAATTCCAAAGGTTGTTGAACCTTCTAACTTTACTGAAAATGAGAAGTTTGATGACTCGTTTGTTGTTACAACAGGTTCTAAGACATTAGAGGATGTTAAAAAACAAATGGAAAAAGAAGCTCATGCTGAACAAGTTAAATCTTTATTCTTTGACCCAGATGATATAGAAGCTGCTAAGGCAGAGGATGAAGAGGAACAAGAAAAAGCTAAGAAAGAAGAAGAAAGTCAAAAAGCTAAGTTGGTTAGTTTAAATGATGCGGGTGGAATGCTTTTATCAGGTGGTGTTTCATCTAGTATTACTCAACAAATCGTTGCAAGTGATGCACCTACTATAGAAGCAAAACCTAATTTAATTGATTTCCTTGAAGAAACTAAGTCTTCTGAAGAAGAAAAGAAAGATGAGGTTGTAACAGAACCTCCAAAAGTTATTGATTTACCTACTTTACCAACCGATGAGGGTGAGAAGAAGGAAGAACATAAAGGCTTATTTAAATTAGGTGGAAAACACGAGGAGAAAAAAGAAGAGGAGATGCATTTAGGAACTTCAATGAGTTCTCAAGCAGTTAGCGAATTAATTAGTTTAAGTGAGGCTCCTGTTGAAAATACTGGTGGGGATGGATTTACTACTATAACTAGTTTAGATGGTAGTGATGTTCAAAATGTAAATGATGGATTAATGCCTATTCCACCAACAGGTGCATAATGTTATAAATAGTACTGAAAAGTACTATTTTTCTTTTAAAATAAACGAAATTTATGTATAATAGAAATTGGTGAAGAATTATGTTTGAAAGTTTAGGCGATAGATTACAAAATGCTATACATAAGATTAAAGGATATGGGAAAATCACTGAAGATAATATTTCAGATATGATGAGAGAAATTCGCTTAGCCTTATTAGAAGCAGATGTTAATTATAAAGTAGTAAAAGAATTTACAAATACAGTAAAAGAAAAAGCACTAGGTGAAGAAGTTGCTAGTAGTATTAATCCTGGAGATTTATTCGTTAAGATTGTTAAAGATGAATTAACTGAATTATTAGGGGGAGAAAGTGCACCTTTAAATACAAGTGGTAATCCAGCAACATTAATGTTAGTAGGGTTACAAGGATCTGGTAAAACTACAACTATTGCGAAGTTAGCTAATTTCTTAAGAAAAAAACATTCAAAAAAACCGTTATTAGTTGCATGTGATGTATATAGACCAGCTGCAATTGATCAATTAAAACAATTAGGTAAACAATTAAATATTGAAGTATATGAAGAAGGAAAAGACGATCCTGTTAAGATTGCTAGTAATGCAATTCAATATGCTAAAGAAAATAAATTTGATTATGTTTTAATCGATACTGCAGGACGTTTACATATTGATGATGAATTAATGGATGAACTTGAAAATATTAATAATAAAGTTAATCCTCAAGAAATATTATTAGTAATAGATGCTATGATGGGACAAGATGCTATTAATGTAATTACTGGATTTAATGATAAATTAAGTTTAACAGGTGTTATTTTAACTAAATTAGATGGAGATACTCGAGGTGGAGTAGCTTTATCAGTAAGACATTTAACTAATGTTCCTATTAAATTTATGGGTACTTCAGAGAAATTAGATGGACTTGATTTCTTTGACCCAGAAAGAATGGCTGGTAGAATTTTAGGTATGGGTGATATTATTTCACTTGTAGAAAAAGCTACTGATGCTATTGATGAAAAAGAAGCAGAAAAGACTGCTAAAAGAATGCAACAAGGAAAGTTTGATTTAGAAGATTTCCTTTCAACAATGAAACAAATGAAAAAATTAGGACCTCTAGAAAATTTAATTAAAATGATACCAGGTGCTAAGAAAATGGGATTAACTGATGTTAAGATTGATCCAAAGCAAATGGCAAGAATAGAGGCAATTGTATTGTCTATGACTCCAAAGGAAAGACGCAATCCAGATATTATTAAAGCTAGTAGAAAAACTAGAATAGCAGCTGGAAGTGGAACTTCTGTACAAGAAGTTAATAAATTATTACAACAATTTGATCAAATGAAAAAAATGATGAAAATGGTTACTAATGGTAATATGAAATTACCGTTTTAAATAAGGGAGGATGTAGAGATGAATATAAGCGAAGTAAGAGACCTTTTAGAAGGTGCAAGTTATGAGGGAGAAATTGAAGTACTTGAAACTATTTGGAATTATGTAGGTGATTCTGTTTTAAATGGATATTTAGGTAGTTCTGTTGAGACTGTATCGTTTGATGAAGATGGAAGATTAGAATTTGATTCTAGATTTGAAACAGATGATGTAGTAACTCTTTCAACAGGAGTTGTTTTAAGTGACTCTGTTATTATTAGACAAGTTCAAAAACATGATAAAGGATATTATTGTCAATTAATATCATGGACAAAAGATGGTAAAAATTATTCTACTGTAGTATTTGATAATGTTGGTACATTAGATAAAGCTTACAATGGAATGAAAAAGTTATCAGGGGAATTTTTAGATGATAATATTAATTCAGTTTTAGGTGAATTAGGAATATCATTTGATAGTGTTATGAATGTAAAGATTGGACAAGTAGCAGAACAACAATCTATAGATGTAACTGAATTACTTGATGCTTGTAGCGAATCTATATCACAAGAGGTTGTAGAAAACATTGCTTAGGCAATGTTTTTTTGTTGTTATAAATTGAGAAAATGTGTAAGTGAACTAACAGTATGTTTATATTTGTAATAAAAAAATATATAATAAAGATGGAAGTGATAAATAGTGGATTATAAAAAAATAGGTCAATTTATTTCGACTTTAAGAAAAAATAAAAAGTTAACACAGGAACAATTAGCTAATAAATTAAATATAACAAAAAATGCAGTTAGCAAATGGGAACGTGGATTAGGGTTGATGGATTTATCTTTGTTAAAACCATTAAGTGAAATATTAGAAGTTTCTATTACTGAACTTCTTTCTGGTGAAAAGTTTAGTGAAGAAAATATTATACAAAATACTGAAGAAATTGTTGAAAATACTATATCTTATGCAAATGAAAAAATAAATAAAGAAAAAAATAAAAATATGTTTATTGGGTTTTTGATAATTATTATTAGTATAATTGGAATGTTTTTTTGTTATAAATTAATATTGATAATAAAGTATAATGCAAAAGATTTAAATTCTAAAAGTGAAATAGTTGATGGGTTAAAAAAAGATAGTGATTTGAAAATATATAAAAAGACAATAGAAGAAGAAAAATATATTTTATTTGATAATATAAAAATTAGAAATGATTTTAAAAATTATGAAATAATTAAAAATACTTATCCGGAAGGACTAATTAAATTAGAAAATAAGAATAAAAATGATGATATTCAATACATATATATAAGTAAGGGACCTCAAATAATTGATGTGTTTACAGATGATAATTTGTTTTTTTCAAATACAACAAAAATAAATAATACCACAAAATATTTTACATCTGCAGATAGAAAATATTTTTTGTTAAAAAATGACATAAATAATGATGTGGATTATTTTAAGTTTGTTAAAAATAATTATATTATAGAGAGTAATATTTTTATGTCTAAAAGAACTATATTGGAAAATTATGCGTTTAATATTTTTTCATCTATAGTAATTCCAAAAACAGAATATATTAAGTATATATCAGGTGATTATCAGGGATATATAACAAAAATAAACAAATCTCAAGAAGTTAATATTATTAGGGATGATTATAATTATAAATTTTACTTTTTTGGTGAAAATCTTGATGAAAAATATATAATTGAGTTATTAAGCACCTTGGAAATTAAATAGGTACATATTATATTAAAATACGATCGGTTTAATATAATTTGTAAGATAGAAGGAGAAAAATATGAAAAAATTATTAATTATTATTGCTTTTTGTATTTTAATTCCAAATATAGTGGATGCAAAAACTGTATATTTTACGAATGTTAATGGAGTCGAATTAACAAAACAGCAATATGAAAATTTATCTAAAGTATTTAGCTATGATACAATTGCAACGTTGAATGAAGAACAAATTAATTTATATAAGAATAATTCAAATTTAAAAGCAGAAAAAACATTTAAATATATAAAAATTGAAAAAGATAATGTAAAAAATGGTTATAAAGAATCAATTGTGACTCAACAAGAAGCAGAAGAATTTTTAAATAAATCTACTCGTGGCTCAACTCATCAAACTACTATGAAGAAAGTTAGTATTTCTCTATTGAATTTGCATTCTGTAAAAACTGTAACTGTAACTAATGAATGGTTTTCTATCCCCAGTACAAAATCGTTTGATGTTATTGGTTTTAGGAATGGTGTAAGTACCCCAATAACAATTAATTCGGTTAGTGGATATCAGAAATGGGATGGTAACCTTATTTCATATAATAATTCTAGTTCAAATATAAAAAGAAATACTGATGGATGTGGTTTATCTACAAATATTTCGGATAATGTTACACAAAGTTTATCTAATAGTATAACAGTAACTTTTTATAATAATGAAATTACATATACAGCATATGGAACTTATCAACATGCACAGTCAAATGTTACGTTATCAGAATCTCAAAATTATTCCTTTTCTGCTAATGGTTTAGGCGGTGTGTTAAATTTTGCATCTTCAGTTAGAGGAAAATATGATGGAATGCAAGGGGTTAATATTACAAGTACTGCAGGATAAATTTAAATATTATTGATAATATAGAAGAATGACTTTTGTCATTCTTTTTTTGTACGTTTAGATATTTTTTACATATTATACTTTAGGAGGTATTTTATGTTTGATCAAGGTGTGCAAAATTTTGATTTTGATAACTATATAAATGGAAATAACAATACTATAGATAATAATGTTGATATTAATATGATGTATAATGGTAATATGATGAATGGTGGAGGAGTTAATCCTGTTAATGAAGGTGTACAAGAAAGAGTAGTTGAAAGAACTATTGTGCATGAAGTTCCACATGTTTGTCCAATTCATACACGTATTATTAATCATCATGTATATAAACATACTTATAGTCCACAATATACTTGTAGTGAAGAAAATACTGTTAGCAATGTACAATGTGGTAGTTGTTGTAACTTTAGATAAGACTAGAAATAGTCTTTTTCTTTTATATTGTTATACAAACAAATGTTTGTTATAATAAATTTGGGTGAGTTATTATAGAAATGGAGATGAAATATGAAAGACAAACAAATGTATTTAATTAATAAGATGTTTAATAATGAGAAAATTAGAACAGTATGGAATAAGGAAGAAGAGAAATACTATATTAGTGTTGTAGATATAGTATCTTTAATTTCTGATAGTGTTGATGGACGTAAATATTGGAATAAATTAAAACAACGTTTAAAAGAAGAGGGGAATGAAACGGTGACAAATTGTCACCAGTTGAAACTAAAAGCTCAGGATGGTAAATATCGTATGACTGATGTTGTAGATATTGAAGGGATGTTTAGAATTGTTGAGTCTATTACAAGCCCTAATGCTGAACCTATGAAGTTATGGTTAGCAAGACTAGGTAGAGAAAGAATAGATGAAGTATTTGATCCTTCGATAACTGTTCAAAGAGCAATAGATACATATCGTGCTAAAGGATATGATGAAGACTGGATTATTAAAAGAATTAAAGGTATTCAAGATAGAAAGAAATTAACTGATGTATGGAATAGTAATGGAGTAACTGAAGAAGTTGAGTATGCAATACTTACAAATGAAATATATAAAGAGTGGTCTGGTTTTACTGCTGGACAATATAAACAACATAAAGGTCTAAGAAAAGAATCTTTAAGAGATAATATGACTGATATTGAGGTCGCACTTGCTGATTTGGGAGAAATTGCGACAAGAGAACTTGCTAAGAAACATAGACCATTAGGGTTAGAACAAAACAAGAAAGTTGCAAAAATGGGTGGGCATACTGCAAAAGTTGCTAGAGATGAACTTGAAAAGAATTTAGGTGAAAATGTTGTTAGTAAAGATAATGCATTATCATATGATTATGTAGAGGATGATTTGATGTTAGAAAATAATGATCATATTTATTAATTTTTTAGGTTGTCAAGCACTGTCTAATTTTGTCACATTTATTGATTATTTAAATTATTAGTTTTATTCTAATAATAGGGAGTGTGATACGATGATTTATCCATCTATAGATAAATTACTTAATATAGTAGATTCTAAATATAAACTTGTACATATATCTGCTAGAAGAAGTAAACAAATGTCAAAAGACGGATATTTACAAATGCCTGAATCCGAGTATAAATGTAAAAAGAATATTGGAAGGGCCCTTGAGGAAGTTTCTGAAGGACTTATCAAGGTAAGGGGGAAAGAAGACTAATTTGGTCTTCTTTTTTCTTTTGTGATATACTAATTTTAGGTGATATGATGAAGATTATTAAGTATAAGAAAGGAACTCGTGGTTTATATAAAGTTGAACTTGATGATGGTAGATGTTTAGCTTTATATGAAGAGGTTATTTTAAAGTTTAATTTACTTCTAAAAAAAGAAGTTTTAGAGTCGGAACTTGATGATATTGAGAAATTTAATTTAGAATGTGATGTTTATTATGTAGCATTAAATTCCTTAAAATCTCGATTTAAAAGTGTATATGATACAAAAGAATTCTTATTAAAAAAAGAATATCCAAGTGATTTAGTTGAGAAATCTGTTGATAAATTAGTTAGTCAAGGTTATTTAAATGATAGAAGTTATGCTAAAGGATTTATTAATAATAAGATGGTTACTAGTAATATGGGACCTAATAAGATTAGAAAAGAATTATTAGAACATAGAATTTCTTTAGATATTATTAATGAAGAATTAGTTGTTTTTGTAGAAGAGATTCAATTAGAAAAGATAAATAAAGTTGTGGATAAATTAATAAGAAGTAATCATACTAGAGGTGGATTTGTATTAAAGAAAAAGATTACAAATGACTTAGTTATGTTAGGATATGATATTGATTTAATTAATAAAGTTATAATTGACTTTGATTTTTCTAATGATAAAGATATGGTTAAGAAAGAGTATGATAAATTATATAAAAGATTAAGTCGTAAATATAGTGGTAATGAATTAGAATATAAAATAAAAGAGAAATTATATCAAAAAGGATTATATTATGAAGAATAAGAAAAGATTATTTATATTTTTATTAGTATGTTTAAGTTTCTTTTTACTTTGTTTTTATATAAAAGACAGTGATTATTATTGGCATATAAAAGCAGGAGAGAAGATGCTTGAAGAGGGAATTTTAACTAAAGATATATTCTCTTGGTATATGAGTGGTAAATATTGGATGTCACATGAATGGTTATTTGAAGTTACTATTGCATTTCTTAGAAATATATTTGGTAGTCTTCATATGATTATTTATCCGTTTATATGTATTTTATCTTTACTTGGTATTTTATTTTTTAGTAATAAAGAGTTTTTTTATAAGAATACTTTATTTAGTTTAGGATGGATTACTTTATTTATATTTATTATTACGGGATTTATACAAGTAAGACCTCATATGATTAGTTTTTGTTTTGTAGGGATTACAATGTATTTATTATTTGATTTATATAAGAATAATGATTCTAAGAAGATTTGGTTTTTACCATTACTTGGTATTTTATGGAGTAATTTCCATGGGGGATCTAGTAGTTTAATTTATATATTTTGTTTTATATTCTTTGTATGTGGATTATTTAAATTTAAATTTAGTAAGATTGAAAGTATTAGGATTAATAAGAAAGTTCTTAATACATATTTAATTGTTGGAATACTTTGTATTTTATCTTTATGTTTTAATCCTCATGGATTTAAGATGGTTTTATATCCTTATATTAATTTAGGGGATACTTTAATGATTAGTAATATATCAGAATGGCAACCTACAGTACTTAGCAAGAGTAGTCATTATGCATATTTTATTGTTGTTATTGTGATTGGTAGTATCTTTTTACTTAGTAAGAAGAAAATTAAATTCCTTGATTTAGTGTTATTTGGGGGTTGTGTTTTCTTAGGATTAAAGAGTATTAGATTTTGGCCTTATACTTATATAATTATGAGTTTTGTAGTATTTGATTATATTCCTGAGAGAAAAGATGATAAAGGTACTGGTATGATTATGTTAGTACTTGGATGTTTATTCTTATTACCGTTTATCTTCTCTTATGGCGATATTGTTAGTAGAGTAGAGTCTTCTAATCTTAATGAAAAGATGATTTCTACTATAAAAAAAGAATCTCCTAAGAGACTCTATAATATGTATGATTATGGTGGAGAATTAATTTATAATGACATAGATGTGTTTATAGATGGACGAGCTGATTTATATTCTGGGTATAATTATGAAGATTATTTAAATATATCTTATTTAGAGAAAGATTATGTTAAACTTATTAATAAATATAAATTTGATTATTTTTTAGTTGATGAGAAGTATCCTATATATACTTATTTAAAATATAATTCTAATTATGAATTAATTTATAAGTATAAGAAAATATATTTATACAAAGAAAAAAGGACTTAGTCCTTTTTTTATTGTTGATTTTGTTGTTTTGCAGATTCAACTAATTGGTCCATTAATTCATTATATTGTTTTTTGATTTTATCATCTTTGAATTCAATTTTTTTATCTTTTCTAATATCAATTAATGTTTGATAGTATAAAGTTGGATCTTCGTTTAATTTTTCTTCTCTTAATGTTTCAAGAATTTTATCTTTAACATCTTTTAGTTTTGGTTTTTCTTTTTCACCTGTTTTTAAAATTATATGGTATCCGAATGATGATTTTACTGGTTCTTTAGTGTATTCATCAACTTTTAATTCTTTTACAGCATTACTGAATTCGTCAACCATTTCATTTAAATCAAAGTATCCTAAATCTCCACCGTTTGAAGCAGAAGCTTCATCTTTAGAATATTTCTTTGCAAGGTCTGCGAATTTTTTACCATTTTTTAATTCTTTAATAATTTTTTTAGCTTCTTTTAATGCTTCTTCTTCAGCAGTTTTCTTTTCATCAGTAGAAGCGTCTTCTGATACTGATGGAGTGATTAAAATATGACTTGCTTTAACTTCTCCATATACTTCTTTTTCATAGTATTTTTCAATTTCTTTATCTTTGATATTTTTTTCAATAAAATCATTGATTGCAGCATTTCTTCTAAATTCAAGTCTTAGCATTTCTTCAAGTTCTTTTTCTGTTTGAACTCCGAAGTATTGACGAAGTACAGCTGTATAAGTATCTTCATCTTCTCCATATTGATCTTTTAAAGATTTTAATTGTTCTTTAACTTGTTCATCTTCTTCTTTAGTTTTTCCATATTTTTTATCAAATAATTGATGGTCAATCATATCTACTAGTGTAGCGATGTTGATACCTTTAATTTCTTCATAGTATTCATCTGCAGTGATTTTAATACCATCTAATTTTACAGCTACTTGAGACCCATCTTTTAATTCAGCTTTTTGTCCGCATCCTGTAGTTAGTGATGTTATTACTAATAGGGCAGCTAAAGCTAAAAACCATTTTTTATTTTTCATAACTTACCTCCTGTTACTTAATTATAATAGCAAAAAATAATTTTTAGTGCAATAAATATACGAGATATAATCACATTTTTAATTATTAACCATAAAATATGATGAAAGCATAAAAAAGGAGGATTATTTATGTGTAATAATAATACAAATACATCATCTGCAGCTATCATTTTAGTCTTATTTATTCTTTTAATTATTATATTAGGTGCTTATATCTAGTTTGGAGGTGATTATATGAGTTGCCCAGATACTAATAATACAAGAAGATGTGGTAATGGTTATTTAATAGTTGTTATTCTTTATATATTACTTGCAATTATGCTAAGTGGTTTTGTTTCATATTAAAAAAACTATCGTTATGATAGTTTTTATTTTGTTAATAAGTTAAATACTTCATCTAAATTCTTTAACATATCTTTATTTCCTACGAAGTCAGCATTATCATTTTCATATCTTGGTACTAGGTGAATATGAAAGTGTCTTATTGCTTGTCCTAGGAAATTATTTTCAGCTAGAGTTAATCCTTCGCAATTTAATTTTTCTTTTAATAAAGGATATAGATTATCTCTTATTATTTTGAAACTATGAGTTAGGAATTCTTCTTTAACATCTAGAATGTTTACACAATGTTCTTTTGGTAGTACAAGTAAGTGTCCATTTGTTACTGGATCAATACTCATAATTACTTTTACTATTTCATCTTCATAAATAGTGTTTGATGGTAATTCACCTTTAATAATTTTACAAAAAATACAATCGTTCATAAATCCTCCTATTTCTTATATTTATATGTAATTTTTTCTTGTTGTAATAATTTGCTGTTTATATCATTTATTATATCATCTATTACTAAATTTAATTTATTATTTTGAATTAAATCTGTTGTAATATTAGTAATTTCTACTGATTGATTTAAATTGTTGGAATTAGTTATTGTTAATATATAAGAGTTTGGTTTAATATCTTCTTTTTCTAACTTATTAATAAAAGCAGTTATATCATTTGTAATAGATAAGGAATTCCATTCTTCTATTATTAATTTAGAAGATAGGGTATAGATTTTTAATGACTTAATATCTTCATCTATTAAGACTTTCTTTCTTATTTTAGAAGTCATACTATCTAGAGTGGTTGCAATATCTATAGTTGTTTTAATATCTAGATTTTTCTTTATATCTTTTTGTAATTGCTTTTCTAAATATTTAAAATAGGTATTTCCTTTTATATAATCTTCTTGATAAGAATCAGATATTTTTTTATCTTTATAATATATATTAAAATAATAATTCTTATTTTCTTCAGAAATTACTTTTAAGATAAATTTATCTTTATTGTATGAGATATTTGTTTTTAAATTAGATTGTTCTTTATAGTTGTTTTCTAGATAATTTAATAGTTTATTTTTAATATGAGGCATAAATAATTCTTCTTTTTTTTCGTTTATAATGATTGTTCCAAATGAAACAAATGTTATTAAGAAAAGTAATGCCATTGATAATGTTAGTTTTAATTGTTTTTTCATTATATCACCAAGTTAATTTTATTATATTTTGATATATTTTTCAATTATAGGAAAATAAAGTTTTTATAAAAGATAGTTGTTTTCAAAAATGTTTTGTGTTAATATTAATTATAGTAAGAATGATATAGTAAGGTAAATAGGTGGTGTTTATTATGCAAGTTCAAAAAGGACTAGTAAAATATAAAGACAGAAGTGATATTTTATGTACTTATGGTATTACTGATGATGGAAAAACTTATTATTTTTTAGAAGGAAATACTATTCCTAATGGGAATATTGTTGCGACTACAGTATTAGTAGAAGCTATTGATCCATTAGTAGTATCTTCATCTATCGGTGTTATTGATCCAGATGGTAATGTTGTAATTCCTTTTGAGAACAAAGCTGTTAAACCTTTATCTAATGATTTATTATTAGTTGAAAAAGGAACACCAGTTAGTGATAGTGTAATAGAGGCAGTAGAATTACGATCAGATCCTTCTGCAGCAAGTAAATTAGTTTCTACACCAGCTTCTATTAAAGAAAACATGCATATCAAAATGGGAGAAACAGGTAGATTTGTTTTCAATGATCAATTCTCAGAAGCTACTATTTGTGATATGAATGGTAATAATTTAGTTAATGATGAGTTATTTAGTTTTATTGGATTAACTGATGAAAGAATGTATTTAAGTAAAAATGTAGTAGGTTCATTCATTTGGGAATTTGATATGGTTAATAAACAATTAGATGTTATGCCAGAACCTGAAGTTGAAGTTACAATGGGTGATGGTGATACAAGTGAATTTACTGTAGATGTTTCACAAATTCCTACAGTAGAAGAAAGTGCTGAAGAAGTTACTGAATTAGGAACAGGAATGGAAGAAACTAATTTAGAAAGTGGATTTGCTCCAGAAGATGTTGTGGTAGTTGATACTCCGGAAGTTGAAACAGAGCCTGCTACTGAGGTGGTTGAAGAAACTACTGAAGTTGATACTGAACCTGAAACTGAAGCAACAACTGAAGTTGTTGTTGAAGAATCAACAGAAGCAGAAGTTTCAACTGAAACAGAAGATTTATTCTTAATGACTACAGATGAAGATATTTTTGCTAATGCTAAAGTTCAAGAAGATACACTTGTAACAACTGATTTTGAAGCTGATGATGAATATGGAGATTTTGCTTATTTCCCAGAACATAGTTCTAAGGATAGTTTAGTTCAAGAAGTTTCTGCTACAATTAATGATTTAGTTAGATTAAATAAGAGTCAAAGACAAAAGATAGTTTCATATGAACAAAGAATGGATCAAATGGCTGATTCTAATCGTAAGATGTCTGAAAAACTAAGAGAACAAACAAGAGATTATGAAAAATTAAGAGCAACTGCTGAAAACTTTAAAACAGTTGTTGGTAAATTAGAGGCTAAATGTGAGGTTCTAGAAGGTAAGAATGAAGCTTTAGAAGCTAAAGCTCATGACCAAGAAAGAACAATCTATAGATTAACTGCTGAAAATACTTCATTAAGAGAACAAAGTCTTAATAATGATATGTTAGCTCAAGTACTTGCTGAGGCTAGAAGTGCTTTAGATAGCGAAGAAGAAGAAATGAGTTACTATAGAAAAGCTGCTTAATGATAATAAAGACTAAGAAATTAGTCTTTTTTTTGTTGTTTTTTTATGTTAGAATAAGAGTGTTTTCTAAGCCTGTTATGGTATAATATAAATGGAGATGGTTACATGCTAAAGTTAGAAAATTTAAGTGTAAAAATTAAAGATACAGATAATTTAATATTAGATAATTTAAATTTAAATATAAATAATTCTGAAGTACATGTTATTATGGGACCTAATGGTACTGGAAAAAGTACTTTATCTAAAGCAATTATGGGTCATTATAAATTTGATGTAGTATCTGGAAATATTATTTTTAATGATGAAGATATTACTAATTTAGAAGTTAATGAACGTGCTAAAAAAGGAATCTTTTTATGTATGCAAGATCCTACTGTTATTGAAGGCGTATCTAATAGTGAGTTTTTAAGAACTGCTAGATCTGAAATTACTGGGGAAAAAGTAAATTTATTTAAATTTATTAAGGATATGGAATCATCTATGAAAGATGTAGGGTTAGATTCTAGTATGTTACATAGATCATTAAATAGTGGATTTAGTGGTGGTGAAAAAAAGAAAAATGAGGTTCTTCAACTTAAGTTTTTACAACCTAAATTTATTATTTTAGATGAATTAGATTCTGGACTTGATGTGGATAGTTTAAGAATTGCTTGCGAAAACATTAATAATTATATGGAAGAAAATCCTGAAACATCAGTACTTATAATTACACATTATCCTCGTATTTTAGAATATATTAAACCAGATTATGTTCATATATTAATGGATGGTAAGATTCAAAAAACAGGTGATTATTCATTAGCTGAACAAATTGAAAAAGATGGTTATAAAATGATTGGAATTGATGCATAATGAAGACATTATATGTAATTGATAATAACGAAAAGACTAATTATAAATATAATATAGAAGAAGATACAATCATTTATCATT
This sequence comes from Bacilli bacterium, assembly GCA_045649455.1. Taxonomy (GTDB): domain Bacteria; phylum Bacillota_I; class Bacilli_A; order RF39; family UBA660; genus JAEDES01. The sequence continues at coordinate 9,180 of JAZRPV010000005.1, read as the reverse complement.
TTTCTATTAATAGTAGTAGTGATGTATCTATAGATATGGTTAAGGAAGATGTAACGTTATACTATTACTACAATAATATAAATTACGATGATAATTATTTTAATATTAAAGTTAATCATTTAGTTGGTAATACTCATAGTGAAGTATTTAATCATGGTGTTAATGTTAAGACTAATAAATTAAAATATAATGTAGATGGTGTGGTTATTAAGAGTGCCAATAAATGTATTTGTAATCAAGATAATCAAATTATAAATATGAATGATGGTAAAAGTACTATTTGTCCTAATTTATTAATTGATAATTATGATGTAGATAGTAATCATGCTGCATATATTGGTAAATTTAAAGATGAAATTTTATTTTATATGATGAGTAGAGGAATTAGTTTAGAAGTAGCAAATAGATTGCTTCTAAATGGATTTTTATTAAATACTGATAGTATTGATATGGGGAAAATAGAAGTGTTTGTTAATGAAATTGAAAAGATATAGGAGGTGAAGTATGAATAGAGAAGATTTTGTAATGTTAGATCAAGATATTGTTTATTTTGATAATGGGGCAACAACATTAAAACCTAAAAGAGTTGTGGATAGTTTAGTTAATTATTATACAAAGCATACATCGAATATTCATCGAGGAGATTATAATGCTGCAGTAGTTACAAATGATCTTTATGATAGTACTAGAGAAGTAGTTAAAAACTTTATTAATTGTAATAATAGTAATGAAGTTATATTTACTAGTGGAACAACTATGTCTATAAATATGATAGTGTTTGGATTTATGAAGAAACACTTACATAAAGGTGATGAAGTATTACTTACTAAGAGTGAACATGCATCTAATGTACTTCCTTGGATTAGATTAAGTGAAGAGATTGGTATTGTTATTAAATATATGGATTTAGATGATGATTATTCTCTTAGTGTAGATAGTGTTAAGAAGAGTATTACTGATAAAACTAAAGTTATTTCAATTGCTCATGTTACTAATGTGATTGGTGATGTTAGAGATATTGATAGTATTGGTAATATTTGTAAAGAAAATAATATTTATTTTTGCGTAGATGGAGCACAAAGTGTTCCTCATATGAAAGTGGATTTTATTAAGAGTAATATAGATTTTTTAAGTTTTTCTGGACATAAAATGTGTGGTCCTACAGGAGTAGGAGTTTTAGTAGGTAAGAGTAATTTACTTAGTGAAATGGATACATTATTCTATGGCGGTGGAATGAATCAATTCTTTGAAGAAGATGGAAGTTATGAATTGAAAGATGTTCCAGTTAGATTTGAAGCGGGGACTCCTCCAATAGCAGAAGTTATTGGACTTAGAGAAGCTATTTTATATTTAGAAAATATTGGTCTTGATAAGATTCATGAACATGAAATGAATTTAAAGAAAAAATTAGTCAGTGAATTAGAAAAGATTGATAATATTATTCTTTATAATAAAAACAGTGATAGTGGAATTTTATCATTTAATATAGATGGTGTATTTGCACAAGATAGTTCAATTTATTTAAATCATTATAATATATATGTTAGAGCAGGAAATCATTGTGCTAAGTTATTAAAAGATGTAATGGGTATTAAAAATACTGTTAGAGTTAGTATGTATTTATATAATAGTTTAGAAGATGTAGAAAGACTTGTAGATGTTTTAAAGAATAGTAAAGATATCTTTAAAGTTATATTATAGGTGTTATATGGATAGTAATTTAAGAAGAGAAATAATAATGGATAATTATCAAGATCCTATGAATAGAGGTTTAATTGAAGATGATAGTTATTTAAAAGTTAATACTAACAGTGAAAGTTGCATTGATAATTTAGATTATATGATGAAAATAGATGGTGGGAAGATTTCTGATATTAGATTTGATGGAGAAGCTTGTGCGATTAGTACTAGTGCAACATCTATTATGATTAGAAGTTTAATAGGAAAAAGTATAGAAGAAGCTAAAGAATTATTAGTTAATTATAAGAATATGATTAATGAAAAAGAATATGATGAGGAATTACTAGGTGAACTAATTGTTTATGATGAAATATATAAACAACCTAATAGAAAAAATTGTGCTTTGTTACCAAGTGTAGCAATAGATAAAATGATTGGAGAATTAGAAAAAAATGAATAAAATGATATTTGATAGAAATAAATTACATTTAGCTGAAGTAAAATACTTTGATATTAAACATAATGGGATTGAATTAACTGATCCAGCTGCATTAGCAATTATATATGGTGAAGATGGACAATATATAAATCCGTTATGTCATTATGAAGAATTTCCTACATTTAAAAGATCTTGTGTTCCTAATTATAATGGAAGTACTAATGAATATTTTGGATCTAAAGTGGTTCAATTAACTGAAGAATGTTCTACAGGTCCATGTTGGTTAATTAGAGATAATAATGATTTTAAAGATAAATTAGATGAACAAGTTACATTAGAAGAATTAGAAGAATATGTACTTGCATCTCCATATTATTTTAAAGATCGTTTAGATATTGCAAAAGCAAGACTTAGAAAGTTTGAAAGACCTTTTGCAATGACTAGAATTATTAGAAGAGATAAGGAATCTTATGAAGATTATTTAAAATTCTTTGATTCAAGAAAATCAGATTTAAGTCGTGAATTTATTAAAACTAGAAAATAGAAATTGGTGATTTTATGGAAATAATAGGAATTGATGAGACAAAAGTTAAAGCAATTTCTGAAAAGAAAAAAGAAAGTGACTGGATAAGAGAATTTAGATTAGAAAGTTATAAAAACTTTTGTAATATAGATATGCCTTCTTTTGGACCTAAAGTAAATCTTAATTTTGATGATGTTATTTATTACAAATCAAATGATAGAGATGAAGCTATTCAAAGTGATTGGAATAGTGTATTAAAGCCTGTTGTTGATGAACTTGATGAACTTGGTGTTTTAGAGAGTGAAAAACATTTAGGTGGTATGGGTGTTCAATATGAAAGTGAAGTTATTTATCATAATATGTTAGAAGAACTTGAAAAGAAGAAGGTTGTTTTTACATCTATTGAAGTTGCAATGAGAGAATATCCAGAACTTGTTAAAAAGTATTTTAATAAAATTGTTACTAATGATGAAAATAAGTTTTCTGCTTTAAATGGAGCGGTATTTAGTGGAGGAAGTTTTATATATATTCCACCTAATACTACATTAGATAGACCATTACAAAGTTATTTTAGAATTAATAGTAAGAATATGGGACAATTTGAAAGAACATTAATTATTGTTGATGATAATAGTAATTTACATTATGTAGAAGGTTGTACTGCTCCTACATATAGTGAATCTTCACTTCATGCAGCAGTAGTTGAAATATATGTTGGTAAGAATAGTAAGTGTCGTTATTCTACTATTCAAAATTGGGCTCCTAATGTTTATAATCTTGTTACTAAAAGAGCTTTAGTTGATGAGAATGGTACTATGGAATGGATTGATGGTAATATTGGAAGTAAAGTTACTATGAAGTATCCTTGTTGTATTTTAAAAGGAGATAATTCAGAAGGAACATGTATTACTATTTCAGTAGCCGGAGAAGGACAAGAACAAGATAGTGGAGCTAGAATGATTCATTTAGGTAAGAATACTAAGAGTAATATTATTTCTAAGAGTATTTCTAAAAATGGAGGAAATGCTACTTATAGAGGGAAGGTATTTATAAATACTGATGCAATTAATAGTATTAGTAATGTTAAATGTGATACTTTAATTTTAGATGAGAAGTCTAAGAGTGATACTATTCCAATTAATGCTTGTTATAATATGAAAAGTAGTATTGAACATGAAGCGACTGTTTCTAAGATAAGTGAAGATAACCTTTTCTATTTAATGAGTAGAGGAATTAGTAGAGAAAGAGCAATGGAATTAATTGTACTTGGATTCTTAGAGAAGTTTAGAGAAGAATTACCTATGGAATATGCAGTTGAATTAAATCAACTTATAAAAAGAAATTTATAAAGTATTAAACTTGTATATTGATAAATAATTTGTTTTTAAAAAGAAATTTTCTGTTAGGAGATTTCTTTTTTTTGTTTTTTTTTCTTATTAATTTGTCGTTTTATGTGATTTGATAAGTCTTTTATTATTTAATATTATACCTCTCGAAAGGAGGTGAAATATGTTAAATCAGGTGGTTTTGGTTGGAAGACTTACAAGAGATATCAGTGTTAATAAATCAGATAAAGGCTCAAAAGTTGCGACAATTACATTGGCAGTACCGAGAAGTTTTAAAAATATGGAAGGTAATTATGATACGGATTTCATTGATTGTGTTGCTTTTGATATGATAGCTGAAAATACGAAGGAGTATTGTTCTAAAGGGGATATTATTGGAGTGAAAGGAAGAATTCAAAGTAGAATAGTGGAAAAAGATGGTAAGAAAGAAAATGTTTTAGAACTTATTGCAGAAAAAGTAACGTTCTTATCTAGCAAAAAAGATATTGATGTGGAAGAAGCAGATGAATAATCTGCTTTTTATGTTATAATTATTATGGTGATAGTGTGAAAGAATTAGCTATATCAATAAGAAATTATAATGAAGATAATTATAAAGAAATTATAGATAGTATTGTAAAAGTTGGATTTAAAAATGTATTTATAGAGTGGTATAATGATGATTTCGAGTTACAACAAAATATATTAAATTATGTTGAATCAGTTGGTTTAAATGTTATATTTGCTCATTTAGGATATCAAAGACCTCATGTTATTTGGAATGAAGGCGATGAGGGTGATATTGAAATAGAAAGATATATGAATGATATTGTTATTTGTAAAAACAATGGAATAGACTTGGTGATTATTCATCCGACTTTTCAATATGAAAAACAAGATTTGTCTGAAGTTGGAATTAATAGAATAAAAAGACTTATTAAGCATGCTGAATCAAATGGTGTTAAAGTTGCCTTTGAAAATGTTGAATTAAATGGTTATTTAGAGTATATCCTTGATAATATTAATAGTAATAATTTAGGAATATGTTTTGATGTTGGTCATTGTCATTTGTTTTATGACGATAAGTTTGATATAGAAAAATTTAAAAATAAAGTTTTTATAATTCACTTACATGATAATTTTAAAAAGAATGATGATCACAATTTACCATTTGATGGTACAGTTGATTGGGAAAAATCAATAAATCAAATAATTGATATGAATTATGATGGTTATATTGTTATTGAAAGTGGTTGTAATAGTTATTATTCAAATTTGAGTTTAGGTGCTTATTATAAACTTGCCTATGATAGAGGCGTGGAAATAATAAAGCTATTTGATTTATATAGAAATAAGTAGTAGAAGAAGCAGATGAATAATCTGCTTTTTATGTTATAATTATTATGGTGATTATATGAAATGTAAAAAATGTGGAGAGAAAGTTATTCCGATATTATATGGTATGCCGTCTGGTGATGCTTTTGAATTGGTTGAGAAAGGTGAATTATATTTAGGTGGTTGTTGTATAATTGGGGATAAAGAAATGCCTCGTTATTATTGTAAGAAATGTAAGAAAGAATTAATAAAAGATGAAGTTGAAACAGATGCTAAATAGTATCTGTTTTTTATATAGATATTTTATTTAAAATGTGGTATATTTAAATAAAATAGAATAGGTAGTATAGGCTAGGATGGTGATTATATGATAGTTGATATTCTTAATAAGAAGAGACTTGGTAAAGAGTTAAGTTATCGAGAGTTAGATTATTTCTTTAATGGATATTTAAATGGTGATATTAAAGATTATCAAATGTCTTCTTTACTTATGGCTATTTGTATTAATGGAATGACAGATGAAGAAATTTTTGCTCTTACTAAAATATTTGTTGATAGTGGAGATATTTTAGAATTTGATGATATTCCTGGTATAAAAGTTGATAAACATTCTACTGGTGGAATTGGGGATAAAACAACTTTAATTATTGGCCCAATAGTTGCTGCTTGTGGAGTACCGGTTATTAAAATGAGTGGTAGAGGACTTGGTTATACTGGTGGGACTATTGATAAATTAGAAAGTATTCCAGGTTTTAAGATAAAACTTACAGAAAATCAAATACGTAGACAAGTAAGTGATATTGGTATTGCATTAACTGGTCAAACTGCTAATTTAGCTCCTATGGATAAAGTTATTTATGCTTTAAGAGATGTTACTGGTACTGTTTCATCTATTCCTTTAATTGCATCAAGTATTATGAGTAAGAAGATTGCTAGTGGTGCAGATAAAATATTAATTGATATTAAAGTTGGTAGAGGAGCATTATTAAACAATAGGGAAGATGCTAAAAAACTTAGTGAATTAGTGATAAAAATTGGTGCAGTGTATCACAGAGAAGTTAGAACAATCATTAGTGATATGAATACACCTCTTGGATATAAAGTAGGAAATAGTTTAGAAGTTATTGAAGCTATTGAAGTTTTAAGAAGAAAATCAATTGATTCTAATTTAGTAGATGTATGTGTTGAACTTGCTGCTGATATGGTAAGTATGGGAAAAGAAATTTCTAAAAAAGAAGCTTTAGTATTAGTTAATCAAGTATTAGATGATGGTTCTGCTTATAAGAAATTTGTTGAATTAGTTGAGGCTCAAGGTGGAGATTTAACAAAGGTAAGTGTATCTAAAAAAGTAAAAAGAATTAAGTCTACTAATAGTGGTGTAATTAAAAAGATTGATGCATTAGAACTTGGTAAATTATCAGTTGCACTTGGTGCGGGAAGAAAATCAAAAGAAGATAAAATAGATTATACCGTTGGTATCAAATTACATAAACATATCGGTGATGAAGTTAAGAAGGGTGAAGTTTTAGCAACATTATATATTAACGATAATTCTGATTGTAGTGAAATAAATAATATTTTTGATATTAAATAAAATATTTGTTATAATGTAAATAATAATGGTAGGTGAAGATTATGGAAAAGATTTATATGCATGATAATCAAAACAAAAAAGTTAGAAGAGCGAGAAAAAGACGTTCTTCAGTTACAACTGTATTAGTTGCAATTGTTGCAGTTGCTGCTTTAATTGTAGTTGGGTTTGGACAAATTTCATTTGCAATTCCTGAAGAGGGAGTGACATTAGGTAATGAGTTTACTTCAGCTACACCTGATACTAATACAATTGTTTATGGACAAAATAGTAAGTTTGGAGTTAATTCCCTTTTAACAGATAAAGGACAACATGTTTTCTGTATTGAAAGAGATGTTGATTATGAGGGAAATTTAAAATATGTTAAAAGTGAAAGAGTGTTGGATTCTGGCCTTTTATATATTATGTCTAATGTTTACCCAAATAAGAAGATTATGGATGGAGAAAATGAATTACCAGTTGGAGTTCAAGTTTGGCTAAGCCAGTCTGCGGTATGGATTTATGCAGCTACTAGTGGGTATAAAAATAATACTAAAATGACTAAAGAAGTGGTTGAAGGTATTTTATATGAAACTGAATTATATGCTAAAGATGGAACTGTATTAATTAGTCTTTCAGAAGATGAAGAATATCAAAGTTTATTTGACAAATATGGATTATTAGAATTGTTAATAGAAGCTAAAAAATTAGGAACAGCACCTTCTAATAGTTTAGATGTTACTAAGAAGTCTGAAGGTGTATCTATGACATCTGATGGTAAATACTATCAAACAGGATTTGTTGATGTTGTTGGTACAGTTTTATCTGAATCAATTGGTTCATTTAATGGATTTGAATTAAAATTAAACAAAGCTCCAGAAGGAACAATGGTTGTTGATAAAGATGGAAAAGAAATTACTGATTTAACTAATTTAGAACCTGGTACAAAATTTGCATTTAAAGTTCCAGTAGATAAAGTTAAAGAAGAAAATAAAAAGATGGAAGTTTCTGTTCTTGGATCATTTGATTCATATGCTGCAGATATTTATGTAGCGGAAGGGTCTCAAACAGTTACTAGTGTTAGTAAAATTAATAATAACTTAAGTGTTCCACTTGATTTAGAATTAAATTATGCTCCTACAGTTCCAAATACTGCTTTAAATAATTCGGCAACATTATATATTATCGGATTAATCTTATTGCTTAGTGGTTTAGGAATATTTTATACAAGTGCGAAAAAGAATTAAAAAGAAAATTAAAAAGAGCCAAATATTAATTTTTGGTTCTTTCCTTGTATTTGTAGGAGTTGTATTAGTATCATCTAATTATTTAATTAAAATACGAAACGAAGTATTTAATGAAATGATAATTAAGATGATGAATGTAAATGTTAAAGAAGAAATCGAAGAGGTTCCAGAGGTTGAAAATGTAGTAGAAGAAAAACCTACTGAGAACAATAATGTTACTACTAATAATGGTAATAATACTAATACTAACAAAAATAATTATGTAATTAATTATGATAAGTATTATGGTGTTTTAGAAATACCAAGAATAAGTTTAAAAAGAGGATTTTATAATCTAGGTAATCGTTATAATAATATAGAATATAATGTGACAATGGTTGAAGGATCTAGTATGCCTGATGTTGCTAATGGTAATTTGATTTTAATGGCACATTCTGGTGATGCATATATTTCTTATTTTGAAAACTTATATAAATTAGCAGTTGGAGATATGGCTTATATTACTCATAAGGGTACTAAGTATTCATATAAAATTGTTAACATATATAATGTTGAGAAGAATGGTAGAGTTACTATTTATAGAAATTATGATAAGACAACATTGACATTGATTACATGTACTAAGAATAATGATGCTAGTCAAACTGTATATATTGCAGAATTGGTGTGAGAAGGTGAGTTAATTGGATTTGTCTTTACTTGATAAAATTTTAGTAATATTTAAATATATGTTTTCATCTTTTCCAAATATTATAGTATTTATTATTGGACTAGTATTATTTAGTTTGATGATTATAAATTTAAAATTAAAAAATAAAACTATAAGTATGATATTACTTGGAATATACTTAGGTACATTGTTTGGAGTAATATTAAGTCATTTTGATTATGTAGAATTTGCAGTTAGAGAGGCAATTAAATTAATTATGAATTATATTTATTTTCCTTCTCCAGTTGTATATTTCTTTATAGTAGTATTTATGATTATAAATAATGTTTATACTTTATTTAAAGATATGGGAATATTTAAAAAGATATTTAATTATGTATGTAGTTTTATA
>JAZRPV010000004.1:0-3356 GCA_045649455.1 Bacilli bacterium | reverse complement strand
TGAAGTTGTCAACGAAAAGTAGACACTAAAAAAGTATTATTTAAACCCTAGCTGAGTTCTATACTCAACTGGGGTTTTATATTGTAATGCAAAACTTGGTCGATAATTATTATTATCCCATACTATATCAGCTATAAAGTCTTGAACTGTGTTATAATTATTTATGTCAAAATCAATATACATTTCTTTTTTAATCCAGCCGTTTTTAGATTCAATAACTGGATTGTCTGTTGGAGTACCAGCTCTAGACATAGATCTGATTACTTGATAAGAATTTAATGTATTGTTAAATGACACTGAGGAATATACTGAACCTTGATCTGTGTGAACGATAGTTTCAAAGTCTTTATATCCTCTTTTTATTTTGTTATTTAACATATCTTTTAACGCCTCGTTATGATTTATTATTCCGTTACCATTTAATGAATCTCTAACATCCGAACCGACTATTTCATTATTAAATACATCTAAATAAAAAGTCCAATCGTATTTCTTTTTTTTGAAATAAAATGTGGTTGTATCGGAAACTATTTTCTCAAATGGTCTAGAAGTGTTCCAATTACCACCAATTAAATTTTTATACTTTATTGATTCTTCTCCAGTTTTTTTATATTTGTAATGTTTAGCTTTTGATTTTATTTTTAGTAATTTACATACCTTATGAACTAAATTATCTGATACATACCATCCTGTTTCTTCTAATATTCTTTTTCTTATTCTATGATAGCCGTAACTAGGTTTCCTTTTGTGAATTTTTTTTATTAATTCACCTAGATCTTTTCTGTTCAATTCATAGTTATTTAATGTATTTTTATTCTTTAACCATTTGTAATATCCTGATCTTGAAACATTCATAATTTTACATAAGGATTTTATATTATATTCTTTGCTTAACAATTCCAGTATTTCATATTTAGCTTGTGTTACTTCATGAATCTTACATATGTACCATCTTCTTTCATTAGGAATCCTTTTTTTAACATTTCATTTTCAATTATTAATTTTATATTTTCGTATTCTAATTGTTCTTCTTTAGTTAAAGATTTTTTACTTGAATACTTTGCTAATGGATTTCCTGGTTTCTTTTTACTTTTCAGTCCATCAAAACCTTGTTTTCTAAATTTATGCACCCATTGGGTAATCAATCCATTGTTAATTCCGGTTTCTTTGGTAACCTGAGTAGAACTTTTTTCGAATTTTATTATTGGTTCAATAATTTTAAATTTTTCTTCAGCCGACCATTGTTTAAATTTTTGTCCTTTTAAAGCCATATTTTTCAACTCCTTATATTTATTTTATCAAAGAAAAAAGTGGATACACTTTTTATGTGTCCACTTTTATATTACAACTTCATGTTTAAATCACTTTTTTAGTCTTCTTTAGGAGTTTCTCTTACTTCCATTATTACTGGTAATACGATTGGACGTCTACCTGTTAAATTGCTAATGAATGGATGTAGTTCTAAGATAATTTGATTTTTTAAATCAGTATAACTATATGGATTTTCACTTAAGAACTTATTTACTATTTCTGTTGTTTTATTTTCTATTTGAGCAATAAGTTCAGCATTTTCATTAACTAGGACAAATCCTCTAGTAGTTATGTTTGGTTTAATTAGTAGTTTTCTCGTTAATGGGTTAATGTTTAAGATAGTTATTAAGATACCATCTCTAGACATTAATTTACGATCTTTAATGACTACTGAACCAACTTCTCCAATACGAGAACCATCTACATAGATATCTCCAGCTTGTACATCTGGTCCACGGTGTATTCCGTTATCATCTAAGATTAAAGAGTTACCATTTTCCATGATGAAAATATTTTCTCTTGGAACGTCGCAGTCTACTGCTAATTCAGCATGTTCTTTTAACATTCTATATTCACCATGCATTGGCATGAAGTATTCTGGTTTAATAAGTCTTAACATTAATTTTAATTCATCTTGTTTAGCATGTCCTGATGTATGGATATCACTAAATTCTGAATTAGTTATAACTTTAACACCTTTTAAATATAATTTATTTATTATTCTATTAATACCTGCAGCGTTACCTGGAATAGGATTAGATGAGAATACTACTAAGTCATCTGGTATTAATGATATTTGTTTATGAGTTCCGTTTGCAATTCTAGATAGTGCTGCTAGTGGTTCTCCTTGTGAACCAGTACATAGAATACATATTTCATTTTTCTTTAAACTTTTTGCAGTATTACTATCGATGAATATTGATTTATCTTTTATTAAGCCGGTTTCTATTGCAAGGTTTGTTGTTGTTTCCATACTACGGCCAAATACGATAATTTTACGATTATTTTTACGACAAGTTTCTACTATATGTTTAACACGATATATGTTAGAAGCGAATGTTGCAATAATAATACGTCCATTATAACCATTAACGATATCTGATAAAGCTTCGTCAACTGTATTTTCTGATTTAGAGAAACCTTCTGATAAAGCATTTGTACTATCACTTAATAATAGTTTTACACCTTCCTCTCCAACTCTAGCCATTTTATGTAAGTCAGCCATTGGACCGATTGGTGTTAAATCGAATTTAAAGTCTCCGGTTGATACTATAGTACCATTTGGAGTATGAAGAACTATACCAAAACTATCTGGGATAGAGTGAGTAGTAGCAATAAATTCAATATCAAAATGTTTTGTTTTGATTCTAGTATCGCCATTAATTACTTCTAAGTTGTTGTAACCAATATTACGATCTTCTAATTTATTCTTAATTAAATCTATAGATGTTTGGGCACCATAGATAACTGGAATATTAACACTTTGTAGTAAGAATGAAATACCACCAATGTGGTCTTCATGTCCGTGAGTAATTAATAAACCTTTAATTTTACTTTCATTTTGTTTTAGATAAGTTACGTCTTGAATAACATAGTCAACACCAAGTAGATCACTTTCAGGGAAAATAACACCAGCGTCGATTATGAATATTTCATCTTTATGTGTAAAAACATACATGTTCTTACCGACTTCACCTAATCCCCCTAAAGCAATGACAGAAGTAAAACTGTCTTTATTATTCATAAAAAAATCTTTCCTTTCAATAATTTCAATAAATTCAATTAAAAAAATAAAAAGTATAGTTCTTCGCTACAAGTAATTATATATCAAAAATGTTAAAAAGTCTAGGTATATGTTATAATTATATTGGTGGAAGTGTTAAGTATGAAACTAATATATAAGGGTAGATATAACGGTGAAATAGAAGAGTTTGAATCTTCTAAAAATATTATGAATGCTATTAAGTATAAAGAAGCTGATACTATAGAAGAAATGGCTGAGATAATTACTATTCCTGCTAATATATTACAATTGATTTTGTTAT
>JAZRPV010000003.1:0-9739 GCA_045649455.1 Bacilli bacterium | reverse complement strand
CTTACAAATTTAATTATTCTAATAATCTCCAAAATAATATTAAATATAATCCAAAAAGGATACAAAAGTATAAATATAAAAGTTCCAAATAAATATATAATTAATAATTCCATAAACAATTCTTCCAAAGAAGCTGGAAATAAAAATTCAAGAATACCTGTAAAATATAATATATAATAAATTATTTGAACTGTAAGAAATATTATTACTGATATACACGATATAAAATTTATCATATTACATAAATTTTCATAGTCAAATCTTTTTTCAACCTCATTATTATTCATATCAATCACTCCATTATAATTATAGCACAAAAAAACTCAGACTAATCTGAGTTTATTTTTATATGGAGCGGATGAGGGGAATCGAACCCCCACCACAGCCTTGGCAAGGCCGTATTCTAACCATTGAACCACATCCGCATAAATTTTTGTATAAAAAAAATGGAGGGGCCTACCGGATTTGAACCGGTGCTCAGGGTGTTGCAGACCCACGCCTTACCACTTGGCTAAAGCCCCATATAACTTCCACGTGTTTTAATTATAACAAAGAAAAAATAATGATGCAACTATTTTTACAAAAAAAAGAAGTATTTCTACTTCTTCCAAAAATCAACAATATTTTTATGATTATAAGTAAGTTCTGTATTAGTCGCCACTTTCTTAAGTCCTGTTTTTTCATTATAGAAATAAATTGTATCCTTAGCAACTGCAAGTATTTCCCCTTCTCTTACAATCCATTCAGTTAAACCTTCTAATTCAAATAATTTAACCGGTCTATAAACTTTATCTTCATGTGCTCTCATTACTTCACCTTTTTCAGTTATGTAATAATAAAATGCACCAACTTTTCTAACTTCTTTTGCCCCTAATTCAGAAAATCTAGGATCAACAATATTATTTTCAAAATAAATTTTATTTTCTAAGAAAAGTTCTGCCTTTTCAGTTACCAACTTACCATCTTTTAATTTCTTAAATCCCTTATCAGTATCTCCTACAACTTTAGCAATATCCCTAACAGGATCAACTTCATATTGTTTCTTATTAGTAACATCTGTTAAATATAATTTATTTTTATAAATACCATTAAAATAATAATTTCTAGATATAAAGTTCTTACCTTCAGTATAAATATCTTTTTTACCAATATCCTTTACATTATAAACTCTAAAATAATTAAAATCATCAGTACCATCAACAACAGTAATATAATACTTATCAACTAAAGCAGAATTAATATTATCATATTGGTCTTTACTCAAGAAAACACTAGTGTGAACATCACCTTTTCTAATTAAAACAAGCCCACTATAATTCCAAACAGTAAAAACATAATCTTCCATAATATTGTTAATATATGCTTTAACCACACTATTTTCAGCATCTACCGGAGTAGTATCAACATCATCCCAATCAGGATTCTTATATTTCTTATTTTCTTTAGTTAACTTTTCAGTTATCACCTTAATATCTTCATTACCTATTTGTTCTAAATAACTATAAGAAACTTGATTACCTTGATATAAACATTGAATATTATCTACTTTATTTCTTCTAAATATAGGATAAATACAATGTAATTCATTACTACTTACCATCTTAATATCTTTAATAATTCTTTCTTGTCTATTAAAATCATTTGAATAAGTAAATGTATAAAATAAATCATCTTTATCTCTTACAGTAAAGTCATAATAATTATCCCCATCTGCATATTTATATGTTTCTTTAATCATATAAGAATTATCTTTTGTCTTTATAGAATATTCAACATTATGTTCAGTAATTAATTCATTAACAACATATTGAATAATCATAGATAAAGCAAATAAAATAAGTAGTATTGGAAATACTTTTTTCATATATTCTCACCCTATCCTCATTATAACAAAAAAAAAGAGTTAAATAAACTCTTAATTTTCAGAAACCTCCATATTAGCATATTTCTTTTTTTCTTCCATCATATAACTAGAAATAACTGTTTCAATTTCAACTAAAGCGTTCTTATCAATATTTGATAATACAATATGTTCTTTAATAGTATCGATACGAACTTTTCCCCAAATAAGACCACTATTAATCTTTAAGTCATTAAACATATCTGGAGTAATTGCATTTAAAAAATACCCAAATACAACTCTCTTTCTACCAATCAAAAGTCTCTTAGAAGTTAAAGTAATAACTGCTGTTCCAACGATATTAAATGGATTATCATTCTTTTGTGCAGCAAATGAATATAATACTTTTTCATCTGGATTAATATGTTTTTCAACAACAGATGCATTCCATCCTAATCTCCACGCTATTGTCCAAGGATACTTTGATTTAAATTTTAAAACTTGATTATATACTTTTCCCATAATACACAAATTCCCTTCATATTACTAAATTCATTATAACATAACATAATATTATAAAAAACTATTTTTTATTACTTCTTAATCTTCTATTTAACATAACATTATTTTGTTTTAATAATCTTTTATTCATTTTAGGAATAGAATTATTTTTAGTTTTCTCCTCATATAATACATCTTCAGGTTCAAAAGAACTTAACGACTGTATTAAATCAGCTTCTTCTCTCATAAACATAAAACTATCTCTACTTAAAGTTCTAATATTATCATCAAAAGATCCAGCCATTATAACACTTGATATTTTCATATATTTTAAATCTTTAATATCATAAAAACGATAAATTCTATCTAGAAAATGAAATTCTTCTTCTACAAAAACATCATCTTCACTCTCTTTTATATTTTGAAGATTAACATAATTAACATCTAATCTAATAAGTGTTCTAATTAAAGATTCTTTAAAACTCTTAATATCATGAACTAATATATTACGAACTCTCCCCATACTCATATTATCTACCTAAATACTCCTCATATGGAATACTTCTATCTACTATAGAACCATCTTCTTTAATTTCAATAACTCTATTTGCAACTGTGCTATTAAGTTCATAGTCACGAGATGTAAATAATACTTCTCCTTGGAAATTACATAATCCTTTATTTAATGATGTAATACTTTCAAGATCTAAGTGGTTTGTAGGTTCATCTAAAATTAGGAAATTAGGTTGTTCTAACATCATTTTAGATAACATACAACGAGCTTTCTCTCCTCCAGATAAAACATTAACTTTCTTAAATACATCTTCCCCAGAAAATAACATTCTTCCTAAGAAACCACGAAGTATTGTTTCATCTTTAATATCGTAGTATTGACCAATCCATTCCATAATGTTCTTATCAACATTAAAGTAATCATTATTATCTTGTGGTAAATATCCAGGAACGATTGTTTTTCCCCATTCAATAGTTCCACTATCTTGAACATCAACACCACTTAAAATATTAAATAAAGTTGTCTTAACCATGTCATCTTGTGCAATAAAAGTAATCTTATCGCCTTTTAAAATAGTAAATGATACTTTATCTAAAATAGTTCTTCCATCTACCGCTTTAGTAAGATTTTCTACTTTTAATATTTCCTTACCAGCAGCCTTCTCAATCTTAAAATCAATATATGGATATTTTCTAGAAGAAGGAATAATTTCATCTAATTGAATCTTTTCTAACATTTTCTTACGAGAAGTAGCTTGTTTACTCTTAGAAGCATTAGCACTAAATCTTGCAATGAATGATTGTAATTCTTTAATCTTTTCTTCTTTCTTCTTATTAGACTCTTTCATTTGTCTTTGTAATAATTCACTTGATTCATACCAGAAATCATAGTTACCAACATATAATTTAATTTTTCCATAATCAATATCAGCAATATGAGTACATACTTTATTTAGGAAATGTCTATCATGTGAAACAATAATTACAGTATTATTAAAGTTAATTAAGAATTCTTCTAACCAACGAATAGCATCTAAATCTAAACTGTTTGTAGGTTCATCTAATAATAAGATATCAGGATCTCCAAATAAAGCTTGTGCAAGTAAAACCTTAACACGTTCTTTTACTGGAAGTTCTCCCATAGTCATATAATGATGTTCTATTTCAATTCCTAAGTTACTTAAAAGTTGCGCAGCATCAGCTTCAGCATTCCATCCATCTAATTCTCCAAATTCAGCTTCTAAGTTAGCCATCTTCATATAATCATCATCAGTAAACTCAGTTTGACTATATAAAGCATTCTTCTCTTCTATAATAGAATATAACTTAGTATTTCCCATAATAACAACATCAATAACTCGTTTATCATCATATTGATAGTGATCTTGTCTTAAGAAAGAAATTCTTTCATCTTTTCCAATAACAACTTCACCTGTAGTAGTATCTTGTTCACCACTTAATATTTTTAAAAAAGTTGATTTTCCAGAACCATTTGCTCCAATTAATCCATAGCAGTTACCATTAGTAAACTTAATATTAACTTCTTCAAATAAAGTTCTCTTACCAAACTTTAAACTTACATTATTTACTTGTATCATACATTTCACCTCTTTTTGAAACTACTTTATTTTAACAAATAAAACTAAAAATGACAAGTTTACCTTGTCATTCTCTTAATAAACTGTCTAACAGTTTCCTTATCATTAATAACTTCATCTCTTAATTGACTACCTATATCCCAAGAATAATCAAATTTATGATTTAAATCAATTCTCTCACCAGCAGTTAATTTAAGTAATTTAAAAATTTCATCTCTAACAAATAATCCAAAAGTATACATATTATCATTATAAATCTGTCCACTCTTTTTATATCTTTTAACCAAATAACTACCAGGATCTCCCATAAACAATTTACCATTATATAAAACATTTCTAATATGTAAATCCTCTATATCTACATGATTATCAGATAATACTCTAATGTCTTCTTTAATAACATCCATCTCATCTAACAATTCAACAACTGGTCTTTTTAAAACACCAACAACTGGATAAGTATAAATAAAAGGCATAGAATAACCAATAAAATTTCCAGACTCATCTCTAATAATTTCTTTAGGTAATAAAATTCTCTTTGTAGAAATACCACTTAATATAGTAGCAGTCTCTTCATCTAATCTATCTTTATGACAAAAACGTTTATATATTTTTAAAGCATCTTTACCATAACGATATATTTCAGATTCATTTCCCTCATCAATATACATATAATCTAAAGTTTCTTCATCTAAATCAAGAAACTCATCACCAACATATATCTTCATATAACCATCCCCAATGTGTACTACATTATACCACAAAATCATTAAAAAATCAAAAAAAAAGAGCCAAAGCTCTTTACTATCCTTTATAAAAAATTGAAATTATTTTTGCAAATTCATATAAGATTACATCACTCTTATTAATAGCAAAACTTTTACCACAAGCTTTACCACCAATAGTAAGTGAAGCAACTATTGCTGCTACAGTTAAACTAACTAATAATAAATTCCAGTTAAAAGCAGCTGCTAATCCTACTGATACCGCACTTGCTGACGCACCTGATACGATACCACAAATGTCTCCGATAACATCACAACAAAAACTTGATACTTTATCTGCATTCTTTTTAAATAATACTGCAACTTTTGATCCCTTTACTTGTCGTGAATTCATCGAATGGAATACTTTCTCATCTGCACCAGTAACCGCAACTCCAACTATATCGAATAAAATACCTACAAAAACAAATGCTAAAGTAAGTAAAATACCCCATAATACTGATAAGTTTGGAATAGCCATTTCAGATACAAATGATAATCCAAATGAAATAGTAAATGAAATTATTGCAATTTGACAAATCCATTTAACATTTACTTTTTCTTTTTTAATTTTCTCTTTTCTTCTGTTTTGTACAAGTAAATTCTTCAGCTCTTCTTTTTCATCATTTTTCTTAAAAAACATAAACTTAAAATCTTCCTTCTCAAAATATTAATAAAAAAATAGTATTTATACTAAATACTATTATAAAAAATAATTTAATGGCGTTAATATAGTAAACTCTGAGCCTTAGGTCAAGTAGGATTTCCCAGATTCCTACATATTCGTTACCAAATATGCCGTTCCCATTTAAAAGAATCTATATGACGTTTCCATACATACGACTTGATTACCACTTAGTGCCCACTGCAATCCTATAATAAATGCACCCTAGGGGATTTCCCCACCAGCACTCTACTTCTAGTTCTTTTTTGCAAAAGTAATTTCAAAACGCAGTTCTTACAATAGTCGGCCAACCACATAAGAAAGTTCATTTATCCCAATACTTTCACTCAAGACAGGCTACGCTGCATGTAACTTGCATCACAATACAGGTCTTGTCCTACCATAACAAATCTAAAGATTATTTTTATAATAAGTCTCCACAGACATTGGGTTCGATTATCGTATGCCATTACGGTCGCCCAATATCTTCATCTTCAGCATCCACCCCAAACTGGGCGTAAGAAGCAGACACCAAAGGTTTCACAGATATGCCCTTTAACGACTGTTTAATTTCGTCTTCCTAGTAAAGTAACTGACTAGAATAATGTGCCATCAATTACCAGTACATTATATCATATTCATAAATAAAAGTCAAATTACTTAACTTTTACTTTTTCTTTATCTTTTTGATTTACAACTGTTGCATCATCTAAAACACCAATAGTTGGTTCAGAATATTCTAATTTTAACTTAGATGAGAAATAAGGTTTACAAAATACACCTAACTCTTCTAAATCAGCACTAATTGCATCTTTACTTTTAGAATCAAAAATATTTAAAAATAATATTTGATTATAGTAATAACTACTTCTATCAAAATTAAATTCTTCAGTATTATCACCATATTTAGCATTTGCAACATTATTTAGATAAAAGAATAAATCATTAGTCATTTCATCATTATTAAAATTTAAATTTTCACTCTTACCATCTAAGAATAAAAATAACTTTTCAAAGATACCAATAGCTTTCTTAGCATCATCTAAAGTACCACTGTAACTAGCTAAAGCTTCATATATTAAATTCATATCCCCTGTTGTATATGCTTTTAACACAACATCAGTTCCAGCTGTATCACATAACATCTTAACTGCATATATTTCAAAAGGATAATTCTTAAACTCTATAAATGGACTATCAGAAAAATACTCATTGGCAAGTAACTCAGTCATTCCCTCAACGAAAAACGTTGGCAAACAACCATCATTAGCACATATACAATGAATTACTTCATGTCCAAGTACAGCTTTATCTGGATCATCTACAAAGATACCAATACTTTTAAACTTATCAATATAAACCCCTTCAACAGAATCATCATAAATGTATGGTCTATTTTTATAAGAAATATCTAAGTTTAATAAAGAATGATAAACTCTTTCTTTGTCCAAATATGGATTATCATTAAACATATCAATAAATCCACAACAAAATTCTTTTTCATCATCTGTTAAGTTATCATTACAATGAATAGCATTTAATAATAAATAGTTCATATTATCATATTCAACTGCATACCCTAATTCACAAAGTTCTTTCATTACACTTTTAACACGCGCATCTGATACACAAACATCAGAACCTAAAAACATATTATCCATATCAAATTGTCTATCTTCTGGTAAATATAAACTTTTTATATAAAGCATTGAACAGATTGATATAACTGCCATTAATCCTGATACTATTTGAAAAAATCTTGTAGTCTTAGAAGCTTTTCCTTCACTCTTTAATTCTTCAACCAATTCTACAACTTCAGGATTCAATTCTTCTTCATATACAGCTTCATTTTCATCAAACTCTTCTTTTCCATCTGTATGAAAATCTAATATCTTTTTCATAGTCCTAACCCCCAATTAGTAGGCTAATTATACCACAAAACCTTAAAAATTGCAAGTAATATCAACAAGCCACAAAAAAAAGAGCTTATCTAGCTCTTATTACTTTTATATAATTATTAATCTTTCCTGCCCAAGTATTACCTTCACAATACTTAGGAGCAATCTTTTCAACAGTATCTAACCCCATACCATAATAATTTCGGCTTAAGTTACTAATCATACCAATAATACCAGCATCTAATGAATCAAAAGCTCTAAAACTAGTATTTCCACATCTAGGATATCCTTTTTGTCCACCAACATTATTACATTGTTTAACTAACTTAGAACATTTAGCATTACATCCTGTTTCATGTAATATAATTGCTGTTGCAACATAAGGATCAACCCCCATAGATAAACAATTAGTTGCAATAACAGAACCTTTACCAGCAATCTCTCCTTTTAAACTCTTATCAAGTTTTGCTGATAATTCTTCAATCGTCATACCTTCAAATACTTCAATTCTTTCAATTGATGAAGGTAAAACTTCCATCTCTACTTTTTTAAATTCATATGATGGCATTTCTTTATGACCTTTTGTTATTTCATTAGTAGCTGCCGCCATATTATTTATATCAAATTCATTAATAGAAACATTTCCTAATCCAATTGTCTCATTATTTTCTAATACTAATGCAATTGAAATCATTAAAACTCCAACCATTAGTAGAATACTACAAACGATTTTATTCAATTTAATTCACCTCATGAATCTTAATCTATTAACAATTTTAACATTTACTAAAATACTTGTCAAATTACAGAAATTACCATTACTTATTAAGTTTAAAAGTTCTAGGTGCTAATCTATTTACTAAGAATAATCCAATTATTATATAAAGTACAACAAACACTATACTTATAATTGATAATGTTAATGTACTTACAACTAAATCAAAGAATATAACATATGAGAAATAATAAGTTAAGAAAGATGCAATTCCATAAGAAATCTTTTTCATTTGCATATCTTTATTAAATGGTTGTAATAAATAATATAAAACTAAATAATGTACTGAGAAAAATATACTAAACATTACAATAAACATAAAACTACTTACATAAGTAATTAAACTAGTCCCACCACTAATATAAAATAATACACTATTACCTACACCAATAATAATACTAGGTATTAAATTAATCTTAATAATACTAATTAATCTCTTCTTAAATAACCCTAATATTACATTTCTTTCTCTATAGAAATTATAAGTTAACATAGCATGATCACAATTATAAAACATTGCTTGAGTAACTATAGATCCTCTATTTATAAAATACATTACAAATACAAACATACCTAATTGATTATGTAAAAAATTACTCATAGTTTGGCTTACTCCACTATTAGAGTAAGTATATAAAATAATTCCAATATATAACAATCCAATAACTAAAGAGTATTTCTTAACACTATTAATTAAAATTTCTTTATGTCTTTCATAAAATAAGGTATTAAATAAATCATAACCTGTTTTACCTTCTATCTTAGATTGATCAACATCTTTATGTTTATTCTTAATCTCAACCATACTTTGTCTAGTATAAGCTGCACTTTCTTTATTATTAAGTGCATTCTTTAAAGTATTAAGTTGTTTAAACATAATCTTATAGTCTTTAACACTAAGTAAATAAACAAATGAAACAACACTTAAAATACCTAGTACAAAAACACTACTAATTAAAAAACTATTGTTAATAGAAACACCAATATATGGAGTTAAACAAAGTCCAAGTAATATACCAAGTACACTAAAATATAATAGATAATTGTTATACCAAATATAATGAAATTTCTTATAATATAAAATATTAAATCCTTCTCCTACTACTCTACTTAATAAACAAATTATTACAAGTAATATAGAAGTAATTAAACTAATATCAGTAAAATTACTAAATACAATAAACCC
>JAZRPV010000002.1:0-13497 GCA_045649455.1 Bacilli bacterium | reverse complement strand
TTAGAGGAGAATAAATAATGGGAAAAGATGAAGAAATAAACTACTTAAAAAATATGGTACGAATATTAAGTAATAGACTAGTGTATTCTACTAAACCATATGACTTAACAATAAATGAGATACAAAAAGAGATAAGAACACTTGAAGAATTAAGAGAAATGCTTTTATTATTTGAACAACCAGTAGAGATAAAGCTAGAAAAACGTGAATTCGGAAAAAGGAAGTGACATAATGAATAAACATAGTCAATATTTATTAGACAAAGCAATCAAATTAAAGCATAGTGATGAAATTCCTTTGTTTAAAGGTATTTATATAATTCAACAAAGAAAATTACATGATAGTGGTTATCGTTTAATGTATGTGATTGGTCATACTGAATATGATAAACATTTAAAGGATTTTAAGTATTATATAGTTAGTTGTTGTAGTGATGTAGTTGATTTTACTCCTATGTTTGAATATTATATGAGAAATAATTATAACATGTGTGATTTACATTTAGATATAAATAAAAGTGGGATAATTCATATATGGACAAATGGGAGTAAATATCTAAAAACTGACACTCACAATCTATCAAGTTGTATATTTGAGGTAGTATAATGATCTATTTAGAATTAATTGATTTAAATACATTAAAATCTTTTAAAAAATATTTTAAAACCGAATATGATAGACAAAAGTTTATGAATAAGATAAAATATAGTAAAAAGTTAAAAATAATAAATTCATATAAGTATATGTGAGGTATTTATGATATGGGCAATTTATGAAGATGATACTTTTATATGTTTAGGAACATTACATGAGATAGCTGAATTTCTTGGAATAGGTTATAAATCATTATTATCGTATAAAAGTAGAGGTCAAAAATATATATTTGTTAAATGCTAAAAGGTGATAAAAGGTATAAAAATATTTAGAAAGGAGAATCTCCCTAACATATTAAATTATAATTATACCTTTTATTATATATTAAAGAAAGGAGAGTGACATAATTTTATTACTATTAATAATTTTACTTATTATATTGAATATAGGAATAATTGTATGTTCAATTAAATTAGTACATGACATTGAATTAGAAGAATTAGAAAAAGAAAGTGAGGAATAAATTTTATGAATAATGTTGTATTAATTGGAAGATTAACTAATGATTTAGAATTAAAGGAAGTAGGAGAAAGTAAAGTAATTAATTTTACTTTAGCTGTACCTAGAAATTACAAAAATAGTGAGGGTGAAGTTGAGGCTGATTTTATAAGTTGTAGTATTTGGAATGCTTCAGCTGAAAACATGAAAGAATTTTGTAAAAAAGGTGATATGTTAGCTGTAGAGGGAAATCTTTATACATCTACTTATGAAAAAGATGAAGTAAAGCATTATAAGACAGAAGTTAGAGTAAACAGAATAAAATATTTACAGCCAAAGAAAGTTGAGGTTGTAGAAGATGGAGAATAGTTTAGTAGTAACTAATTTCGGTGATATTGAGAAACATGAATCAAGTACTAAAATGAGTATTTATACTACTATTGATTCAAGTGATGTTAAAACTTTATACAATTTAGACAACGCAAGTTGTGATTTTAAATTAAATGATTGTAAAGGTCAAAGTTTAAGAATTAAAGAAGTATTAATAAAGAACTTTGATTATTATAAAGATGAAAATGGTGATGAACTAGAGGCTCCATTAAATAAAAAGATAACTATTTTAATTGATGATCAAGGAAAAACTTATGTAACAGCAAGTAAAATATTTGCTATTCAGATGTTACGTTTTATAGCACGTTTTGGAAATGATGTTATTAAAGATGGTTTAGAAATTAAAATAACTGAAAAAGATATTAAAGGAAGCAAAAATAAAGGTTTAGGATTTGAACTTATTTAAGAGGTGATAGTATGAGGAAGAGTGAAAAAATATATTATGATTTAACAGAATCGGTTGAATATGTTGAGTTATTAAAAAATCGTTTTTACTTTTCCTCTTCTTTTAATAAGGATCGATTTTTGAGGGGGTATGAAGCCTTTATTAAAACTGAAGAGGATAAAATAATAGCTAAATATGGAGTAAAAATTTCAATTAGATTTTATTTACTAATGGCTTATTATTTAAAAATTGAAAAGAGAGGTTTTTATATTAAAAGATATACTGATGTGACTAATGATTATACAATTATCATTAAAAAGGATCATGTATCTTTTACAGAAATCGAGGTGTAGTATATGGAATCACAAATTAAATGGAAAAGAGGAGATTATATCAAGTTAAGTAAAGCTGTGTCACGTTTTAATAAAATACTTGGTGATTTAGATACACAAGCTGATTATTTACCAGAAGCTCCGGAATATAAAGAAATAAGAGATCATATACATACACGTAAAGAACTTAATAGAGTAATTGCTAGTTTGCAAAGTGCTACTCCAGAGAATTTGAAATCTACTGTAATGATGGAATCTGGAGTTGAAATTTCAAAATATGAATACAGACAATTACGTTTAGCAAGAAATAGAGCTTTAAGAAATTTAGCAAAAGAAAAACGTACTATTTTAGAAGAACGTCCATCAATTGGAATGGGTGATGAAAGACTTTCTGAAATTAGAGCAATTGAGATGAGCTTTGAAAAACTTGAAACATCTTCTGGAGCAACTTTTGATAGATTAGCTGAAAGAATAAAACAACTTGGAAAAATGGATTATAAAATGAGTAAAGATATTCAATTTAGAGATAATTTTTACAAGGCTTTAGAGGGTATTTCTAATTTTCAGAATTATGATGTATTAAAACATGAATTAGATAAAATAAAAAATCCATCTAAATTTTATGAATATGTAAAACAGTCACCAGTGTTGATGGATTTATTCTTATGGTATAAAGAAAGTGACAGTTTATTTTATGGTGGATTTTCTGATAATCAAGAAGCTTTTGATTCAACATTATTATTTCATTTAGGAATTGAAGATATTAATGTGTAATGAAAAGATTTACAGCTGATTTTGAAACAGCAACATGGCTTGAAGATGAAAGTTATGTATGGGCTTGGGCTTTATGTGATATCGAAGATCCAGAAAAAGTAGATATTGGAAATAGTATTGATTCATTCTTTGAACGAATAAAGAAAGAACATAATCCATATGTATATTTTCATAACTTAAAATTTGATGGAGAATTTATTCTTTATTATTTAATGAGTAATGGTTATGAATATGTAGAAAAAAGAGAAAAGAGGAATAATACCTTTTCAACTCTTATTTCTGATATGGGATTATTTTACCAGATAGAAGTATATTTTGAGGTTGGAAAAAAGACAAAGAAAGTTACTTTTATTGATTCTTTAAAAATCATTAATCAAACAGTTGAATCAATGCCGAAAACTTTTAAAATACCAGAAAACAAGCTTGAGATAGATTATAATTTACCACGTGAAATTGGACACATTCTTACTAAAGAAGAAATAGATTATGTTAGGAATGATGTTGTTATCGTAGCACGTGCTTTATCATATTTATTTAATATGGGATTAACTAGAATGACAGCTGGAAGTAACGCTTTAGGTGAATATAAAAATATAATGAAATTAAATAGATTTAGATCATTATATAAGCCACTTAATTATGAAATTGATAAAGATATTAGAAGAGCATATAGAGGTGGTTTTACTTATTGTAATCCTTTATATAAAGGAAAAACAACAGGAGCTGGAGAAGTATTAGATGTAAATAGTTTATATCCTAGTGTAATGTATAATGAAATTTTACCATTTGGAGAACCATTCTTTTATGTTGGTGAATATGTAGAAGATAAAGTATATCCATTATATATTCAAAGATTAACATGTAGTTTTAAAATAAAAGAGGGAAAAATTCCTACAATACAGATAAAGCATTCCAGATTTATTGATAATGAATATATTACTGATTCTGGAATTGAGCCTGTGGCTTTAACTCTTACTTCAATTGATTTAAAATTATTTTTAGAACAATATGATGTATATGACTTACATTATGAGTGTGGTTGGAAATTTAAAGGAATGAGAGGTTTATTTACTACATATATTGATAAATGGATTGAAGTTAAAAATGAATCAACTATAACAGGAAATAAAGGAATGAGGCAAGTTGCAAAAATCATGCTCAACTCCCTCTATGGCAAATTCGCGACTTCACTTGATGTTCAAAGTAAAATACCTTATTTAGAAGATGAAATTGTTAAATATAAACTTGGAGAAAAAGACAAAAAAGAGGGTGTATATTTACCGATGGGAGCATTTATTACAGCTTATGCTAGAGATAAAACAATACGAACATCTCAAGCAATAAAAACTTATTCAATTGAAAAGTATGGAAAAGATTTATATTGTTATTCAGATACTGATTCAATACATACACTTTTACCAATTGAAGAATTACAAAAATTTTGTGAAATTGATGATGTAAAACTTGGAGCATGGAAACATGAATCACATTTTACACGTGCAAAGTTTATAAGACAGAAAACTTATTTGGAAGAAATTGATGGAGAAATAAATATTACATGTGCTGGGTTACCTAATAGGTGTTATGATCAAGTAACATGGGAGAATTTTAAAGAGGGATTAAAGGTTGATGGAAAACTTGCATTTAAGCATGTTAAAGGTGGTGTAAATTTAGTAGAAACTGAGTTTACAATAAAAGAAGATAAAAAGCTAATAGGGGCTATTAAAAAATTCTAAAATGTGGTATAATAGTATTATAGGAAAGTAGGGTTGTCTTTATGGAAGAATTAATAAATGCTATTGTAAATAATGGTTTAGGGGTAGCCTCTTTTATTGCTTTTATTTACTTTATAAATACATATATGTCACGCATGGATACAACTATGAGTGAAATATCAAAAACACTAACGCTTATACAAGGAAATTTAATAACATTACAATCAAGAGTAGATGATATCGAAGAAAAAATTATTAAATAGGAGATATTGTTTATGAAAAAATTAAAAGTGGAAAAAAGCCAATTTCCAGATGAAGAGGGTACACATTTAGTAGTACTTTATTCTAACACAAAATATGGAAGAGGATTTAAAAGGTTATTTAAAGGATCATATAAAGAATGTCAAGAGTATAAAAAGGATTTAGAAGCTAATGAGGGAGATAAAAAACTTCAATCGGTGTTATGATCCTAAATGGCTTGAAGAAACAAAAGTAAAATGTAAATGTGGACATTCTGTAAATTTTTATGATTTAATTCCATATATTGAATGTATTGTATGTGGAAGATTAATTTTTAGAAATAAAAAATGTGAGTATGATTATTTTATAACTAGAAAGTTTAAGAGGTGATTTAATGATAGCTGGACAAAAGTTAAAAGCTGATGATGGTTATGAAGTAGCTTTATTTCCATGTGAAGCATTATATTTAACTGAATCACGTGATCCAGATGAGCATGATGTATTAGCTCTTGACTTTTTACCACGTAGTATAAATGGTGCTGTTATTACAGCCATGCCTTGTTATGCTCCTTTTTCTGGGACTTTAGTATATACAGGAAATGATCATAACTGTATTTTAGAAAGTGATGATAAAGTACATATGCCAGATGGTAGTTTACAATATGGGCGTGTTTTAGTAGCTCACTCGTTTACTGCTCCTGTACAAGGAACACATTATAATCAAGGTGATGAATTTTATCGAACAGGAAATTATGGTATGAGTTATGGAGAACATTTACATATGGAAGTAGCTTCTGTTTCATCTAAATCGGCTCAATATTGGAATACAGGTGGAGTTGGAATATATGGTGCTATTCATATGTGGAACGCTTTATATGTTAATAATACAGTATTATTACGACCAGAGAATTATAATTGGCAAGAATATAAAGGAACATCTGAAGTTATTGAAGAGAAAAAATTTCCATGGTTTATTTATGCTAGAAAATTAAGAGGACTTTAAAAATAATTAAAAATATGATATAATAGAGGTGATAAGATATATGAATTTAACTGAAATATCTGATAAAATACAAGAAAAATTAGGAAAAGAAGAATCTGGAAAAATAGCTGATGATATAGCAAACATTTTAATTTATGAGGAATCTAATAATAAAGTATTAGAAGAAAAAGATTCTGAAATTTCAAGATTAAAACAAGACAAAGAAATGTTAATTCAAGCTAATGGAAATTTACTTTTAAAAGTGCCTCAAGGTCGTGAAGATGTAAAAGAAGAAAAAGAAGAAAAGACAGTAGAATTTGATTTTAGATCTGTCTTTGAAAACGGAAAATTTAAAAGGTAGGTGTTAAATATGCCATGTAAAGGTGGAAAAAAGAAAGGAAAATAATATTCACACATATACCTCAATCCAGAACTTGTTTCTGGATTCAAGAGAAGAACTCCTAACCTCTCGTTCTTCTTTTGAATCTGGAAATAAACCAGAAGAAAGGAATGATTTTGTGATATCTGATGGATTACAAACTGCTTTGAATGAGATTAGAGAAACTCTTATTCAAGACAATAGTCTATATCAAGAACAAATCCCTCTAGTAAATCATTATACTTCATCACAAGTTTATGGACAAAGTTTACTTGCTTTACCTAGTGATATGCGTAATAAATTTATTCAATCACTTGTAAACAGAATAGCTTATACTAAATTTGTTATGGATTATTTTGAAAATCCTTTACAAGAGTTAGCTGGTGATGATTTACCTCTTGGAGCAATCGGTCAAGAGATTTATGTAAATCCAGCTCGTGGAAGAGTTTACAATATAGATGATTTTGCTGGATTATTGGCTAAATACGAATCTGATGTAAAAGCTGAATATTCTGAAATTAACTTTGATGTTCAATATCCAGTTACTATTATAAGAAAGGAATTAGAAAAAGCTTTTGTTAGCTGGGGAGATTTTGAAAGCTTCTTAATGGGTATTTCTACATCATTATATAATGGTGCGTATATTGATGATTATAAATACACTAAAAAATTAATTTCAAACGCTTACAGAAACAACGCTGTTCAAATGGAAACATTTACTTTTGCAAATGCTTCAGCTCCTACAGAATCTGAATTAAAAGGTTTTGTAAAGAAATTAAGAGAAACTTTCTTAAATTTCAAATCACCTAGTACAAGATATAACGCATGGTCTAAAGTTGGTGGTTATGGTCGTGCTATTGTTTCATGGTCTAAACCAGAAGATGTAGTTGTATTTATTTCTAATAAATTAGCTAGTGAACTTGATGTTGAAGTTTTAGCTTCTGCATTCAATATGGATAAAGCTGATTTAATGGGAAGAGTATATTACATTGATAGCTTTGATATTATTGATGATGATGGACAAACTCAATTTGATGGATCATCAATTTATGCTTTAATCTGTGATAAGAGATGGTTTAAGATTCGTACAAAGGATATGTTTATGGACGAATTTTACAATGCTAATAACAGAAGTTGGCAACAATACCTTAATGTTATTAAAGCATTTAACTACTCATTATTTGCAAACGCTTATATGTTAGTTGGAGCTATTCCTACAGTTAATATAACAAGTGCTTCATTTAATGAATCTGCTCCAGAAGTTACAGCTGGTGAAAAAATAACATTAAGCTTAACTACTGTACCATTCAATGCTACTGATACTGTTACATTTACATCTGGAACAGTTGCAAAAGCTACAGTTGAAAAGATTGATGATAGACATGTAGAAGTTACTGGTGTTGCTAGTGGATCAAGTACAATAACAGCTTCAGTTGGAGGAACTTCAATTGCTACTGTTAGTGTTACAGTTAATGCTAGTGAATAATTTTATATTTAGGGATAGGGGTTATTCCCTATCTCTATTTTAATGAAAGGAATGATTAATTATGGTTGTAACTCCTAATTCAAGAGTTATATTATTAAAATCTCCTTTAAAATTAGATAATTATAATCAAATTACATTCGATAGTGTAGCTTCTCAATTTAGTTATTTTTATAATTTACCTAAAGTTGAAGAATGGAATTACACTTATGTTAGAAAAGATGGCGTTTTACGTGCTGAAACTAATGAAGATTTAACATTTGAAGATTTACTTGAATATAATTATTGTATGTATCAAAATACACACTATGATAATAAATGGTTTTATGCTTTTGTTACTGATATAACATATATGAATGATGGAATGACAGAAGTAAAAATTGAAACTGATCCATTTCAAACATGGCAATTTGAATTGGAATATAAAAATTCATTTATAGAACGTGAACATGTTTCTGATGATACAATTGGCTCACATACAGTACCAGAAGATTTAGAACTTGGAGAATATATTGTTAATAGTGCTGGAAGTGTAGATACAAGCCTTGATACTACTATAATGTGGGTTGTAGGTACTTCATGGGTGCCTGTTGGTGCTCCATTTACTTTATCAAATAGAATTATTGGTGGTGTTTATTCTGGACTTTATTATTTTGTTTTTAGATTTACTGAATCAATAGATAAATTTATTAAAGGAATGGCTGAAGAAGGACATACAAACGATATTGTAAATTTATTTACTTTACCTCTTAGTTTAATTGATATGCCATATGCTGATGGTTGGAGTACAATAAGTTTAGGACAACAATCTGGAATAGAATTAAAACCATTAAAAGGATCTGCCAATGCTATTGTAATAAATAATAATATAACAATTTCACTTCCTAATAATATTGATGGCTATACTCCACGAAATAATAAAATGTTTACTTATCCATTTGTAGGTTTAAGTATAACTAATAATTGTGGTACTGATATTGATTATAGATATGAAGATTTTTCTGGAACTCCATCTTTTTCAATTATTGGTGTACCATCACCAAGTGGCTCTGTTTGGTTATATCCAAATAATTATAAAAAGAATTCTACAGCTGGTATTGGTTATAGTTGGGGAATGCCAATTGGAAAATATCCTCAAGGAAGCTGGAGAGGTGATCAATATACAAACTGGCTTACACAAAATGGTGTTAATATTTTAGGTCATAGAGTAGAAGCTCCAAAAGCTCAAGCTGTTGCTGGATCAATTCAAGCTATGGTTGGAGCAATAACAGGAAATGCTGATGGTATAGCTACAGGTCTTGGTGGAATGTTCGGAGCTGTTCAAGAACAATATAGACATTCAATGATGCCATCTACAATCGGTGGACAAGTAAATTCTGGTGATGTAGCTTTTGCCTCTGATAAAATGTCACCTACATATTATAAAATGACTATAAAACAAGAATACGCAAGAATATGTGATAATTGGTTTACTATGTATGGTTATAAAGTTAATAGATTAGGAACTCCTAATATTCATAAACGTAGTAATTGGGATTATATAAAATGTATAGATGTAAATTTAGAGGGAAATATTCCAGAAAAAGATTTAGCTTCTATACGAAGTTTATTTAATAATGGTTGTACTTTCTGGCATACGACTACATATTATTTAGATTATAGTAGAACTAATTCAATTTTATAGGAGAATAAAAATTATGAAATATATTATAATTGATAAAGGAATACAATGTTTTATTAGAGAATGTAACTCTTTTACAGTTATATTCTGGATTATATATTGTAAAATTAAAAAATATAGATATATTATAAAGGAGTGATAAAATGAGAAGAAAAAAAGCAACTCCTAATCAAAAATTCAAAGATTCGTTATTACTTAATGATGAAACATATATGGATTATTTAAATAGATTTAGAAGAATAGCTCTTTCTATGTTTGAATGGGTGAACTTACCAAAGACAATGAATTCAAGATACTTGGAAGAATGTCTATTCTATAATGGTCAAGCTTCACTATTATATGATAAAAAATATGGATTTATAAATACTAAATGTGCTGGAAATGGTTACGTTAATATTTATGGTTTACCTAGTAAATTACATTGTTTTAGTTATTCTTTTCAAACAGATAGAGATTTATATGTTGGTCTTAATGATTTTAATGAATCTAAAGAAGATGAAGAGTGTATTTTAGTTTTAAACAATTGGGAACGTGTACCTACAGCTGGATCAATGGAATTATTTGCTTATAGATTGTATCTAGCTCAAAGAACATGTGATGTAAATATTTCTAGTCAAAGATATCCAATAATGGTTGTCGGTGATGAAAAACAAAGATTAATGTTAGAAAATTTATATTCTCAATATGATGGAAATCAGCCTTTTATATTCGGAAATAAAAATCAATTAACCGGTGAAGAAATGAAAGTTTTAAATACTTCTGCTCCATATGTAGTTGATAAAATAACAGAATATAAAAAGGAAATATTTAATGAAGCTTTAACATATCTTGGAATTAATAATGTTAGTGTTAAGAAAAAAGAAAGATTAACAGAAAATGAATCTAATGAAAATACAGAACTTGTAAATCTTAATCTTCAATCAATGTTAGCTCCTAGATTAGAAGCTTGTAGACAATTTAATGAAAAATTTGGATTTACAGGAACTGATAAAGAAATAAGTGTTCGTGTTAGATCTGATTTAGAAAATATAATAAAGAAAGAACAATCAATTGTATCTGATTATTTAGATAATGGACAAATTGATAAAAAAGAAAATATAGAAAAACTAGATAAAGAGGTGATTAAAGATGAGTAAATACACAATGGAATTAAGAGAATTATTTACTCCAATAAAATTTAATCCACCACTTTATACTAGAGAAGAAGTAGAAAGCTTCTTTAAAGATTATGAAATTAGTGATTATTTAACTCCAGAACAAATTGAAGTAGTTGAAAACAATGGTTTATGGAGTAAAGATAAATTAGCTCGTAAAATTGTAGATCATTACTATATGAGAGAATTAGGACAAGAAACTATAGGATTATGGAAACATTACGTTAAAGTAACAATGCAAGAACTAATGGAAGAATATTTACCTCTTATCTATTCTAGTGCTATTTCTTATGATCCATTAGTAAATGTTGATTATACAGAAACTTTTGAACGTACAGCTAATAATACTGGAAGTGCTAATTCAAGTGGTTTAGGAGTAGCAAGTGACACTCCTCAAGGAAGAATAACTAAATCTGATATTTTAGCTGGAAACTATGCTTCAAGTACAAGTGCTTCAGAAAATGAAACAGAATCTTCAAGTGATTCAGAAGAAGAATATACTAAAAGAGTTAAAGGAAACTCTGGTGTTAGTGCTACTGCTCAAAAAATGGTTGAACAATACAGAGATAATATACGAGCAATTGATAGAGAAATTATAGAAAAATTAGAGCCTTTATTCATGGGCTTATATTAAAAGGAGTGATAAAATTATGAATAATAAAACTGATATTAATGTTAAATATGTATCACCTTTAAAAAGAATATGTATGACAATAGGAGAACTTCCTACATCATATTTAGAAACTATGACTTATTATGAAATGTTAGTATGGTTTACTAATTATTTAAGAGATACAATAATACCAACAATTAATAATAATGCTGAAGCTGTAAATGAATTACAAAAATTATATGAAGAATTAAGAGTTTATGTAAATGAATATTTTGATAATTTAGATGTACAAGAAGAAATAGACAATAAACTTGATAGAATGGCTGAATCTGGAGAACTTGCTCAACTTTTAGTTAATTTCTTACAAGTACCAGATGGCAATACTATTTCTTTACAAAGATTAGGAAGAAAGATAACTGTAGGAACTAATCCTTTATCATCTAACTATTCTGAAAGTGGTATAGCTAATGGAATGCAAGGTGGTTGTAAAATAGATACAAATACAGTTGCTTATATGTTATGGGATAACTTAAATGCTGATTTAAATAAAAATAAATTAGTTGTTATGAATGTTACAACAGGTGAAATATTAAGACAACAAGATTATGTATTTGGTTGGTGTAATAGTTTAGCTTATACTGATGGAAAAATATATGTTGCTGTTAGAGGAACTACATCTTCTGGAACTTCTTCTAATAATGGTATAGTAAAAATTATTGATTCAACTACACTTAACTTAATTGATTCAATTGACTTATCAATTAATGTAAATGCAATTGCTATTCATAATGATTTAATCTATGCTTTACAAGAGGGTACTAATGCAATTTATTTATATGAATTAGATGGTACTCCACTTAATCAAACAATTAATATTTCATATGATATAGCTAATACATATAATCAAGATTTAATAGTAAATGATAATAATATCATTGTAATAAGTACTAGACCATCAAATTTCTTACGTGTATTTACTATTGATGGAACTCTACTAAAAACTTACAATGTACCAAAATATGGAGGTTGGTATTTAGTAGGAGAGTTACAATGGATTGATTTTGATACAGATGGATACATGATACTTGGATCACTTGTACAAAAATACGAAGAATCAATTAATCAATTCTTTAAACTTAACCTATCAAGAAATATTGCAAGTATTAATCACTTAACAGATGTAGCTTTAACAATGAATGTTGATTCAACTACAGATAACTATAATCCAGATGGAACAGTTGGAAATGAATTTAAAACAATAAATGAAGTTGGAGCAACTAATATTGAAAATATTGTATGTAGTTGTAATAATAAAAATTACAAGTATACAGAACTTTCTGGAAAACATAAATTTAGATTAGAAAATGCTGTATTAACAGAGGGTTTATATATTCAATATGGAAACTATTACATTTCAAGTTGTACAATAAATGGAATAATTAATTCTTCATATAATGCTTGTTTATTTACTCGTTATAATACTTTATATTTATTAAGTACAACAATTAATGCTAATGATTCTAAAGCTTATTGTATTTACTCTCAAAATGGTACAGAGTTTAAAATAGCTTCACCTACATTTAGTGGATATACAACTTCAGTATTCTCATCAAATATCCCTACAGATATTGTAAATACTAATATATTAAATAACGTGCCTTATATTCCACGTGCTTACAATATGGAACATAACTTAATGGTTAGTGGACTTATAACAGCATGGAAAGAGGGATCATATTCATATAATACAACATTAACATCAACACAAATAGATGAGTTATTAACAAATGCTCAATACATATTAGTTGATTATCAAGGACTAAATAAATCTGGATTACAACAATTAAAATTTAGTAAAAGTGCCAACAATGAATATACTATAAGTGATTCTAATATAGCTGGAAGTGCTGTAAATGTACGTATCTCTAAAGTTATATTCAATGTTACAAGTACTGGTGTTACAATAACATCAAGTAAATGTTCTCAAATAATTGACAGTAATGGTACTTTAACATCAGCTCAGTTGTCTAGTGAATCTTCAGGAGCTTCAGTTGATAACTTTATCAAAATACGTGGTATACGTATAGTATGTTCTTAACCCCTTGACAAATCTAGTCAAACTGTGTTATAATTAATTAGTTAATAGGTATTATGTCACGCCTCATTAATGTTTAGTGTTCTCCATGATCTGGAGTGTTGCTTGATGTTCCACAGGTCTTGCAACGTTCCCTCGTGTGTCATGGGGAATTTTTTGTTTTGGGGGAAGAAAAATAACCC
>JAZRPV010000001.1:0-8919 GCA_045649455.1 Bacilli bacterium | reverse complement strand
TAATTCTTTTTCTTTTAATTTATAAACTTTATCTTTATCATTACCAAAACAATATCTAACTACTTGGAAAATATTATCCATAGTAACTTTCTTAGTAATAATATAATCTACTAAATCTTCTGGAATACTTCTATTTACAATTGCATCATGTATAATACTGTACCCCTCTAATTTATGTTCAATTAAATATTTCTTAATATCTAAAGATATATCTTTACCAAGTAAAGTAACTGCATCTTTTGAACTAAGTCTTAAATCAATTATTTGTTTCTTTCTACCATTAGATAAACTTTTCTTACAAATAGCATCTAATAAGTTACTACCAAACACATCATCAATAACTTGTTTTTTTATAATAGTAGGACAAAACTCTACTCCAAGTAATTCTTCTCTACTTAATCCACTTTTAGAAAAACAATCTATAATACCATTAATTTTCTTTTTACTTGTATTATCATCTTTATTAGATAATTCTTCTACCTGTTTACAAATAATAATTTTAATTTTTCTAGGTAATTTAGTTTTAAATAAATAACGAATAATTTCATCTTCTTTTAAATCTTCTATCTCTTTAATTACCTTTTTAAGTTTCTTATCAAGTATCTTATCTTTTTCTAAAGAAGAAACACTTGTATCACATAATATTTCTAGTAAACCCTTTCTAGTAAACCACATTTATATAACACCCCTTAAATCGGCGTATATTATACCACAAACATTAAAAATTGTCAAAAAAAGAACTTACTAACCAGTAAGTCCTTTTGTTAAAAGTAAATACATAATTGAGGATACAAAAACAATTACAAGTATGCCTACATATACTCCTATTAAATATTCATATGATTTTTCATAAAAAATTTCTTCCGGATTTTCAGGATTAATTTTTAAAGTACAAGTTTTACCAATTTCTGGAACTACAATATTACCATAAGAATTACTACGTACTTTCCAATCTTTTCCATTAAACCAAAAACCATATATTGGAGCATATACAGTAGATCCTTTTTTTGATGTTGAAATAGCACAATCAACTATAGTTGCTTGAACTTCACAAGTACATACTTCTTTTTGATGTTTTCTTTTAGATATAGGAACCACTACAGCACTTAAACCCGCAGCCAAAAAGCCACATAATATAAGTAAAACTAAAATCGTATCTAAATCCACATCAGCTGGTACTAATTCAGGATGCATATTAAAATATGGTATAACTATGCAACTTAAACCAATCAAAGCCAAAGGTAAAGCTGTGAGTTTTTCATATTTCTTAGCTTTAAAAATTACCATTAAACCAAACACTAAAAAGTATTGTCCAAAATTCATTGTTATATAATCTTCATTTTCTATTATGAAAAAACCAATAAGACTAATAATAAACCACGCTAAAAATATATATGCAAATAATTTTTCTCTCTTTTTCTTCTTTTCTTGTAAATATTCATTTTCCATATACTTCACCTATTATTATCATACCATAAAAAAACATCACATAGTGTGATATTTTAATCATCATATAAATTATCTGATTGAAATTTATCTTCACAAGTTAATATAATACCTAAATTCTTTAATACTTTTTTATCTCCATTAGATACTATAAAACTAGCATGCGCTTCACAATCTCTTAATTTATCTAAACAACTTAATGCTTTTTCAACAACTGGATTAGTAACTGAACATACACTAAGTGCAATAATAACTTCTTGTAATTGTAATGGATTACTATTATTCTTTCTTTGTTTTAAAATTGGTTCTAGTACACTTGGACTAAGTAAATTAATATCATCTGGTATTTTACTTAATACTTTAATAGCATTAATAACCATTGCACTAGGAGCACTTAATAATTCTGTTTCTTTACCAGTAACTATTTTTTTATTAGAAAGTTTAATTGCAAGTACATTTTTATTTTCACTTTTACTTTTCTTTAAACAAGCGCCTACTGTATCTAAATCTTCACCAGTAACATTTAATTCATTCATTAATAGTTTAATTCTAGTAACTGCCTCTAATGTACCTTTACCTTTTTTATAATCAACTTTAGCTTGATAATATCTTCTAATAACTTCATTAGTAGCAGCTTTTCTCACTACATCATCTTTTACAATACATTCCCCTATCATATTAACTCCCATATCTGTAGGAGACTTATATATATCTTTACCAGTAATCTTAGAAAGTATTGCTTTTAATACTGGGAATGATTGTACATCTCTATTATAGTTAACTGCTGTTTTACCATATTCAGATAAATGGAATGAGTCAATCATATTAACATCATTTAAATCTGCAGTAGCAGCTTCATATGCTATATTGACAGGATGCTTTAAATCTAAATTCCATACAGGGAATGTTTCAAACTTCGCATAACCAGCATTAATCCCTCTTTTATGTTCATGATATAACTGAGATAAACAAGTTGCTAGTTTACCACTACCTGGTCCAGGAGCATTAACAACAACTAATTTCTTAGTAGTTTCAATATACTCATTAACACCATATCCTTCTTCACTAACAATAGTATCAACATCACTTGGATATCCCTTAGTAAATCTATGAATATAAGTTCTAATACCATGTCTATCTAATTTATTTCTAAAGTTATCTACACTACTTTGATTATTATATAAAGTAATAACTACAGAATTTATAGTAAAACCAAGTCCTCTTAAATTATCAATAAGTCTTAATACTTCAACATCATAAGTTATATCAAACTCTGCTCTCATCTTATTACGTTCAATATCATTAGCATTAATACAGAAAATAATCTCCATATCTTTTCTAAGTTCTTTTAACATACTAATCTTTACATCAGGTTCAAATCCAGGTAATACACGTGAAGCATGATAATCATCAAATAATTTACCACCTATTTCTAAATATAACTTATCAAATAATTTAAAACGTTCTTTGATTTTCTTACTTTGAATCTTAATATACTTTTTATTATCAAATCCTTTTTTCATTGGAAAACCACCACCCATTATAAATATTCTATCATTAAAAAAACTTACATTTAAGCATTAAAAAATAAAAAAATATATGTTATAATTTAAATGAACCCCCAAATCATGGCATAAAAAATGTCTTTTTTTATGCAAAAAATCAAAAAAATGCTAATTTTTATCAAAATTTAATAAAATACAAAAATTCAACAAAACCATTGATTTTCCTACGTTTTAATCAAAAAAATACCATTTTTTGGAATTATCGCCCCTATCAAAATAACGCAAATATATTGCTTTTTTTAAAAAAAGTATTAAAATATATCTCAAGTTCACCTAATTAGTGGACTGCAATTTGAGTAATAAGAAATTATAAAAAAACCAAGAATTATAGTTTTGGACGTACTCTCTTTTTTTTGCCAGTATTTTTCAAATATTGAGTGAAAAAAGGAAAAAAAACGAGGAGAAATATGAAAAAAATAATGTTTTACAGACCTCTATACAGCTTAGGTGGTACAGAGATCGCAATGTTAAACTTGGTAACAAAATTGAAAGGATACAAAATTTATATAGGTTATAGTGATGAAACTTCAGATCAACATCTACTAGACAGATTTACTAAATTTGCTGAAGTTGTTAATCTAAATGAAATTGAATCAATCGACGTTGATACATTTATTACTTGTTCTGCACATTACAACTTAGTTGAAGCAGTAAAAAAAGTACACGCTGAAAAAACAATTCTTTGGATTCACCACTTAGTAAATGTTGAAACTACTGTTTTAGCACAAAAAGAAGAAACTGATAAACTTGATAGTATTATTACAGTAAGTAACACTACTGCAAAGACACTAAAAGATGTATTCCCAAATTTAAAGAAAAAAATAAAAGCAATATATAACATAATAGATGAAGACGAAATAAAAAATTCTGCAGATAAACCATTAAAGAAACAATTAAAGCTATCTAATGAATTAAACCTAGTTACAGTATCTAGAGTATGTAAAGAAAAAGGTTTTGAAAGAATGATTCATTTAGCAAAATTCTTAAGAGAAAAAAATATTAATTTTAAATGGTTCATTATCGGTGGAAATTATTACAAAGATGAATTTAAAAGAATTAAAAAATTATATGAAGATTTCAAAGAAAACTTTGAATGGTTTGGATTTATTGATAATCCACACAACATTGTAAAACAATGTGACTACTCTGTTTTATTAAGTGATGATGAAACATGGGGATTAGTTTTAACAGAAGCTATGATGATTGGAGTACCTTGTATTACTTCAGACTTCAAAGTAGCATTTGAACAAATTAAGGATCAAAACAATGGTATCATTTTAAGTAATGAGTTAACAGACACTTACAGTGAAAGAATCGATGATATTATAAATAACAAAGATAAATACAAAAAAGCTGTTAAAAACTTCAAATATAAAAATGATGCAATTATTAAAAAGTGGGATGAGGTTTTCAATGGATAAGAAATTTTCAATAATAATCCCTAATTACAATAAAGAAGAATATGTAGAAGAAACTCTAAATAGTATTTTCAATCAAACATATAAAAAATTTGAAGTAATCGTTATCGATGATGCTTCAAGTGATAATAGTATTGAAAAGATTAAAAAGTATGATGTTAAATTATTTCATACAAATAGAAAAATGGCCGGTGGTGCTAGAAACGTAGGACTAGATAATGCAACAGGTGACTACATCTTATTCCTAGATAGTGATGACTACTTCACTACCTCAACTGTTCTAGAAGAATTAAATAATTTAATAACAGATGAAGACATGATTTTCTTAAATTATACTAAAGATAAATTTGGAACTGTTTCACTAAACGAAGAACCAAAAACATCTTTAGAAGATAAAATAGAAAATACAATAAATTTAGGATGTCCAACAAAATGCTTTAAAGCATCTCTTCTAAAAGAAATTCGTTTCCCAGAAGAAAAAAGATATGAAGATATTAACTTTACACTAGAAGCATTATGTAAGACAGAAAAATATACATATTTTGAAAATTCATTCTTTACATATCGTAAAGTACCAACAAGTAACACAACTACTGAAATAAAAGATGATACAATGATCGATATCTTAGAAGAATTAGTAAAAATGTATAGACTATGTGTAAAATATCCTAAATACAAGTTAAATATCTTAAATAGAATCAAAAAAGACAAATTAAAAGAACGATTAGAAATTCTAAATCATTCTATTGAATTTAATGAAAATAAATTTTTTGAAGTATTTAAATAAAAAAAGTAGACAGAAATGTCTACTTTTTTAATTATAAACTTTTACCTTTTGACTTATATTCATCCAAGTCAAAACCATTGCTTTGGGCAAGATGCAATAACTTTTCATTATCAGCATTTTCAACATCAACTATATTAAGCATAGCCATTTGGTTATACATCATAGATTCCCCAAAAAATCTTAATAAGTCGATTCTTAATCTTTCAAAATCATATTCAAATTCCATAACCCATCACCTAAATAAATTATAACATAGAAATTAAACTCAAAAAACCGTACCTTTACAACTTTACACTTTTTTTATAAATTTCTACTTGCATTTTACAAAAATACCATTTTACTTTACATCTACATTTACAATATATGAAAAAAAGAATTAATTTATACATCTATTTTCCTAAATATTGATGCATAAAATTAATTCTATCTGTACTATTACAAAATAATTTTTTACTTAATTGAAGAGCCTTCTCTTCTTTTTCTTTTTCATAATTTTCAAGTATATAAATTCTTGAATATCTTTCAATATATTCATCTACTTCTCTTTTATCAAATTTTCCACTACTTGCAAGCATTAATAAATGATAAAAGAATGTAACATAGTTTTGCCATAAACAAACATTATCAGTCATATTAGGTGTTCTAAATTCTATTAAATCACAATTCTTAGTTTTAAAACAAATACCATATCTCTTTTGATTAGAAAACATATCGACAACAGCATCATTATTAATACTTAAAACTCCCTTTAAAGTAAGAATAATTGGCGATGCATATTCTTCTAAAGAATCACGGTAAGATGAATCTTCCCCCTTAGAAAATCTATAAATAATATCTTCATACATTGCATATAATTTTAAAAATCTAACTCTATCTTCAACACTAGGTAATAAAGAACCATCAAAGTTAACTTGAAAACTACAACGATCATAAGAAGCATTAATTTTCTTTAATAACTCACCCATCTTCTTTAATAATTCCCAAGTTGCTTTAGAATTACGAAGTACTGGAGTATTAATTTCTGCATTCATACCAGTTGTTAAAGACTTATCATTTTTAACAGAAAAGTCTCCACCAATATTTCTACTAACAAGTTCTCTAACTTCTGATAAATCAACTTTATCAAGTTCAAGTTCTAATCCAAAATTCACTCTATATGGAAGTGTTAATTTACTTCTAAATTCCATAGGAGAATTAATAAGTTGATTATTAAGTACCATAGAACCACCTCATTCGTGGCATATTATAACATAAAATCAAAAATAAAAAAAGGTTATTAAATAACCTCTAATACTTTATATATTAATTCAACATAAGATTTACTTGCAGACATAACTAATTTTCTATATTCATCTACTCCACCTTTACCATCACTAACAGCTTTAATAACAGCAAATGGAATATTATTATTTAAACAAGTTAATGCAACTCCAGCAGATTCCATCTCACAAATAGATGCATCATATTCCTTATATAAATTATCTTTAACATCACTATCAACAACAAACTTATCTGCAGATGCACATATAACTTTTTGAATACTTGGATTAATAGACGTAACAACATCCATTAAACTATTCTTACATGAAATAACTCTATCCATATTTGGATATTGACCTACAGGAAGATTATCAATCTTACTTAAATCAAAATCATAGTGAACTACCCCATCTACTAATACAGTTTCTAATAAATTTAATTTATCATTTAAAAGTCCACATACACCAAAATTAATAATACATTCTACTTCATATTTACTAATTAATAATTGAGTAGCTCCTGCAGCATAAATTTCTCCTACACCACTCTCTACAATAATTATTTCTTTATCTAAATATTTAAATGAAGAAATTTGATACTTCCCAACACTTTCATTAGAAACTTCTAATCCACTATTTTCAATAAGTGGAAGAATCTCCTTTCTCATCGCAACAACCATACCTATTCTTTTCATAAAACCTCCATATAATAAAGTTTCTCTCCATTATTTAAATCCTCTAAATAACTAAATCCAAACTTCTCATAATAATTAATTAAATCTGTTTTTAAATATACTTTAGAATATCCAAGTCTCTTAACTTCATCTATTATACTTTTATTAAGTATTTTAGAATAACCTAAACCTCTATATTTATCTTTAACATACATAGTCGCATACCAAGGACATAAATCTCTTCTTTCATCACCATCATACTTAAATAATGATATAAATCCAATTAATTCAGAATCAACAAGACCAAGTACACTAATTACTTTATCTCCTGATAAAATCTTTTTCTTTTTAGACTCTACATCTACTAAAGAATTACCCCATTCTTTACTACATAAAAGAATATATTCATCTAAATAATTTTCATTTTCTAAAATATTAATAACTTTCATAAACATCACAAATATATTATAACAAAAAAAGATTAAATTAATTAATCTTTTTTACTTTGATATCCAGTAATGTCAATCATACCTGCATAATTCTTTCTATGTTGAAGTGGTAAAGGTACTCCTTCTTTTCCATCTCTCTTATAATCATATCTTCTTCTAGCTTCAACAAAGTTAAAGAACATATTCATATCATTATCTTGTCCTACAGCAGGTACACCTTTAGAATTTAAAAACTCAGTAATTTCTGCAACCATACTAAATGGTAAACATAATACAGTAGTATCTAATCTTTCTAACTTATTCATATCAAATCCTTGAGTACTTAATAATTCAATTATCTTTTTAGTATTTTCACAATCTAACATAAATGGAACAATCTTATATAATTCAGGATTATCTTTAAAACATTCAATATTTTTACTTATATTTACTTTAAGAGTATCAAAATCACTTGAATGTTCTCCTAAAGGATATACTCTAAATTGACCTCTATCTAATCCATATAATAATGAAGGATTATTCTTTATTTCATCCATTGAAATAAATTCAATAAATGTATCTAATTGTTTATCATCAAAATACATTGCTCCAAAGAAACTACTAACTACTTCAGGATCATTTAAACAAAAATTATAAACTTCAGGAATATTCTTTAATCTATTTAAAGTATCAGCATCTAACCACTTCATTAAATATAATTC
The DNA here is from genome assembly GCA_045649455.1 of Bacilli bacterium. Taxonomy (GTDB): domain Bacteria; phylum Bacillota_I; class Bacilli_A; order RF39; family UBA660; genus JAEDES01. The sequence continues at coordinate 620 of JAZRPV010000001.1, read as the reverse complement.
TTCATATGGTAACTCTAATAAATCTTCCATATTCTTATTAAGACTAATCTTACAAATATGACTAATATCAGTAATACCTTTATCACATAATTTTTCATATAAACTAAATGAAATATTATTATAAATTAAAGGATATAAATCCCTATCTGATAAATCTGTGTTATTTAATAATTCTTCTATCTCTTCTACACTAAGTTTAGAATAAAATACACTTGCTAAAATCAAATCAGGACTATTAGCAATTCTTTCAAAAGAAAATATTTTATCTATTCTTTCAATTTCTCTATTTAAAGCATCTTTTCTCTCATCAACTGGAAAATCTTTTCCAATATATCTAATTCTCATTTCAATACATTTTTCTTTATTATATGCAGCAGTAATATTATTAGATATCTTATCATGTTCCATATCATGAGTTAATCTTACATAATCAAATAAATAATCCATTATATTTAATATATCTTCTAAACTATATTCTCTATTATTAGGATTATTTTCAATATATCTAAGTCTTATAAATATATCTCCAGACTCTCTTAATACTCTTTCAAATTCTTCTCTATATAATTGTTGTTCTTCCTCACTCATACTATTAAATTCTTCAATATTTCTTTGAGGTA